>JBHLLU010000055.1:0-25432 GCA_048938895.1 Promethearchaeota archaeon
GCTTTCTAGACGTAATTTTAATTCAATCGAAGGTTTTTTAAGTGGTTTTTAATTTTCAATTACAATTTAGTATAAACATTTTAATTAGGTATAGGAGAATAAAAAAAATGATTTTTGAAGAATTGATCGGATTGTTAAAGAAGAAAGGGTTCAAGGATACGCTCTATGTGCTTACAAAAAACAATAACAAGCTTGATAAGCATACTTTTTATAATGAGTTAAACAAATTTTCATACTACAACTCATTCTTCCGTGTTAAAGATGAGCTTATAAAGAAGGGACTTATCGAGATAGAACAAAATAATAAGGTTAAGCATATAAAGCTAACTGAAAAGGGTTTAGACGTTTATAATAAATTGGAAGAAATCAATAATTTAGTCAAAAAATAAACCCCCTATTTTATTTCAATAGCTTTTTCTTAAGGGAGTCGCGAATTTTGATACTAAAACACCTTGTTGTTGGGATGTATATTACCAACGCATACATATTCGGTTCAACGAATACAAAAGAGGTTGTAATTATTGATCCCGGCAGTGAACCAGAAAAAATTATCAAGACAGTTGAAGATTTAGATGCAAATCCAATCGCTATCTTAATTACCCATGGCCATGGGGATCATGTGGGTGCTGTGGGAGTAATATCAAGTTATTATGAAATTCCTGTAAAGGCCCACGAAAGATCCTATAGATTTTCTGGTGGACAATTAAAAGAGGGGGACACTGTTAAGATTGGAGAATATACTTTATATGTTTTAGAAACACCGGGACATGCTCCTGATTCTTTATGTTATTATTCAAAAGATGTAAAAGAATACGAGGGACGGAGCATAGATGGTATCATTTTTACAGGTGATTTAATTTTTCGGAGGAGCATTGGAAGATCAGATTTTGGAGGTGGGAACACAAAACAATTGTTTGCATCCATTAAAAATAAAATAATGTATAATCCAGAGATTACAGATAATTTTCTCATCTTTTCAGGACATTCATACCAAGGATTTCTTACATCAGTAGGAGAAGAAAGAAAATATAACATGTTTAAAGATTATTTTTTATAAAACTTAGGCTTTTTAATAAGACTTCAAAAGAAAAAAGGTAAAAAAATAGTTATACATCTAATTTTTCCATATTTGTTTGAATTTTTTTATTTAAATCATCAATATCTTTTTCCAATTTTTTGAGTTCAGCTGAGATTGTTTCAAATCGGTTTTCCTGGTCATTTAACTTTTTAACATATCTTTCCTTTAAAGTAATTGATTGAGAATCATCACCTAAGACAGAAATATTCTCTCGAAGTCTTGCTTGTTCATTATTCATTAAGTCTCTTTCTTCATATAGCTTATCCCTCTTAGTATTAAAATCATTTAGTTTCTGGATTAATGTGCCTATTTCCTTTAGTTGAGTCTCAAGTTCCGCGTCAATAAACTTCTTTTTTACATAAAACCCTACTCTTTTTAGAAAATCCTCTTTAGCCCAATTCCAGAGATAATTACTTGTATAATCCTCTCTCTGTTCTTTTAAGGTAAAGGTAATAGCATCTTTGGGTTTTAAAGATATTTTAAATCTCCAGTAGTTTGGAGTTTCTTCAGGATCCATTGGCTTTTCGATGAATTCAAAATTATAGTTTTTAGGATGATCTAAGTATAATTCTTTTTCTTCATCAGTTTTATTTCTAATTTTATAAATTGTTGTAAGATTGCTGTAGTAATGCTCATAAGAATATCCACTTCCAAAAGTAACTTTATGTACACTCAGATTCTCTGATTTTTGCTCATGTGTAATAATAACAGCTTGTTCAATAGCATAATTTAAAAGCCTAATATCATCTTTGTTCAAAAAAGGAATAATCGCTTCTCCAGCGAGATTATCATCATAAATAATTGTAGCAGGTCCTCGTTCCAAGGTTAAATTTGTATTATTGGTGATCTCAATACAAGCATTAGGGTTTTTATCATGTTCATTCTTGTTGTATAACAATATCTTCTTTGCTTTAATTGATTCGGTTAATATAGGGACTAATGCCGACTGTTTCCTTTTAATGGAGACAGGTTTTGTTATGTTGTATTCAAAAAGTTCTCCTAAGTCCTTTGTCTGAGTTTGTGTTTGAGTTTTTACTTTATCCAATAGTTCATCATCAGAAAATGTACTCCTCCCATAACCTCCAGCTCCACTAACTGCTCCTACGGGTGGTGGTGCTCCCGGTGCAGCCATTTTTGCTCTTCTTTTCATGGCTTTCGCTGGTGCCATATCGGCCATAGCGAATTCTCTAAATTCTTCTTTTTCCAATCCTTCTTCAATTTCAGTAGGTTTAGCACTTAAAACTTTTGGAGGTCTAATTACAGGTCGTTCAATAAAAATAGGCCTATAAAATTCATATTTAAAAGAGACTGGCATTCCAGCCACCAAACTCAGTTCAATATTTTCCCAATCTTGATTTGTGGTATTTTCGATTAGACTCCATCCAGATAGTAGACATTTGTTCTCAATTGCTTGTTGTTTACTCATGATTAATCGGTAGGAAGTCTTCCAGATTGGACTTTCTCTGATATATGACACAAAAATGTTTCTTTCATTCTCATCATCTCCACCTGATTCACAGTTAATTATAATCTTTTTAGCATCTTTCTTTTTTCCTGCAATAACCGTATCTAAGAAAAATTTCAGATCCTTTTTTATGTCTTCATTCAAAATATCCAATGATTTTATTTCATCAAAGCTAATTTTTTTAATAAATTCCTGGTCTTCTAATAAAACAAGTTTTTTTTCTACAATTTTTTCATTTTTCATAGCCTTCTCTACAGTCTCAATGCCCATTATTGTTCCTGAAATTTTCTTTGCCCCACCAACTGTTAGATCAACAGCCGCTCCTTTAATTTGAGCAACAAGAGATGTAAAAGAATCAATATCAGGAATGTTCAGCATAATAGATTTTAATAGCTGAGAAGTGTCTAATGCCGCATCATATGAAATTGAACTGATATAACCTTTCTCACTTGTATCGAGTACAAAGAGGGATTTTAAGATATCATCCATTTCATCTATTTTAAACTCAATTTCGAAAGTATCTGTTCCTTTTACGATTCCTTCAAGGATATAGTAAGAGACTCCATGTTTAAAAATAATAACTTTCCTTACTTTCAACTTTGACATAGAATTATTATAAGTACCTATTTATATAAATGTTAAGTGAATGTGAAAACATTTTAAATTAGAAAACATGTTGGATTTCATTCAGTATTTCTAATTTCTTAATCTTGTTCTCTTCTTTATTAAAATGCAGAAATATTAAGCTAAATTAAAAATATATTATTTCACCATATATAGAGGATTTCTAATAGAGATTATGATGTCTAGAGCCTTTTATAAGTCTAAAGCTTCCCAATAAGTACCTTTATTTGTGAGTCTGTATTAATGAGCGCATGTATTTTCCTTATTTTATCACACACTGTAATAAGTGAAATGGCTCTATACCGAAATTCATCAATATATAATTTTCCATAATAACTTTCAAGTTGAATGTTAAAGAGGTAGTCTGGATCCCCATGTGCTTGCTCTAATTGCTCTTTCGTCAGAAGAAAATTTCTTTCTCTTAGTTGATTATAATAGCTCTTTCTCTCACTATAGGTGTTCTTTTAATAATCATGTGGGGATTTTTCATAAATTTGGTTTAGAATATGGGATAATACCGCACGTCGCTCACTGGAATCACTGCCCGAAATCAACATGTTATACTTAAATTGCCAAAGGGGGATATTATCAACCATTATTCCCGTTTTTAAATCTTTAACTTCATACCCAATATTAATGGTTCTTGACATGGTTTTTCATCTAATTTTTTTATATAATAATTATTTAATTTCCTCTATTTAAACAAAAAAACATTATGAAGAAAAATAAGAAAATGAGAGGATTAGCACTGATTACTAATCATTAAGGCAAGAATTTGAATGAGCTTAAATATATGTGTAGTCCTTCTTGTAAATTTCAATAATTTCATACAAATGGCTAACAAACAAGGATTTTAAATCTGATGTTGAATGTAATTTCTTTGAATTCCTCTCAACTGTTCCGGCTATACTAAAATCACCTTTAAATAAATTAACAAAAGTAAAAAAAATTATTTCTTCTTCAATTTTTTCCACTTTACGGTTATTATTAAGACAGCAAAACCAAATGAACCAAAAATAATACTCATCTCAAATCCGGGAATTGGGGTAACATCACTACTTCGAAAAGGTAAGGTTACATTTTCGAAATATATGATATTCGTAGGATCGTGTATTAATCTTTTCCCTGCCCACGTAGGATAATTTTCTATATGCATATGATAAAGGTTGTCTACTATGGTAAACCCTGGAATAACTTTAGCTAAATCCTCGATCGTATAGAGGAAATTCAATTCTGGATTAACAAGATGACCAAAATAACTATTTGAGAGAAGGAAAATGTTGTTAACATTAGATCCTCTCGACTCAGTTATTAAAGACTCCCCGCTGGATGGATAATCGTATAATGTATAATTTTTCTTCAATGGATTTACAAGATTGATTTCAGCAACAGTATCGTTATGTGACTCAAATTGAAACATATCTGATGGAACTGAAAGTTCTTTTTGATTGACTTCTTTAATATCAAACGAGGAGAGAAAATAATTGTATTTTGGAATAGCGAGCCCTAGATTGTACTTTTCAAAAATCCCATAGTCATCAAGGTGAGTTAAATCTGGAAAATCTAAAGTAAGGCTTAAATCTGCTTGACCTCCTCCAATTTTATAATCAAACCCATAAGAAAAATCATTTGGAGTGGTAGTATCCTCTATCCATTGCTCTCTGGGGATATCATTACGGCCAATTACCATGTCCATTGGAAATCCATTATAATCAATACCCCATACAAGAGTATCATTTCCGACTAAAGAAGGGCGTGTAAATTTAATCAAGGAGGCTATCTCCTTAACCGTTCTATCATTCGGAAATTTTCCTGAGGTTGTACTGTTCATTTCTGGACTTATTAGCATATAGGTGGCCTCTCTTGCGATGGGTCTTATCCAACCATTAGTCTCAGCTCCAGAATGTATATCTAGTGGTCCAGTATATTGAGGTGTCTCAGGTCGTCCAAGGGTGTATATTCCATCATTATTTCTATCGCGAAACACCAAGAATTCCGAGAAAGTGCTTGCCCATGCAATATGGTCTCCCTTCTCTGTAGAATATAGCTGGAATATAAGGAAAAAAGGCATTGTAAATGTTGTATTTATTTTATAATGTCTATACCACCCTTCGGGGGTGTGATATTTGCCTGAGCAGTTAGTTGTATCATAAATTTCATCGGTTTGATTCCAGGAATCAATTAACTCATTGGTATCAATGTTATACTTCTTAATTTCTCGGTCAATTATCTGATGGTTCTCCTCAACATATTGATATTTGTATCCATAGGCATCTCTATAATAATCCCAGTCATAATCTCCCTTTTTTAAAGCCATCCACACTAGCTTTACACTACTTCCATAATCCACATCTACCCTATAAACCTCAATATCAATATCAACATTCAGATATCCACTACAAGTATAGTTACAAAAATGAGAATAATTTGCATCATAATTCACAGTTCTCCTTTCTTCGAAATACGCATTATCAGAATGATTAAAATAGGTAACCTCGTCAGTAAAGGTATCAGAATAAGAACCTGTGTAGTTCTCTGTTAATGGATCACCATCCCACACTAATGAAAGTGAAGTAGAGTATGTTGTCTGTTTCCATGAAAAAGTGGCAACCTCATCCTCTTGAGCATTTCCTGTTAAAAGAAAATAGTGAAGATTCATAAATAAAATTACTAAAATTAGTGGAAATACCTTATAACTCTTTTTTATACTTAATCACCTGAATTTTTAAAAAAATTTTTTGTTCATGTCTCAGAACAATTAATTATTTCATAACAAACAAATTCGTTATAATAATGTAATGAAAAGAAACTCTTGCTTATATAAATTACCATATACTCGGTCCAGTGAAATCTTTTTTTGTGTACCAAATTACACTCGATAAATTCTGATTTTGATACTCAAATTAGAATTTTTTGAACATAAATGTCATGTTTCTTTTTTACCAAGAAATAATAAAACTTAACTAATAATCTCCTTTCCCTAATTTTGCCCAAGCTTGAATTGGTATTTATACTTATATATTTAGTATTAAGAACGTTTAAAAATCTAACCTTGAGAAGATTACCCATGAAGAGAAAAAGAACCATTCGTTTAAAAGACCCACAATTAATAAAAATTAGAAATAATCTAAGAACATTGATTAAGGCAGCGTGTCTAGTAAGAGCAAGAGAAATTAATGATGAATAGATAAAAATACTTGAAGGAGGAACAAGAAATCAAACTAACATTAGAAATTTAGCATGAGAATCTAATGAACTTGAGATAGCCCTTCGAGATTCTATTATTGAATGCCCTGCATGCTTTTATTCTGAAAAAGACATGACATTCAATCCAAATACCAAAATGTGGTATTGTGCGAGTGGTTATAAAACTATGCAAAAACATAATGATGTGGAAATGGATGGGGAAATAGTAAACTTTCCGTAATTTTACCAAACTCTGGATTGGGTCAATTAAAAAGATAGAAAAAAGAATAATTTACTTTAGAATAATCAGAATCAAGTTCTCCTCTAGTGCGACCATTGTTTCTCCTTTCGAGGTCTCTAGACGGATAAAATTAAGCTCTCCTTCCTTTAACGCCTCAACCACCTGCTTTCCCTTCCCGATAAGCGATGTAACGTACGCAGCAACCTCTTCACTCAACTCAATCTCCAGATTAGAATCAATTGGCAAACCTGACGAATCACAGATGATTACACCCCTGATACCTTCGCGTTCCTCGAAACGACGGATTATTGCTTTAACTTCCTGCCGATTTATCACTTTTTATTCCACCTTAAGAAAAAATTCTTTTTAAGAAAAATTAGATTCTTAATTTTTACTAATATAATAGATTTAACGTTTTTAAAAATTTATATTAAAAATTCTCGCTTCAAGATTCTAATTTTTACTATTTGTATGATATTCAAGTGCTTTTAGTGCAAACCTACTTGATACCGTTGCAGGACCCCCTCCCATTTCGATTCCCACTTCTATTGCTTCAATTATTTCCCTTTCTTTTGCACCATTCTTCAATGCTTCTTTGATATGCCATTCGATACATGATTCACAATTAATAACAATTGAAATACCTAACGCTATTAATTCTTTATAAAGTTTCTTTAAATCACCATCAGAAAAAGTGTTACGTTCTAAATCAATAAACGATTTGTATACTTTTGAATCTTTATTTACAAAAGTTTGGTGAGCATTCTCTCTATCCCTAATAATCTTTTCAATTTTTTCCTTATCTGTATTATCCATAAAATCAACCTTTAAGTTTTTATACAAACTCTTTATGAATGAATTTGTTATTGTATTTTATAAAATTTTGAATATCATAAAATAACATTTCTTCTTTTTAATTAGTTGATAAATTTAAATTGCTTAAACGATATATTTTTACTATAAATTAATTAAGATAATTTCTTAACCAACTTCAAAACACTCAAATTATTTCAAAAGGATTAGTAAAGATGGTTGACAAAAAAAAATTAGAACAAAAGTTAGCTGAACTTATGGATATTGTTCCTGAATGTGAGGGGCTTATCGCCGCTGATTCAAATGGTAAGGTAATTATTGGTCAAACCCTTACAGAAATGGATCATGGGAAAATAGCTAAAGCTTGTGCTACCATTATCAAAGATTCGAATAATCTAGGGAAGGATATTGATAAAGGAGA
Source organism: Promethearchaeota archaeon (assembly GCA_048938895.1). Taxonomy (GTDB): domain Archaea; phylum Asgardarchaeota; class Lokiarchaeia; order Sigyniarchaeales; family SOKP01; genus Loki-b32. The sequence goes on from JBHLLU010000055.1 coordinate 7,829, forward strand.
ATTGAAAACTACTACAATCGAATTAGAGAAGGGATTTGCTGTACTTGTTGGCTCAGAAAAAGCAGTTCTAATAGGATTGGCCGGAACAGATGGACGTAGTTCTTTAGCATTATTAAAAAGAAATTTAATATCAATATCTAACTTATAAATTGATCTTGTTTTATCCATTTTAAAACAAATAAAAAAAGAATTGGGTAAAGAATTTACTTGTTAGAATCTTTCTTTTTTTCTTTTTCAGCTAATCCTCTTTCCTCAAGAAGGGAATCCAGATCTGTAGTTGTCTTTGGTTTAGTAGGTTCCTTTTTCTTGGGTGCTTTTTTAGAAGGTTCTGGTTTTTTAAGTTCTGAGACCATTACGTAGCGCCCCTTTCTTGGTCTTCGTTCGACTTCTTCAATTGGCTCTTCTATTCTTTTTCGTACTCTACTTCCATAAAAAATTGCTAAGATCCAGATCAAAACAATGACTGTTATCATAAAAAGCATGAAAAATTCGAGGAAATAATCTAAAATGGGTCTATCAAATACTTTAAAAGAACCATCCTTTGAAAGAGTTATGCTTTCACCTGTTATAATATTTTGTGCTGTAATAGTAAAGGAGATTTCTACTCTTTTTATATTAGGTATCTCTATTTCAATTAAAATATCTGTGCCTTGACCTGGTTCAAGCCAATCTAGCAAAATATAATCAATTCCTACCACAGAGTAGGATAAATCACCTTCAAGACTTATGGTAAAATTACTAGAAAATCTTAGATTTGATTCACCAAAATTAAATATTCTTATTTTTATCGTCGCAGTTTTGCCTCTATAGATGGTATTGTCGATTGAATTAATAGATATTGAGAAATTATTGACTTCTTGAATGAAATTTATGGTAATATTCTTAGAGACTCCATTTACTATATCTCCATCCCACCTTAATTGTATAGTAAGATTTTTCTCGAAATTAATACCAGCTGTATTTATTAAAAATGATACAGAACCGTTTAAATCCGTTATCTCTGAACCAATATTTATCCAAGATGTTGAGTTATAATAATTGCAAGTAACATTTTTGCCTGATAGTTCTTCTCCAAATTCAGTTGTTAAGTCTGAGCTTACATTAATAATTTCACCAGTTCTTGGAAATTCAGGATTTATAACTATATTTGTAAAAATACTGTTAAGTTTTAATGTAAATTCCGCATCAAATTGTTTATAACTACTTACATAATTTTTATCAATTATATTAACCAAAAAGGAAGTATTCTCGGGGAAATAAAGACATTGATCTCTTTCAAATTCGTATAAAATGCTTCTACTAGGATTTTCTTCCGTTACTACAATTCCAAGTATATACCCATCATAATCATCACTCTGTTCTTTACTTAATAATGAGTAATCTGCACTTTCAAATACACCCACTTCATAATTTTGAATATATAGAGTAACTATTGTTTTTGCTCCACCAAGTCTAATTGGTCCGTTCACACCTTCCCATGTATCTAATACAATATCTCGATTTGGAATAGTAAGGTTTACGTCGAATTCATAAGTATCATCAGAAGTTCCCGCAAAATTAAGTTCAATTGAAGGTGAAGTAGATTCTGCTATAATCAAATCTTCATTAATAAAAGAAACTAACTTTACATTGACTGCAACATCAAGAGGGATAAATGGGTGTTTATTTCGAATTGTGGTTTTGAAATTGACTATTTCATTGGGATTTAATATATCTTCGCTCTGTAAAAAAGAATCCATTTCAAGTGATAATTCCTGTCCTCCTAATTCATAGGAATATTCTTTGTTTAAATCAGAATTATTTATTGGATAAAAGTTTGGCATAGAAATACCTGTAGTATCATTTATAGATGCTATCAACATTGTGTAATTGTTATATACTTTTGTAATTAATTCACCAATAAGTGTATTTGAACCTAAAGATGGTAAATACGTACAATTATACAATTTCAGATCGAACGCATCAATATATATTATTAATTTTTTACATCCTATAGCAGAGCCATTAAACCAAAAGAAACCTAAATTATATTTCCCAAATTCAGGTATGCTCTTTGTCACATCTAAGATAGTATTATTGTTAAACTCATAAGATAATACAGAATTCTCAACTATTCCTGCTGAGGATATCAATTCTCCACTAGGATATCTTGTTCCATTTGGATAAAAAAGGGTAGCATTTACGTCACCGCTTAATGGTGCTCTAGAATTATGATCTTGTATATCAACACTTATTGAAATATTATCTCCATACATAAAACCGTTTGTTTCTATGAGTTCTCCGTAATAATTAATGTAGGAATGCATTTTATTAATGAAATTATAACTTGTTAAATTTAGAGTATAAACCCCGTTTAAATTGGTAAAAGTTTCGTTAATTACTAATTTTAAACGGCTTGGACTTCCTGCCACAGGGATTTCACCATCTAATCGCCACAGAAGTTCTTCATGATTAGGATTAGTCAAATTATGAGCTGACATGAAATTAGGGAATAGATACCAGAATTCAATGAAATTCCAATCATTAAAGTTTGGATTATTGTGATCAAAATTAAAATCATAAGCCCATTCGGGATTATTATTGTATGTTGCATTATAATATGCTGTAGCAACCTCCATCCAATATGCATTTACGGAATAAGAAACATTGAAGCTAAAATCTGATATTATGCTCTTATTCCAATATAATGGAATTTGAAATTGATTTAAGGCCGTGTCTTCAATTACTGTGGCGAACACGTTATTCCATCTTCCCAATCCCCATGTTAAATATGAACTCTCGTTATATGGGTAAGAATCTATCACTAAATTACTAATTGCTATATCCTGAATTCTTAGTGTATTATTACCATCATATTTAAAATCAGAAGGCATATATCCTCGAGTCACATTCAATTTAAAAGAACTAGCATCTAATTGGCTTGATATATAATCACTAAAGCCTGTAGTGTCTATCACTTTTTTTGCAAAATTCCAATTAAGACCAGTATTCACAGTAGTGAGTAATTGATGTTCTGTTCTACCTTCATCCCCAAAATCAAAATAAGGTATTGTAACTAGACTGTATACCTCGTTTGAATTTGTTGATTTTATTACGGCAAAATAATTTGATAAATTTAAGTTCTGAGTATTTACTGAATTGAATGAAAAATAGGATAGTTGATCGTTGGTATAGCTTATTAATTTGGAATCTATCATCTCATTATAATCAGGTTCTAGTTTAATAGTTCTTAATTTAGTGCTTGTACGAATAATTGTATCTGTTGCCCGATATAATGTAATATTAAGTTGAGATGTTGCTGCTTCAGTTAGATTAAGTGTTCTTATCCATGCATAGAATCCATGAACGTCTGATGACTTTCCTTTAAGGTCGAACTCTAATGCAACATATTTTTGATCAGTTATTGGAAGGTCAAAAGCATAGGTAGCTTGTAAGTCAAATTCATATAATCTTGCATAAAATTGACTGCTATCTCCCCTTTCAAAAATGAATTGTATCTGAGCTATATCTGTGAGGTCAATATAATTTAGATTTTCATTTATTAGATGCTTTTTTAACTGTTGTATAGAGAGAGAACTATTAATTGGAATTGATGATATAAGTTCTTTCCATGTTGATTGTGCATAATCATATAATCTCACGGTTAAGTTCGCATCTAGAGTTAGTCTAAATACGAGGGAAGATATTAATGATAAAATTTCAGTACGGTCGAATATTACATTTCCGTTGATAACTCCTGATTTAGCATAAGTTGTACCAGTATAATCAGCATTTATAGTAAAATTTAGAAGCCCTTGTGTAGCATTTAAACGTATATAGGTTGAATTAGATCCATCGTACAAATTACTAAATGTACCAGAGATTTTAGTTCCATTCGTATAAGTAATTCCCGAAAGTCCTGTATTATAATCAAATGCTATAAAGTCTGCAGCATATAGGGCATCAGAATCTTCAAGAACATATTCAGTAGTGAAATTATTCTGAAATGTGAAATTAAAATCACCATATGAAAGATACATATCATCTGAAACAACTGAAGGTATTTCGAAAAAGTTGTGATTATCATTAAGATTTTCAGATTTATTGTTCACATAAATTCTAACATCTTGATCATCCCCAATCCCTCGAATATAATCATTCACATTGAGATCAGAGGTATTTGGTAGTTCTTCCATTCCTTCATTATAAGATTCATCATTTTCGAATACCAATGAATTAGAAAAAAATTGTACATTGGTTATCAAAATAATTGAGATGAAACAAATGACTAGGATAACTCTTCTCATTTCTTCTTTTTTTATAGCCAATTATCTAACCGTGAGACTTAATTTTAGTATATAAAATAATTTAAAAGTTAAAAGATTAAAATTTCCTAAATATTTTAATTTTATCAGTAAGATTTACATTATGACAAAATATTTTATAAGCCAAAAAGGAACTTAAATGAATGAAGAATTAATACTTAATGAAATTGAAAATAATAGCGAGGAATACATTGAATTTTTAAGAGATTTAATTCAAATAGAATCTTATAATCCTCCTGGTAATGAAAAAAATGTAGCATTAATTATAAAAAAATATTTAGAAGATACTAATATTGAATGTGAAATTCTTCCTTTTGGAGAAAACCGTGCTAACCTCTTTTCCTCTTTAAATAATAAATTTAACGGAAAAAATCTTTTGTATAATGGGCATATGGATGTAGTTCCACCCGGAAATGAGGAAGAATGGAAATTTCCTCCACTTTCCGCGTCTATTAAGAGGAAAAAGATTTATGGTCGAGGTGCAACGGATATGAAAGGAGGTTTAGCAGCGATGGTTATTTCTTTAAAGATCTTAAAGAAACTAGGAATAAAATTGTCTGGAAATCTTATATTAAATGCTGTTGCTGATGAGGAAACAGGTGGATCTTATGGGACTCAATGGCTCGTTGAAAATAAGCTAAATTCAATCAAAAGCAACTTTGTGGTAATAGGAGAACCAACAGGATTAGGTCCATTACCTAAAGGCATCATTTTAGGAGAAAAGGGAAGAGTAGAACTTAAAATCGTTACTAATGGTATTTCATGCCATGCCTCAGTTCCCTTTATGGGAAAAAACGCTATTTATATGATGAGTGAAATTATACAAAATTTGGAGAAACTGGAAGAATTTATGCCACGAGTCGATCCTCCTATGTCTGTAGGTGAATTAAAAGAACAAATGAAAGTAGCATTCCCTAATAATAAGATATTTGAAAAAATATTACAAGAACAAGCTCTTTTGCAGAATATTATAACTGCTAATACTCAATTTGCAAAGAATTTAACTATGATTAATGGCGGCATAAAATCTAATGTAATCCCTGATTTTTGCGAAGCTATTATGGACTTTAGATTATTACCAGGACAAACCACTGAAGACGTCTTAAAATCAATGAAAAAATTGATAAATGATTTGGGATATGACGTAAAAACTGAGCCAACAAGTTCACCTGAAGATGTTTTTGTCTATTTAGAAGTTCTAAAAAAAGGCGAAGGTTCCTATTGGGAAGAGTGGAGAGATTCACAAGATCTGAAGCTATTTGAAAGCATTGTACAAGAAGTATATAAAAAGAATCCCATTTTATTCATCCTACCTGCCAGTTCTGATGCAGAACACTACCGAAATACAAATTATTGTCAACCAACAATATTGTTTGGTCCTGGAACTGCTGCTACAGCCCATGCAGTAGATGAATATATGGAAGTTCAAGATTTTATTGACTCAATAAAAGTCTTTACGTTATTTGCTGCCCATTTTTTAAAATAGAAATCTAAAGACTTAATTTTTTCATAAAAGAAATTTATAAGAATTTACTCTTATTATATATTTAATTTCTAATATTTTGAGCAATTCCTCTAAAATTTGCCTGTAACAAAAATCGAAGACACAGTAATATTATTAGATTCCTCTCGATCCATGCTTAGAAAGGATTTCAAGCCTAGTAGATTAATTGTTGAGCTTCAGGCAGTGAGAAATTTTATCAAATCTAAATTAATATTCGATATGAAAGATAGAATTTCTATAATATCTTTTGGTGAAACTGAAAAAAGGTTAAGTGATTTTACCTATGATGCTGAAAGATTATATGCTTCAATGAAGAAAATTCAAATATCTGGTAACGGAATCCTACATGAGGCAATTTCATTTGCTCTTCAAGTGTTGGTTGCAGAAATGCGCAAACTTGGCGGGAAAACACCCCGTATCCTCATTATTACTGATAATAAATTGAGATTTGATCTCAATCGTTTGGAAAAAGTTATTTCCATAGCTAAAGGTTTGGCTGTATATATTGATATATGCCAGCTAGGTGGAGTACAAGAACATGGAAAATTATCACTTAAAAGGATTACTCAATTAACGAGAGGAGAATATTCTTATTTCAATAATTCTAAAGAATTTTTGGAAGGAATAATAGGTTTTGCAGCAAAAAAACAAGTAAGAGAAACATCTGATTACTTTGCACCTGAGAAAAAGGAAGATTTAGCACCTTTAATCAGCGAAATTGCCCTTCCACTAAGAAAACCTTCCGTGCTTGAAATAAAGCTGTTAATAAGCGGAGAAAGTAATCAAGAAAAATGCCATATATGTCATTCAGCTAAAGCACCTGTTACTGGAGCTGATTTTTACAGTGAAGGTAGATTCTGTCCTTCATGTGATAGAGCTATGCATTTATCATGTGCTGCAATGTGGGCAAAAAAAACGGAGGATAAAGAGAATATATTTCGGTGTCCATTCTGTTTCTTTCTGTTAGAATTACCAAGAGCCGCAATAAAGCTTCTTAAAGAAATAGATGAGGAATCTCAAGAAATAAAGATATTAGAAGAAGAAAAAGGTAAGATAACTAAAATGAAATTGATTCCTGATGAAGACATTGATCAAATTGATGCTTCATGTTCTTATTGTCATAACATCTTTTTAGGGGATTATAAAGTGTATCAATGTGATAATTGTAGTTCCTACTACCATCAACCTTGTTTAGAAAAGATGAAAAATGAAATTAAGGCTTGTAGGTACTGTGGAGCAATGATTGTTAAGGAGTAAACTCTTCTATTAAAGGGCATAAAATTCTCATTTTGTTATAAATATTTAAGCTAAGATTCCTTCTATATATAAACAAGAGTAAATAGGTGATTAATTTAGCGAATAATCCAAAAGGAAAATGGGTTGTAACATCTGCTTGGCCCTATGTAAACGCAACCCCTCATTTGGGCAATTTAATCGGTAGTACACTATCAGCAGATGTTTTAGCACGTTTCTTGAGAATGAAGGGAGAGGAGGTGGTATTTGTTTCAGGATCTGATTCTCATGGAACGCCTATTTCTGTAGAAGCAAAAAAAAGAGGAGTACCTGCTGAGGAACTAGCCTTTAAATACCACAAAATTATTAAAGATTTACATGAGAAGTGGCAAATCTCTTTTGATAATTATACCATAACTCATAATCCAACCCATATTGAATTTGTCAAGAAAATGTATTTGGATATTCAAAAGAATGGGTATATTATTGAAAAAGAGAATGAATCTCTTTATTGCGAAAATGATAACTTATTCTTACCAGATAGATTTGTAGAAGGAACTTGCCCTAACTGTAAATATGAAGGAGCACGAGGAGACCAATGCGATAAATGCCAAAGATTACTTACACCTTTAGAATTGGTACAACCACGATGTGCCATCTGTGGAAAATCGCCAGTAGTCAGAAAGACCAAGCATTGGTATTTTAATATTCCAAAGTTGCAAGATCGCTTGAAAAAGTTAATTGAAGAAAATGATATTATTCCTCCTAACGCTCGAAACATGTGTTTGAATAGTATTGAAGAAGGTATACCAGAACGTGCAATAACACGAGATCTTGAATGGGGAATTCCCGCACCTTTCGAGGGAGCAGATAATAAAACGATTTATGTATGGTTTGAGGCTGTTTTGGGATATATTACCGCCGTAAAAGAATGGGCAGAGAACATTATTAAGAAACCTGAAAAATTTACATCTTTTTGGAATGATCCCAACACTAAAACTGTTTATTTTATAGGAAAAGATAATATAATCTTTCATTTAATTATATTTCCAGGATTGATAATTGCTTATAATGAAGATAAAGGAGATAGTGAAAAATTAGTCCTCCCGTATAATGTCTCATCTACAGAATGGCTACTTATGGGAACTGAAAAGTTATCTAAATCAAGGGGAGTTGGAATAGGGATTGATGAAGCTTTGGAGTTAGCTCCATTAGATTACTGGAGATTTTATTTGCTTTTTAATCGTCCAGAAAAAAGTGATACTCCGTTTCTATGGTCTGAATTTGAAAACAATCTAAAAACTCTTAATGATAATATTGGAAATTTTATCCATCGAACATTAACTTTCATACAAAAGCAATTTAATGGTAAAATCCCTGCAAAATCCCATTATGATGAGATAGACATAAAATTCATTGAAAGATTAAAAATTATAAGTCACGAAGTAGGAGAAAGTTTAATTAATTTTAAAATTAGAAAAGCAATCCGAGATATAGTAAGCTTTGCAAAAGAAGGAAATGTTTATTTAAATGATAAAGCTCCTTGGCATTTAATCAAGAAGGATAAAACCGCTGCGGGGCATGTTTTTAACATTTGTACTCAAGCAGTTTATGCTTTAGCAATTTTACTCGGTCCTTTTATTCCAGGAACTTCAGAAAAAATCTTATCTTACCTCAATATGCCTAAGTTGACAGAACTAAGATGGGATAGCATTCATGAAGATTCGGTAAAAACAGGACAAACTATTAAGAAGCCTACACCTTTATTTCAAAAATTAGATATTGAAGAAATAAAAAATGAATATCAAAAACTAAAAGAAGGAAAACCAAAAGAAGGTGGTAAAGAAATGATTTCATATGATGATTTTCAAAAATTAGATATTAGAGTAGCCTTAGTTGAAAAAGTGGAAAAAGTTCCTAAAGCAGATAAACTCTATAAATTATCAATTGACCTAGGAACAGAGAAAAGAACCATTGTGGCGGGATTAGCAGAATACTATAAAATAGATGAATTAAAAGGAAAGAAAATAATTGTACTGACTAACTTAGAGCCACGGAAGCTACGAGGAATTACAAGTGAGGGAATGCTTTTAGCTGCGGATTTTGAAGATAATGTTTCCATTCTAGTTCCTGATAAAGATATTCCTCTTGGGGCTAATATTCGATAGTTATAGCTTGAGTGAAAATAAAGGATTTAAACGAGCTATTATATCCCCGAGATCTAATTGCATTGTTTTTAAAACGATATCACGCCCTCTATATTCAAATTGCAAATCTCCAACATTTCTTACAATTTTTAGTCTACTAATATTTGTTTTTAAGGATGTAACAAAATATCTCTGATGTTTGTACTCTAAAACATCTAATACATCTTCAATATCGGAGAGACTATAACCCCCTCCATGTGGAAGAATGCAAGCATCTCTTAGTAATTCCATAAATTCGAGATCATTTGCTCTTTTTAAAAAATTTAAATTGGTAATTGCCGTAGTAGACATATTCTTTTTCCCTCTAAATAAATAAGCTGCAATATCTGCCCTTAAAGTTGTCGGAAAGATATCAGAATCAATAATCTTACAGTTTAAATCGGTACAATTACTCCCCAAATACATATTATTGTAATCTTTAAGGAATTGATGCGGTTGGTTACAGATAATCTTATACCCAAAATCAAAAAGATTGTCTGCTATTACCTTTCTCTTTGAATTTGAGAATTTTAGAGCTTTTTCATGGAATCTGAGATAAGTCTTAGCATCCGAATCTAGTAAAATGTATTGTTTTCCAAATTTGGTCTCTTCTTCTATTGCCTGATCTTTAAGAGTTTGAGATTTATCGATATAGAGCCCTAGTCCTTCTTTAGGGGCTCTATATTCTGGTGCTGAGCCATGAATTAAAAAGATGTAAGGAGGAAGCGGAATATCAGACAAATTTTTTGTCTCAAAACAATTAACAAAATGATTCGATATCCCAAAATCCCAGTTGATCAACACATTGTTATGATATAACTCACTTGATTTTATTTCATCAATTTTTTTGATTAGATTATAGGGATCTGGTAATTCTTCTAAACCTCCAACCAAAATACCACAACAATTTGGTTTTACATTAAGGAATATGATTTTATCCTTTCCACTCCCCCAATTCAGGCGCCCCCCATAACCCAATCCTGAGTTCCATCTAAATTCATTTCTTGAAATTGTCTCATCTGGAGATGAAATAAAGGTAGCTTTCGGTTCAAAACCATATTTCTCTTGGATAAGTTGCATTTGAGCAAGACCATACTTCATATTTGCTTTGCATAATTTTGAAGCCCCATCATTCAAACCTGTAGAAAATATAAATTCACTTGCTCTTTCTAATAATTCTAACTTTGATAATTCTGAAACTTTTTGATAAAGAGTCGAAGAAGTCATTTTAATAAGAAGTATTGGTTCGATTGAGATATTCTTATCAAAACATATATAGGAAATATTTTTATATAAGATTAATGATATTACATGGAAAAGCTTATAATATCAGTATTAATTAAATTGAAGATTAGCCTTATAAAATGACCACTACTAATGATTTTGTCCTATACGACTCATTAAACAACAAAATAACCAATGGAACATATACCGGGTCAATTATATCTAAATATGAGGATAAAATCATCTTTTCTGATAATATTTCCATCTCTAGCTCGAGTGAAATCTCTATTTCTCAAGGGTTAATTGTTGGATTTACCGAAGAAAATGAAAAGATCACTGCTTTTTCAAGAAAATCTGACTTTTTTTGGAGCAATCTTGAGGAAACACCGTTAGAATATTCAGTTATGATCTCTGATAGTGTAGTTGATGAATATAACCGAGAGAAATTTACAGATGATTTTCCCTTCACAATAAATTTACTCCACACAGCAGGATTATATCTAAATCATGCAGATAAACATCTTAATCATCTAGATTTTTTTAAAGACGAGATTCTTAGAAATCCAGTTTCTTTAATCGAGAAAGGGATAATTATGGCAGATAGAGTTGTAATCAATCAGATGGGAGATGCTGTATTCTATGACAGCATTATTGTAGGAAGGGACGATAAAGATGAGATTAGAGTGAGTTATGAGACATTTGTAAATGTTGATGATAAAATTGTCACATATATTATCATATTGGGAATTGAAGAATTAAAAGAATAAAAAGTTTCTATCATAGATATGCTTCTATACGAGAATCAAGAACAAAAATTAATTAACATTTTAAAATTTATTGGATCTCCATTCAAGAAATTCGTTTCAACAGGAGAGATCGAAGAAGATATTGGGCTGGTCCAATCTAGAAAAGATTTTTTACAGGATATCGTTAATATTATCGAAAAAGATGAAAATTTTATTTTACCTGTAATCGGAGATGTAGGACTTGGTAAAACTCATTTATATTGGGCACTCAAACATGAATTATTTAATTATAATATGGTTTATATTTCTCTTGAAACTGTGTATAAGAAGTTCTATTATAATACCTACGCGGAATTTATTGAAAATTTAAGTGAAAAATCTGAAGATCGAGTAGAACCTTTAAGAAATATGACAAGAAGATTATGTAACGACTGGGATATAGGAAAAAAACGATTTGGCTTTTTTCAAATACCAGATATTGAGAAAGTGAAAGAACAAGCTTTTCGAAATTGGTCAAATCAATTTGACGATAAGGAAGCATTAACAGATGTAATTACAGCAATAACAGCTCATCAATGTGATCCTTATAAGAAATTGGAAGCAGAAAGATGGCTAATTGGAGACCTATTGGATGTTAGAGATCTTTCACGATTAAACTTAAAGCATGATTTACGAGAGAGAAATGTTGCTTTTACAATGTTAAAAGTTCTTGTTGAGAATCTAAAAAAGGAAAGTGTTCTTTTTATTGACGATTTTGAAAGAATTATTTCACTCAGGAGACCTGTTTATGATACTAGTGAAAATGTTGAAGATATTGAAGAAGTTTTTGACCCCCGATGGTTTGGAACCAAACAAACCCCTGAAAATTACTCCTCAGAAAAAATTTTAGATAAAATTCTTAACCTTAATAAAATCAAGGGTTTAGGGATTATTATTACTTTAAAATCTATGGAGTTTTTGGCTGAAATTAAAAAAAAGATTGAAAATAAAGACCCACAAATTCTAGAAATACTAAAGGAACCATTAATAATGTCAAATTTCAGAGAAACAGATATTTTTCAATTTTATAAGAGCAATTTGGAGTTTTTTTTTGCTAGAATTAATTATCAAGATTATTTTAACCATTTTTCAGATTCATATTTCCCACTCAATGAAAATAATCTAAAATTTATATTCAATGAAGCGAAAGGTAATCCAAGAGAAGTTTTAAAACACCTCATTAAAATCTTCAATGAAATCGTCACTTCTAATGAAAAATTGGATGAAATCCTTGCTAAATATCAAGTTGCGTAAGTTGAAATTCAAATATTCTTTATAAGTATTCTTTCGAATGTATCCAATTCGTTTAAAAAAATATCTTTATAATTTTTCTCCCACGCAGAACTCACAATATTTCCTCTAAATGTCTCTAATGGTATTATCGATTTAAATTGGATGAGAAAGAGAGCTCTGATTGCTCCTAGCTTTAAGATTTTATAATTTTCCTTTTGATTTAGTAAGTTAAATAACCTATTTTCATCAAGTTGTAGTTTATTCAAAAATCTTCTACACTCCTCTATGATTTCTGAATTTTTAGAATTTAAAACATGAAGGAAATTCTTAAAAACGGAATCAGGGAATGATTTTAGGTTTACTAGAGTTTTCAGAGCATTAAATTGAATGGGAATATAATCATCATTTAATGCATGTCCGATTAAAAAAATAATTTTCTCATTTAATTCTGAATTTTCAGATATCTTTTTAATTGTTTGAATTATCTCATTTCGAATCCATCTGTCCGATTGATGATAAGTTTCAAATAGAAAATCAAGAAAATATTCATCTAGATAAGTTTTATTTCCGATTTCCCCCAAAGCGAATGTCAAATTTAATGTAACTTTAGGAAGAATTTGATTGTCTAAATTTTCAATTAAATCTCGAATATAGATTAAATGTTCTCCCATAGGATTCTTACTTAAATTAATAAGAAAATCGTTAATTATTTCTGGATTATTTGATTTTTTAATTTCTTCAAATTTTTGTTTTGTATTCTCCATCTCTCACATGAATTAACTTTTAATCAGTTAAAGAAACTTTTTTCTCAATAAATACCTTTTTTATTAACGAATCTAACCGAGGAATATCATCTAATTGAACTTCTTTATTTGTTTGGTAATAATTCTGAAAAGTCTCCCACACTTCAACATCTTTCTGCACTTTATCTATGAAATAGCTAATCCGGTTTTGAGCTGAATAAGATTGACCTTTATATACATAACACATAAGAAAGGGTGTAATTGATTTCATAAGGAGAGTATGTTGGCCAAATGAAGCACGATCTAGACCCTCAGAAAACATCTCATCCATAAAAGAATTGATGGCGCTCATAAAACCTCCAAACAAATGATCTTCAAAAACATTAGATGCTGTAAAAAATTGAGTTAAAATTGGTTTTCCTCCTTCTGACATAATTAAAAGAAATATAGGTTCTTCATCAGAAATTTCTGGAACTTCAACCACCTGCTTTCGAAGCATATTATTCATCTGAGAATCTAAACGGGATAATTCTACTCGTTTAGAAAAAGGCACAGTGGATTCATTTAAATTTTCCCACATATCCAACTTTCTAAGCAATAAATCATGTTCACTTGAAATTTTTCGAGCTAACAATTTAAGACCATATTTTTCAGCAATTTCTTGTCCTTCAGTTAAATATTTACGAGCCTCTTTCAAATTTATAGTGATTAGGGATAAATACGCGTTTAATAAATAAGTCTCTCCTAAAATCCAAAAAGAATTTGATTTCTCAGCAGTATCAAATAATTGTGCAATTAAAGATTTGATCTCAAATAATACTTCTAATTCATTAGTCATCTGAAATTCAGTCAATAGTAAACTACACAATGCAAGAAGTGCTCTTTCTTTCAGTTCCCAAGAGATACCTGTTTCCTTAAGAATTTTTTTTAAAATTTCTTCGGATTTACCTTTATTACTGATTCGTCGACTTTCTTTTAACATCAAGGCCTTATTATAAAGGAAAGATAAATTAATCGATTTGTCATTTAATTGGTTACTCAATTGTTCTAAGTGTTTAAAATACTGTTGAGCTTGCTCAAGATCACCCTTCTCAAGTAAAATTTGAATTAAAGAATCATGCAACCAAAATATACGATATAAATTACCAACTTCAGAAAAGCGAGCTAGGCATTGTTTTGAACACTCTAACGCATGCTCTAAATCTCCATTCATTCTATAAGCATCAGCCATATTATTAAGGTTTGCGGTGATAAGTCGTTCATTGTTAAGATCCTTAGCAATTGCCAAACTTTGTTCATAAAATGGGATACTTCTACTAATTTCTCCTTTATTATGATAAAGAGTCGCTTTTGTAAGATAACCCCAGGCAATATAGTATTTATAACTAATTTCTTTAGCAATATCTATAGCCCTCTCAACATGTTCTAATGCAAGATCAAAATTGCCTTTGAACAAACCTATCTGCCATGCAGTGACATTATGACTTAAACAAACCAGTTCTTTATCACCAAGAGATTCTGCCATTGCTAAACTCTGCTTATAATACTTTATTGCCAAATCTACATCACCTTCAGGTGAGAAAGCAGGATTTGAACTCGCTCCCTTCATAAAAATGATATGTGCTTCTCTTCTAGCCTTGTTATCTGCTGACACTTCTGTTATTGTTTTTAGCAGATCTTCTGCTTGTTTAGTTATCACAGTGGCTTGTTGTCTATTTAAATTTTCTCCAAAGCCACTAGCCATAAACAATAGAGCATCAACAGATAAGATACTTTTCCCTAATCCTAAACTCTCTTTATAGGTTTGTTCGGCAAACTCAATTAATTTTTTAGGAAGACCTTGATTTAATAAAAGATTACACATAATTAGATGACATGATACTATATCATATAGCGAGTTTTTATTCTCTTCTTCGAAATCCTTTAATAATTTATAAGCTTCAGCAAACTTCCCCTCTAATACGAATTTTCTCGCCTGAATTAATTCTTTTCGGTCTGAATAAGACATTTTAATTTAAGTTGGACTATAACCTTGCACACAATTAATGTAATAATAAGCAAATTAACATAATAAATGTTAAACAAATACAAATAATTTCTATGAGTAGGAGAGAATTTCCTTCTCAATAAAGATTTCAGTTATTAAGAGTTCTAATGAGGACCTTTAACAAATCTGTGAATATCCACCCTAAATTTAAATATAAAAAAAATCTTCTTAGTCATATTTATCTAATAAAAATTTGAAAAAAGTGAAAACCAATGAGAAAAATTAGTTTCTTCTTAATAATTTTCATTAGTTTACTAACATTGCAATTTATATTTATACCTAAGACGAATTCAGAGAAATCTGTTATAACCAATCTCAATAACTCTCAAATTCAGGTTAAATCTCTCCGCATTGCTATTTATAATGAACCAAATGTAACTGAGACAACATATGCAGCTGGTGGTACTTATACTAATGATTACAGCGCTGTTATGGGATATTTACAGACTGAAGGGCATAAAGTAACAGAATTAACACAATCTGACATCTTAAATCATGATTTAATGACAGCAGACTATGATATCTTTATCATGGTTGATAATCTACCACGAGAAAATATCTTAAAACAAGTAAAGGAATTTTGGTTAGGTGGTGGAAGTTTATTAAGTTTTGATAGTGCCCTACCATATCTTATGTATGAAGGAATTCTTATCCCTGAATCAGAAGGGGATCATGGGTGGGGAACTTATTTTACCTATCAATCAGGAACAAGCAATAATATTTCAAACAGGCATCCAATAACTAAGAATTACGGTGTTGGAGAAAAATTTTCTTCTGCAGGTACTTTTATGTGTCAAATCTTTTGGGATATTCTAATTACTACCTCTGCCGGGGCAGATACAATAAAATTAGCTAATCGAGATACTGTTAATAATTATGCTACTGCGGTTGCTCGAGATCCAATAGGTAAGGGGGGACGTATAGTGCATCTCCCTGGCTTAGGAAATGCAATAGGAACAAATATGGGTTATATGATAAGCGAAGCAGTTCAATGGTTATGCCCAAAACCAAAAGGGAGAATCTTGTTTGATTTATCTCACTATCCATATTATGGAATTGATTTTTGGGATTTACCATATTCTGATTATGCTCCTAGATATGAAATACTTCGAGACAATCTAGTAAGCAGATCTTATTTGATAGATAAGTTATATCCTTCAACAACAGGTAATCTCACATCTAGCAATTTAGCTCCTTACGATATTTTATTCATAGCGCTTTCAAATGTAAATTTCACTGTCGCTGAAATCTCAACAGTAACTAATTGGGTAAAGAAAGGTGGAAATCTACTAGTGACTGGTGAAACAACTGGGATTAATGAATATAACTTACGTGTGAATGACTTACTAGCAAATTTCGATCTAAGAATGAATACTATGAGTAGTGGAAGCGGTTCAGCGATATATCAGGTAACACATCCAACTTTAGAGGGATGTAGTCAAATATCAGTGTCTGCCCCAGGTAAGATAGTTTATGAAGGAGAAGCATTTCCAATTTGGGGAGCTGATGCAGATAATATCTTCGTTGCTGGTCAAGAATATGGTGAAGGGAGAGTCATCTTAATTTCAGATCTCGCACCCTTTAGAGATAGCACCATAATGAGTGATGACAACTTACAATATGCCATCAACTTGATGAATTGGTTTGTAGGTTGGGGAAGTGGTATACTGCTGTATACTGATGAACCATATAGTGTCAACTACTACCATACTCCCGTAGTCAATGCATTAAATGAGCTTAAATTACCATTTTATTTAACTTTCACCTGGTCCTACTTTAATCTTTCGCTTAATCTAAAGGATTGGAAGCTCGTTATCATTGATAATCCTTGGTATTTTGATACTAGTTATTTTGATGATATAGTTGAATATCTTGAGGATGACGGAAGGCTTATAATGTCAAGTTACTATGCCACTGTTTCTCACCAACTATGGGCAGAAATGGGTATCGCAAATGCAGCATCATTGCCTGATTCAGTACCACTCCATATCTGGGATGATTCCCATGACATTTTTAATACCCCATTAGATTTTGGTTTGACCCAATATACTCCAGTAATAGACTATGGAACTGAAGGGAACCTATTAACTGTATTTCCTAATGCTACAGCTTTAGCGGGATATACTGTATCTGAAACCGCTGATAATGCTTTAATTGTACTAAGAAACGATAAAAAAACCTTGTATAATGGCTATTTAATTGATCAATTTACTTCAGATACTGATGATTCAACTTATCCTGATAATTTTGAGTTATGGTTAAATGAAATTGCCTATATGTGGAAATTTACAGCATCCTCTAAAGGAGGTATTCCCGGATACGATTTTTATATTGTTATTGGTTCA
>JBHLLU010000056.1:0-24913 GCA_048938895.1 Promethearchaeota archaeon
CCTGGTTATCAAGACATTGACTTAAAAAGAATCCACTCTGAAGATGATGATAACACTGTTGAGAAAAGTGGTGGTCCCAAATGGGATTAACAGTTAAAAAAATTCCATAACACTAAATTTTTTTTAGCTCTCTGTTTTATCTATAGTAATGATTTTACAAACCTTTAATTACTCTATTTCTTATAGAAAAATTGTAATAAAATGTTTTTTAAATATTTTAATACTATTAAATTGTTATAAAGTCTTTTCAAGGAGAGATAGATATGTTTGGCGACAGAAGAATGGAATTAGATCCAAAAGATTTGGCTTACATAAGTCGTGATGTTGATCTAAAATGGTATTCATTTTGGACTTTTCTTTTAGTTATTTCTGCTGGATGGTTTTTGATCTGGGTGCTTTTTACTTTCGCATATTTTTTTTATGCTCCTACAGAATTATTTATTATGGGGATTGCGTTTTTAGGTATTGGTTTAGCTGCAAGTTTTGGATCTTTAATAATGAAAAACGTTAAAGTACCCAAAAAACTTGATAAATACGATGAAAAAACAAAAATTTTGTTTACTGCAACAGAGAAAAAAATTTCAAGTTATTTAAGAACAAATATCGGTAATGCATATTCTAAACAGGCAATACTAACTAGATTACAAGATCAAGTTACCCATCCTTATTATAAGAAATATATAAAAAACAATGGTGAAAGGATCTTAAATAATATGGTTTCTAATGGATTGGTTCAGACTGCTTGGAAGGGTGGAAAAATCCATTATTTTATAACAAAAGAATAGACCGAGTAATTTGTGATTTAACTATGGTCAAGAACCAAACTGGTTATGAAATAGAAAGGCTACCAAGACCAGGTTCAGCACTATATAACTTGAATCATCCTGATAATCAAATAAAGAAAAAAACGTTAAAACGATATAAGAGAATAAATAAATATTTAGTTGTGCCCCTCTACAGAATAAGACTTCTACCACTTTTAGGATTTGGAAGGCTTTTCTTACTTTTAGCAACTAAAGGAAGAATATCTGGAAAGAAGAGGAGAACTCCATTAGAGTATCATAGGATTGATGGTATCATTACTATTTTTTCAGGAAGAGGAGAAGACTCAGGATGGATGAAAAATATACATGCTGATCCTGAATCAGTGTCGGTTAGACATGGTTTTCATTCATTTCACGCAAAAGTTGAATTCATAAACGAGGAATCGAAAAAACTCAATATTGCCGAATGGTACGTCACTCATCATAGTAGATCTGCAAAAATGCTTTTTGGTTGGAATCCAAAGATCGATAATCCTGAATCTACAGATTTTAATAATTTGTTGAACCTCATATCAATTCTCCAACTTATACCTAAAGAGACTTAATAAACTTAAGATTGCTTTTCTAATTTGAAAATTTTATCATTTTTCTTGACTGGAGAATCAACAGTAATTCCAATTGTTATCCTTTCATCTTTAGAAGAAACAGTGGGTGTTTCAGTTAAATTGCGTTTTTGTTTGATTTGAATAGAATTAATAGATTGTCTAAGAAATGTGCCAGTATGAGTACCGATAATAAAAATTTCATCTTTTAACTTAAGACTTCCTGATGTCAATAAGATTTTTGCAGCTTTTTTCTCTGGAAAATAATTTAAAACCTTCCCCATTTCTACTTTATTATAATCTGAGATATTCCCATCATACTCTCTCTGAATTTCATTTCCAGTCGGTAATCCAAAATAAAATCCTGTAGAAAATCCACGATTATATACTTTCTTTAGTCTTTTTAACCATTCCTTGACTTTCTCCTTCGTGAACGTATTTTCATAATATGATTCAATCGCTTCTTTATAACAAGAGGTTGCTTCTTCAATGTAAATGGGATCTCTCATACGACCTTCAATTTTAAAGGCATCGATCTTAGCCTCAATCAATTTAGGAATATGTTCAATCATACAAAGATCTTTTGCATTTATAAAAAATATGCCATCGTAGAGTAATTCGTTATTTTGGTCATCATATACACGCCATTTTCTTCTGCATGGTTGTACACATTTTCCTCGATTTGCAGAATAACCCTGAGACTGGCAGAGTTCAGCAGAAAAATAACATCGTCCAGATACCGAAGTGCACTGAGCACCATGTATAAAAGTTTCAATTTCAGCTCTTTCTACTTTCTGCTTTATTTCTTTAATTTGATCTAATAACAATTCTCTCGCTAGAATTAATCTTTGGGCTCCTATCGATTCATAAAATAGTGCTGATTGAGAATTTGAAATATTCGCTTGAGTAGAGATATGAAAATTTAAACCTCTTTCCTTAGCAAATTGGATTGCTCCAATATCGTGAACAATTACAGCATCGATTTCTGTTTCTACGGCTTTATCTAATATTTGTTCTAAAAGTGGTAGTTCATTTTCGTAAATAATAATATTCGTTGTTAAATACGCCTGAATATTATTATTATGACATTTTTTTACAATAGATCCCAAATCATCTAGTTTAAAATTGTCACTATACATTCTCATGTTAAGGGATTCGACACCAAAATATACGGCATCTGTTTTACCCAACACAGCATTCAGAGATTTATGGTTTTTTAAGGGAGCCATCAATTCTACTCTTTTATTGGTCATATTTTTTGCCCTACAAACATAATTATTTGTCTTTCATATAACTTCTTAAGTTTGATAAATGTAAAGTCTAAATTAAAAATAATTCTAAATTGTGGTTTATAAAATTTAAATAAATTAATAGAATAAAGAGAAAAAAATTGAAGTACACAAATTTTTTGACATTTATGATAAGAGAACAATGATTATTTATAAGACCACTTTAAAAAGATTTTTATCTATTGTAAATTTACTACAAACATTAAAGCTACGCTTTAATATAAACAATATATAAGGAGATTGTTAGAAATGCCAGACAAATTTAATGTTGATATGACACTTCAAGAACTTCTTGATAATCCCGAATCAGAAAAATTCCTAAAGAGCCTTCCAGGAATGGCACAAATGATTGAAAGTCCTCAAGCTCAAATGGCTATGGGCTTTTCACTTCGTCAAATTCAAGAATATTCTGAATCAATGGCTCCTGGACAATTCACAAAGGAACAACTTGAACAAATTGACCAAGGATTAAAAGCTTTATAAAATAGGTTAATCTCATAATTATCTCTATTTTTTTTTATTTCTTTTAACTAAAATTATCTGTCTCATATGAGTAGATAATAAATAAAAAATAAAAGAAAAAAATCAATTTTACTTTATCGGCCTACTATTGGCCTGAAATATAGGTCCTATAAACTGGGAATATAATACACTATAAGCACTTTGATTAGACACGACAGCAATCATTTCAGCCTCTTTATCTGAATGAGGACATAGAATGACTTCTTCAGCATCACGAGTCAATGCATAGAAATCTGATGGCGTCTGTAATTGTCGAAATTGTATATTACCAAGCTGCTTCATCTTAGTAAGTATCCCACCATACTGCTGAAGATCAAAATGGCTGGTGAGCATGAATCTCACAGCTTTCTTTTGAAAGGCGTATTCGGAAACTACCTGAAGTATCTCAGGAACCACTACAGGCATTACAATGATAATTGATGATTTGACCCGATAAATAGCGTCTTTCATTACAGCAATCATGGCATCTCTTCCAATAACTTGCCATGTTGTTACTCTTGATATTTCTGGAATCGAGCTTGAAGCATTGTGAATATCGTTTAATTTATCTTCATTTGTTTCTCCAAGTTCAGTTGCATCATCAATGGAATTCATGAATTGTAAAGTAAAATCAGCAATTGCGTCTTTTACATTTTGAATGGTATCTCGAGTAGTATTTGAAAGACTGTTTTGGAGCGTTTTAGCGTTCTGTTCGTATTTTGTTTTATGATCTCCTAGCATGCTTGACAAGCTATTATCCATATCTTTTGCTTCAGCATCCCATAATCGAATTTCACTATCAATATTGTCTGAAGAATCGCGCTTAGCTTCTGTAAATTTAGTATCTACTTCTCTCAACCAGTTTTCTTTAATGCCTTTTACCTCAGAGTCAAAATTTGTATAATGCCGTAAACTATTGTCTTTATGGATATTAATTGCTTCATCATATTGTTTGTGATGTTGCTTTAATGAATTTTCTAATGAATCTTTTAGCTTTATATTTGTATCAGAACAATCCTTCACACCTGTTTGCAATGTATCGTCTACTTCGCCAGCTAAATCTGTAGCTAGATTTTCTAGTTGAGCATCTATAGTTTCTTTTGCTTTAAAATCGAGATCATTTGTTTCAGATTCTAAACCGTTGTTCTCATTTACCATAATATCTGTTAAGTCAGATTTTATTTGTTCGGTAGTCTCTCGAGTATTGGCGATATAATCATCGCTAGTTTTCGTGAAATCCTCTTTCATAGGTTTTGTGTAAACCAAAATATTCTGAATGGTTGTTTCATGACGTGCTTTATATTTCTTTTTTTTACCCATCCATAAAAATCCTTTTTTAGCCATATCTTCAGAAAAATCAGTGAATCGATTTGCATGTTCGAGTAAATTATCTATTAAAGTTAGTGTCATACTTTTAAATTCATTTGTTTGTTCATTTAGAGTTCGATGTCGATCATCAACGGTAGCTTTTAATCTGGTTTGTAGAGTATCTGTTGTATTTTTCACATGGATTGTATGTTCCTTTAGGATATTTGAAATCCTTTCTTTTAAATCAGAGACAACTTTATCCATACGTTCAAGATATTTTTCTAATATTTGTTCTAATCTAGGTTTAAGCTGATTAGCAGTAGTTTTATGTCTTTCTACATGTTCATCTAAATCCCTTTTAAGCTCTCTATCTAAATCTTCAACTCTAGTTGAGAAATCCCTTAATAAATTTCCAATTAGTTCAGTTAAATGATCTTTTGTACTATTTATTTCTGTTTCATACTTATTGATATGAGTAGTTGAAATATTCTGTAAATTTGTATTTAATACATTCAATACTGAATGAAGTCTTCCTTCAAGAGCTTTAGATGTTTCATTAAATCGATTAGTTGCTTTATCAATAGTATTCTTTTTTATAGAATTTTTTGAATCTGAATCTTCGAAGAAATTTTTTATTTGAGAATCAACAGCATTTTCTACTTCTCCAAGACTTTTATTTTGTATATTTTCAAGTTTCTCAAAACGATTAGATTGATCAGTTAATATTGAATCTTTTATTCTAGCAATTTCATTTCTAAATAATTCTGATTCACTTGTAAATAATTCAAAAAAAGGTTCTAAAGGAATAAATCGTGGAACAATGCCTTCAACCCTTTTTAGAAAATTCCTTTCGACCAACCAATCAGTAATTTCTACTATTGATTCGTATTGTATTTCCTCGTTATCTACTGCTAATGTCATAAATACCTCTGATATGGATGCACGTGGAACTCTTAGATATGCTAAATAGACATTTATCTGCTCTTCGCTAAATCCATATCGAGTAAATACTTCCTTAGTGAATTCTTTTAATGACATTAATTTATCTCCTTAATTGATATAAAATTCAAATTAAAATAATTTTAAGATGAATTCCATATAAATATTTTAATTTGAATATCTTTAATAATATTTTCAAAATCATAATATAAAAACTTAAACTTCAACATTTCAATTTTTATCTTCTTACAATCCTAAAATTCCTAGCGTTCTTACTTCAAAATGAAATATGAGAGATAAATTCTTATTCATTCTCTAAAATTAGGTGTCTTGCGAAATTAACTAAACCATCAGCAGAAATTATCTCTTCTATAAATGATGGGATCTTATTAAATATAAGTTCAATATTTTTAGAAAGATTTTTTACAATCCCTTTGGTAAATATAATTTCCAAATCATCACCTGTAGTAATAGCTTTAATATTTTGAAGTTCAACAATGGGTAAGCCTATATTTATTGCATTTCTAAAGAATATCCTTGCAAAAGATGGTGCAATTATGCATTTCATACCTGCTGATTTAAGAGCAATGGGTGCCTGTTCTCTACTTGAGCCACATCCAAAATTTGCGTCAGCCACTAAAATTGAATAATTAAATTTTTTTGTTTTTTCCATAAAATTGGCATCCAAATCTTCCATACAGTGTTTGGCTAAATATTCAGAACTTGAGTTAGTTAAATATCTTGCTGGTATAATAAGATCTGTATTTAAGTCTTTCATATCATATTTTATAACCTTACCAATCATCACATTCCCTCTATATATCTTCTGGTGATGTTATGTATCCCTTAACCGCTGAAGCAGCAGCGATTGCAGGATTTGATAAATATACTTCACTTTCAATATGACCCATCCTCCCTACGAAATTTCTATTTGTTGTAGAGATTGCTTTTTCTCCTGCAGCAAGAATACCCATGTGCCCTCCCAGACAGGGGCCACAGGTTGGTGTTGAAACAATAGCACCCGCATCAATGAAAACCTCTATTATACCTTCTTTTAAGGCTTGAAGATATATCTGCTGAGTACCAGGTATAATTATACACCTTACATTTTGATTAATTTTATGTTTCTTTAAAATACTTGCAGCAACCTTCAGATCCTCAATCCGACCATTGGTGCAAGAACCTATGATCGCTTGATCTATATCTATTCGCATATTACTAACTTCTGAAATAGGCTTTGAATTTTCAGGTAAAGATGGTAAAGCAACCTGGGGTTCGATGCTTTTACAATCTAATTCTATAGTCTCGATATATTCTGCATCAGTGTCACTTCCATAGATTTTATATTTAGAAATAGTCCTCTTTTCTATATAATCTAATGTAATCTTATCAGGTTCTATTATCCCATTTTTAGCGCCTGCTTCAATTACCATGTTACAGATTGTTAATCTATTATCCATTGATAAGTTTCTAATAACATCCCCTGCAAATTCAATTGTTTTATAAGTTGCACCATCAACACCTATTTTTCCAATAATATACAGAATCAGATCTTTCCCCGAAACCCATTGATTTAATTTTCCTGAAAATATAAATTTCATCGACTCAGGTATTTTAAGCCAACATTTTCCTAATGCCATTGCGACACCTAAATCTGTAGAACCTACACCAGTAGAAAAAGCACCTAACGCTCCATATGTACAAGTATGAGAGTCAGCACCTATAAAAAGATCTCCTGGTGAGACTAATCCTTGTTCTGGTATAAGACAGTGTTCAATCCCACCGCGACCAACTTCAAAATAATTCAAAATATTATATTTTTGAGCAAAATCTCGGAGTATTTCACACTGTATTGCTGAGGCAACGTCTTTACTAGGTGTGAAATGGTCTGGAGTTAAAATGATGTTAGTATTATCAAAAACACTTTTTTCTGTGCCTTCAATAACTTTTTCAAAAACTTCGAATGCGATTGGTGCTGTAATGTCATTTGCCAAACATCGGTCTATCTTAGCCAAAATAAAATCTCCTGCTACTGCAGATTTATTCTCACAGTGATCTCTTAAAATTTTTTCAGTTATAGTTAATCCAATCTTTAATTCACCCTACTTCTCCAAATTTTTTTAAATATAAGTATCTAAAAGAGTTTATTAGCTATTAGACGAGTTTTTTTTCTTAACTATCAAATTTAATCCCTTGAGAAGGGAAAGCACTGAACTCATTACAATATCTTCATGAGTGGCACTTGCCTTTACAATGTGATTGCTTTCAATATCCATGATTTCTATAGTAGTATGTCCTAACGCTTCGGTTCCCCCTGTTATTGCATCAATTTGGTAGTTCAGAAGTTTTATCTTACTCATTGGTTCGAAGCATTTTATGATTGCATTCACTGATGCATCTACAGGTCCCACTCCCACCGAAGATGCTACCTTTTCAATACTATTCCCATTATTATCAATTTTTAAACGTACTGTTGAAGTAGGAGTAATTGAACCGGTTAAAACAGTTAACTCCTCGAGTTTCACAAATTGATCTTCTATAGGTAATTCCTCAAAAACATCTTTCAGAATTGCATAGAAATCTTCTTCTGTTACTTCATGTCCTTTATCACCAAATGCTTTAACGTGTCCCATAATGTTAGAGAATTGTTCATCTGTTGTATGAATTCCTAGATCTTCTAATTTTGCCTTAAGAGCATGTCCCCCAGTATGTTTTCCTAATTTTATCGATTGTTTAATTATATCCTCAACATTATCAGAACGCCTAATTCCTATTAATTCAGGGGTTATGGGTTCATATGCACGGGCATGTTGAATCATTGCATGCGCATGTATCCCAGATTCGTGAGCAAACGCATTCTGACCAATTAAGGGACTTAGACGACCAATAATAATTTTCCCCCCACATAGACTTTCTACTAATTTTGCAGTAGGAAAAATCAATTTTGTATTGATATTCATCGGGATCTGATACAAAGCATAAAGAGACATAGCGGTTTCTTCGAATGATGCATTTCCTGCTCTTTCTCCTAAACCTAATATTGTAGTTTGGGCTTCTGAAGCACCATTTTCAAATCCTGCTATTGTATTTGCCACACCTAAGCCAAAATCATTATGGCAATGAACAGCAATCCTTACATTTTTAGGGAGTGATTCATAATTTTTTCTTACAATATGTCCATACGCGGTAGGAGAAACTGTTCCTACAGTGTCTGGAATATTTATTCTCGTAGCTCCGCTTTCTACAGCTGCTTGATTCACATTAATTAAATAATCTAAATCTGAACGTGTAGCATCTTCAGCTGAAAACTGTATTTCATTATAATGTTCTTTGGCATAAGCAACCAATTCTGACACACTATTTCGTACTTCTTCTCTTGTCATTTTTAGTTTTTCTTTTAAGTGGAGATCTGAAGTAGCAATAAAAAGATGGATTGAATCCATATCTGCTTCAATTACTTTATCAATATCAATTTTTTTAATACGAGCTAACCCTATTATCTCTGAATCTAATCCTAATTTTGAAATTTCTTTACAGGCGTCAAAATCTCCCTGAGAGATAACTGGAAATCCTGCTTCAATAACATCTATACCTAATTCATTTAATGATTGAGCAATAGATAACTTTTCTTTTAAGGTAAAACTAATCCCAGGAGTTTGTTCACCATCCCTAAGTGTAGTGTCAAAAAAGTAGGCTTTCTGAGGTAAAATTAAATTTCCTCGTATTTTTTCCATCATGTCTGAGACCATAATGTCGGTTTTTTTATTCATTTCATTTAACCTTCTTAAATTTCATTAAAGTTTAACCCCCTCTCCTTTTCTATGAGAGAAAACGTAAGTCTTCTTCCATAGGAAAAAAAGGGTTATAATAATAATAATAAATCCAAAGTTAATTCATTTAAACACAATCCTAATGAAGAGGAGCGCTTCGAAAAATTTTGAAGTGCAGAATTACTTATTTGTTGAAGCTTTTTCAAATCTCTCACATCAATAGAATCATATTTTATAAAATAAATTATTTGTACTTTTAAAAACATTATGGTCATTATTTTCCAATTTTTAGAAATTCAATTGGGGAGAATTATTCCTTAACGCTTTTTATATCAAACTCATTTCTTTCAATTAGAAAAGAATTTGGTTATTTACAAATGAAAAAAATAAATAAAATTTTAATTGGAGCTATTGCTTTTATCGCATTGTTTACAGTTTTAAGCACAAATACAGTGTTAGCATCAGAATCTTCTATTGATGTAAATGGTGATACCTATCAATATCAAGTCCAAGCGAATCATAGTGTAATGTTCTCATTTCGACAGAGGACAAGATTAACCTTTGCTTCAAATGTTAATATTGAAGCAAACATCAATTGTGACGCATTGAGAATCGGTGTCAAGTATTTTGAAATGGAAGTTAACTGTGATCAAGATTTACAAATGAATATGACTTGTACTGAGGAACAAGTTCAACTAGGATTATTAAAAGGAGAAAGATATACAGTTAGAAATCGTCATAGACTTTTATATCAAGAAGGATTTTGTGTTTCAATTCAATGCAATAATTCAGGTGATATACAGGCTAAATTGAAGATACAAGCAAACAATCAAAATCGAAAGGGAACATGGGCTTATTACGATGAGACTGCTGAAGAATGGGTTGGAGTTCCAACTACTGTGGAGGATGGATATTTAGTTACTGAAACAGATCATTTCTCATATTGGACAATATTGAACCCCGAATCAGAAGATAATATCTTTTTATACATAGGGCTTATCAGTATTATTGGTATTCTTGGCGTGCTTACAGTTGTTCTTCTTAGAAGAAGAGAATAAAAGCATTAGAATTTTTAATTAATTTTTTTTTTTAAATTAAATTTAACCATATGTAAAATAATAAAAAATTGAAAATAATTGGGTTTTAAAGAATTCACTAACAGGACAAGGCGAAGAGCAAGCCTAATATTATTATTTTTATTCCTTATTGAGATAAATTTAGTTTTTTCAAATGCTTTAGCCCGAGTAGAGAATATTGCTGGGTTTCAAACGTCTGATACTGTTAATCCAAATGAATTTGTATCTTATCGTTTTCCAAATAATCTAATTTTCGAAATCAATACAACTTCAAGGATAGAGCTCTCCATAGAATATGAAACTAAAATGAATAATCGTCAGAGTTTTTTTTCTATTAATACTAATGAAACAGTTTCATTACATATAACATCGAAAACACAAATGAAGAGTTATGGCTTTTCTCAAGCACCTAATTCTCCA
The DNA here is from genome assembly GCA_048938895.1 of Promethearchaeota archaeon. Taxonomy (GTDB): domain Archaea; phylum Asgardarchaeota; class Lokiarchaeia; order Sigyniarchaeales; family SOKP01; genus Loki-b32. The sequence goes on from JBHLLU010000056.1 coordinate 10,670, forward strand.
AAAAAAGGGAATTTTAAGTTAAGGTATCAATATAATTGTATTTTTAAAATAAGAGCAAATTCAACAATAAAAAATCTCACAGTAATGTATCGAAAAATTAATCAATTTGGTTTAAGCTCAAAAATAAACTATACATTAGCGAAATATGATTTAAGTCAAGATTCATGGGAATTAGTTGAGACAGAAGAAAAATTAAATCAAAGCGTCTCAGAGTTATACTTAGTAAGTTCTCTTTCTGAAATAGAAAGTGATACTGATTATTATATAACTCTTTTTGAATTTACTACAGAAAAATTCGATTGGACTTGGGTTATTTTTACAATTGTGATAGTTGGGGCATCACTCCTTTCGGTAGCTTTTTTAATATCAAAAAAAGATTATTTCCAGTATTTAAGACAAAGAACAGTGTCAATTGAGAAAGGTGCTCACAGATTATCTTTAGACGAAGTATTGGAAAATGAGAATAGAAATAAAATTATCGATTTAATACTAAATGAACCGGGAATCCATTTTAATGAATTATTAAGAAAAACTGGACTTGCTGCCGGAAATTTAGTATGGCATCTTGACATATTACAAACTTTTAAAATAATTGGAAAAAAAAGGATAGGGAATTTTATCGCATATTTTCCTTATTACCAGAAGAATCCAATTTCTAATATAGACTTGAAATTGCAGAAGAGTAAACTTACTTTAGAAATTTTGGAAATCATTGAGAAAGAACCCGGAATTTGGAATAACCTAATAACTAAGAAATTTAAAGTAGACCATAAGACGATACATTATCACTTGAATAAATTACAAAATCTAGGGCTTATAAAATTAAAAAAAGATGGGAGAAAAAAAAAAATTTTTCCAAACCTTGAATCAGAATATTATAAATTTAAAAATGGGAACGATGATTAAGAATTTGGGTACCTCTGATTGTATTAACTACTATTCCCTTTTCAAATAAAGCTTTTTTTATATATTATATCTTATATTAATTGCATTTTTAATAGATTTAAGATATAAAAAGATCAAATCTTGCGTTTATAAGGGTATTATATTATGATTGAACCTCAGAAATTATTAGACTTTATTAAAGAGAGAAGAAGTATAAGGGCATTTCTTGATAAATCGATCCCTGACGACGAAATAGAGATGATTCTAGAAGCAGGACGATGGGCACCTTCTGCTTCAAATCGTCAACCATGGAATTTTATTTTAATTAAAAATAGAAACACTTTAAAGGAAATAGCAAAGGCTACAGGTTATGGATGGTTTATAGCAGAAGCTTCATTTGCTATAGCTATTGTCGGTAAACCAAGAACAAGCGGTAAATGGTATATAATTGATACTTCCTTAGTTTCAATGAATATGATGCTTATGGCTTGGTCTTTAAATATTGGTACCTGCTGGATAGGCTCAATGAATAAAGAAAAAGTAAAACAAATTTTGGGGTTGCAGAAAAACGACTATCTATTAACTGTTCTTCCATTTGGATATATTCAAGGAACAATTCCAGAACCTACTTATAGACACCCCCTAAAAAAGATTGTAAAGGAAATATAAGTCCTTTTATACATAAATATATTTTCTCAATAAAATAAAGAAATTTTTAAGTGATAGATTGACGGTTAAAATAGCAATCTTGGGAGATACACATCTAACTTATTTTAAGAACTTACCTATACAGATGTTAGATGAAATTAAAGAAGCAGATTGGGTTATTCATGTAGGAGATTATATAAATATAGATGTTTTAAATGGTTTAATTGAACTAAAAGGAGAGAAGTTTAAGGGTGTTTATGGGAATGCTGATCCAAGTTATATTAGGGATAAAATTCCGTCAAAAGAAATTATTGAAATATTAAGAAAAAGAATTGGATTTACTCATCCCCCGAGTGGTGGTTCTCATGAAATAATAGAATCTAAAGTAATAAATGAATTCAAAGATGATAATGTCGATATTATCATTTTTGGTCACACTCATGATCCTCTCATAAAATACAGAGGTAAAAACTTATTAATTAACCCTGGAAAAGGATATTTAGAATCAGGTCACTTTCAACCTCCAGCAACAATAATAATTCTCAATATTGATGATAAGGTTCGTGTAGAATTAAAAGAAATTAAATTCTAATATACTATAATAGAAAAAGAAAGGAAAAGTCTAGAGTATGAATATCGCTGCTGCTAATACAGAAGCCCATTCATTTTCATTCCTCACTGTAGCATAGGCAGTAATATTTTTTGTTTCAACTATCTTTCCTCCCATTTTAAATACTTCCTTCTTTTCATCATAATTCGCATCTGGATCAAAAGGAATACCCAGCGTTGTAGCTAACATTTCAGCAGCTAAATCTTCAGCAGTATCTCCAGCATTTTCTGGTTTAACACCAAAAGTGTGATGTTCAGCTAAATATCCATATTGGCTTTTCTCAGCTGGTTTTGCTACACCAATTGAAGCACATATTAGGCGATTATATTCATTCGATTCAGATCGGGCTAACACAGCATATATGATCTGACCAGGTCGAAGTTGTTTCAATCCATCCGCTTTTGAAATTTCAATGCAATATGGTGGAAAGATTGAAGATACATTTACAATATTAAATTTTTCAATTCCTGCTTTTCTAAGCGCTTGTTCAAAAGCAGCTAGCTTAGATCTGTGAAAGCCTTCACCTTTAACAAAGAATACTTTCTTTGGGACTAACGACATGGCTTACTCAAAATTTTTTTATAATTCTAAGTTAAGATTTTAATATAAAAGATTATATTTAAAATTATTCGAAATATTAATAATTTATTCAAGGCTATAACATTTAAATCGTTATTAATATTCTTAACTTGAACATAAATTAATTTATTTTTAGTTAATGCTAAATAGGATAATTTATTCGGATTAAATTAATACAGTGAGTACAATTTTTACAATACATCTTTTCAATATATTAAATAAGGCATGTACTAGTTTAGACTAACCAATCTTTAAGATTTTTAGAAAAAGATAAAATAAAACAATTTAAAACAGTTAAAGCATTTAATCATATTTATGAATACTCATCAAAAAGAAGATTATTTGATTAAAAAAGTGCAACCTTTTGATGTATCAGATATAAAAAATGCAGATGATATTTTAATAGCCTTAAAATACTGTGGATTTCAGGGTAGGAATCTGGGTATTGCACTTGATATATTTGAAAAAATTGTATGTGATAAAAACATTTTAACTGTCCTAACAGTTTCAGGTGCGCTAATTCCAGCAGGTATGGGAGAATTAATAACAGTACTTATGGAACATGATCTTATAGACGTTTTAGTTACTACGGGGGCCAATATCACCCATGATCTAGTAGATGCTAGTTGTAATATCGGACATTATCTTGGAAGTTCTAATGTGGATGATGATGATTTATTTAAATTCCGAATTAATAGAATTTATGATATTTTTCTTCCCGAAGAGAACTATTCCGCAGCAGATAAGAATCTGTTTAAAATGATTCAATCTGTTTATAAAACTAAAGACATTCAAACCACACCCTCTGAATTCTTAAAAGAAATTGGTAATAAAATAGAAAGTAGAAGTATTTTATCTATGGCTGCTAAAAAGGATATCCCTATCTTCATTCCCGCTTTTTCTGATTCTGAATTATCATTGAAACTTTTGAAATATGCATATTATGAAGGATATGATTTTCAATTTGATATCTTACAGGATGTGAAAAATTTTGCGGATATTGTGCGAAAATCAAAAGATTATGCAACAATTATAATTGGTGGTGGGGTTCCAAGAAATTGGGCTCAGCAAATATTTCCCATGTTAGATGAACTTGATCACATTGAAAGAATGGGTTATAATTACTCTATTAGAATACATACTGCTACAGAATATGACGGAGGTCTTTCTGGGAGTACATTTTCCGAAGCAAAATCATGGGGAAAATACACTTCAGAATCGAAACATATTAGTGTATGGTGTGATGCAACTATCGCCCTCCCTATTTTAGTTACGGGATTATTGCAGAGATTGAAAATAATTTAGAAATTTTCAACCATTCTCTAATTTTATTACTTCTTTTAACACTCTATGTGCTTTTTCTCTCTTTTCTTCTTCAAGTAAGCATTCTGTGACCTTCCAGAACCTATATTCGTGATGAAAATAAGCAGGGCAATTAATTCGAATATCTTCAAGACAATCTGTTATTTGCCAACATTGAAATAGATCATTTTCAAAGACCTCATGGAGTTTTTTAGGAAGTTTTTTATAATTGAATTTAGTTTCTTTTAGGTATGAATCTAAACTGTTAGAATTGTAGGTGTTCCAAAATAACACAATTTTATCCTTATTTTCAGGTAGAGTTAGAAAGTCAAAAAGTGCTGCCATTACTTTACCTGTATACGTTGTATCTAAACTAAATCCTTTATTTTTTCCTTCTAATTCAAACACTTTATCTACCGCATTTTGGCTTTTTAAAGTCTTTATTCCGTATCCTGAACCAAGATACCCTTTTATAAAATTAAAATCTTCTTCACTAATTTTTAATCTTGGAACATTTTTATCTTGTTTATGCAACAATTTAATTGCTTTATTAGCATTTCTAATAACTGCAGAAGAATTAGAAGTCAACTCGGTATAAACTGAAACAATATTAATTCTTGAATTTAACCCTAATAACCTACATCCAGCAACTAAACCAGCACTTGAGCCTGTTGATGCTCCAGCAATAAAGATTTCATCTGGTTTAGGAATAAGTTTTCTATCTATTTGTTCTTTTAATTCAAGGGCAGCATTAATAAATCCAATCGTTCCTAATGATGTTCCAAAGCCAAAAAGAGGAGATCCTCCTGGAAACATAAAATAATATTTTGGCTTACGTATTTGAAACAGTAAAGCCTTTATGAAAGTAGTTATATCACTTCCCCCAGGATGAAGTTTTGCTCCAAAATAGTCAAATAATAGTAATGAACGTTGGACATGCCAAGTAATCGGTTGAGAGAATAAGAAAATATTACACTTTAAGGATAATTTATTGCATATAATAGCACAAGCTAGTCCATGATTTGTTCCAATACCCCCAAACGTCACAATTCCAATCTTTTTTTTCATTAATGCATTTCCAAATATAAATTCAAATTTTCGGAGTTTATTACCCCCATAAATATTATGAATTTTGTCATCTCGTTTAATGTAAATCTGACCATTATTTAGTTTTAAATAATCTTCTAAATTATGCAATCTCTCCACAGGGCTAGGAGCATTGGTTAGTAATGGAATCCATGGAATTTTTTCCTTTAATCGAGGATAGACATTGAATAAAAGAGGTTCTTTTCTTACCATAATCTCAGTTAAACCCCTAAATTTAATTTAGGATATATCCATTTTCTTTCATAGTTATTATCCCATCTCTAAGGAATTTATCGAAATGCTTTTCAATCATGACCAATCCTGAAATCATTTCAAAGGCGTGATTATATCTTTTATAAATTAAATTTTTGCCCTTTAGATCAATTGGTTGAATAGGTTTCTTTTCAGAAAAATTAGATAATATTCTTTCATCTCTTTTATGAATTATCAATTTGAAATTATCAAGTTCAGACTGAATTTCTTTTTTTCCAAATACAGGATTTTTATGACCTACTACAGCAATCTCAGCATTTAAATCTTTTAGTTTTTCAATTGACTTTTCATATTCAATTAAATCAGAATCAATTGTTGCATAGTATGGAAATTTTGTTAAATCCATATCTCCAAAAAATGCAATTTTTGAATGTAATTCAATAAACCCACAATGTCCAGCCGTGTGCCCGGGTATATGGATAACTTTCATTGACAAATCATCATCTATATCTATAATTTCATTATCTTCAATAAATCTTGATATCTTAGTATTTTTCATGCCAAAAAGATCAAATAGAACCCTAAATTCCTCCCCTGCCTTTGTACCGCCAACTTTATAATAGGGTAGCATCTGTTCAATATCTTCAATTGGAATCTTATCCTTTTCGTGGCATAGGAAACTTAAATTCTGAAATATACTATTACCAGATACATGATCCTCATGCCAGTGGCTCAAGACTACTATATTGATTTGAAACTGTCTTCTTACTCTTTTTAACCGACTTAACGAAATTCCTGTGTCTATTAAATAATCTCCAACAAGCAAAGAGTGGGAAAAAGGATAATTTCCTCTCCGTTCTCCTTCTAAAAAATAGATATTATGAAATTCATCAGATAAAGATTGAATAAAATCATTCATTATGATTCATAATTTTGAGAAATTTAAACGATTTAGTTTTCTTAAAGTTTGGGATTAAGCTTGAATAATTGGAATAATAGTGATTTAATACTTGACTAAATTGTAGGGGTTTTTATGGTTCAATTGAAAAAATTAATTAAGGGAACTCTACTAAAATGCCCAAATAAAATTATGTATTACTTCTGTCCAAATTGTTCTTCCAAGAAAAAACCAATGCTTATAAATTATTTTCCGCCTATTACTGCTAAATGTTTAGAATGCGGATATGTAAATACAGAAAAAAAATTTATAAAAGAAGAGCTTCGTCAAAATTCACCACTCAATTATTCTCATTGAGTGGATCTATTTACTTTTTTTACATTTCCTTTTAGTAACTCTTAGCAATGTAAACTGTGCATCTTGCGGGTTCTCCACAAATTAAACAAGTAGCGAATTCATGTTTCTCTTCATCTACTTTTTTCCCACGAACTTCTCCACCAATTTCTTTTTCAACTACTTCAGCACATCGATAACCATCCATATCGATTGAACAGAAACCGCAGCACACTATTTTGCCATTATTAATTGCTTCGATTGCTGCATCTTTTTCATATACACACTCAACCTGAGATTCAAAATCAGTTAGTGATTTCTCCTTAATTTCACTTGTATAATTGTTTGCAATTCTGTCAATAACAGAAGTCAAATCAGAATCGTTAATTTTCAATTTTTCACCATTGTGACGTTTTACTATAACTAATTGTTTCTTTTCTATTTCTTTTGGTCCTACTTCGATTCGAATAGGTACTCCCTTTAATTCCCAATAATAGAACTTATTACCAACAGATTCATCAGAATCATCCAATTTGACAATATATTTCTCCTTAAGAAGATTTTCTATTTCTCTCGTCTTCTTTAAAATAATATCTTCTTTACCTTTAAAGAATATGGGTATTATAACTATTTGAACTGGAGCTAGATCAAAGGGGAGCACTAAGCCTTTATCATCCCCGAGATATGCAATCATAGCACCATAATTCCTACTTTGAGCCGGTCCATAACAGGTTTGATACCCATATTTCTCCTCTCCGTCTGCATCAATATATTTAACGTTAAAAGCTTTTGAGAATTTTTGACCTAATAGATGCGTTGAAGGTAATTGTAATACTTTCCCAGATCCCATTAATGCGTCAGCAGCATAAGTGTGAACAGCGCCAGCAAATTTGTCCCATTCTGGTCTTTGAAAAAAGATTATAGGGACGCAACATTCATCCCGAAGAATCTGGTATGTACTCTCCATATCTTCTTTAACTTGTTCTATAGCCTCTTCCATTGTAGCAAAAACATTATGAGATTCAATCCAATGAAATTCCCTTGCTCTAAAAAATGGTCTTGTCATCTTCCCTTCGTATCTCCAAACCTGACATGAAAGATATCTTTTAAAAGGTAGATCTTTGTAACTTCTTATCCATAAAGCGTACATCTGATATAATGCAGTCTCACTAGTTGGTCTCAGCGCTAAGCGTTCTGGTAATTTACCTGAACTCCCTGCTTCTGTTACCCAAAATACTTCCGGGGCAAAGCCTTTAACATGTTCTGCTTCTATTAAGAAATTTGATTCAGGAATTAGAGAGGGCATAGTTAAAGGGAGGTGCCCTTTTTTATCTAGTAGTTCTTCTGTTTTATGATACATCTTCCTAATTGTAAGCGTAGCCCATTCTCTGTAAACTACAAAACCCTTAATGTTATATCTAATGTCACTAAGTTCTGCTTTATTGATCAATTCAGTAAACCATCCAGAAAAGTCTTCCTCTTTTGGAACTGTTATTCCCGTTAATGGGACTTCCTTCTTCTTTTTTGCCATAGGAATCTATTTAAAAAAAGACTTTAAAAGATAAATATTTTATGAGTAAGCTTCTAAAAATCCCTGTTTTATACTACTTCTTTTGTTCTAAAATCATCTAAAATTTGCTCTAAATCATGATATAATTGGGGATAAAGTTTTGAAAATAAGCGATACCAATCAAGCCCAATCATCCCTCCAGCAATAAAACATAGAATAACACCTATTAAAACAATTACTTCATGGTGTAAATTGAAAATTTCATTTGGTAAAAAGTCAGTCCCGTGAATGAACATGTTTAGTGCAATGGAATTTAATAAGATTCCAAAGGGATAATATAAACCTCTGGGAAATTTAAAAAATTGCAAAGAATCTTGAGAGATTTGATTGAATATAGGTGAAATTCTTGTTATTACTTGATCTTGTCTCTTTTCGATGAATTTCAATCTAACTACATCTCTCCTATCTCTTATAACTAGAAAGCTTCCACTAAATAGAAACAAAAATAACAATATCATTTCTACGGCAAGAAAGATCCTCAACTGTTTCCTTAAAATTTCATATTGGATCATTATAAGTCGAATAAACCACAAAATAAGTGCGATTATAACAAAAATAATTCCTACAAATCCTTCATGCACATGATAATTCCTAATAATTTTACGCTTTCTTTTAGGATTAGAGTTATTCCTGATATATTTAATAATATATAAATTCAACCCTGGAGATAATATAGCCATACTTAATACAGCAGCAGAATGTCTTATCATGCTCCAATTCCATACCCCGAGATCAATTTTAAATATTTCAAGTAAATAAATACCAATCCATACAAATGTTCCAAATGGTACTAAAATGTTAAAAATGGTTATATAATGGTTAAAATCGATGAGAAACAGTAGAGTAAAGAAGAAAAAAATAAAAAATGTAATTGTAATCATCCAATTTGCATTTACAGTAAATGAATACCATACATGGTGTTGATTATAATAAAAAAAGTTATATAAAACAAAATAACTTAGAATTAGGAGAAATAGAAGAATTACTGCTTTTAAAACAGACTTTAGTTCTTTCATCAAAATCTTAAATATAATTAGTTAAACTAATTTAAGAATGTTGATAACTATGATTGTAACATCAGTTAAGAAAAAAAGAATAAAAGATTCAGTTTAATTAATTTAATCGGGAAGTAGTTTTGCATTGGTAATGACAACATCATTCTTAATTATCGACTTATACTTTTTTGAATCTAAAAATTTCTTGATTTCTTGACCTACCTTCGCTAAAATCCTATAATCTTGATCTTCACTAATATCGAAAATTATCATTGAATTTGCAGATTCTAAATCTTCCTTTGATAGTGAATCTGCTACATCAATTACCACTGAACTAGCACCGGCAACTGTACCAATTTTTTTAATCTCTTCTTCAAGAGAACCAAATGTAAAATAATTTCTACTTTTTCGCTCTATCTTTTCTATTAAAACACGTTCTAAATTCTGTCGAGAATTCTGGTCATAGAAGGCAGTTAATTCTTGAGCACATATCATTCGATACTTCCCAGAAATCAAGTCGTTTTTATCACCAATGAAATCTATTAGATTATCATAATATTCTTGGTCGATATTCTGGAAGTTTTCAACATTTCTCACTAAATCTGTTAATTTAAAAATCAAATCATAATAAAATTTCAAGGTAGATTTAATATCTAATTTATCATTCATTTCTTTTATTTCAGGGTAGTATTTTTTAAGTATTAGGTTTATGTTATGGTTGAAATCAGCACATAACTTAGCGATTTCATTAATATCTTTTACCGATTTTTTCTTTAGTTGAATAAGGAGAGAAATATCCAAGGAAGATAACTGATCAAATACTTCCTTTATCTTTGTAGTATATTTTTTTTCTATATAGCTCATACCCTTATAAAATAGATAAAAATTCACCTATATAACATTATTTATTCAATTAACGCTATGAAAAAGAGGAATATAAAGGTGAAATGAAACAGAAATCTTTACAGAGATTTTATTTTAAGGATTAAAGGAAGAATATTTTCGTCGCGGTCATAACTGCTCCACTAATAATTGGGACTGTAAAATTATCATTTATTCCAATGGGTAATAATTCAATTAATGGGGCTGCAATCCCACCGGAAATTAAGATAATTAAAGCAATATCAATAGAAGAATAAAGAATGAATCCGAAGATAATAACTGATCCAATATAGGCAAGAGTTCCCTCAAGTGTCTTTTCGAATATCTTATGGCGACCATATGCTAATCCAAATATTTTACCAAACATATCACCAAAAACTAAAAAAACTAAGGCAGTAATAGCAATTTCAATTTCAAAGAAAAGCACTATAATAAAGGTAGATAATAAAAAAATTGTCATGGAAGAGAACTTTTTTTCTTCACCTTTTCTAAAAATTGCTTTTGTTTTTTCTGTTAGCAAAACATTTGTTTGCTTGTGAAGAAATCGAAAAATATCAAGAGCTATAAAACATAAACTTACAATTCCTATAACCATAAGCCCAAGTTGAACATCTATAAAATAAAATATGAGAAATAGCATTGATAGAGGTCTTATTGCTACCCTCCACCAATTGGCTAAGAATTCCTCATCAATAATTACCAATTTCTTCTCAGTAATCACTTTATACAACCCAATACTACCAATGTGCACAAGAACTATTACAAAAAAAATGTTAAAACTACTTGTAGGATAGAGTATAAATACAGAATATCCAAGCAATGGAAATAGTACCATTGGGAGCAAGCTACCTGCTTTTGATATATAAGTAAAAATTATAACAAGGATTAATAAAAAGATTAAAACGTAAAAAATTCCAAAACTAATAGTTAAATAATTAACAAGATAATAAAGAAGTAATCCCGTCGCAGTGGCATTACCTTGACCACCCCGGAAATTTAAATAAAAAGGAAATACATGCCCGATAATTACAACTAAACCACTAATCTGAATGAAAATAAAATCTGCACCTAATGAATATGCTATTAACATTGCTAATAATCCCTTTAACATATCGTATAAAGCAGTTGGAATAGCATAGGATAGACCTAAAACTTTATACACATTTGAAGTTCCAGCGTTCTTGGTACCTTCTTCTCTAATATCAATCCCTTTTATTTTGCCGAAGATATATGCAGGTAATATAGCACCAAGTACATATCCTATTATTATACTCAATGCTCCTATAAAAATATTCATGATACACCACTTACGCAAATATTAATCTATACTTGGATTGAAATAATATAAACATATATGGTAGAATACTATATAATATAAAAAAAGAAGAAATTCACTTAATCAATATTATATACTTTTTAACTCCTTTTTTTTAGCCTATATTCAATTATAATTAGAGGTTACTAATTAAAAACTTCTAATTTTAAAGACCAAATGCTATTAAAGCGGTCATAGTTGAGCCGCTTATTATCGGGACGGTAAAATTATCATTGATTCCTAACGGAAGTGTTTCAGAAAGAGTTGCTGCAACACCTCCTACTATCAGAATAAACAAATTGATATCCAACATAGTATAAAGAACATATATACTAATAACTACAATACCTATATACGCAAGCGTTCCTTCAAGAGATTTATCAAAATATTTATGTCGTCCAAATGCTAATCCAAATATTTTACTAAACATATCACCAAATGTAAGAAAAACCAATGCAGTAATAGCAATTTCAATCTGAAATAGTAATAGTATTATAAATGTAGAAATTAAGAAGATAGTCATTGAGGAGAATTTCTTTTGCTCATCTTTTCTAAAAATCACCTTTATTTTTTCCGTTAACAGCGCATTCGTTTGTTTATGAAGAACTCTAAAAACATCTAGAGAAATAAAGCATAAACTAACTATTCCTATTAGAATAAGAGCTACTGTTCTAGAATAGACAAAATAAAATAATAAAAACAGAAGAGCAACCGGTCTTATCGCAACTCTCCACCAGTTAGATTTAAATCGTTCGTCTTCAATCTTAAACAATTTTAATAAAATGATAATATATATTCCAAAACCGAACAGGAAAGTAAGGATAATCCAGGAATAAATGTTATAAGGGTTATCAGGATAAAGTAGGTAAATTGTATATCCATATACGGGTAATGGGAAAACCATTGGCATGGATTTTTTAACTCTGGAAGCCATATAAAATATCCCATAAATACAGCCCAAAAATATTATTATGTAGAAAAATTCAAAACCAAACCAATATTGAGTGAACATATAAAACAACATTAGTCCACTAGCAGTCGCAATCCCCTGTCCCCCGCGAAAATTCATATAAAAAGGTAAAATATGCCCAACAATCGCTGCCACTCCACTAAGGTGAGCAAATGCAATATTGGCACCCATGGCAAGGGCAATAAATATGGCGATTATGCCCTTTAATGCATCATAAAACGCAGCGATAAGCCCGTAATGAAAGCCTAAAACAAGTGTAAGATTTGAAGTTCCAGCATTTCCTGTTCCCTCTTCCCGTATATCGATCCCTTTCAATCTCCCTAAAAAATAACTAGGATTAACTGTACCTAAAAGGTATCCGATTAGAATTCCCAAAATTCCAATTAATACATGAAATAAGTCCATAGATTCACACTTAAGTTATTAATAATCTATCATTACTTTAAAATAATAAAAAGGTTAAGGTCTTCAAAATATTAAAATAAAAAAAATTAATCATCAAATTATCGAGATAGTATGAACCCAAAAGAACGTGTTAAAGCAGCAATTCGCTTCATTAATCCAGATAAAGTTCCTGTTTTTAATCTAGTAGCAGGAGATGTTTTTCCCTTACCTATAACATACTCTAAGAATTGGAAACCTGGGTGGAATGAAGGAGAAGAAGAATTATTTCCTCACATTAGAGGTGTTTTCGAATGGAACAGACCTAATTGGGCTAATAAAAATCCAGATTATGATGGAAATAAGTGGAGAAAAATACCACACGAAGAAATAGATGAATGGGGTTGTATATGGAATATGAAAGGAAATGATCAAAATATGGGTCATCCTGGGAGAGCTTCATTGCTTAATTGGAAAAATTACGATAGGTATATAGAAAAATATAATCCAAATGCTAATGATAGGACCAGATTTGAATTCGCTCTTAAATTAAAAAGTACTCTTAATGAGGATCTTTACTTAATGTTAATATTACCAACACTTGGACCATCTCAGGTCGTAGCTGCTATGAGAGGTTTTAATACATATTTAATGGATCATAAAATTCATCCACAAGAACTTAAACAAGCACTAGAACTAGTCGCAGATTATCATGTTAAATTAATGAAAGCTTCTTTTAGATTTGGATTAAATCCCGATGGAATTTGGTTAGTAGATGACTTAGGAGAACAAAAAGGACCATTTTTTGGTCCAAAATTATTTAAAAAACTTTATGAGTCTTCTTATAAATATATTATTAATGAAGCCCATGCTCTTGGAATAGAAGTACATCATCATTGTTGTGGAAAAATTGATCCACTATTACCTGTTTTAATAGAATGGGGCCTTGATTCCATTGAGCTTGATAGTCCAAGAATGAGTGGATATCCAGACTTAAAACCTTATCGTGGCAGAATAATGTTTTGGTCCTGTGTTAATATTCAGTCTATATATACTCAAGGCAAACCAGAAGAAGTAGAACGAGAGGTATGGCATATGATAAGGAATCTTGGTACTAAAAATGGTGGTTTTGGAGCGTATTTTTATCCCACTCCTAAGGATCTAAATACCCCACGAGAGAATATTAAAGCTTTTGAGAGAGGTCTTAAAAAATATGGAGTTTATTCAAAAATCCCTCCCCATTGGTGGGATTACCCAATAAACAAAGTATGGAATAATTTTGATGTCCCATCTCTTCCACCGTTATAATGTATAAAAAGTTTAAAATCTTTAATAATAATTGCATTCAAAAATTTCTCTGATTAATTACCTTGAACCATTCCTTTGACTTTTTTTACAGAATGTTCTATTTAAAGAGAAAAAAAGATAAGAAAATTATTTTTCTTATTAGCATATAAGTAAAATTGTTTACAAGATATAAACTCTTAAAAATTTAAAATAAAAAGAAATAAATAAAAAAAATTTGTATTCTAATTACTCAGTTCTGGTAAATCTTTCGTAAAGATTCTCCGAATTAC
>JBHLLU010000057.1:0-24583 GCA_048938895.1 Promethearchaeota archaeon
CCTGCAATAATACCACCTTGAATAGAAGCCCCTATTGCCACACATTCCATTGGATCAACAGAATGTTCTGGTTCTTTTCCAAAGAATTTTCTAAATCTTTCTTGCACAGAAGGCATTCGAGTAGGACCGCCGACTAGGATTATCTTATCTACTTCATTTACAGATATTTTTGCATCAGAAACTGCTCTCCGCATTATAGGGTCAAGTCTTCTAAGGGTTGGTTCAATTAATTGTTCTAATTTTGCCCTTGTAAGTTCCATAGTCAAGTGTACGGGATTACCTTCCTTCTGTGAGATATATGGTAAATTGATCGTGGTTGTTAATGTTGTAGAAAGCTCAATTTTTGCTTTTTCACCAGCATCTTTAATCCGTATCCAAGCTTTACTATCTCCCTTTAAATCAATCCCTTCTTTCTTTTTAAATTCTTCAGTAACCCAATCAATAATTGCATTATCCATATCAGTCCCTCCAAGTTGTGTATCACCTGCGGTTGACATAACTTCCACTACGCCTTCTCCGTATTCCATAAGGGTGATATCGAAGGTTCCACCTCCCAAATCAAGTACACAGATTTTTAACAATTTGTTTTTTGTATCTTTATCCAGACCATAAGCCAAACATGCTGCTGTTGGTTCATTAATCATCCGTACGACTTCAAGACCTGCAATTTCCCCGGCATTTTTAGTTGCAGTTCGTTGGGCATCATTAAAATATGCAGGAACAGTTATAACTGCTTTTTTAACTTCCTCTCCTAAATAGGCTGAAGCATCAGTTTTAATTTTCTTGAGAATCATCGCGCTGATCTCTTCTGGAGAAAATTCCTGGGTTTTATCCCCCACCTTTAATTTCGCTTTATATGAAGTACCCATCTTCCGCTTAATAGCTGTTATAGTACCATCAGGGTTACTAACGGCTTGTCTTCGAGCGGGTTCTCCTACTATTTTACGACCACTCTCATCAAATGCAACGTAAGAAGGAAAAGCTTTTCCACCTAATGTACGTCCTTCGGCTGCTGGGATTATTTCAGGTTGACCTGTTGCACTCAAAACAGCACAAGCACTATTCGATGTCCCTAAATCTATTCCTACAATTTTTTCTTTTCGAGCAGTTTTTTTAGGTCCTTCTTTACTTTCTTCTTCACTCATATTTCACACATCCTTTATTCTAAGAATTATGAGTATTACTAAATTTCAATGGTTTTCGAATACTTAATAATTTAATGTTTATAAATTTGTAAATCTACAATTGCTAATTAAATATTAATTAAGATTGAATTAAAAATTTTATTTATAAAGATCTTCAAATCATAAAAAATAAAAAATAAAATCAATTTTTCATCATATAATTTCAGTTATATTTCTTAGGGACTATAATGACTGAAGAGGATAGTAATAAACCGAGTAAAACATCTCAAGGACAATCTAAGGATAACTCTAAAAGTACTGTATCTAATGAGCTTGAAGAACAAAAGGATGAAAACAATTTAGAATCTGAAGAGAAAGCAGAGGAAGTTAAACAATTAGAAGAAAAAGAACATTATGAGTTAGAATTTTTTTCCAAGGAGGAATCCCTTGAAAAAATTAGTAATTTAGAAAAGGAACTTAAAGAGATCAAGGATAAAGCTCAAAAATTAAAGAGAGAGAACGATGAGTCAAAAAACAAGTATATGCACCTACAAGCTGAATTTGAAAATGCTCAGAAACGCTGGAACAAATCTCGACAAGATTTAAGAACTCAATATACTGCTTCTGTGCTAAAAAATTTCTTGCCGTTATATGATTCATTTAAAAAAGCCATGGATACCGCAAGTGAAGCAGAAAAAAAAATCTTAAATGGTTTTTACACTCAATTTATGAATATCTTCAAATCCTACGGATCTCAACCAATTGAAGCTAAGGTGAATGATCCTTTTGACTATAGTTTACATGAAGCATTAACCTCAGTTGAAAGGGAAGATCTACCAGAAAATAGCATTGTTGAAATTGTACAGGATGGTTTTAAATATGATAAAGAGGTAATTCGATATACTAAAGTAGTAATCTCTAAAAAACCAAAACCACCCGAACCAGAACCAAAAAAAGAAGTAGATGAGGAAGAAACAACTGAAGAATCGATGGCAAAAGAAGCTGAGATTGAAGAAGAATCTGAAGAGAAAAAAAGTAAAGAAAAGAAATCAAAAAAACACAACAAAGAAAAAGATCCGGATTACATTTCCTAAATCAACTCTTTCCCTTTTAATCTGAAATTTTTACGAATGAACCTAAAAGATTATAAATCTAATTTTTCTATAAAACATAGATCCCAATCTAATTGGGGAATTATCTAAAAAAAAAATTAAAGATTTTACTAATTATAGGTGAAATATAATAGGATTAAGATTAGCCTCAGGAATGGCTATAACTGCCTTATTTGCACTACTGTATGCTGTAGTCTTTGTGATCGGTGTGTGGTTTCTACCCTCTAACTTTATTGGCTTAGGTCTTATGATTGGATTTACATTGCTTATAATCTTGTTTCAGTATGGTATCTCACCTTATATCATTCAATGGATTTATAGAATTGACTGGATTCCATATGAGGAGTTTGCAGCTCGCTTTCCTCATATGGCTGATTCTCTAGATAAAGTTGTGGCTTACAATGGTATAAAGATGCCTCGTTTAGGTATAATTCACGATTTAAATCCTAATGCATTTACTTTTGGTCATACTAAAAATAATGCGAGAGTGGTAATAACCGATGGGATATTAGAATACTTAGATGAGAAAGAGCAAAATGCGGTTTTCTCGCATGAATTGGGCCACGTTGTACATTCGGATTTTATCATTATGACAATCGTTTTCGCAATCCCATTAGTTTTGTTAACAATTGCTAGATGGGCTTATTATGCAAGCTGGTTCCAATCTGGAAGAAGAAGATCAAGTGATAATGAGGGAAATATAATTGGACTTGTATTAATTGCAATCGCGGTATTATCCTATATTAGTTATTATTTAGGATATTTAATATCACTTATTGTGAGTAGGATTCGGGAATATTATGCAGATCAACATAGTGCAGAAGTATTAGAAGATCCAAATGCATTATCAACCGGTTTAGTCAAAATAGCATACGGATTATTGGTTGATGGTGATATTAAAGAAAGAAATAAATCCCCGGTCAGAGCACTTAGAGGATTGGGTATCTTTGATCCAAACACAGCAAAAGGTTTAGGTATTATAAGTGTAACCACTACAAGCGTTTTATCGATGGATGCTATTGAAAAAGCAGCAGCATGGGATTTATATAATCCTTGGGCAAAGTATTTTCAAATCTTTTCCACTCATCCGTTACCCGCAAGAAGAATCCAGCGATTAAATGATCAATGTGAATTATATGGTAAAAAACCTGAAATCGATTTCTCTCATGCAAAACAACTCATGCATGAACAGGCGGGAAAAACACTCTGGGATGAATTCCTCTTTGATATATTTATGAAAGCACTCCCTACATTAATTTTTCTTGCGCTTGTAGGAACAACAATTGCGTGGTTATTTAGTCTTGCTGAACTCATAACAATATCCTTTTTGAATCCAAAGACTATGTTACTGTTGTGGGCTGTAGGATTCTATATAATTGGATTTGGGTCAATAATAAAGACAAAATACATGTATAAGAGTGGTTTTTCGGCAAAACGAGTTGTAGATCTTGTCACTAATGTTAAAGCGAGTCCTATGAGGTCTGTACCTGCAATCCTGGAGGGAACCATTGTAGGAAGGGGAATTCCGGGATATTATTTTAGCGAAGATATGTATTTCCAAGATGATACTGGGCTGATGTATGTAGATTATCGGTTTGGCATTGGTATTGTAGACCTTATCTTTTCACTAAGAACAGTGAAAAGAATTGTAGGACAGAGAGTTAGGATTAAAGGATGGTACCGAAGAGGTCCCTCACCATATATACAAGTAGACACAATTGAAACTGAGTTGGGTCGCAGACATAGAAATTATGCAAAGCACTTAAGGTATATCTGGGCAGCATTAGCATTCATTCTAGGCTTAGGTTGTCTTTATTTTTGGTTTGTAATCTAAAATCACATTTTTTTTTATACTCTAATTTTTTATTTTTAGAATGAAACCTAAAAGGTTAATAGGTTTGTTTTATTAAATAATATTAATTAGAACACCAAGATTATTGAAATAATAAAAAAGGTAAACACACAATGAGTGAAGAGCCACAGCTCCCTCCAATACCGGCTATTGGAGAGATATTAGACAGAAAGAAAAATCTAGTTGAGAGAAAACACAGTGTTATAAAATGCGGTGCTTGTAAGGCTGACTTTTCAAGAGAATTTAAACCTGGAGATTATGTATTTAAAAAGCTCTCAGATGAAAAGTGTGAAAAATGTCAAATGGGTGAATCTCTTACAATTACAGAGATTTATTCAGAATGGGTCGATCCAAAGAAGAAATCCTAATTGTATTATTTTTCAAAAAATAGTTTCAAGATTTCTCCTGCTAAAGAATAGGGATCCATTGATTTTTTAATTGCTTTTTCAATAAATTCTTCAATTTTCTCATTCGTATTAATTAATTTTTCAGCTTTTTTAGTTAATTTATGTTTTAAAATCTGAATCGTCTCATTCTTAATACGATTTTTCATGTAATTTGAAATGACTCCTGAATTTTCTAAGAATTGTCTATGATTATTTATAAGTTCAAGTAGAATATCAAAATTTTCCCCAGTTTTTGAATTAACTTTTGTGATTTCTGGAGTCCATTGATCAATTTTATCAAAAACATCACCAATACGCTTAGATTCATATTTATATTGTTTCCTAAATTCTAACATCTGCATGATATCTGCCACTTTTTTGTCTGCACCAGCCAAATCCATTTTGTTGACCACGAAGATATCTGTAATTTCCATTATCCCTGCCTTAATTGCTTGAACCTCGTCTCCTAATCCAGGAACAACTAATACGACCACAGTTTGAGCAGATTTAAAGATATCAACTTCAGATTGACCAACACCAACAGTTTCAACAATAATTACATCACATCCATAAGCATCTAATATTTTAATAACATCTTCAGTTGCTCTTGCTAATCCACCAAGTTGACCTCGATTAGCCATGCTTCTAATAAAGACATTATCAAGAGAAAAGTATTGTTTCATACGTATTCTGTCTCCTAAAAGTGCTCCCCCGGTCAAAGGAGAAGTCGGGTCAACACATATTATCCCTACTTTCATACCTAAATCAAGATAATTTTTTGTAAGGGTCGAAATAAAAGTAGATTTTCCAGTACCAGGAGCACCAGTAATACCTATAATATATGCTTTACCTGTGTGTGGATATATTGAACTTATAATCATTTCAGCAGCTTCTATATCATTTTCCGCTATGGTTATTAACCTTGCTGCTGCACGAGTATTACCATTTATTAGTTTTTCAGTTAAATCAGAGTAATCCATTATAATATTATCTTTTTAAATTGTTTTTAACGAATTCAACAATTGTATTCAAATCGGTTCCCGGTCCGTAGAAACCTCTCAATCCTTTCTCTTCTAAAAAAGGTTTATCTTCGTCAGGTATAATACCACCTACAGCAACAAGGACATCATCAATACCTTGTTCTTCTAATTTTTCCATAATCACTGGACAAAGAGCGTTGTGAGATCCAGATAATATACTTAGCATTACAGCATCTGGATCCTCTTGGATAACTGTGTTTACAATATCATCTGGTGTTTGATGGATTCCTGTATAAATTACTTCCATCCCTGCATCTCTTAATGCCCTAGCTAGTACTTTGGCTCCTCTATCATGCCCGTTTAACTTAGAGTCTCTAAGTCTCTATCTAGTCCGGGCTTGCATACTAGAACCTTTATTTTTCTATCAACTGACATTGTTATGTAGAGTAAATTATTAAATATTTTATTTATTGCGATTTAACTTGAAGTATTGACATTATAAAAACAGTTAATTCATTTTGATCTTTTTTCTATTAGTTCTTTCAGTTCTTTTAGAACAGCACTTCTCACTTTATCACCACCTCTACGTGAACCTGATTTTGGAGTTTTTTCTCTTGTTGGAGGAGGTAAAGTAAATGGAATCGATTGTTCTGGTAATATTTTAGATGATTTTATTTTATCAGTGCTTTGTTTTAAGTTTTCTAAATTTTCTACCCGTTTTTCAATAGCGCTAAACTGAAACATTACTGCTTCTGATAACCGAATAATCCCATTCAATGTAGATTCTAAAATTGAAGCCATTCCTTCTAATTTATGATCTGACAATGTAGCTGTTTTTTCCATAGTTTCCTTTAGGTATTTTGAGAATTTAGGTTCTTTTGCTAAAACTGAATAAATTGAACTTAAATATATTTCATAATCGAATTTTTTCTTGCCAATAAATGTTTTTTTTACAAGATCCTTTACAAGTTCAATGTTTAGTAATATTTCCGGATCATCTTTCACATCAGGATCAAATTTATGGATAAAAATTAAAATATGAGGATTTTCTTCCAGTTTTTCAAGAATATCAAGTATATTTTTAAAATATTCAATACTACTCTTGTATTTTTCTGGAGCTTGAACATCTATCACATAAATTACTAAATCTATTTTTAAGAAATACTTATGAGGTTTTTGAAGATACATTTGTCTATATTCTTCTTGACCCCCAAAATCCCAAATTATTAAAATTAAATCACTAGTAACAATTTCTTGACGTTCGGCACCCTTTGTTGGTTTCAATCTAGCTAAATCTTTTATTCCGATTTCACCCCCAAACTTCTTTAGTATTGTTGTTTTCCCAGCATTACTCAAGCCGACTACAATTACTTTTTGTTCCTTTTTTAAATAAGAGATTGATTCTTCTCTAATTTTGTAAATAATTTTGCTAATCGTAATTGCTTTTATTAGTTTATCTTCAATTTCTAAATCAGTTTGAAGTAAATGCTCAATTCTTTTTTTGTTTTTTTTGTCTTCATATAACTGCTTAAAAGGTTGGCTGGCATCTAATGAATTGAATTGTCCTATATGATCAATTTGAAACAAATCAGAAATAAGAGTAGCATCTGCATCGCTTAAAAAATTAAATGAAGATATTGGGAGATATAAAATATCATCTATTGAAGTTATTCTATCAAAATTAACTACTTGAGATTTATCCAAAAATTTGGAAATTAATTTTATTCTTTCATTCTGCTGTTTTGGCATCTAGATTCAGTTTTAAAATTAAATATTAGATTAGAAAATGGAATCTTCGTGATAAGTTCCAAAAACCTCTTTTAATGTATTGATAATTTCCCCGATGGAAGCATAAACTCTTATCGCATTCATAATATATGGCATTAGATTTTCTGTTCCTTGTGCAGCTTTCTTTAGATCTTTTAATTTCTCATTAACTTTATCGTTATTTCTGTCTTGCTTTAAATTATTTAATTTTCTCACTTGCTTTTTAGCAACTTCTTCGTCTATTTTCAAGAGTGGAACTGTACAAGGTTCCTTTTGTTGATATTGATTGACTGCAACAATTGTTCTCTCTCGATTCTCGATTTCTTGTTGATATTTGTAGGATGCATTTGCTATTTCTTTTTGAAAGAAATTTGCTTTTATCGCAGGAATAACACCTCCTAATTTATCAATTTGTTGAAAATATACTTCTGCTTCTTCTTCCATCTTATTGGTAAGCCATTCTACATAATAGGAGCCCGCTAAAGGATCAACAGTATCGGTCACCCCTGATTCATAGGCAATGATCTGTTGTGTCCTTAAAGCTATCTTAACAGCATTTTCTGTGGGGAGACATAATGCCTCGTCAAAAGAATTTGTATGTAATGATTGGGTCCCTCCTAACACAGCAGCTAATCCCTGAAGTGTGACTCGAACTATATTGTTTTCAGGTTCTTGAGCAGTTAAGGAAACTCCCGCTGTTTGGGTGTGAAATCGAAGTCGTAGGGATTCAGGCTTTTTTGCACCATATTTATTCTTCATATGCTTCGCCCAAATCCTTCTCGCGGCTCGATACTTGCAGACTTCCTCAAAGAAATTATTATGAGAATTAAAGAAAAATGACAAACGAGGGGCAAAATCATCCACATCCAAACCTCTTTCCATAGCAGCTTCAACATATGCAAAACCATCAGCTAAAGTGAAAGCCAATTCTTGAACAGCGGTAGAACCTGCTTCTCGAATATGATATCCACTTATACTAATTGTATACCATTGAGGAACATACTTAGTACAATATTCTATGGTATCAACAATCAATCTCATTGACTCTTCGGGAGGGTAAATCCATGACTTCTGTGCGATATATTCTTTTAGGATATCATTTTGAATAGTTCCTCGTAACTGTTCCGGAGTATGTCCTTGTTTCTCAGCAGTAACTATATACATCGCTAATAATATAGATGCTGGGGCGTTAATAGTCATTGAAGTACTAATCTTTGAAAGGTCAATTCCATCAAATAAAGTTTCCATATCTTTAAGGGTATCAATTGCTACACCTTCCTTCCCGATTTCTCCCAAAGCTCTTTGATCTGTGGCTTCAATACCATAAATAGTATGTAAACTGAAAGCAACACTTAAGCCTGTTTGACCATGTTCAATCAAAAACTTATAACGGTTATTGGTTTGCTCTGCGGTTCCAAAACCTGCAAATTGTCTCATTGTCCATAATCGCCCCCGATACATGTTAGGATAAGCTCCTCGAGTAAACGGGTATTGACCAGGAAATCCCAAATCTAATTCATAATTTAGATCTTTAATATCATTCGGGGTGTAAAGTCTCTGAATTTCAATATCGGAAAGGTTTCGAAAAGATTTTCTTCGTTCTTTATTACTTGGTAATGAATTTTGCCATTCTTCCATATCTTCTTTAATTTTATCAAATTCTGTCATAAGGATCGTTTTATTGAGGTTTTTTGATGTGTAAATAAAATTAGATATTATTGACTAATCTCAAATAGATAAGCATTCGGAATTATATTAATTTTTTTTCATAGAATTAAATTAAATTTGCTTAGTACATCTATTTATAAAAATCTACATTGACTGATAAAAGAATTTAGTTTTAATTCTATAACACCTAATTTAAACTTATTAGATATTAAAAACAATAATTAATTATGAGCAAACTTATTTATCTTGGATGTTTAAGCTCTCGACTCTATAATGCCACTTGTAGTAATGCCATTAAGGTGATCCAATTCTTAGATAGTGAATATCAAGTAATAGAAAATCCTCCTTGTTGTGGCTCTTTAGCATTTAATATAACTCCGGAAGAAGATATGAAAAACCATGTTAAATATGTAAACACGTGGTTTAAAAGTAATAATGTTACAGAAGTTGTTACTATATGTGCAGGATGTTACTCCTATTTTACTCGGTATTATAAGGAATTCTTAGGATCTGAATTTTCGATAAAGGTTCAACATTTTCTTCAATTTTTAGCTCAATCAAAAAATTTAGAAAAGCTAAATTTAAAGAATTCTGGAAATTTCCTAAAAGTTAATTATCATGACGCATGTCATCTAAGGAATTCATCTACACCAATAATTGAAGAGCCAAGAGAAATATTAAACTCCATTGATAATATTGAATTTGAGGAAATGGATTTTAACAAAAGCAAAAGTATTTGTTGTGGTGCGGGTGGGGGAGTTTATTCAATATTTAAAGAAAACAGTGATTATAATTCTAAGTTAATTTTTGATAATATGAACAAAGCTAAAATTCTTTTAACGGCTTGTCCCTTTTGTTATACAGCACTGAATCGAATAAAGGAACAAAATAAAATAGGAAAATCGGTCATTAAATTTGAAGACTTTATTGTTAAATTAATGGAAGGGGGTGACCCTCTAAGCTGAGTGATAAAGGAAAAGAAGGGTATGAGGAAGTTAAGGCTAAGATAAATAAACTAAATACTAAAGGAACCTGGGAAAACAAGTTTGGATTTTTCTGGAAAATAGCATGTGCAATTAAATCAAAACAGCATGATTTAAAATATCTCTATGAGGATTCTAGTCGTGAGTTTGTAGATAGATATAAAAATCAACTTATAGCAATGAGAGAGGAATTTGTAAATAATATAGACTATTACGTTGAAAAATGTATACGAGTAATGCGAGAAGCGAATAACATGACTGTTCATTACGCGAAAACTAACGAAGAAGCTCAAGATATATTTATGAAAGAAATCGGAGATACAAAAGTTATATATAAATCAAAATCAAACGAAGCAAAAGATGTGGGAATAATTAAATTTTTAAAGAAAAATAATATACTAATTAAAGAAACAGATTTAGGTGATGTCCTTGTTCAATTATTCGATTATAAATTACCCAAATTCGGAGTAGGTCCTGGAGCTCATTTTTCAAAGGAAGAAATTGTAGAAAAAATAAAAGAGGTTCATGGAGTTGAACTAGAGCCCACTGCAAGTGCAATAGTAAAATATTATAGAGATTCCTTTCGTAAAGAATTATTAAATGATGTAAAAGTATCACTAACGTCTGCAAATGCTATTTCAGCTGAAGATGGAACTATTGTACTTGGAGAAAATGAAGGGAATATTAGTTTATTAACTAGAGCAACTGAAAAGCACATAGTCTTATGTGGAATCACTAAAATTGTACCAACCATAGTAGACGCTATTCTTGTGGCAAAAGTACAGACTCGCATTAATAATGTATCTTTTAACTATATCAGCCTTATATCTGGACCTTCTGCTACTGCAGATGTTCAAGGTGAAAAAGTTCTCGGTATGTACGGAGCTAAAGAAGTAGTTGTAATTCTTGTAGATGATTGGCGTTCAAAAGCATTAAAAGAAGACCTTCTTTATAAGGAATTTTTAAAATGTATTGGTTGTAGAACGTGCAATTATGTGTGCACTGCATCCAGAGCATTTGGAAATATATATGCTTCAAAATATGGATTAGGTGCTGATGGTATTATTCGAGATTACATACATAATGGTATTGAATCTGCAGTCAATGATGGTTTGTTCCTATGTACTGGATGTGAAAACTGTTTTCATTGGTGCCCAGTTTCAGTGAACTTAGGTGAAATTATGAAATCCATTAAAAAAGAAGCAACTAAAGCTGGTTTATGCCCTCCTGTGCTAAAAGAATATCAGGAAAAAATAATATATGAGAAGAATCCCTTTAAATAATCCTTTTACTTTAATCGATTTAGAATAAACTCTCCTAATTTACTCAATTTTTTAATATTATTATAAAGATTTGGAGACTTTTCTTCTAGAAATTGCTTAAAGTGATCCCAATCCTGCTTTTGGTCTACAGGAGCTTCTCTTATTATCATTTTTAGAGCTTCAAAATTGCTAGGATAAATTAACTCATCATTAATTCTATTGGCCTCTTCAGATAAGGCAAATAAATAATAATCAGTCAAATCTATTGGATCTAGGACTCCAGGAGGTTTATTTCCATCACCAGCTCTTCTCCCACGTAGCAATTTAGTATCTACTTGCATAGGAAGTATCATATTTACCAGAATGTTTTCCTTTTTATACTCCGTAGCCAACTCTCTTTGTAAGCCAACAACTCCATATTTGGATGCAGTATAAGATGAAAATCCCCCCATTACAGAAGGATATACAGCACTTCCCGTAATGATGAACCGTGCTTTATCATTTTTATTTTCTTTATCTAAGTAAGGATAAGCTGCTCGAAAAGTATAAAAAACACCTAAGATATTAGTGTTAATCACCATCTCAAATTTTTCTGGTGGTACTTCGTGAGCACTAGCACGCCAAGAGGCTCCTGCATTAGCGATAATTCCATTGAAATTTCCTAATTCTTCATGAAATAACTTAAAAGCATCAGTAACTTCTTTTAATTTAGTGATATCAGCTGGTTTTACTACACATTTTACTCCTGTATCTAAATCATCAATTTCTTTTTTAACTGCACTAAGTTGTTCAAGAGTTCTAGATGTTAATCCAACATTTGCGCCCTCCTTAGCGCATGCAATTGCTACTGCTCTACCAATGCCTCTACCAGAACCAGTGATTACAATATTTTTACTTTTTAAAAGCATAATTAAATTCACATAGCTAGTTAGACATATATATAATTAATTAAAAAAGCGAGAATCGTTATAAATTTTAAGTAGTAAATTTATCCCCAAAATGGTTTCCAACTATTCCATACATCCCATCTTTGTATATTTTTTATATTGTACAAAAACGCCTTTTGTCTATATCTACTTTTCAATGTTTTGTAAATCTGGCGTGATATAAAACGAGGACGTTGCATAAATTTTACATGTGCATTTCTTATTCGTAACATTAATTCACTTAAAGGAATATTGAGAACAGCAGTACCTACCTCCCAACATTCCTCCGGATTAATTTGTTTTTCATCTACCATTTGATCCCAAATCCAATTCCCTGGAATTATACCTAGAATATGAAATTGTGGAAAATCAATATCCAATTTGAGTGCCAATTTAATTGTATCGATTATTTCCTCACGTGTTTCAATTGGTGCGCCTAATATGAAATTAGCTAAAATAATATCAATTCCAACCTTCTTCGAATTCTTCACTGCCTCGTAGACTTGATTTAGTGTAATTTTTTTATTATACCAATCCAAAACTCTTTGAGAACCACTTTCAACACCATAACTGATAATTCTACAGCCCATATGCTTCATAGCAGTCAAGATTTCTCTTGAACTCATAGTCACCCTCCCCTCTGCCATCCAATTTAAATCTATCTTTTCTTTTCTAATTAAATATGATAATTCCAATAATCTTTTTTTACTTAGAGTAAAATTATCATCAACCCAATACAAATTTTGATACCCCTGATTCTCGAGAAGAGAGAGTTCTTCGATTATATTCTTTGGAGATCTCGGACGCCATTTGTCCCAGAATTTAGAACTTGAGCAGAATGTACATTGAAACGCACAACCTCTCGAAGATGAAATTGTAGTAAAGTTACCTAAAGAAATATCAAGTCCTTCAACCATACTTTTATATTCTACATTTCCTAATAATTCTCTGTTTGGAAAAGGAAGTATATCAATATTCTCTATAAGAGGTCTATCTTTATTTCTTATAATTCTACCATTATTCCTATACGTTACTCCTCTTATATCTTCAAAACCATGACCTTTTTCAGATTTTTGAGTGATTTCTAAAAGTGTATTTTCCCCTTCTCCTCTAATACAAGCATCAATATATGGATATTTGTTTAGGATTCTAGTATCATTAAAAGTTGCATGATAATTCCCGAATAAGATTTTCACATTTGGATTTATTTCTTCCTTTACGCGTTTAGAAATTTCCGCCGAACTGATTCCAGTTCCTGATGTTGTTATTGTTGAAAAACCTAAAATATCAGGATCTTCATTTTTTATCCACTGTAAAGTTTCGTCAATCGACGATCCTTGTGCGAATTGATCATATATAGATACATCAAAATTGTTTTCATTTAGATATGTTGCTAGAGATAGGATTCCCAATGGAGGAAAACCGTAAAAATCTATTTTTTCTTTTACATATTGCTCTGCCTCTTTAACGGTGCCACAAAATATTCCTTTTTCTGGAGGTTTTGGAAAAATTAATGATACTTTCAAATTATCAATTTAAATTCGATTTAATTTTTTTGGTTCTATGAATTAAATCATCATCATTTTAATTTTTAATTAAATTTATTACACTTACAAACAAAATTAATTTTTGAATTATTTACTTAAGAAGACATTATAAATCAACTAGCATAATGTATACTACCAAGGAAATGACTTATTAAATGAAATTATTTGACAAAAACATCCAAAAAGTAGCGCTCATAAATCCGAATTATATTACTAAAAGTATTACAGACAAATTTACAATCCCTGCATTAGGGTTAGAATATCTTGCTGCTTCTGTTTTAGATCTTGTTGAAGTGAAGATAATAAATGCTAAAGTGAGGAATTTAAACCTTAATGAAATATTAGAAGAAGTTAAAGAATTTAATCCAGATCTCATTGGTATATCATGTTGTTTTACAATCGGAGTTAATTTTGCATTGGAAATTGCAAAATGGTCCAAAAATCTTGGATATCCAATTGTACTGGGGGGTTGGCATCCTAATTTTATCCCTACTGATGTAATTAAATATCCATTTATAGATATTGTTGTTCGAGGAGAAGGAGAATTAACCTTTCGGGAATTAATAGAAAATAAAAACCTAGAAGATATAAAGGGAATTTCATTTAAAAAAAATGGATCAATCATAAACAATCCAGATCGTCCATTAATCAAGGATTTGAATGAATTACCATTCCCAGCAAGGCACTTAAGACATAATAAGTCATACTTTCAAATCTTTCAGATGCCTGTAGATGCAATTGAAACATCAAGAGGGTGCCCATTCAACTGCACTTTTTGCAATATTCATCTCTTTTATCGGGGAGCCTATAGGACTAAAAGCCCCGAACGGGTTATACAAGAGTTGAAAATTATCACAAATGGAAAAAAACTTATGAATGTAATGATTGTAGATGATAATTTTACAGCAGATATTAAAAGAGTTGAAAAAATCTGTGATATAATAATCAATGAAGGGATAAAAGTAGATTTAACTTGTCAAAGTCGCATTGATGTGATAAAAAGGAATCCTGATATAATTAAGAAAATGGCTAAGGCAGGATTTTGGTGTTTTTTCCTTGGGATAGAATCATTTAATCAAAATTCGCTAAACGCTATTCAAAAAAGAATAAAATTAAAAGATATCTTTGATGCCATCAAAATACTTCACAATAATAATATAGTAATAATAGGGAGTATGCTAGTTGGGTCAAATCTTAATGAGAAAGAAGAAGATACTGATATAATGATAAAAATTGTTAAAAAATTAGGTATTGATTTTCCCTTATATTCTATTATGACACCTCTTCCAGGTACAAAATTCAGAGATACAATAATCGAGAAAGGGTATTTATTAACTCATAATTGGAGTAAATACAATTTTACTACAGCTGTTAATCGATTGAATAAATTATCCAAACAAAGGTTGGAACACCTTTTATCTAAGGCATATTACTATGGATATTTTAAAAGAGGGTGGAAAGATACTTTTATAAGATTGTTTAGGAAAAAAGGAATAAATTTGCTGTTAAATATGAAAAATATTCAAGCTATTAAGGATCTTTTTGGATTATTTAGCAATATTAGAAAAATGAAACCTGAAAGAGATACAATGTCTCCTACTATAAAATTTAATTGAAAATATACTTAAAGTTCAAAACTTTAGTTAAAGGCAATGTTAAACAATTTACATAAATCAAAAGACCAAACATATCATTTGCCAATATCTGGATATATAGCATATTTTTTAACTAAATTCCTTCAATTGTTTACACCCTTTACATACTTTTATGAAAAATTTGAAACTATGGTATTATTTAAAGAAATTCGTAAATTTAAGATTAATAAACCTATTTATATTACAGGTTTAGCTCGTTCAGGAACAACAATTATCCTTGAGATGTTGAGTAAGCATCCAAATTTAGCATCACATCAATATAAGAATCTTCTTATACCCTATTGCCCTTATTGGTTATATAAACTTACTCTTAAGCTTAGAATTTTTTCTAAACCAGTTGAAAGGGTTCATATGGACAGAATAATGATTACTAAAGATAGCCCGGAAGCTGTAGAAGAAATTTTTTGGAGAAAATATTTTAAACACACCCATAATGAAAAATATTCCCATATAATTAATAAAAACACTCAAAAGCCTAAATTTGAGAAATTTTACTCAAATCATATCCGTAAACTCTTGATTGCTCAAGAGCGACCTCAATATTTAGCAAAAAATAATTATAATATCACCAGAATGGAATATTTACTAAAAATCTTTCCCTCTGCTAAGTTTTTATTAATTGTTAGGAATCCGGTAGATCAGATTGCATCTTTAATTAAGCAAACAAAACTCTTTATGAATATAGAAAAGGATATCCCCTTCTTCAATGATTGGTTGAATATTTTAGGTCATCAAGAATTTGGGTATCAACGTATCTGTATAAATGTAAATGATCCAGATGGAATTTATAAAATTCGTAAATTGTGGAATAAACAAAAATCATATGTAAAAGGATGGGCATTCTATTGGGCATCAATTTATAATTTTATAATAAATCAGTTGGAAGAAAATGACAAACTACGAAAAGCAACTCTTATTGTTAAATATGATGAATTATGTGAAACTCCTGCCAAAATGATTAATCTCATATTGAACCATACGGAGTTACCCTCTGAAAACTATATGAAAGTAAAAGAATATTACATTAAAAACTTCCATAAACCAACGTATTATACTCCAGATTTTTCAAAACAAGAACTTAAAGATATAATTGAGATAACACAAAAAACTGCTTCACGATTAGGCATAAATCTTGAAAACTTTTGGTAAGTAAATAGATTATCATAAAAATTAATTATGTTAATAATTGTTCTAAAGTAATGAATTCACTTTTCTTGGAGATCGCTTCTCTAAGAAAATTATTGAATCTTTGGTTAAATTGACTTCCTGTATTATACCAACGATCAGGTCTAAATATTACATTTCTAAGTAAATTCACAACTCCTTTCTGATTTAATAAAATTCTCTTCATATTTATAGCTTCCCAAGGATGGAAATATAATACAACTATATCCTTTTTAATTATCCAATTTCGGAAAATTGGAATGCTTAAAGGTAATCTGAAAAAAAAATTAGAGTTTAAAGGATGGAATTCTTGAATTGAGGTATCTTCATATTGCATATATTTCATTCTCTTAGATGATACAATTGAAGAGTCGTATTTAAATCCTAAATCGTTTAATATTTTAAATAAGAAATTTGGAGGCTTTAAGTACGGAGCTCGAAAACCTATTACGTTTGAATCATCAATGATCTTTTCTATTAACTCTTTGTTATGAAAAATTATGTCTTTACATTTTTTATATCCAAGTTGATTTAATCTTTCATGGTTTAATCCATGGCAAGAGATTTCATGTCTTTTGCTTTTTATCAATTTTATATATTCAGGATAAGCTTTGACGACATTTCCAGTGCAAAAAAAGGTAGCTTTGATATTATAAAAATCTAATATGTTCAGTATCTTAGATAATCCAAATTTTACACCAAAAAAGGTATCAGAAAAATGAGGAATGTCAGATTCAATATCAAAAGTCAACGCGATTTTCATTATGACAACCGAAATAATTAGATACAAAAATAATTTTTAACTCTGGTGTAATAATAAATAATAATGGATAATTAAAAATTTCAATCAAATAAATAGCTTTTAATATTTGGTTAAATTTTAAAGAAAGACATACTAATTCTTAAATTTAAAGGTGGTTTATGTATGAACTCTGATAAATTTTATAAAGATTTAGAAAATACGATAAAAGAAACTGCAAAAGATTGTGAAATTTATAAAAACCAATGTGTTAGATTAGATTATGATATAGATTCAAAGATAAAAGAATCTACATTAGGTGATATTCCTTACATCCCCTGGGAATTTTTCAAATTGTCGAACAATAAATTTAAGCAACTATTACGTGGAAATGTCTTTCATGAATTAAAGTATTGGATGGAGTCATCTTCAACAACAGGAGATCCTAGCATAATTGGACGACTTCAGAAAGATATTGAAGTATTAAAGTCTAATTATAACTATGTTTTTAATTCTTTTTCTGTAAAAGATCAAGTAAATAATCTAATTTTATTTGCCCCAAAACAGAATATCATCAATAAAATAAGGCATAATTTCTATGAAAAAGATGCATACCTTTTATACAAAAGCATCGTTGATATTTGGGAAGATAAACACATTACTTATCTGTTACAATTTTTTTTAGGAAAAACGGTAAGAAAAATATTAACCACCTTTAAACTAAGAGCAGTTATTGGAATTAATGGCAAACTTTTAAAATCTGAACTTATTCATATCGAAAAGAATAAAATCCCAACTATTATGGCAAATTCTCCAATTTGGATGCATAAAATTTTAAAAGATTATTATAAAAAAGAGAAAAAAACTTTCGATATGAATGAAAATTTGTACATTATAACTGGTGGTGGTGGTTGGGATGGAGTTAAAGGTCGAGTTAAATTAGACTACTCAATTGAAAAACCAGAATTCATTAAACAGATGTGCAGTATGTTCAATATCACTACTGAAAAATTTTGTGATAATTTTGCTGCGACTGAAAGCCCTTTGACATGTGGTGGACATTGGTCCAATAAGTATAATGATTTTTTACATCATGTCAATATCCTTCAAGGTAGGATAGTAATTCGAGATATAGATACATTAGAACCAATAAAAAAGACAGGAGAAACTGGAATTCTAGAATTAATTACCCCTTATGGCGTGGAAAGTTATGCGGGAGTAGCAGTCTTATTGGATGATCTAGTTCAAATTGTAAATTGGGAACGATGCCCTGAGTGCGATCGAGAAGGAACAGTATTTAGGATTATTGGACGACTAACACCTTCCATTGGAAAAGGATGTAGTTCATTATTCAGTACAGATCCAGTTAAAATGTGAAATTATAAAAATTTAGAAAAGGGGTTTTAAAGAAGGATTGCGAATTTTAATCTTAGGAGCTGGATTAACAGGATGTACTTTAGCAAGAAAATTGAAAGATAGAGGGTATAATGTTTCAATTAAGGAGAAACTAAGTCATATTGGGGGTTTGTGTCATACAAAAAAAAGTCCTAATGGAATATTATATGAACCATGTGGTGGGCATGCATTTCATACCACAGATCATCGGGTTAAACAATTTGTGCTTAATTTCTCAGATTTCAATAGTTATAGGCACACAAAAGGGATTTTTATTAATGAAGTCTTAAGGCATTTTCCCCTAAGTATAGACACAATTGTTAACATGGATAAGAGTGAACAAATACTTAAAGAATTAGAAGAACGTCCTAAAAAACCTGATCTAACGAATTTTGAGACTTATGCTATTTCGAGATTTGGAAATACTTTATATAAATTATTTATATATAATTACTCTAAGAAAATGTGGGGTATCGAACCACGAGAATTAACAACAGTATATATAAAAAACCGTATTAATTTGAAAGATAATGATGCTCAGATATTTGAAGATGATTTTCAAGGACTTCCTGTTAATGGATATACTCAATTTCTTGAGAATATGATATATGATATCCCTTTAGAATTAAATCAATCTGAATTTGATGAGACTTTATATGATCTTATTCTTTATTCTGGTCGAATAGATGAATTGTTCAAATTTAAATTTGGTACATTAGAATTTAGATCCTTGAAATTTCATTATAAGGAAAATGATGATTGGGAAAACGAAAACTATGGTTCAATTAACCTCCCACAACATCCTAAATATATTCGAAAGGTAAATTTCAAAATTATGTATCAACAGAAGACAGAAAATTCATGGATCCAATTTCAAGAACCCATTCCCTTCAATAAGACTAGTCAACCATTATATCCAATATATACTAAAAGAAATATTGAATTGTTTGACAAATACCTAGTTGAAGCTAGTAAATCTGAAAAAATTGTTCCAGTAGGACGGTTAGGATTATATAAATATTTAGAAATGGGGCAAGCTATTTCCTTAGCTATAGATATGATCCCATTAATTGAAAAATGGAAGGAATTAAATCCTAAGGATAGATATTTTGAATTTAAATGCTTATTAAATAATTCTTGAATTTAAAAATATGATTTTATAATTGCTCTGAAAAATTCTTACTTTTAGCTAAATTATAATAAATTTCCTTATTTGAGCGATAATCCCCAAGTCGTTTTAAACTACGACGAATATTCAAAGTTCTTCCACTAGTATATACTGAAACAAAATTCAATGTTTTTACTTTACCTTGTTTCATTTTTCTTTTTAAATGTATTAAGGAATCAGAGAATACTTTATCAATTCCTGTTAAATTATATGGTAATTGTCGAAATCCACCAGCTTTCAAAAATATATCCCTTCTAACGATAATATTACATCCTATTAGTTCAGGAAATCCTAATAATGATTTAAAGAAATAATATATATGCATCCCTAAATTTAGAAAAAAGTATGGAGTTATACTAAATCCTTGTGATCCTAAATTAAGTGAAATGGATTTCCCATCATAATACTTCACTCTGGCGCTACAAGCAAGGAGCTTTTTATGTCTTTCAAATATTCTATAGACTTTCTGTAAGAAATATGGCTCTATCAATGTATCAGCATCCAAAAAAACTAATAAATCTCCAGACGTTTTAGGAATAACGTAGTTTAACTGATTAGCTTTTCCTTTTTTGGGTGATATATACGTTTTTGCATATTCTTTAGCTTCAGATATAGTTTGATCAGAACTTTGACCATCAACTACAATAATTTCATATGGAACATTACATCTTTGTTTTGTCACAGAAATTAAGGTTTCTTTTATATGGGCCTCTTCATTGTACGTAGGAATAACGACAGATATCTTACTCTTATCTCTCATAATATATTTGTCAATTGAAAATTTATTTATTTGGGGAAGACGATGTCTTATTATTCTATAAAAGATTTAAATATTTTAAAAAATTAATTGATTCCGAAATAAGACAATGTCAAAAGTCTCCAGTAAAGCAAGGTTTTTTACTCCTGGTTTTATACTTTCATTTCTATTTCTTTTATTAAGCTCAATTTTGATATCCTTATTAATAATAAATCATGTTTTTTTTCCAATTCCCTGGATTGACACAGTGTATAAAATAATAAGACCATATTTATTAGCGTTCTTCTTTGATTATACTTTATATGTATATAGTATAATATTTATCTGTTATTCACTCTTTCTTATTCTCTATGTGCTAGGATATAATTTAGCAAAAGTTAAACATATGACAGGTTCGATAGTATATGTCTTTAGCCTGCTAGGATTTGTGTTCATTACATTCATAGCAAGCTATTATGCATACTTTAGTCTACTCTTTAATCAAAATATAGTGCTCAACACTAGGCTAATGTTATTAATACTTTTTTTACCTATTAATTTTGCACTTAGCTTATTCCTATTTTTAGTAAATATAGATTTCTTTATTTTTTTTAAAGATCTCATCAAAGCAAGAAAAGTATGGAAACATAGAAGGCCAAATTTTAAAATAGAAGAAGCGGGTAGTATAACCAATATAAAAATTGAAACGGATGAATTCATTTTTACACCGGTACCAATGTTAATTATAGCACAATACCTTCAGACTAAGGGATTTTCAGTATCTTGGTTTGTAAGAGGTGCTTTTAATCATTTAATAACTCTAATCATTACATATTTAACTGGGTGGCCCAGAGCTAGGAATGTTTTGTTTAAATTTACAGGAATGAAAATCGGGAAAAACTGCAATATTTCTCAAAAAGCTATACCAGACCCTCTTTTACCAGAATTAATTGAATTTGAGGATGGTAGTGGCTGTGGAATTGGTGTAAAATTATTAACTCATAATGCAATGAATATACAACATGGAGCATTTAGTTTTGGACCAATAAGAATCTGTGAAAATGCTAGAATAGGTGCATATTCAGTAATAATGCCTGGTGTTACTATAGGGGAAGGTTCAATTATAGGAGCGAATTCATTAGTTACAGAGGATATCCCTGCATATACAATTGCCTTTGGTTCTCCAGCTAAAGTTATACGTGAACTAACTGAAGAAGAAAAAGAGATGGTAAATAAAAAATACTAGCTTAAGAATTTATAAAATCTTCTATGACTTTATTGATTTTTTCATGATTTTGAAACATTAATCTATGTTGGCCATCTTCAATGACAATCAGTTGAGAAACTGGTAATGCATCATGAAGATTGTTAATCATTGAATTTGTAACAATTTTATCATTATTACCGTGTATTATAAGTGTAGGTTGAGAAATTTTATTTAACATCGTTTTAGGATTATTTCTATTATTCATATTTTTAAAACTGCTTAAAACTGTCGATTTCGGGAGTTTTAATGCATATTTAATTAATCTCTGAAAATCTATTCTTTCGGTTTTAGGATCTATAATTCGCTTGATGATTTCTTTTAGAACTTTTTTATATGCTAATTTAAAGAAGATCTTTAGAAAAAATAACAAGAACTTCTCCTTATTAGTGAGAGAGCCAGCATAAGGAGTACTGATTAATATTAATTTTTTTACCATATCTGGATAAAGATAAGCTATATTCTGAGCTATTAATCCTCCAAGAGAATGCCCGATTATGTAAACTTCATTGAACCCTGTTGAATTCAAAAAATCAATTATAGTCTCAGTAAAGAATTTTATAGAATATTTTGTCTTTGGCTTATCTGATCTTCCAAAACCAGGTAAATCTAATATGATAATATGGTTTCTAGGATTAAAATAACTAAATTGATAAACCCATTCTCTTGATCTTCCTAACCAACCGTGAATAAACAATAGAGGTATTCCATCTCTATTATTTTCATAATAAAATATATTCAGATTACTAATTTTAGAATATGGCATTTTATCTTTTAAAAGTTTTATCTAAATCGGAATTTAAAGAGAAAGTTCTTGAGTGGATTTCTCACTACGCTGGTAGGATTCCAATAGCATGGTTTAAAACAATCACAGTATTCAAATTTGTATGCATTTAATTTTTTTACTCTTAACTTATAAGGTAAATTAAGAAAATCATTAAATTTAATTGGAGATTTCACTTCTTCACATAGCATTATTGTTCCATCATTATCAATTGCATAATATAAATCACCCGCATCACATTTCCACGAATATTGATTGTTATACCATTTATTCATATAATAATAATAGTTATTAGGTGACATAATTTGGACTCCTTGTTTTTTTAAATTTAAGATAACCTTACCTAATTTTCCCATTGAAGATTTCTCTAATAATAACTCTGGGCAATAACTCCTATAATGATATTGTTCTTTCGGAGCCATTGAGGAATGCACAGGATCTATTGAGAATCTGCAATCTAATGTTTCTTTAATCAATTTAATTAATGGAATTAAATCTTTGATATTTTCGTTAGTATTAATTATATGGATACAAAAATCAAGGTTATTTGGATATTTTATTTGAATTTCTCTAAGCAATTTAAATAATTGTGGATTAAATCTTTTCGGAGTATAAGGTGCATTATTAACTGTATCTACACTTATCCCTAAAAGAAAATATCCATAAGTAGCAAAATCATCAAGTAAATCTTTACTTAATAAAGAACCGTTTGTAACTAGATGAGTAAATATCCCCAAATCTATACAGTGTCTTAAAAGTTCATTTAAATCAGATCGAAGTGTTGGTTCACCACCATAAATAGCTATATGACGACATCCTTCATTGTAAATTTGATTTACGATATTTTTCCAATGTTTAATGGAAATATCTGAATTTACATGACCTTTTGAGGTGTTACAGTAATAACAATCATAATTACATTTTCTGGTAAAGAATAAACTTGCGAAAACAGGTCCCTTTATTATTCTAAATATTCTCTTAAGGTAACTTATTCCTAAATTTCTTAATATTATTGTTTTCTTATTGCTTGTACCCATTTTTTAAAATCTTTTTCATAATAAAAACATTTTAAATATTTATTTAATATTTAATTTTGGTAATAAAAATAGTGATAATTACAACCTTAAATCCAGTATCAATTGTAGTTCCAATAAAGAATAGAAGTGAGTTATTACCTAATTTAATTAAGAATTTATTAAATATTGATTATCCTGAGTTTGAAATTATAATTGTAGATGATCACTCCTTAGATAATACAAAAGAATTATTAAAAGTTTATCCTATCAAATCCATTAGTTTACACAGATCTGTTGGATCCGCTAAGGCAAGAAATATTGGAATTAAAATGGCAAAATATGATATAATAGCAATAACAGATTCTGACTGTATTGTTTCAAAGAATTGGTTGAGGAATTTGATACCTTATTTGAAAGATTTTGATGTTGTTGGTGGTAAGGTTGTTTTCAGCGATCAAGCGGAAAAAGGATTGAATCCATTCAACAATAATAATGAAATAATTATAACTGAACATTCTAATCTGAATTTTCTCAATACTAGCAATATGATATTAAAAAAAGACACCTGGAAGTTGTCAGGTGGCTTTTTAAATCAACGGATTGAAGATTTAGAATTTTCCTGGAGATTGTTAAAAAAAGGATTTAAATTAGTTTATTCGCCAAAAGGCTCAGTTATTCATTTTGATAATAGAAATCCTATTCAAAATATCAAAAAATATCTACAATATGGTAAATCTTATTCATCGATAGCATATATTCATAATATGAGTTTTCCGTTTAAAACTGACAGAATTCTAGGGAGAAATGGTTTATTAGATTTTATTAAATTGATTTCATTTCCGTTTCTTTTACTCTTAGTTTCTTTAATTCTAAATTATATAGTTTTAAACGTAATGTTTAATCTAACATTTAATGTTATTTCATATATACTATGTTTTTACATTTTACTTAAGCAAATAGGCAGATTTAATTTGCTATTTAAAATTTATAAGTTTTCAATTCTTTTTGCTATCGTTAATTATACTTTAATATATTTAACTAAAAGGAAATATAAA
>JBHLLU010000120.1:0-6566 GCA_048938895.1 Promethearchaeota archaeon
TATTGATTTTTATGGTGAACCATGGCAATTTGAAGTCGATAATCTTACTACAGGACTGGTTTTTCAGGTCGATTTTGAAATAAACACCAGAACTAGTTATAATATTAAGATCCCCATTGCTTCGGGGGAACTAGAAGAGTTTGAAACGATGCTATTATCTTTAAATCCAACGAGTACTGTTACTCTCGAAATAGGGTCAATATTAAAATTAAGAACACTGTTTAATGTTACTAAAGTGCCTTCTGGTTATGGATATGAAGATTTATTAGGACCTAGCTATGCAGACTCGGTGTCGTATCAAATTATTGATGGTACAACCACCGTACAATCTGGAGTCTTTTTTGATGAAGATAAATATGTAGGTAGACATCAAGTAAATGTTGAAACTGAAAATTTGGAGATTAATACTATCTATATAATTAAAATAAAAGCACAGAAATTCGGATATGTTCTACCACCAGAAATAACAATGTCTTTACTCTTATTAGAGAATGATTTAATATTAAACCAATCTCAAAACGATGATTCACCTCAATCGACATATTGGCAAGAAATGGTTAATATGTCAATTATACCATATGGTAAAAACTCTGAAGCTTTTACAATACAAAATAATATTGATAACATAATTAATGCCACTACTTTTAGATTTTCACTTCCAGATATTTCAACAGATTGGAATTTATCCTATATCACATTTAACCTTTATAACATTGAGTGGAACGCTCTCCCAAATGATATTAATATTACTCTTGAATTGAATGATTATGGAATCTATAATGTGTTCAATACAAGTAATCATAATGGTCATAATTATACTTTAGGTTCATGGACAGGAATTGAACTTTCTTTAGATAAGAGAAGTCCAACGAATAATAATACTTTTGAGTTTACAATAGGAGGGACATTCTATGGTACAATTGATGTTTTAGCTGATGCAACTTATATTAGAGATGGATTAAACGTTCAGTATTCAAGGTTCAATATTACTGATACGATATCCCTTCTAGCAGCAGCAGAAGGCTGGGCAATAAATAATATAACATTTGACATCTATAATTGTTATAATACCTCTAATTGGAGTTTGATAGATCCATTTTCAGATCTCAAACTAAACATTACAACCAATGATGGAATTAAATATTCATTAGATTCAGGAAGTACCGGATCTGGGATGTTAAGTATTGATGATTTAATTATTTACCCCATAAATAACCAATTCCTTTTTACTGTCGAAAATCAACCGGATATTATTTTTGATGTCCTAATTAAAGTAGAATATATACAGGAATTTTACAAGAATCAATATCTTGAAGTATTAAATATTTCAAATTCAGTAAGCGGTCTTAGCAATGGGGGGACTTTTCATGTTAGTGTCACTAAAGACGATTGGGAAGTGGGGCAATTAAAACTATTGATTACAGGGATTTCTGATGGAATCGATTATTTTCTCCCATCGGAAAGATCCATGACTCTTACCATTGGCGGAACACCTTATAGCATATCTGATGTTGCTCCCGGACAAGGAGAAGTCTCATTAGAGAGTTTAGTCAAAAATACAATTTATACAGGGTTTATTAATACTCTGCAACCTACAATTTTCAACCTTTCTTTTATAGAAGATTATTCAAGAATGGTAATTTATAGAACCAAAGGAGAAGTATCGTATTCCATTTTAGAAAATCCTAGTGTCAGCGGAATTGTCAATTACTATGAAGATTTGGAATGTTATCTCCAAATTATTAATACTTCTTTACTAACTGCAGAAGACTATACAGTTCGATTTACTGTAGATAAAGAACATTATTCAACATCTACAAAAGATCTTGAATTATTTGTTCTAAATCGTTTAACATTACTTAATGGATCAACTGGGTTTTTTAGAAAGGTTGAAAATATATACTTTCAAGATCAAATTAATTTTACATTTGTATATACTGATACCTTTGATGGAACCAGAATATCTGATCTAACATCTAACTCCTATATTTGGGAAAAGTATGATAATGAGGGAAAAGTTGTTGACAGTGGATATGGCACATTAATCTCAACAGTTAACAATTTTTATATTTTGGATTTTAATACTGAAAATTTAACAGTAGGAGATTATTTATTGCTTATTACTATTGGTAAAGATAACTACGAACTTAAGAATGCTATGATCTCTTTAACTGTTAATAAAAGGATTATTGAATATTCCTTAACCTATAATAGTCGAATAATTACTAATAAAATAAATGTAGAGCAAGGAAAAACTGCTTTACTTGAAATACAATTGACAGATCCAACACAAGGAGATATATCATTGAATAATGCAACTATTACAGTTGAAATTGGAGGTATCATATATTCAATCGAAGATCTCGGCGATGGGGATTATAGATTTTATTTTCCAACAGGAAAATTTAATACATTCTTTAGTTCCAAAACTCTCACAGGAATAATTAATATTTCTAAGGAAAATTACTACTCAATTGAATTTACCATTACAATTGTGGTTGGCATGGAGGAAATTTTCCTTGGAATACCTACATTTTATTTCATATTGATTGCCTCAGCGATAATCGCTGTAGCAGGAAGCTTAGTAGGATATAGGGTCTATAGAAATGCTAAGATCCCTGAATTCGTTAAAAAAGTGAAGTCGATTAAAAAAGCAATTATGGATAATAAATCAATTGCAGAATCGCTTTTATATCCTAGTAAAGAAGTTTATGTAGGAACTCAAGTAATGGATATATGGGAAAAACTCGACCTTTCTGTTGAGAACATTTTTGGAATTACCGCAATTAAAAAATCTTCCAAACAAGCAAGAAAAATAAGTGATTCCGTAAAAAGAAGGGAAATTCGACCAGTTGGACTAGTATTTATGCAATGGAACATAAGAGTCGGTACAGAAATTTTAGCTAAATACCCTGAAGAAACAGAAATTTCTGAGAAAACCCTTATGCAATTATATAGCGCACATGAATATAGTGGAGAAAAAGGTATAATAACTTTAACTTCCGGGTTATTAAATATATTATCTTATTATACGGGACCTGATACTGGTTATTATCTTATATTAATCTTAAAAACAGAAGATGATCCTGATATTTATGAGGGAGGAATGGCAGATATTTCAAGGATATTATTAGATAATCTTGAGGATGATTCATTTATCTATATGTTTCCTTCTTTATTTCAACGATTATCATTGTATCCCTCATTAAATGATGAGGAATTACTCGCACTTACATATCAAGATGAAATTAAACGTATGATAATAGACAGTTTAAGAGAAAATGGAGTAATTTCTAGATCTGAACTAACTATTTGGCTTAGAGATAGATATCATGAGGGATTCTTTGACTTAGAGGCAACCTTATTAGACCTTATAAAAAAGGATATAATCAAACAAGTTTCTGTAAAAGGATTAGAATCAGAATTAATTGTACTTACTCATGATTTCTTCATGTTAAGAGTACCTCCTGAAAAATTTTTGAAAGAACCAGTGAATTATGGATTACCAACTCAATTTGTTAAGGATTATCTGTCAACTGTAAAGCAATTTTT
Source organism: Promethearchaeota archaeon (assembly GCA_048938895.1). Lineage (GTDB taxonomy): Archaea > Asgardarchaeota > Lokiarchaeia > Sigyniarchaeales > SOKP01 > Loki-b32. The sequence goes on from JBHLLU010000120.1 coordinate 3,553, forward strand.
CCAAACCTATCATCCTACTAATGATGATAACCTAAATATTGTCAAAATTTTAGTTAATCCCGAAGTTTATGAGATACTAAGATTATTAAGAACTGCTATTGCTACAAGGCAAGATTTGGAAAAACTTAAAGTAAAGGGTGTGGATGATATTTATGGTGCTTTAAAATTACTTTATGACAACCAAATTATTAAGGTTTTCCGAGATGAGAAGGGTAACGAATACTATGCTCTCTTAACTGATTTTTACATGGATCTTATATTTCCTAAATACATTTTAAAAGCTATAACATCAGCATATGAACAAAAATCTATATCTAAAAAAGCTTTGATTGAATACTTAAAAATACTTGAGGATTCATATTTAAATTTAAAAAACCAAGATAAAATCAAGAAACCCTAAGGGGAATTTAATCTTTTTTTTTTTCAACTTTTACTTAGAATTTTAAAAATATAGAAACTTTACTTTTTTTTCCGTGTTTTACTTAATATTTTGTTTAATTCTTTATTTTTTTGTTCTTTAATATTTAATTGTACTTCCAACACTTCAAGTTTATTTTTCAAATTTTTATTTACTTTTTGCAAATCTTCGATTTCTATATTTTTTGATTCAGTTAACTTTGTTAGTTCATCTATTTTCGTCTGCAATAAATAAGCCATTTTTCGCTCTATTGCTTCTTCTTTCTCTTTTACTTTTGTATCTAATTCAGAAATATCAATAGACTCTCGTTTCATCGTTTCAATTATAGATTTTTGTATGTTTACTTTATCTTGTAATTCCTTTACCAATATTTCTAGTGGTGGTTTAGCTCTAATATCCTCGGGCCTAATAACATTAGATTCTGAACGTTCAGTCTTTATTTTTTCAAGTTCCCGCTGAAGTTCTACTTTTTCTTTCCTCAAAAAGCCCATTCTATCTTTCAAATCTCGAATTTGTCTTTCTTTATCTTCAAGTTCTATGGCTAATTTAGAATCAATTACTTTTTGCTTTCTTGTTTTTTTATCATCGTCTTGCTCAGGGATAAGAGATTCTAATTTCATTATAACATCTTCCAAGTATTCAATAGTTTCCAAATGAGTATAGTTCTCTTGTTCTTTTTTATTTAATTCTGCTTCTAATATAGAAATCCGTCTCTTTAAAGCATAAATTTGATCATTTAAATCTTTATTAACACTAGTTAATTTATCTTCCGACATCTTCAATGTATTATAATGATCTTCCGATTTAACCATATAATATGATTTCATTTATTAATATTTGATTGATCTTACTAATACGAAATTAAATATGGTGATTAAGAAACAGATTCTAAAAATCTGTACGCTATATATAAAAATGAGTCGTTGACATTTTCTCCTGTTTTTGCAGAAGTAAGGATATAAAAGAAATTGTTGAGGTTAGCAACATTTTTAATTTCATTTTCAGTGATGACTATTTTATCATCTAAATCCGATTTATTCCCAACAAGTATAATTTTAAGATTTTGACCAACATATTTCTTTAGCTCATTATTCCACTTCTCTACAGATTTGAGACTCTCTCGTCTGGTTCTGTCTATTACAATAAAAGCAAAATTAGCGCCTCCATAAAATCTTTTTCTATATGGCGTCATTTGGGTTATTTGCCCTCCAATATCCCATATTGCAAAATTCAACTTTGTATCTTTAGCTAATTCAATAGTCTTCTTTGAAATCTCTAATCCTACAGTACTATGATAGCCTTCAGTGAAAAGATTTTGAACGAATCTCCTTATTAGAGACGTCTTACCAACCTCAAAATCACCCGTTAAAACAATTTTTAATGAATATTCTCCTGTTGGAATTTTCCCATCCTTTGTTTTAGATAAACTCTTCACTATCTCTGGTATTTGAAGAGATACATTTTCATTTCCTTCCAATATCATCTCAATTTTACTTGCGACATGTTCAGAATAGACTCTTAATTCAGTATCAGAACTTGAGAGATCTGAAACTGTTAATAATATTGACTTTAAACCCATTGAACAGTATGCAAATTTCTTATCGCTAATAGTCGTGATATTGAAAAAACTCGTCTCTTCCTTGAATTCTTTTTTAATTCTTTCTATATAACTATCTACGGAAGCTGCAATTGCCCCTATAACATATTCATCTTCAGCATCTCCCTTACTCTCTGAAGTTATAATTAAACCCTCTCTATCACATATAGTTACAGCCAAAACATTAGCAACTTCATCCATAAAATTCTTTAATAATATTTTTAAACGTCGCTCTAGGAATGAAAGCCTTTCAGGTTGATTTTCTTTGTCGATTGGAGTTTCTTCAGATTTTATGTGATCAAATTCCTCTCCTAACTTATCTTTAATTTTTAATTGCATTCTATAAAAAGGCTCTACACTATCTCCTAGTAATAAAGATAAATTAATGATTTTTTCAAAGAGTACGTCTGTATTTTCATAATTCTCTTCTTTTAATGTTTCTTCCAGCATATTCATTAAATTTTCTCTTTGAAATAGGATGTCTACAATAGGCGAAATCTGCTTCCTCATTTGAAGTATTTCTGCTAAGATTAGAATCATTTTTTGTCTATTATTAGCATCTATAGCAACCATAAGATATGAAGTTAAACCCAATAATTCCTTTATCTTAGATTCTTTAATAGTATTTTCTAAATCTTGCTTATTACCAATTGCTGCAATATATGCATAAGGAACTTCTTCTTCAAATTTACTAATAAAATGCTTGGAATTTATCACATTTTCCTCAGTAGAATCGGTGACTAAAAGAATAGCATCACTTCCCCGAATGAAATTGTTCCACAGAAAACCAATATTCTCATCTCCAGTAAAATCACGCAATTTAAAAAATATCTTCCCAACTTTTAGAGTAACAATATCACCTGAGATATCAGGTTGACTTTCGATGGAGAAATCCTTTGTTCTAAGAAGATTTACAATTGTAGTTTTTCCTACCCCAGATTGTCCTACTAATGATATTACTGGAGGCATTCTATTTTGAATGGGATAAACATATCGATC
>JBHLLU010000058.1:0-24257 GCA_048938895.1 Promethearchaeota archaeon
TAAAAAAATTTATTTAAATTCTACCATATTCCGTAATTCCGATGTACGCGCTCGCGCTCTAATCTCGAAATGGGAATTACCTGCTCTACATACTTTGCATTATAACTCGATTTTTTTATTAGCTTTGCTAATCGAGTTTTCAGTGGAACCCTATAAACCTCGCTTTCCCGCTCTGGCTCGACCTCTGGCTCTTCACATTCGATACAAATCTCAGCTTTCGCGCACTCGGGCTCGGAAATACTGGTCAAATCCATCTCATGTACTTGTTCCATCTTTTTTTTTCACTTCTTTTTCTTTTTTTTGCTAAGATTTAGTAAGAAGTACTTCAATATATAGTTTTTATTACAATAGTTCAACTGTAGTTTGTACTTCAATTATAGTTCAAACTCCATATTGAACGAGAAACTTTAAATAAGAGTTGGTTTATACATTAATTGTGAGACAATTCACAAAATGAAAGTACTTTAAAGCAAACTTTGAGTGAAAAGTAATGAGTAAAGTATCAGAATTGAATCTACCACCAGATGAAATTACGAAACAGGCCTTTGGACTTCGAAAAAATAATGAACATATCATATTGTGGCTTTTGAAGAACAATGAAAGTGTAGAATGGGCGCATTTTTTGGAGGATCCTATTAGTATTCCTCAATCTACACTATCAAATTATTTAAAAGATCTTCAAGATGAAGGTTATATTGAGAAAGTGAGAAGGGGGGTATATAAAATCACTTCTCGGGGTGAAACGCGATATAATGAATTATCGCAGACGAAAGATAAGAAGCGAAGTTTAAATTATCCACCTAAGGCGATAACAAGTAAAAGGGAATATGAGCATTGGATTTTATGGATGGCTTATAATAATAACTTTTTGAAATGGTCAGATTTCCTGGAGGAACCATTAGCAATAAATCAATCTTCATTATCAAAAAGCATTAAGTCATTACTGAATAGGGAGGCTATAAGGAAAAACGATGATAAGGAGTATCGAATCACTCGAATCGGCAAGGCTGAATATGCTCGTATGTTGAGGACGTATGATTTAGACCGTCAGTCAATTCTTAATGAAGAAAGCAAGAGGATTGGTGAGATAACAAAAAAAACGATAGATTTTTTTGAAAAATATGACATTACAAATTCTGATATAAAATTCCGATTTTTAAATAATGTACTAACTCTACCTTTTGAGAAATTAAAAGGGTCACTTGATACAGAAGAGCAATTTAATAAAATCCTACTATATCTTTCAATGAATCATCCCAATCAGTATCCTGCATATATTTCAACTAATGAATTTTCAGAAAGATATAACATTAACAAATTAGACCTTGAATTTAACATTCGGAAAATTATTGAAAAAGATGTCTATCCTACAAAATTCTTTAAAATAGAGACAGGTAAGGATAAATTATATTATTTTCAAGCGAATGAGAAGCTTGAGAAGGTCTTAAGTGCAATTACTGAGGATTATATTACTAAATTTACCTATTTAAATAAGCTATATGAAAGTAGTTCTAGAGAAACACTTACCTTAACATTGGAATCTACAGTTGATGCGATATTGAATGAAATATGTGAAAGTCTATTTAATGAAGAACTAAAAGACTCACTGAGAGAATTTCTACCTGATTATATAAACTATTTAGCCTATAAGATGGAGACGCAAAAGAGATTGGAAGAAATTACAGATAAATTAGAAGGAACAATTTGGCAGGAGTTTCAATATTATAGTGCTACGAATGAAACTCCCAAGAATTTAGATGAAAGTCAGGAGAATTATTACCTTTCACCAAACATATTCGACATTTTGGATGAATCCTATATAATTCCAGAAATAGAATCCGCAGTTCAGGAAACAAAGAAAAGATTTAAAGATAAAATCGAATGGAAGGAAGCACTAGGTTATGTGAATTCGAAAATAGAGAGTGGTTTAGAACATAAAGAGTTTAAGTTATTTAAAGCAACTGTTCTCTGTCGCATTAATAAGTATACAGAAGCAATAAAATTAATTGAGGAGGAAATAGATTATGAACAATATCGAGATGACGAGGGAATATATTTAACTTCTTCTTTTATTCTTGTCTATTCGTATACTTCCTTAGGAACTGTTAATGAGGCGCTTGAAATTATTGATGAAATGTTTGAGACTTATCCTGATCATCCAATTTCACTTGCTGCAAAAGCTATAGTTTATGGATATAGTATGATTTACGATTTTGATGTTGGTGAGGTAAACAATGATTATGTTTTAGATTTAATCGATGAAGTCATCAGAGCTGATTCTAGCATTTTGAATAAAGCAAGATATTATCAATTTAAGTCAACTATTTTGGAACAAATGAAAAAGGATGAGGAAGCTTTAGATGAAATTGAAATCGCTATGCAACTTACTGAAGATCTTGTTGAACTATACTACAGTAAATCAAAAATTCTTGCAGAGTTAGGGAGATATGATGAAGCAATGGAGGTCCTGGATGAAACTATGATACGATATCCTGACAACCGTAAGCAGTTATTAATGCAAAAAGCTTATGTTTACAAGATGCAAGGTGATTACCAGTCTGGTTTAGATATAATTACTCAGCTTACAAAAAATTATCCAAAAGAAGTAGATTTTTACAATAATAAAGCCTATTGGCATGTATACATTTATAATCAGAAGAAGGAAATGGGAATAGAGGATGAAGAAAATAAGAAATCAGCTCTAGGAGATATAAAATTTCTAACTGAGAAAGTTCCAAACGAGGGAAATTATTTTGATTCATATGGTGAAATACTTCTGATAATTGGTGAGTATAAAGATGCTATTAAAATGTATGAGAAAGCAATAAAAATCGAACCAAACGGTTGGTTTGTTCCAGCATCTTATTTAGGCCTTGGTAAATGTCACCAAAAACTTGGAAATTATGAAGAGGCAGTGAAGAACCTTCAAAAAGCTCGAAAGATCGTAAGATATTGTTTCTGTCATATCAAACATAAAAAAGAGTGGATTGAAGAGATCGAATACCATTTAAACGAAGTTAAAGAATTAATGGAAAAACCGTAGAATTTTATTAACCTTCTTTTTATGATTATGATTCAGACAGAATTGAATAATCGGAATATCAACGAATTATTGAATATGTTGAAATGTCGAATAATCCAAAATAATCCTTTAAAAAAGCAAATAATTGTTTATTTAGATTTTATTAAAGGAAATGATCAATTCGTATCTAGTCAATAAATGAAGTCTTAATGTAAAATTTTCAAAATTCTATTATTAAGGACGTGATTTAAAGTGAAGACAATATTGTGTTATTTATATGATGGTTTTGCTGATTTTGAAACAGTTCTTGCTTGTTCTGGTATGAATGGTGATGAAGAACTTGAAATTGTTTATATTGCATATGATAACTTACCCTTAAAATCTTCGGGAGGTTTGACGATCTTTCCTGATAAAATAGTATCTGAAATTACTCAAACAGATGACATTGATGGTATTTTAATTCCAGGGGGATCGGAAAGGGAATTGAAACCAGAACTCGAGGAATTGATTAAAAAACTTAATAAAGAAAAGAAATTGATTGCTGCGATCTGTGCGGGACCAGAATTTCTAGCGAAAGCAGGTATTTTAAAAGGCAAAAGATATACAACATCCCAAACACCCCAAGATTATGAGGAAGCCAATGAACCAGATCCATTTCCTCGAAAGACTTATCAAGAATCTAGAATTGTTCAGGATGGAAATATCATTACTGCACAGGGTCACGCGTTCATAGATTTTGCCTTCAAAATATGGGATTGGTTTAATGCGTATGAACATGATGAAGAAAGAGAGGAATTAGAAACGCTCTTTACCCAAATCCAAGTTTAAGAGATTTTTTTAATATTCTTTTTATTTTTTATATCCTACTTTAATAATCATTGAAATTGACTCATCAAAGACTTGTCCTTCGACTTGACATTTAAAGGGCATTTCTTCTGAATTAAATAATTCTGTGAAATATCCTAACCAGTAAGAGCTATAACGCTTATTTTGTCTATGTCGAAAAAGAATATGAAACTCATCTTTATTTTCTTTAACGACATCTATTGTATGAAAGTAATTTGCTACAACCCAAACTTTTTGAATGGTGCTTATAATTTCCTCTATTGTAAGGTTTTTAAGTGGTCTTGAATCGTTATACCAAAGAATCAAATCTATAGCAACATTTTTACGCCAGGGTTTTTGTAAACTTTCTTCAGGTGCTTCTGCAGCAGCAATTAGTTGATTAAATGTTGTTTTTCCAATCAACATCATTTTCATTTCATCTCTAGCTCTTACCCATAAATCCCTATCAAGGCTTTTTTGATCTCCAAAATATTTAACAGCGCGTTCAATAAAAGAAATATCAGATTCATTACCTTCCTTATATTTTTCAATTGTTCCACGAATTTCAGGTGAAATCGAGTTGAATTCATCATAGCACTTAATAGCGTTTCTCACTAAGTCAGAAATGGTAGTACCTTGTATTTTATATTTATCAATTAGACTTCGAGTTTCATCGCTTACTTTGACATATATTGGCTTATCTTTTGGTTCGACTTCTTTAACTTCATTTTTATCAGCAACCTGATCGTTTTCTTTTGTAATAATTATCATCTCCAATTTTTTTGCTAATGCATTAAGGTGAATATATATCTTTATATTAATATACTTTAAGTTTATTTATCAAAGGATTAGATCCCTTTAAGAAATATTTTGCTCATATATAGTGATATATACAGACTAATCATTACTCTTCACCAAACATTTAAAAAATTATTTATATACATATATATATCTTTATTTTTGTATTTCTATTGCTCAATCTTTTTTTGTCTGATACTTAATAGTAATAATAACATTTAAATATATCGTTATATATGATTATATACAGAATAAAAAATAATCAAAAAAAAATATATTAAGATATAGAAAAATTTATGAAACAATTTAAAAAAATCACTCAGAAAAAATATGATAAAAGAAGTACTACTAAAGCATTTTGGGATGTGGCCGATAGATACACATTCGACTCTCCCGCTATATCAGTCTATAACTTATCGATTGGGGAATTCAAAACATTTAGTAATCAGTTAAATAGAATGCCTTAATCCTTAATTGAAATAACAAAGAGCTAAAAAAAATTGAAGAAAAACAAAAAAAAAGATAATAAATTTGTTTCTCAAGAAGAAAATCATAGTAGAGATGTTAAAAAAGCAATGTGGGATGTTGCTGATAAATATGATCTGGATTGCCTTCCAATATGGGGAAGGCATTTTATTAGATACAAATAAGATAATGATGAAAGAAATAAAGCCAGTTTGTAATAAGTTTCAGACAAGAACGCATCATAGGTTATGCGTTGATAAAAGAATTTGGAAAAATTTAGACCGATACATAACACTTAGAACAAATGGGAGTATCGGACGTTCCATATAAAATAATTATTTTTAACGAAAAAAGAAGAAAGAGGTAAGAAAAAATGGCATATATGATTCCTATTATAGCAAATAGAAAAAATTATCGTAGATCTAGCCCTGGAGCTGTGATAGCAGGATTAATTATTTTTTTAGTCTTCGGGATATTATTTTTCCTGTTTTTAAATCGATCTTGGGTTTTTGGATTTAATTTTAGTATAGTATTTTGGATTGGGGGTTTTATGATATTTTTTGCAATAATTTTAGCAATTACTGCCGCTATTAGTGCATCATCTGTGAGTAAAAACATTAAACCAAGGAATGGAGACCCTCCTAAACAACAAATAATACTTCAAAAACCGGTAAGTCAAATAAACCCTTATAAATCGTCTAATATAGAAAAAATTAACCTAAAAACTCCTGAAAATAATCTTTTAACTGAGATAATTAATTATTGCAGTTTTTGTGGTGCGAAGAAGGAATTAGATGCAATATACTGTCATATGTGTGGTTCCAAATTTTAGAAATTTTCAATCATAAATTTTACCAAAAATATTAAAATAAGCATTATGATAAAGTCGAAAAGAATATTAAGATACGCTCGTTGGAAGAGGAAGAGATACATTGCTGAATTTTTAATTGTGGTAATTGGATTATTGATGACAACGACAGGTTTTTTCTTTACTAATTTTTATGATATTTTCTTCAGTATTTGTTTAGGATTATTTATTGGTGGCATTATTATGTCTATTATTTCGACAGTTCTTGCTGAGATATCAACTCACGATCTTCAGGCTACAGATCATATAGATCACGGAGATTTTGGACATGTCGATCATATAGATCATGGAGATTTTGGATATGTTGATCATATCGATCACGGAGATTTTGGGCATGTTGATCATATCGATCATGGAGATTTTGGGCATGTTGATCATATCGATCATGGAGATTTTGGACATGTCGATCATGTAGACCATGGAGATTTTGGACAGGTTGACCACATCGATCATATAGACCATGTGGATCATATAGACCATGGGGATTTTGGACAGGTAGACCATATCGATCATATAGACCATGCTGATCATGACTATGATACAAGAGATTCCAATATTTTCAATGAGACAACTCCAACACCATTCATGTTAATTTTTTCTACATCTTTATTGCTATTTGGAATATCTGGAATTTTATTTTATTATATTTTTGATAATAATGTTAGATTTCTCATATTTTTCGCTGCTATTAGTGTAACTTTTTTAACAACAAAATTAATTTCTACTACTTGGAAAAAGATAGCAAAGTCAAGATTTTATGATATTACAGCTACTAAAAATTTAATTGGACAAAAAGGAGTTATTGTTTTAGATGTCGATAATAAGGGCGGAGTTGTTAAAATTAAATCCAACAATCCGATGAAATTCGAAAAAATTCATGTAAAACCATTACACGTAGATTCTTTCTTCGAGAAAGGGGAAGAAGTATATATTTGCGATATTAAAGATGGATTTTTATTAGTGGATAAAAAATTAAGCTCAATTCGATATAGAAGGAGATAAAATTTGTATTTTACAAAAATAATATTCAAAATTTAAAGTTTAAAAAAAATAGATAAAAATTAGAAAAAAATAGGAGGTTAAAAATAAGAAGATGTTGTTCCAAGAAATAACAATTTGGGTTACCTGGTTAGTAATAATAGTGATTATAATAGCTTTTCTCTTTTTAATTTTCATGGCGACGAGGTATAGAAAATTCAAAACAAACCAATTTGTGATACATTTACGAAATGGAAAAGTTAAACATGCTGGATTAGGAGGAAGCTTATGGTTATTACCTCTAATTGACGAATATTTAGTAATTCCTACAACTAGTATTCAGACAACCTTAGAAGCTCATGAACAAGTAGTTTCAATGGAATATCAAAATATTTCGATAGTTGGAATGTTGATTTGGAAAGTAATAGATCCTGAGAGAGCATTTAGTGCGGTTTCATGGAATCCTAGAGACGAAAATTATGTGGAGAAAATATTAAAGAATGCAGCAGAAGCAATTATACGTACTACATGTGCAAATATGCCAATCGAAAAAATCATTCGAGAGCGTCGAGAAATAATTAATATTGTAAGTAAAGAAATTCATGAATTAACAGCAGATTGGGGTGTTGTAATAGAATCAATTGAAATCCGTGAAGTGAATATATTAGAGCCAGGATTGAAAAAGAATATGGAAGCTGTGAAACAAGCAATCGAAGCTAGAAAAGCACGAATAGCAAACGCAGAGTCTGAAAGAGAATCGAGAATAAGAGAATTAGAAGTTCAGAATGAAATAGGAATCCAGAATCAGCAAGTGGAAAAAGAAATTGAATTAAGAAGGAAAGATAAAGAAATAGCTATTGCAGAACAGGAAAGAGAACGTAAGAAGATTGAAGCAGACGGTGAGAGGCAGAAGAAGATAATCGAAGCTGATGCGAGTGCCCAACAAATTAAAAGAAAGTTAATCGCTCAAGCTGAAGGTGAAGCCGAAAATATAAAACAACAAATGCTTGCTCAAGCAGAAGGATTTCAAAAACAAGTTGAAGCAATGGGCAGTGCTGATGAAAGGTTCTTAGCTGTTCAACTAACTAACATTTTACCTGAAATCTTTAAGAATCTGAACCCTGATAAAATGTTCATCATGGGAGATGGCAATGAAGCATTTAGTTCTCTTTCTCGAGCTATATTACCGTTCTTACAGCTTTTACCAGAGTATTCTGATAAGATCAAAGATTTTTTTAATAATGGTGGCGCAAAAAAGTTAAAAGAAGTTTTAGTTAAGAAATAATCTATAATTTTTTTTCCTTTATTTCAAATAATTTAATTGAGGTACGGAAAGTTTTGATTAAGAATATCGAAAAAAGGTTAATAGAAGGTAATTTAAATTTTAAATCGAAGGTTATGCAAGATTCCAAAAGCATTCCAATCAATGAAATTATCCCAAAGTATCCTGTACTAGTTATTACGTGCATCGATCCCAGAATAGATATTTTTCAAATTTTTCAATTAAATCCGGGGGATGTATTTATATTCAGAAATGCGGGAAATGTCTATACCAATGATATGTTAAGATCTTTATTGGTTAGTATTATTGAATTCGACATTAAATATATTGTAGTTTTGGGACATTTAGACTGTGGAATGACTAAAATCAACTTAAAAGAATACAGGGATAAATTACCATCTGAATTCCTTTCTCAGCTATCAAAGTATTATGCAGTAGTTCTTTCAGAATTAAACAATTTTTTCAAACCATTCAATAATGAAGTTGAAAATATAAAACAGCAGATCAAAAATTTAAATACAATTAAAAAATTTTTCCCTGAAATTGAAATTACAGGTATGTTATATGATGTTAAAACAGGATTAGTTTTTGAATATGATCTATTTAAAGATTATAAACCCATTGAGAACTTCGAAAAAAAGTATAAGGAAATGATTATTCATAAAAAAAATCAATTCCAAAATTATTTAGACAGTCTTGAAGCTGAAAAAAAATTGTCTGACAATATTAAATGTTCCCAGAAAGAAAGTGAACTAAATGAAGTTGAACCATGTTCTATTCAACAAGAAAGCCAGGAAATGGAAGATTCTTCTGTCTATAAAAATGGGCAATCTGAAGATATTAATTTGAAATCAATTATATCAAAAATTACAATTCCTAAAATCCAATTCCCAAAAGTTAAAGTCTATATTCCTAATATTATTAGAAAGAAAAATTAATTTAATTATATATAAATAAGAAAAATTCTTCATTTTTTTTTTATGCTTTCTAAATTTTCCAAAAGGTGTCTTAATTTATCCTCAAAATCATCAATTTCTTCTTCTGAAAAACCGAAATAATACAAATCTTTCATTTCATTTGAAACTTGAATGTATTTTTCCATAAGTTCATTATTCATTTTAGTCAATTTTATTTTTATGGTTCGTCTATCCTTTTCAGAGCGAATTCGTTCAATATGTCCAGCTTTTTCAAGATTATCTAACATGTATGATAGTGTCGCCTTACTCAACATAACTTTATTTTTTAGTTCCTGGAAGGAGATATTATCTTGAATCCATAAAGGAAACATCACTCTCCCTTGAGCAGCTGTAAGGTCAGTAATTTCATGTTTTTTCAATAATTTTTCAAATATTCTTTGAGAAAGTTGATAGATTTTTGTAATTAAAAATCCTCCTTGTCTCATGTTCTCCATTATTCTTCCCCGGGATTAAATTGGGCCTTCTGCAATTTGTAGTAAAACTGAGCAGTTTTTGGGTTTAATCGGAGTAAAGTATAATCTGGATCTTCTAAACCTTTGAGATAATATCTCGTCCACCAATCTAACCAGATGTTTTGCTTCACTTTCATATCATCTATAACTTCTACTTTCCCTCCAAACATTACTCCTTTAAATTCTTCAGGATCGCAATAATAAACACAAATTTTTGGATTCGCCTTAATATGTTCAGTTTTAGATGATGATGTATTCGTTGATATAAATATGTCAAATTTATTGCTTAAACCATTGAAAAATTCTTTAAATTCTGGAAATTGCTCCTCATTTCTTAAATTAAACATAGCTCTTGTTATGGGGTATCCATTGGAGTCGATAGTTGTTAGATAAGCAGCTTTTGCGGTCGTCATTAATTCTAAACTTATTTTTTTTACTTCTTCTAATTCCATAATTATTTCCCCTTTATTTTATAATTCCTTCAATTTATAATGATTTTCTAATCTCATCTAATCTTTCTTTAGCTGTAGGATCGTTTTCAAACGTTTGTTTTAAATTATCGCAGAAATAATCTTTGCAATAAGCACAATTTTCGATTTGGTGCTCTCTACAACAGCTTCTTGTTGGACACTCCTTACACCAGCTAAAAACTCTCTCCTCTGAATTACATCCATCGCAATTAACATCCTCAGGTTTAAACGACATGGATTCATTAGACCATTGCTCTGCGACCTTTTTAAGTTCCTCATAATCATCCTTTTGAGTAGCTATATATGCAGGGCATACCGAACAATTAAGCCCACAATAGGCAATAATTTTTTTACTCATATTTTAATTCCTCTCTATTTTCTTTGATTATTATTCTTTTATGGGATTATAGCTTTTACCTACTTCATATGCTTTAGTAAGATAATCATCACATACTTTTTCACTTATTTCAGTCTTATTGCATTTTTTCCAATTGAAATCGTTAATTTCAAAATAAAATAAAGTTGTATCCAAGCTTTAATCCTCTATTTTCATTTTTTAAATTTTGTTCTAGTTCGAACAATATATTTGTTTTAGTTCGAACAAATATTTAAATCTTTTCATAATCTCGATATCTTATCAAATTAAAAAGAAAGAAAAAATAATAAAAGATGAAAAAAAATTTGCTTTATACATAATTTTTTCTTAAAATAATCTTTTCCTTCTAAAGCATGCATTTCATCGATGACTTCCATTTCAATGCCTCCTTCAAAAATTTCAGGAATATTTTCAGGATTTAATTATAAAACAAAAAGTAAAGAAATTAATTAAATTCAGATATAATATCTTCCTTTATAATTTCAAATAGTTTTGGTTTAGAGGGAACACCACCAAAGATTATTTCTTCAGCACCCGCATCAATATATTGTTGAATACGATCTATTATAAATGATTTTGTACCAAATAAGACCCAATCTCCGCGTTGTTTGCGAAATTGGGCAGCTTTTTCCTCGTTGATTTCAAGACGAAAAGGAATGAGCATAGTTTTCTTAATCTCTGAAGTGTCTCTTCCAAATTCTTTACAATGATACTCAATTACATCTAATTTATGTTTAAATATTTCAGGGGAACCTGGGGCATTGAAATCGATATTACAGATGTCACCGAACCGAGCAAGCGTACGGAGAGTACGCTTTTCTCCATTCCCGCCAACCATAATTGGAACATGTGGTTTTTGAGTACATTTTGGTGCAAAATATGCTTTATCGAGTTTGTAATACCGTCCATTATAGTCGACAGGACCTTCTGCTGTAAATAACTTCTTAATAAGCTCTACAGACTCTTCAAGACGATCACACCTCTCACGTACACTTGGAAACTCCCAACCAAAAGCCTTATGTTCACGGTCGTACCAAGCAGCCCCAATACCAAGAATAAAACGTCCATTAGAGATCTGGTCAACAGTAGCAGCCATCTTAGCGAGTAGTGCGGGATTACGGTATGTATTACCTGTAACAAGAATACCTAAACGTAATCGATTTGTAACAGCAGCTGTGGCAGTGATCATAGACCAGCTTTCCAATGCTACACCCGAATCTAATCCTGCTGCTGGAATAGGTGGTAGGAAATGGTCAGAATACCATAAACTATCCCAAGGACCTGCTTCAATTACTTTTATAGTTGAAAGCGTTTCTTCCCATGTTGTAAAATAATTAACCAATTGCGCTCCAAATTGCATATATATCCTCTCTTTTACTAATTAAATATCATCTGGTTTTGGAAAAAATTATAAAACTAAATGAAATTATGATATATAAATTTTTTAATTGCATTTGAGAGGTTTTTTAAGTTAGACACCACTGTAAAATGCCTTCCTAAAATTATTTAATTCTTTGATAATTAATAGATTATCATTACATTACACATTTTTCTACTGAAAAACTATGATTGAATATATCTTCTTAGTTCTATTCTTTATTTTTGCCATAATAGAAATATTTGGAGAATATAAAGATAATAAAAAAATCGAGTATTCTACGAAACCACTTTTAATGCCTTTGTTAATTCTTTTCTACATTTTTGGAGTAATTGAAACTGCTTCAATAGAAAACATTGATTGGCTAATTGTTTTTGCGTTAATCGGTGGCTGTGCTGGAGATATTTTTTTAATGCTTGAAAATGAAGAAAAGTGGTTTTTATTTGGAATGGTTGCTTTTCTAATAAATCAAATATTCTATATTATATCGTTTTTCTTGTCTATTACGGATATTACAAATTTTACTTCATGGGGGTAT
Source organism: Promethearchaeota archaeon (assembly GCA_048938895.1). Classification (GTDB taxonomy): domain Archaea; phylum Asgardarchaeota; class Lokiarchaeia; order Sigyniarchaeales; family SOKP01; genus Loki-b32. Next base: position 12,430 of record JBHLLU010000058.1, read on the forward strand.
TTTTTACTTGGTCCGGCTATTTTGATACTAATCTTCACAGTTCCAAGGTTTATTAATAAGACTGAAGATATGAAAATACCCGTGTTAGTTTATTTAGTTGCAATCTTACTAATGCATATTGCAGCTATCCTAAGACTTGCAGAGTTTCAAGGATTACCATTCACATTGATTTATGTTGGTTCAATCTCCTTTATATTCTCTGATGCATGTATCGCTGTGAATAAATGGGCAGAGGAATTTACTAATGCAAGGTTAGTTATTATGACAACTTATGTAATGGCTCAATTTTATATCGTATTGGGTGCATTACTTACTGCGGGTTTATAATCAATAAATTCAATTATATTTATTTTTTTATTTAGGTTTGATTATACTCAAGTTAGTGTTAAATTATTTCGTCCAGTTTTAGTCAAAATTTCTTGTACTAAGTATCTGAATATTAATGGAATGTTCTCCCCGGTTTTTGCAGAACACTCTATATAATCAAAAAATTTATAAGAGCTCATAAATCTTAAGGCTTCCTCTTTTGAACAAACTCTTTCCTGTTCGAGATCCAATTTGTTTCCCACTAAAATAAATGGGACAATTCTTGAAACTTTTTGAAATTCAACTATCCAATTATTTAACTTATCTAAACTTTTCATACTTGTTAGGTCAAACATAAAAACTGCACCTGATGACCCTCTAGCATAAGAGGGGATAAGAAACATAAAATTTTGCTGACCACCAAAATCCCAGATTTGAAGTGTAATTTTCCCATTTACAAGTTCAAGAAATTTTATATGAATAGTTGCACCTAATGTGGCTTGTATATTTTCATGAAATTCATTTGTAAGATACCGATCAACTAATGAGGTTTTACCAACTCCTGCATTTCCAAAAACACAGATTTTAAAAGCCAATTCTATAGATCCTTGCTCTAAATTTTCGCTGTTCCTTAACATATTTATTGGTAAGAAATTATGTTCAAGATCTTTATCTAATTAAAATCTAAATAGATAATAGTGAGTGGTATAATAAATGTATCTCATTGCAATTATAGAATAATATCATTTTTTGCGAGTTATTGGTAATAAAACTTTTAATTTAATAATAATTACTAAGTTTATTAGAAGGTTAAATATGCCTCCGTTGCTTAGGTGGTAGAGCGTTGCCTTGGTAAGGCAAAGGCCGCGGGTTCAAAAGAGGGAGGATGTTTATTTTCCTCAGAAATTCCCGCCGGGGGCTATATTTAAAATAATTTTGCCGGTGTGGCTTAGCTTGGTTATAGCGCCAGACTCATAATCCTTCTGAATGATTGGGTCAGACCGGATGCAATCTGGAGGTCGAGGGCTCAAACCCCTCCACCGGCACTCATTATTAAATTAAAGATGAAATAAAAGTATTTCATTAAATTAGTGGAAAAAAAAATTAAACTAATTTTAGTTGAATAAATTTATGTAACTGCTGTTTCTGCCTTCTCTCCCTTTATCTGAATATAAAGAAAATATACTCCTAAAAGGAGAGGTACAAAAGAGAGTCCATATGAGAAAAAGATCCCTATACCCCAAGAATACTCATCAAATATAGAATTTCCTACGGCTAATAAATATATCGATGGAGCAATTAACAAAATAATACCCAGTATCAATCCAACAATCCCAAATATGGTAAAGTTCTTCGGAGTCTTAAATATCCTTTTAACCCTAGCTATAATAAACAATATTGTTAAAATTACAAAACAAATTATCATTAGTATCATTGCAGTTCTACCAGCAGTTAAAATTTCCTCATTTGAGATAATTCCTGTATCAATAACACCTCCGCTTCCCGAAAAATAAAAACCCCAATACCAATAGAAAGATGCTCCAATTTCGGGGATAATAATACCCCAGACCGGAAGAAATATATGTAAAAAACCTAGGATCAAAAAAATAATTCCACCAAGTGTAGGTCTACTTTTTTTGGATGCCATTTTTATCACTTGTTTATAAAAATTTATATTTGTATTTCGATATATCTTATTCAACGTTTCTTTTTAAAAGGATTATCATTGTTTATCATACTTTCAATTATTTTATACATTTGTGGAAAGCTGTTTTCACCCTTTAGGAATTCCTTAAGTTTATTAGCAAAACTAACTAATTATTAGGAGAATAGTATATTCATTTCTAAAAGGTTCTTAAATATTGAATAATTGATTACTAGAAGGTTTAGATTTCATTATTTACAAGTAGGATGAAAATGAAGTTAAAAAGTGAAATTATACGCCTTCAAGAATTTTTGATGAATTCTTGGCCAGCTAAACATTATTTTTTCTTAAATGGATGGATATTACGCTTTACTGATGGCGTAACCTTTCGTGCTAATTCTGTGTTTCCTATACGATATACAGGAACCCAAGAGACTCTTAATTATGATATAAAATTAGTAGAATATGCATATAATAGACATAAATTAGAACCCGTCTTTACAATGCCAGAATTTTATGAACCATCTAACCTGAAGGAAATATTATTACAACAAGGATATTATTCCTTTGATCATACTATTGCTTTAAGTATAAATGTTGAGGAAATTCAAAGGGTAGATATTATGAATGATTTTACTTACTGCATTTTGGATTCTCGAACCGAAGAGATAGCAGAGTTTTTAGCTGCATTTTCAAAAAGGGATGAAAATGAGCAAAAAATTATTCAAAAAATTAACCAAAGAATTATTATCCCTAAGAAGTGCTATATGATTGCCAAAGATAGAGAGAAAGTCATTGCAACACTTCTAGCTGTCTTAGTTCCTCAAGGGTATTTGTACATTGGTGATGTCTTTGTGCATCCAGATTACAGAAGGCAAGGTATAGCCACATCTATGCTTGTTAATTTAATTAGTAGATGGGGAATAGATAATAGTGTAAAGTATATTTGGTTGCAAGTAGAAAGGAAGAACAATAAAGCTCTAAATCTCTATTATAAATTAGGCATGAAACAGATATATAATTATTTCTATATGAAAAGAGATAGGTAAGTAATTCTTAATTAGTCACCTAACCTATCATTTTTAATTAAAGTGGTAATAATAGCATTAATCTCTGCCCTAGATCGAACTTTCATATCTTGCTGAAGACTTTCAAGAATTTTTTTTTCGTTATATCCTTTTTTATAGAATTCCTTAAACTTTTCTACACCTTCTTCATTTAAAAGTACGTATCTTCTATTTAAATATACAATTAACCATTTCTTCTTTTTTTGATTTTTGGATAATGAAGATAGTGTCTTTCTAATATCATCTACAGGTCGATTTAATTTTTCAGCGACTTCCATATCACTTATTATTAGATATTGTTGCATAAATCTTAGAATTCTCCTCTTCGAAGAGAGAGTAATTAAGTAATACACGATATATATACAGAAAAAAGAACCAGCTAGCAAAACACCTATTAGTTGATTAAAGATGAAAATTAAAAGGATGACTCCTAAAATAAGATAGAAAAAAATTTTTTTAATAATCTCAATTAATTTTGAATTAGAATTGGAATTCTCAACCACATCTTTCAAGTCGGAGTTAATATTAGGCACCTAACATTCTTAACTACATAATTGATTTAAGAATTTGTTTCTGACTTTCTGAACCTTTTCCTTTATCTTTAGGATTTTTCAAGTTTTTGATTGCAGACTCAATTGTTTCAAGTTTAATTGAATATTTCTCAAATAATTCCGTAAAACTGTTTATATCAATATCATTATTTTCATACAATATTTTTAATTGTTTTAAGGTTCGACCAATTCCTGCTTTATTATTTTTTAATTCTTCGATCTTATTGGAGTTAATTGTAATTTCTGACATTAAGTTTTTGTAACGTAAATAGGCATCAAAGTTTAAATCAGATTGTTTATATTTTGTAAGAAAGTTAGTAGTTCTTGGAACAAAGGGAGCAAGGTTTTCTGGAATTATGATCAAGGGTTCTGGATCTTGTATCTCTAAAGCCTGTGCATCAGAAATTATCTCAACATCATTTTCGATTATATTATTGTTTACAATAGATAAATTAGTCCGTAGGCTTTCTTTTTCCATATCATTGACATCCTCAAATGTGTTTAACATTGTTTCCCATATTTCCTCAGCTTTCATATAATAGTAGTTTGCTTTCTTCTGTAAATCTTCGATTTTATCTTTATTTTCATGTTCAGGTGAAATTTTTAAAAGATACTTTGCTTTTAAGTGACATGCTCTTCCAATGTCATAATTATATTGAGCTTTAAATTGAAATTCTTTTTTCTTAGTATACTTTCTTAGAAATGCTAGTCTTTTAGTTAGGGCACTTAAGCCTGCAGACAAATTTGCTGCCATCGAGAAATTACCCTTTTTTTCTTCGCTAATAGTGGCTAAATTCTGAGCAAGTATTCGAGCTTCTTCTGAATTCAATTCAAGATTATCAACTGTTAATGCAATTCCTTTATCTTCTTGCCGAGTACAAGCAGCACTAAAATACGCTGCAGTTTTAAACATTTTACTGCATTCAACCATTGCTATTATTGCTTTTTCCCAGGAATTTTCTTCTTCAAATTTAGTAGAAAGGTAGGAATATGCTTTTGCTGAAATCCATAGTACCCTAGCACACTCAAAAATTAAATCCCATATTTTAATTTCGCTTTTTGCTATAGGGTCATAAAATAATGGAGTTATTTCTAATTCTTTAAAGATCTTTATTTGGCTTTGAGTTTTATAATTAACATTAAGGATTTTTATATATTCTAAAATATTGTTGAGTTCTGAGAAGGAAAAATCTTCATTACGTTCTAAAATAGTTTCCAACTTCTTAATGCTGAAATGGTAGAAACGGATCCTTTGCATTGTTGCTGGTGGGAAAAATGTTTGCAATTCAGGGGATTTTTCTGTATCTACTTTAACTAAATTTGCTTTTACCTCCTTTGCTTCTACTTCCTTTCTCTCTGATGGTTTTTTAGGGACTTTAATATCTATAATTGGTTTTACAAGAGGTTTAATGCTAATAGATGGTTTCTTTATCGGTTTATAAACAGGAAGAGGTTCTTCAACTTGAGTTTCTACATTTTGCTTGATTGGCGTAAATGGCTCTAATTTCTGCAGAGAACTCTTGGCGTTAAATTTTACAAATCCTAAAGGTTGAGATTGATCATTTACCTTCAAACTTGCGGTTCTACTAGCCATTTCTTCGTTCCTCATACTTTCTAAATACTTCTTTGCTATCTGAATATACTTTTCTGCTTTTGCAGTACCTATATCATTATGTTTTGATAACTCCTCAATGCTTAAAGATGCAATTTTTTTTATGGAACTAATGGGGATTCTTTTTTTATCAGTATTAGTTGATTCAGTCTTAGTTGATTCAGTGTTAGTTTTTACTGATTTTGTGGTTTCATGTGCAGTTCCTTTGTTAATTATGTTATATACTTTTGATCTTGCATCAATCCGTTGAATATGCTTATTTGCAAACTGGATATAGGCTCTGGCTGCCGAAACTTTGATACCATCAATAACTAATAAGTCTTCTATACTTGAAGATGCTAGTTTTTCTATGGAATCAATTCCTATTTCTTTTAACTTTTGAGCGGTCCTTTTCCCAATACTTTGAGAGACGTTTAATATGGATGTCATATGTACCTATAAATTATAATTCAATTTTTTATATAAACCTTAAGCATCATATTCTGATACATAAGAGTATTATTTTCTTGGGAAAAAAAGGAAAATGTAAAAAATTTAAGCAATAACGAATAATTATTTCATGGTACTTCAATGACATATTGTAAATTCATTAGAATAAAAATTACTTATATCCAAATTAATAAATGAATGAGAAAGAAGAATTTAATATTGACAATTATCTACAGGATGCAAATAAAAAAGTTAAAGAACTTGAACTTGAGAAGGAACAGCTGAATAGTAAAATCAAGAATTTTATTATTAGTTTTCAGAGTTTTGATTCTGAGATCAACAACTCTTTTATTGATGCTAGAGAGTTTTATTCTAAAAAACGAGATGAATATAATAGTAAATTAGCAGAATTAAAAAGAAAGAGATACGAATATGAACGTCATTGGAGCGATCTTACCAAAAAAATCGAAAACTTCCCAAAACCTCAATTAAATGAAAATTCTTTAGTTTTGATGGATTACACTAAAAAAGCTCTTGAAGATATTGGGAATCAGCTAAGGGTTATGAACCAAAAACTTGAAGAACAAATTTTAGGTATCGATGAAGAAAATGAAATCATTGAAAAGATTAGGAAATTCGAGTCAGAGAAAAAAGAGAAAATGAATAACTTAGCTGTTTTAGAAAAGAAACAACTAATAGAGATACAGAGAAGTGATTACTATAATACACAAAAACAAATTCAAAAAATTGAGAATGATTTAACATATATATACGACGATTTACTAAAATTTCTAAATAAAAGATTAATGACTCACAAGAAAACCCTTAATTTATATAAAAAAGCTAAGAAATTTGAACAAATTAAGAAAGAAATTGAAGAAGAATTAATAGAAAATAAAACTACTGCGGAGGGATATCATCAACTTTTCTTAAAGTTAATGAATCTCAATCAAAAAGTATTATTGGATGAATTACCAAATAAGTTAACAAGTAGAGCACGACCAAAGGAAATTAAAAGACCTGATGTAAGGGCTATTCTCAAAAGGAAAAAGAAGTACAAAAAACTCGAACAAAAAAAGTTACAAGTAGCATTAGAGAAACAAAAAGCTGGGAAAAAATTAGATTTTTATGAATATCAACTCATCCTAAAGCATTCTAAGAGATAAGCGAGATCCTACAAGAATCATTATTGATAAAATTAAAAAACAAAAAATATCGCAGTAACAGATAATGTGAGAAAAGCTGCAACGATTACTTTCTTTAACTTACTTTTTTCTTTCTTATTTAATTTCTCATAATATCGACTTTTTGTTAATTTCACGGTAATAGGAATCATTGTTAAAACACCCGCGGTCGAGGTAATAAAACCAATTGGATTTGATATAATTGCACTAGGTGGTTGATATTTAACCACTGTAATATCTTGGTAATTTATATTTCCAAGTGAGTCCATTGAGTAGAATCGGATTGTAATGATAGATCCTCTAGTTAAGTTATCCCAAACGTTTTGCCATAATATTTCATCAATTTTCCCATAGATCCGGACCCCGCTAGTACCTGTAAATTGTATGGAGGACTCAGTTCCTATAATAGTATACCAACAGCTATCTATATCATTTTCGTCAAAAAGAGTAAGTTCAAAATATGGAGAATTTCTATCGATCTTCTGATTTGTAGTTGGTAAATGTATTGTGATATTAGGTCCAATAGTATCTTTCAACAAAGTTATCATATTTAGATTATTTAGATTCCCTAATGTGTCATTAGCATAAAATTCTAATAAAAATGCTCCTTGAGGTAAAAGCATCCATATGGAAGAGTTAAGATTTTGAGTGATGTTATCTGTGATATAAATTCTTCTCGAATTAACGATATACCATATTTCGTCTAAATTAGGTTCAATAATTGTAAGATTAATAAATGGCGCCGAAGCATAATATGTTTGACTAAGAGGAGAATTTACGATAATTAATGGTGGATCTGGGTCTTTATTGATGATTACCTCATCGTATCCGATTTTCCCAATTGAATCATTGATATAAAACCTAATTGTAACGCTTTCATATCCAAAATCACTCCATGCTGCTTGGTTTATTGTTCCACTTAATCCAGAAAAAGTATAATTCGTCAATCCATTATCTAACGTATACCAGGTGTCCTGAATATCAGAACCAGATTTATAAATTATAAAATTGGGGGCATCAATTCCGAATATTTCGTCATGTCCTGGAGAAGTGATTGTAATAACAGGTGCAAAAATATTTTTTCTTACAGTAATATCGCTGTAACCTAAATTTCCTGCTAGATCATTTGCATTAAACCTAATAGTTACAGTTCCATTACCAAATTTATCCCATTCTGTTTGGTTGATTGTTCCAATAGTTCCTGTAAATATAAAATTCTGCGATTCACCTAGTAAAGTATACCAAGTAGTATTTAGATGAGCTTCTAAGATTGAAATCTCAAAATCTGGAGCAACCGCTCCAAATAATTCATTTGGTTGAGGGAGACTAATATTTATCTCCGGTACATAAGTATCTTTAATCAAAGCGAGTGTTATGGAATTATTTATATTCCCAAGAGAATCCTCTGCAATAATCTGTAGTACAAACATTCCTTCTGGTATCAGAGACCAAATAAAAGGATTCATAAGCACTTCAGTGTTGTTTGGAATGTATTGTAAATAAGGAAGGAATTCGTATCTAATTGAATCCAGGTTAACATCAAAAGCTGTGATATTAAGAACTGGCCTTGAATTCCAATATGTATTGTTTAAAGGTGAATTAATAGTAATTAAGGGTGCTAGCGTATCTTTCAATATAGTAAGTGTATAAGTATTATTTAAATTTCCAGCAGAATCATTTGCATAAATCGAAACTTGAAATTCTCCTTGGTCTAACTCATCCCACATAGTTTGATCAAAAGCTTCAGGACCCAATTCTAAAATAAATTTAGTACCCATTACAGAATACCATATTGTATCAAGATTTACATCGGATGCTAAAATGTTCATGAAAGGAGGATCAGAATAGTATGTATTGTTAAGTGGGGCATTAATAGTTATAAAGGGAGTTATTGTATCCTTATTAAGAGTTCTATTTACAGCTGAGCTAGTATAGCCAAAACTATCATTTGCATAAAATTCAACAGTAAAAATGCCATCAGTTATACTATCCCATAAGGAAGATTCCAAGATTTGTTCTGAATTGTTAGCCAACTCTATTGAAGTCGTCCCTATTCTATACCAAATGGTATGGAGATTAGGATCATCTGAAATTACTCGAAATATAGGTGGTGAATTATGATATGAATTTTCCTCTGGTAAAATTATTTCAACAATGGGAGCAAGAGTATCCTTATATATGGTAATAAATGTATTGTTTGGATGACCGAAACTATCGAAAGCTGAAATACTTACTGTGAAAGGTCCTTGTGGGAGTGAATCCCAAATACCTTGATCAAGAAGTTCTTCTGTATTATTTTCTAACCAAAAAGTACTTCCCATTACTGTGTAAGTAAGGGAGTTAAAATTGGGGTCAAGAACAGTTATGTTAATTGGTGGTGGAGAATTATAATAAGCTTGATCAGAGGGAGTGTTTATTATTAATTGGGGCGCAAGAGTGTCTTTATAGAATGTCAAATTAAGAGGATCGTTTATGTATCCTAGCATATCTTCAGCAAATATTTCAATCACAAACTTTCCTTGAGGAAGACTATCCCAAATAGAACTATCAAGAGTAATATCTGAATCGTTTGGTAATGTTATATTTGTTTCCCCCACTCTATACCATATCCTCAGAAGGTTTGGTTCATATACTGATATGTGAAAACTTGGTTCCTCAGCACAATATAAACCATCCCCAGAGGGATTTATGTATGTAATCGTTATTTCAGGGGGATCAGGATCTTTTCTGATGGTAACCTCATCAAATCCTATTTTACCAAGGGAATCATTTATATAGAAGAAAATGGTGACACTCTCAAAATCAAACAAGTCCCACGCGTCTTGATCTATCGTACCACTTAAGCTATAGAACGTATAATTAGTTAATCCACCATCTAACGTATACCAAGTTGTATTTAATGCAACTCCAGATTTATAAATTGTAAAATTCGGAGCATCAACACCAAATAAATCATTATCATAGGGAGAAACTATATTTATTACTGGAGCGAATATATTTTTTCGAACAGTAATCGCCCTAAAACCAAGATTGCCTAAGGTATCATTTGCATAAAACATGATCGACACCGTTCCATTACCAAAATTGTCCCATGCAGATTGATTTATTAGACCACTTAACCCTGAAAAGGTATAATTAGTTATACCATCATCTAAAGTATACCAAGTCTGGTCTAAATTATCTTCAATTATTGAAATAAAAAAATTTGGTGCAATATCTCCATATAATCCATTCGGTTTCGGACTATTAATCGAAATAGAAGGGCTTCTAACATCCTTATAGAGCAGTAATTTATACATATCATTTAAATTTCCAGCAGAATCGTTTGCATAAAATTGTATCTCAAATTCACCTTCTATTGACAAAAGATCCCAAATGGCAGTATCTAATGGTTGATTAGTATTATTTGTTAGAACAACAATAGTAGTTCCTACTCGATACCATAAAGTATGAAGATAAGAATCTATAACAGTAGCTCTAATAGTTGGTGGTAATTTCCAATAGGTGTTATTATATGGGGAATTTATAACTAAATTTGGTGTTAATATATCTTTGTAGAGTGTTAGTGTGAAAGTATCATTAATATGACCAAAAGTGTCATTCGCATAAAAGTGAACTTGAAAATCTCCTTCTCCAGGGAGAGAATTCCAAATTGATAAATTAAATTCTTCCAGGGTATTATTTGATATTGAAACGTTAATATTGTTTACATTATACCAAATAGAATCAAAATTTGGGTCAAAAGCGGAAAGATTAAAAGATGGAGGTGAATTCCAGTAGGTATTATTTAGGGGTGTATTTATAGTTAATAGTGGTGCCATCGTGTCTTTGTATAGTGTTAAACTTAATTCAACGTAATGATCTAATTCATCATAACATGAGAATAAAATATGAAACTCCCCTTGATCTAAGGCATTCCATCTATTTGCCTCTAATTGAACTTCTGAGTTATTATCTAATGGATATGTATATCCAGATATACTGTAAAATAGAAAACACTTAGTTAAATCAAAAATAGTTATATTAATTCGAGGGCGTATATTCCAGTATGTATTATTAACTGGAGTATTAAACACTAATATCGGATCCATTGTATCTTTCGTAACAGTCACGCTATTAGAACCTACATTCCCTGCGTCATCCTCAGCATAAAAAATGATTCCTACCAACCCATCTGGTTGACTATCCCACTCGGTGGAATTGATAGTGCCTGTTTCTGATATGATATAGATAGAAGTTCCAGTATTAAGCGTATACCAATATCGGTATAAATTCACTTCAGAAATGGAAATGTCATAAACAGGCGCTTCTTCATATGCTCCTATACCTGGAGCTGTAATTGTGATCACAGGGTCCACTGTATCTTTGGTAACAGTCATGCTATCAGAACCTATGTGTCCTGCATCATCCTCAGCATAAAAGAAAATCTCCACTGTCCCCTCTGGTTGGTTATCCCACTCAGTTGAATTGATGGTGCCTGTCTCTGATGTAATATAAAAAGGTGAACCGCCATTAAGCGTATACCAATATTGAAACAAGTTTGCTTCAGTAATGGTAATATCATAATTTGGTGCCCCATCATACACCCCCACTACAGGAGCTGTAATTGCGATCACAGGATCCACCGTATCTTTGGTAGCAGTTACGCTATCAGATCCTATATGTCCCGCATCGTCCTCAGCGTAAAAAATGATTTCAACCAAGCCATCTGGTTGACTATCCCACTCGGTGGAATTGATAGTACCTGTTTCTGATATGATATAGATAGACGGACCACCATTAAGCGTATACCAATATTGAAACAAGTTTGCTTCAGTAATAGAAATGTCATAACTAGGTGGTCCATCATACACCCCCACTACAGGAGCTGTAATTGCGATCACAGGATCCACCGTATCTTTGGTAACAGTCACGCTATCAGATCCTATATGTCCCGCATCGTCCTCAGCGTAAAAAATGATTTCAACCAAGCCATCTGGTTGGCTAGCCCACTCAGTGGAATTAATGTTACCTGTCTCCGATGTGATATAAATA
>JBHLLU010000121.1:0-6447 GCA_048938895.1 Promethearchaeota archaeon
TCATAAATGTGAAAGCCAATAAAATAGACGGGAATAATAAACTCGAAAATATTAATATATCAACTACAAATAGAGAATGAACATTGATCCAGAGAAATATAAAAAGAATTACTAGAAAATTATTAATTAGAAAGCAAGATCTTAGTATTTTTGAGGATTTTTTAAAGAAATATCGAATATACAAAATGTAGAACGAAATTAAAGAGACAACTGAGATTATTAGGCCATGTAATATGAAATTTGAAATGAACACAATAAGAGGATCTGAAGTAAACAATGTTAATTCAAGAACAGCAATTCCTTCAAAAGTTGTATACTCAAAGGAAGAATACGCAATAATAAAAAAACTTACAAGAGCAAGTATATTCTGAATGATAAGAATATTTTTTTTTGAAAAATATTCATTTTTAACAAAGACTTGTATGATAAAGTATAGAGAAATAGACATTATTAAGGACTGATAATTTAATCCAAGTGTTGAAAGAAATCCAAATGATATCGAAATAAGAAATACAAGAGCAATCAGTAAATAAATATATCTTACCTGGTTCTTAGGGCAAATTCCTGTTTTATGTTCAGAATAAGAAAATAATAAGAATAATGGTACCACAAATATTACAATTACGGGAATCTTAATCAGAAATGCAAAAGCAGTAATAAGAACTACTAAAACTGCTGATATAAAAGAATTGTATTTTTGATATTTAATGCTCCCCACAAAAGGTTTGTCATCAGAAGAAACTTTAATAGATTTGGTATAAATTGTAATTCTGTTGCTATAATAAATATTAATATAGAAAATCGATTTTAAATATAAAAATAAAAAGATAAGAGCTAAAAAAGAATTATTTAATAAATCTAAACCTGTAAATTGAGAACCTGAAATACTGGAAATAATTATATTGATTAAAGGTAATTGGATTAATAAAATGAACACTAAGCTTGTTACTGAAATTACAAACTTTTGTTTAAATCTAGTTAAATCAAGGAGGATTGGTCGATTTGATTTAATCGTTTCTTTAATATTATTACAAATTTTTTTTGTACTAGTTAGAGTAATAAAATATAGTATCAAATTTGTTAACAGGGTAAAAACATAAGAAAAATTTGTAGAAGCAGTGATGGAAAGAAATATGATATGAATTATGTAATTTATTAATATAATATAATTATATGGTTGCTTTAATGTTAGTTTAGTATCAATTCCGTGCTGAAACTCTTTTTCTGAGACATTAAAATAGGCTATAGGTTTAAACCTATAATAATAATAAACTATATTATAAAGGAAAGCAAAACTTATTAATGGAAGTAGAGCAAATGAATCTGTAGGGTAAAGGAATATAAATATTGGAGTAACAATAAAAGATAAAAGAGAAATTAAAAACAAAATGTGGATCCTTGCCTCAAGATTATTTTCTTTATTCAGAAAAAAAGAATTATCTCTCCATTTGTCATAAGATTTAAGGAGAAACAAAAAGGAAAACATATATACAATGACAGAAAGGGAAAAGGCATAATATGGGCCAAGTAGGAAAAGACCAAAAAATACCGTGAAACTCACAACACCTATGCCTAGCGGTGATATTATTAAATAGAAACTAAACCACCACAATTTTTGAAGCTTTTCAGTATATTTTTTGATTTTCTCCTCTTTGTTACCCTCTAGTTCCGATTTCATGGTTTTACAAAATTCAATTGGATTTGATTCGTAAAAAGTAACAAGAATTTTTATTTATAAATTTATATACAAAATATTTACTAATCTGTCGTTTTTCCTTATAATAATTTACCTTATAATAATCATATACTTATTACTTAAAATTTGGTAAAAAGTCTTTTTGTACTTCACTCATTTCGTTAAAAATTCTTTCTGCCATTTCAAAACTACCTACATTAGGATCTATTGCCAAGCATGCAATAGCTAGATCTTTAGATTTTTTTAATACAGCCTCAACACAAACATCTTGTATTGTAGCTTCAATGCGGAGTACTGCAGCGATATTTTTCTGTAATTTCCCAATCTCGACACCATGAACACCATCCTTGTTAATAGTAGCTGAGCATTCCAATATTAGATCCTGAGGGAGATTTTCAATAATATTATCATTAGGAACATTAACAGCAAATTCATATGAATTTCTATTTGTAATTATTGCCTCAATAATGGGTATCGCCCTTTCACCAGAACGCCTTCCGAGTAAAATTGTTTTCTCTTTATATTTTCCCCTTTTAAATAGGTTAAAATTTCGCTGGAATCTTTCATATACAACTTGGCTACTTCGATCATTTAAATCTATCCAATCAACCATATCCTGATTTTCTGTGAATTCAGACCCGATTTGTAAGAATTCTCCAAGATGATTATCACCTACAAAAGGAAAGAAACCAAATCTCTTATAAAATTCAAATGTAAGAGTAGAAAATTCAAATCTGTTCTCATGTTCTCTGAAATAATCCAACGCATTTTTATTAAACATAGGCATTAAGTCTTTTCCTGTTGATCTTTCCTCAAGCCCTAAAAGGAAAGCAAAATGGTTAAGCCCTCCTATTTTCATACCTAAGTTTTTTATCGAAGTTTTGAACATCTGGGGCAAATGATGAACCATAAAGGCAATCTGATGACATAAACCAATGAACTTTAAATTCTTTGTACTCCGTTTTATTGCTAAACACACTCGAGATAAAGGATTTGAGAAATTGATAAAAAAAGCGTTTGGGCAAATTTTTTCAGCATCTTTAATGATATCTATTATAGGAGGGATGATCCGCCAGGCGTGAAATGTACCTCCGGGACCTCCACACTCACCCAAAATCTGACTTGACCCGTATTTTCTAGGTATTTCATAATCTTGCCTCCATAAAGTATATCTTTCCCCAACTTCTATTGAATTTATGATGAAATCAGCATCCCGAAAAGCGGATGTTCTGTCTGTTGTTCGTTCAAGATGGATCCTATTATTTAATCTATGATTTTCAACTGATAGTAGCTCATAGATCATTTCTAATTTATCTTTATTTATGTCATGTAGAACAACTGTATAACCTTCTAAGACTTCGCTAAGAAAAATATCATTCATACTCGCAGTACCAAAAGAGGTCGAGCCAGCACCTACAAGGACTATCTTCTTTTCCATAATCATTACTCCGTATTTAGCTCAATTTGGGAATTATTTAATTAAAAATTAATTCAATTAAAAAAATTGTTATTAACAGTTTTTTAGCCTTTTTCTTTACTTCTATGTCATTTTCACCTAAAATTCACTGACAAATGGGAAATTTATGGGTAAAGTTTAAATAGGACATTAAACATCTTTTTATTAATGAGTTTTTCACATAATGCTACGGAATATTGGCTAGGCTTTACATTATCAGTAAAGCCGGTATGTATCCAAGGCATTATTAAAAGAGAATAAATCCTCTTGACCTTTTTCTTATAATTTTTACTGATTTGTTCTCTTTTAACATTACATCTCGTATAAATTACAAGGAATTGGCCAAGATAAAAAATTATTTTCCTGTGAAAACACAAATAAATAATGGAGGTGAGGAAAGCTGGAAAAAGATTCAGATGAGATCGATCTAATTTTGGATTATTATAAAGATTGGGATTCAGAAAAAACACCAGTTATGATGATGTTAAAAGGATTAGATGGATCTGCTGAAACTCTTCAAGCAGAAGAAGAAAAAAAACTAGGATATCTCAGGAAAAAATATAATAAATCTTCTAAATAAGAGTTTTAGTAAAAAAAAATTTGAAATAGTGTTTTTTTATTATTTTTAATTTAATAATTTCTTTATTCTTTCTAAGGCTTCTTTTATTCTATCAACAGGTTGTGTTAAAGCAAATCGTACAAAACCTTCTCCATATTTACCAAAACCCGTCCCTGGTGTAACAATTACTCCAACTTCAATCAACTTTTTAACAAAATCCATACACGTTAAATTACAATATTTTTCAGGAACCTTAGTCCAAATATAGAAGGTTGCCTTAGGTGAGTCTGTTTTCCAACCCATTTCATTTAAACCATTGACAAGAACATCTCTTCTTTGTTCATAAATTTTTAAGTTTTTAAGTATAATATTGGGTTTTTTCTCAGATTCATAGAGGTTTAATCCTTTTACAACCGCCTTTTGGATAAAAATAGGTCCCCCTGAATCGATTTGAGATTTTACTTTTCTTAATCCCTTAATAATCTCAGCGTTACCCGCTACCCAACCACATCGAAATCCAGTCATATTAAACATCTTCGAAGCACTGTTGATTTCAACATGATTATCACTAACTTGCAATATACTTGGTGCAATATAATCTTCAAATGTAAATTCTGAATAAGGATTATCATAAACTATCAAGAACTCATAATCCTCTGCATAATCGCATACTTCCCGTAGAAACTTTATAGACACAATTGCCCCGGTGGGGTTATTTGGGTAATTTAAATACATTAACTTAGCTTTCTTTAAGTATTTCTTATCAATTTCCTCTAAATCTGGAATAAAATCATTTTCTTTTTTTAGTGGCATCAAATATGGTACCCCATCACACAGTTTTGTAGCTCCATTTATATATACGGGGTATCCAGGATTAGGACATAATACCACATCTCCGGGATTCACAAAAACTCGTGCAATATTTGCGACTCCCTCCTTACCACCAATTACATGTGAAACTTCAGTTTCAGGATCTAGATTAACTCCATATCTTAATTTATTCCATTCGGCGACGGCTTCTCTATAAAATTCTTCTCCCATACTCGAGGGATAATTTTGATTACTTGGATCTTTAGCTTGTTCACAAATCTCTTTGATAATCAGATCTGGGGTGGATAAATCTGGATCCCCTATTCCTAAAGGAATGAAATCAACACCTTTTTTTCTTCCTTCAGCAATTAATTGTTCAATTTCAACAAAAATATAGATAGGTAATTCTTTTACCCTTTGGGCATATTCTCGTGTAATTTGAAACACCACTTCTTTAAACTAAGGTTTTGAAATATGAAGAAATAAACACAATAAAGAAATATAAAATTTTTCTGTTTTCTAAGATTTCCTTTCCAAATTTATTTCATACTCATTAGGATCCATTGTTGTGAACGGAATAAAATCTATGTTTATTAAAAAACCCATAATCAAAAAAATAATGGTGTATGTAGCAAATGTAGGCAATGCAATTACAGCAAACAAGATACTTGTTAACTCTAAACCTATTGTAGTACCTAGGTTAACAAACGAATTACATGTAGCATAATACGTACTATCCATTTCAGGATATAACTGTGACTCTTGACCGATGACCGCAGAGAAAGCAGAATTTCTCCATCCCGAAGAATTACCTAAAAGAAACGAAAATATCATTAAAACATACCACGGTACAGGGATAAAAAATATTAGGAAAGAACCAGTTGTAATAAAAAGAGAAATATAGACACTACGTTTTCTTGATTGGAGATCAGCGATTCTACCCCCTAAGATTGCTCCCAAAATTACTCCTAATCCTATAATTAGGGCAACTAAAGCATTCGGAGCATATAAATCACTATTTCCAATAAGATCAATTGTAGAGCCTGTAGCACCTACTAATCCCCATTGAATGAGTATAAAAAGTGGTAATATCACAAATATTAACCCATCACAAAAAGCATTGAAGATTGAAAAGGTGTATACTTTCCAATTCTTACGTTTTCCAAAAATTATTCTAAGATTACCCCCAACATCAACATCTATAGATTTTACTATTTCTTTAACAATTAAAATTAAAAATGAGAAAATTATCATCATGATTCCTAATGAAATGAATGCATAATCAATGATTCCTCCCGTTAATAAGAAGAAAACAACTAATAACGGACCCCCGGCTATAATTCCCACAGATCGGAATCCCCAACAAATTCCTTGAACTCTTCCTAATCTTTCTTTAGGATATAGATCTAAAATCAATCCATCGATAGCAGTATCACCCATTGCTACCCCTATTACGATAATTATCCCTAAAATCAAGACCATTGTCATAGCATTCGACGGATTTAACAGAAATGGAATCAAGATCCATATGATACCTGCCCAAATGCTAGGGATAATTATCCATGGTTTTCTCCTTCCCAATCTTTTATTTGTAGAAACATCACTTAATATTCCATATAAAAATTTTACTCCAAAAGGTAAAAGAACAATAGACATTAATGATGAGATTTGTCCTGCATCTAAGGTAGTAGTTAACTGTAGTAAATAAATTGGAATGATAGTCGTAAAAAATGATTGATTGCAACCCTGAAAGAAATAATTCAGGGAAAAAATTGTGATATATGACCGTTTTAGTTCAGGAATTGTTTTTTCCATTGATAAAACCTAGCTTTCTTTAGCTATGATTTTAAATTAAGGTTAAAAACTATTATTATTTTCATAGTTAATAATATTAATGGTTGACTCTCAAATTAGAAAAAATCATTG
>JBHLLU010000059.1:0-24019 GCA_048938895.1 Promethearchaeota archaeon
TATGGTATCCTCTTTAGAGATATAAATATGAAAAGAACTCTTATTGACCAATACTTTTCAAGGATGATAAATGCTTATGCAGGAGTAATAATAAATACAGGTGAAGATAATTATCTGACTACTGCAGATGCATTTGAGTCTGCTCATACAGTTCTTGCTTCTGAATTCATTAATGAACAATTTGCTTTCCTCGCTGGTCTTAGAGAAGAGCAAATGGGATTAGGTCATGCTTTCGAAATGAATCCTGATATAAAAAATGGATTTTTATATGAACTTGCGCAAGCTCAAATGGCACGTGAAATTTTCCCAAGAGCCCCTTTGAAATACATGCCCCCTACAAAATATATGACTGGGAATATCTTTAAGGGACATGTTCAAGATACCTTATTCAATATTGTAACAATTATGACAAATCAAAGAATCCATTTACTTGGGATGCTCACAGAGGCAATCCATACTCCTTTCATGTCTGATAGAGCACTTTCTATAGAAAATGCTCGATATATTTTCAATAACATGGAGTCTATTAGTGAAGAAATCACGTTTAAGAAAGGTGGAATAATAGAATCTAGAGCTAATGAAGTATTAAATAAAGCATTCAGTTTATTAAACGAAATTAGACAAGTAGGATTATTTAAAACTATTGA
Organism: Promethearchaeota archaeon; assembly: GCA_048938895.1. Classification (GTDB taxonomy): domain Archaea; phylum Asgardarchaeota; class Lokiarchaeia; order Sigyniarchaeales; family SOKP01; genus Loki-b32. The sequence goes on from JBHLLU010000059.1 coordinate 648, forward strand.
GGACGGAAAATTTGCAAATATAAAAAGATCAATAGACGGAGGAAAAGGATTAGAAGGAGTGATTAAGAAAGCAGAAGATTATTATAATCCTTTCATAGATTTAATGTTAACTGAATTAAAGGAGGGAGGAATCTAAAATGGGAGGGGGATTATATTCAATGGATAAAAAAGATTTTAACCAGACTCTTGATCTTAAAAGGATCAAACCTTATGGTGATGCAATGAATGATGGGAAAGTTCAAGTTAGTTTTACCCTTCCTGTTAAAGATGGAGAAAAAGCTATAGAAGCAGCAAAGAAATTAGCTGAAAAAATGGGGTTGGAAAAGTCTGAAATTGTATTTCATGATAAATTGGATGCAGGGTTCACATTCATAATTTTATATGGAAATTTAAAGCATACAATTGATTTTACTCAAATTAAAGTTGAATCTGTAGAGGTAGAAACGATGACTATAGAAGAAATCAACCAATTTATTAAAGAAAAGATAAAACGTAAAATTATTGTTATAGGCGCTTCAATTGGGTCAGATGCTCATACAGTCGGTATTGATGCCATAATGAATATGAAAGGTTTTGCAGGGCATTATGGTCTTGAGAGATATGAAATGATAGAATCTTATAATTTAGGAAGTCAAATCACCAATGAAGAGTATGTTAAAAAAGCAATTGAAGTGAACGCAGATATTTTATTAGTTTCACAAACGGTAACTCAAAAAAATATACACTTAAAAACTCTCACTAATCTAGTAGATTTATTAGAAGCAGAAGGAATTCGAGATAAAGTAATTTTAATATGTGGGGGAGCGAGAATAAGCAATGAATTAGCAAAAGAGTTAGGTTACGATGCTGGTTTTGGACCTGGAACTTATGCTGATAAAGTAGCTATTTTTGCGATTAAGGAATTTGTTAGAAGAATAGAACAAACGTAGAAAAAATTTTTCCTAAAAAGAAAAAAAGATTTGATTTATTATTTTTTTTTATTTCTTGCTTCCTAATATTCAAGATATATAACAGATTCATGTACCTTCCATATATCCCAGAAGTTATATCTCATCGGTTTATACGTCCAAGTTTCATATAAGGGTAGTTGATCATATGCGTGAGGGCTGGGGTTACCCATATAGTTGACGAATCCACTTTGTCCCGGAGGAATTACGTTGACGCTGTGTGGACCAGGTTTCGTCCATCGATTTCTTCCCCTTCTTTGGATCATCTCTGCAATTTGATTATAAGTACCACGGTTCATAGCATGCATTTTGACTGTTGGTAAAGCGCCTTGCTGTGAAAACCATACTACATTCACATCTGTAAGCCATGTTGGAATCTCTGGTCCGTAAGTTGACTGTAGATATAATAAAGCATCTTTAAGCACTCTATTAATAACATCATTTTTATCTTCACCATTTAGATAATCATAAGATAATGGTAATTTTGAATCTACACCATCGAATACGTGGATTAATGTACTCAACCCCGCTCCCGTATGAGAAGGAAGATCATCGCTAAAGATTTCACTAAGAATTCCTTGATACCATTTATCAAAAATTGTAAGGCCTGGATCATCATATGTTGCTGATGCTTCAGGATAACTTGGATCTAATATATCATTATAATGAAGATTCCAGCTTTCTAAGTATGGTAAGGCTGCTTGAATGTCAGGATCTGTAGACATACTTGCAGCACCAATAAGATCATCAATTAAACTCATCGCAGGGATATGGTTGTATCCTATATCCATGTTTATTCCATTCATGTCTTCAAAAGAGATCTTATTATCAGCTGCTAATAAATCTTGTATCCTTTTAACACGATGTCCTTCTCCCCAATCAGCTTCTCCATAAGGCCAACCAGCTATAGGTTTATTATTCCAGTTGGCAAGAAAGCCTTGCTTTGGATTAATACACTTAGGCATTTCATTATACCCAGTAAGTCCTACCCATTCTTCTTCGCCAGTACCCCATAATGGGAATCTATCATCAATAACTCGACCATCCTTTCCTGTTTCAGGTTTTATTGGAAAAGTACCAGCATGCCAATATCCTACATTACCATGTCGATCAGCCCAGAGGAAATTGTGAGAAGGTTGTACAGTTTTAACTGCTTTTTGCATATCCCAAATATTTCTTGCTTGTTGAAAGAGAGACCATCCTTCTTCTGCTGCTAATTCGTTCTTATAATAAGGAGCTTTCATTGTAAAAGCAAGATGATTGCCCTCATCGATGTACATTATAGGCCCATGAACAGTACGATAAATATCAATTTCTCTCGTAGGTTCAATCGCAGAATAAAAGGTTTCAGTTCTAACCTCCATATCTACAAATTCACCATTATACCAATATTGAGTGTGATCATCAGGATTCAACTGTTCAATATACGTATCCATCACATCCGAGCCACCTGTTGTAGAGGTCCAGGCACCATCATTACTAACACCGATTAAAATTGAAGGTGCTTGAGGCATCATCATGCCAACAGCATCAATCCCAGCCCCATGTAATCCGATTTCAAGAACAATTTGAGGAATAGTATGACCCATTTGAGGGCCTCCTAGCTCCATTGCATTTCGTGTTGTTGTTTTCTTAGGATGAACAACCCATGCATTACTACCGAATTTAGTAGGAATTCCAAGAGATTCTAATAGCTGAGTCTGCCCCATTTGTACTTGTTGGTATTGTTGATATAATGCTCCCAAATTTCCAGGTAATCCCATCATTGGACTGGAACTTTTACAATTAGAAAATTTACAAGCCGTACCAGGAATCGTCACCTCAGCTCCAGGATCTTCTTGAGGATAGAGATCATTAAACATTAACCACCCTGTACTTTCCCCATGTTCTGATTGTAATGCTTGTAAAGCTGAAGCGTAAGAGAGTTCATTTCCACCTGTTCCTCCAAATCTCCATGCCATCATTACTGTGATCGCAACACTATCTTCAATGGAAAATGGTACTATAGGAAAACCATATGCTAAGTATTCTGCTGGAACCAAAGATGGATCTCCAGTTGAAAGAGCAGTTAATGCTTCAGTTATATATTGATTAATACCATCAATATATGCTAGGTTCATTTCTTTCAACTTTGCATGAGGATTAATTGGTTCCCATTTATCGAAGATCTCTTTTAACTCCTCTCTACTATAGCCCAATTTCCTCGTTTCATAATCTTGATCAATTGACGCTAAGCCAAATTCAGCAAGATTTCCGAAAGCACTCCGTCTATAGAGATCTGCTTGCCAGAGCCTATCCTGTGCCATAGCATATCCTGCTCCAAAAGCTAGACCTTCTTTTGTTTTAGCAAAAACGTGTGGAACTCCGTAATCGTCCCTGATTATAGTAATTCGCCTTTTTTGAAAGCCAAACCTACAACCCATTGTAGGAGGTATCATAAATGTAAGCATCAATACAGATATTAGTAAAATCCATAATTTTTTTCTCATTTTCACTCACTTTTTTTGGATTAATATTTTTAGAAAAATTTAGTAAAGTAACTTTTCTTCCATTGGTATATAAATGTTGTTTTTTCATTAATTAAATGGGAAATATTATTAATTTCCATCAATTTCTTTAATAAAATTTTAAGATTGGGAATAAATAGTTGATAAAATCTAATTCTTTCTATTTTCAAATAAATAAGAAAAAAGTTTAATGAAACACTTCATTTCAATTCTTTATTACCAATTAAGATTAAATAAACATGTAGAAATATGCCAAGTTCAAAAGAATTTATTGATATGGATAATGAATATTGTGCTCATAATTACCACCCAATTCCTGCTGTAATTTCAAGGGCAGAAGGAGTGTGGGTATATGATCCAGAAGGTAATAAGTATTTAGATTGTTTATCTGCTTATTCTAGTCAAAATATAGGTCATTGTCATCCTGAAATTATAGCCGCGCTGAAAGAACAAGCAGATACCGTTACATTAACATCTAGAGCATTTCACAATGATAAAATGGGACCATTTTTGAAGATGTTAGCTGAAGTTGTTGGACCACATATTTATGACCCTAATAAAGCAGGTATTATGAGTATTCCAATGAATACGGGGACTGAAGCAGTATCTACTGGTTTAAAAGTAGCTAGAGCATGGGGATATATCAAAAAGAAAATTCCTAAAAATGAAGCAATCATAATTGTATGTCGCAATAATTTTCATGGAAGAACAATTACTATTTCAGGTTTTAGCTCCAATATTTCCGCTGTTCGGTATTATGGTAATTTTGGACCATATACACCTGGATTTATAATTATCTCTTATGGCGATGCTAAAGAACTTGAAAATGTTATTTTAGAGAAAGGTCCTGAAAAAGTTGCAGCATTTTTATTTGAACCCATTCAGGGAGAGGCTGGAGTGAATGTCCCTCCAGAAGGGTATTTGACAAAGGTAAGAGAAATTTGTACAAAATACAATATTCTCATGGTTTTAGATGAGATTCAAACTGGCTTCTGTAGAACAGGTAAACTTTTTGCTTGTGAACATGAAGATGTGAAACCAGATGTACTATTGTTAGGGAAAGCTCTTGGAGGTGGGATTTATCCTGTATCCGCTGTTGTAACAACAAAAGATATTGTAGGACCTGAAGTGATCAAACCAGGAACACATGGAAGTACTTTTGGAGGAAACCCATTGGCATCAGCAGTCGCTATGAAATCTATTGAAATTCATTTAAGGGAAAATCTTGCTGAACGAGCGCAAGAAATGGGTGCTTATTTTGTAAAAAGACTAAAAGAAATAGCTGAGAAGCGAACAAAGATACCAATTAAAGAAGTAAGGGGAAAGGGTTTACTTATTGCTGTCGAGTTTTCTGAAGATGCCAGACAGATTGTTGAAGATTTAAAGAATAATGGTATATTAGCGAAAGATACCCATTCCACATCTATTAGATTTGCTCCTCCTTTGGTTATTACAAGAGAAGAAATTGATTGGGCGATTGAAGTAATCGAGAAAGTATTAATAGTCTGAATTTCTCCGTTCTTTTAAAAAGAGGAATTGTTTTAGGGTCGAAGAAAAAATGTAAAGAATAAAAGGGAGCACGCAATGGATTAAATCTTTCCATTAAATTTGCTTATATTATTACTAAGAAATGTTAGTACCTCAATTGGATCGGCTCCTTGCATAGCGTATGAAACAAGTGTACCTCCCTGAAAAAAAGCAAATATCACATGTCCCATACCGAGATCATTAGTTGTGATAATTCCTTTAGCATTAGATTCTTTTACTAAAAATTCTGCATCATTTAGTATGAATAGGTGCTCTCCATTGATGACTTTTAATATTCCTTCCATACTTGAGTTAAGATCCCAATTTTCTGTTTGATAAATCAACTCACCCTCTTTTGAGATTAATGCAAAACTTGCGATTTTAGTATTAGCCTCGAAAGCAGCGATTCCTAAATCATCAATAAGGTTTTTTACTTCATCCATTGCAATCTTTTATACCCTCTTTTATTTGCTAATCTAGGTATATATGTGTTCCTGCTCTTTCTTCTAAAGCATCAATAATTTTATCAATAGAGGTTATAATTGCTCTTTCTCCGCCAGATTCTAAAAAATTAATTACTGCTTGAATTTTAGGTCCCATACTTCCTGCTGGAAATTGACCTTCGTCTAAATATTTTTTTGCCTCAGAAACAGATAATTTATCTAATTCTATCTGGGACGGAGTTCCATAATTTAAAGAAACTTTTTCTACATCAGTCGCGATTAATAAAATGTCTGCATCTATTTGTTCTGCTAATTTTGCACTGGCGAGATCTTTGTCAATGACAGCTTCAACACCGTAGAGCTTTTTCTTTTCTTTTATTACGGGAATCCCTCCCCCTCCACATGCAATAATTATCCAACTGCCTAATTCCATCAGTTTTTTAATTTCCCGCCATTGGTAAATTTTGATAGGTTTGGGTGAAGGTACCACTCGACGATAACCTTTAGCGGTTTTGACATAGCCAGGTTTGGGAATATCATACGCAGGTCCAATGGGTTTAGTTGGGTTTAAAAATGCTGGATCTTCAGCATCAACTTTTACATATGTAAGTACCGTAAGAAAAAGTTTTTCTTCATCTAATCCTAAATTCATTAATTCTTCATCAAGGGTAGATTCAATCATAAAACCAATCTGACCTTGAGTTTCGGCTACTAATATTTGTAAGGGTCTTTTTGAAACAGCTTGAGTTGCTTCCTGTTGTAGTAATAGGTTACCTACTTGCGGTCCATTACCGTGTGTTATTATAATATTGTAATTTTTAGCCAATTGTGCAATCTGGCTGATAGGTATTTTTAGATTTCTGAATTGTTCTTTAGTTGTCCCTTCATCTCCAAATTTTATAAGAGCATTTCCTCCCAATGCGACTATAAGCGTTTTCAATTAATAAACCTCTAGGTAAAATTACATAAAAGTAAATGAAAAATAGATAATATTAAACCTATTATTTAAAATTTATGAAGGGTTTAACGTATGTTTTCAATTATTTTTAATGTTATTCATTAAGTATCTAAAATACAGAAGAATGCTTTTAACTATTCCTAAACTTGAATGCAGAATGTTCTTATCACGTAATTTAACACGAAATTCAACCAAACAAAAAGCTAAAGGATAAAGGATAAATATTAAAATAGTTTAAAATCACTTTAATTGCTTGTATGTTTAAATCTCATAATTTGGTAGAATCTAAGATGAAAAAGTATAATAAAGGAAGATTATTGATAACTTTGGCAACTCTAGTAATAATTATATCATCATTATATTATATAGTATGGAGTCGAAATATCTATCTCAATGGACCTCTCAATCCTGATGATTACCATCAATTACAAGGTTGGTTCTGGCTTTTTACAATTTTCAGTGGTTTTAATATCTTTTTATTGTTGTATTGCAAATATAAAAAGATACACCTGAGTCTTAGTGGTTATTATATGTTTTCTCCATTTATTTTAGTTATTTTAACAAGTTTTTCAATGTTGAATGTATTTACATTTAATAACTCATTAGAATATATAAATGAGCCCTTGTGGATTGAAACATACTTCAGCTTTCTGATAATCTTCGAAATAATATTTTTCATTGGTGTATTCATAATAAATAAATATAAAAATTTATAGTGTTATGAGGACTTTTTATTATTTTCAATGATTCTGATTAGACAACAGAATCTGGCAGTTTCTTAAAGGTACCAGATACTTTCTCAGGCCATCCAGGATTTATTTTCATAAGTGCCGCAAGATGAAACACAGCCCAAGATCCACATAGATCGCAATTTACATCATTCCCATAACAACAAAATGGCATTTCAAATCCCTTTTCTCCCAGATATAATGGTACCATAAAATTTTTAACAGCACAATTATTCGTAATGGCTAAAGCGTTGTGAGATAACATAAGCTCCAAAACCATTGAATTATTAAGAATAAAGTCTGGATAATTCTTTTTAAGCTCTATGACCCTCTTTATTGCTAAATCTCGTTCCTCTAAAGATATCCAACTTAAACCTGTGTTGTCTATTTTTTTTGGTACATAAAATGTAAATACCACACCCCTAAGAATCGTATTCTTACGTAAAGAATTAATAAACTCTTCAAGATAATCCTGATTTTTTTTGGTTACGACACAGTTGCACTGAAGATCTCCACTAAAATTTTCTGGTAAATTATTCAAATTTTTGATAACTCTCTTATAGCTTCCCTTTCCTCTTATTTCATCGTTAAGACCTTCTGGACCATCCAAGGATATCACCCACGTTATGGTTGGTCCTAAATCTATTAGAGGCAATGTCCCATTAGTTGTAATCGTATTTTGAGGAAATAATTTTATTCCTTGTTGCAGTATATCTCTTCTTAGAAGTGGTTCGCCACCCATCCAAATCATTCGAACTATTCCAAATTTTTTTCTGTACCTCTTTAATTCTTTTATCATTTGTTCTACAGACATTTCATTCTCTTTAGTAGGGGTATTTGGTGTTCCCTCGCGGTAAACAAAACAATGTTTACATTTTAAAGTACACCTGTTTGTTATATTGACCATTGCAATAGGACGTAATTCTTTTCTCAAGACTATCACATAATCTTAAATCAAAATATCCAACATAAATTGAGCATGAATGATATTAAAGCTTTTATATATCTTCTTTTTTAATCCATAATTTTTTTAAAAAATGTGCTGCCATTTTAGGTCTCCTATCTCTTGTAAATACACCTTTAAAATTAATGCCACCCATCCTTAGAACACCTTGAGATGTCTTAAAATCGCATAGGTTCCAGACATGATAACCAATAATAAATGGTTTACTCTCTATAAGCTCTATATATTTTTTTAGAAATTCGATTTGATACTCTTCACTGAACATTTCTGGAGGTTGGGAGTGCCATCCAGGGATAGTATCAGTTCCAAATTCACTTATAAAAATCGGTTTTTTGTATTTTATATATAAATTCTCAAGTTCTTCAGATAAATTCTCAATTCCTTTTTGAATTTGACCCTGATTAACATACCATCCATAGTATCTGTTTAAGCATACCATATCAAAAAACTCAAAAGAATCATTTCTTACGTTTTGAGAATTGATTAGGGTAATTAAACGAGATGAATCTATCTCTTTTATGAACTGGTAAAGTTCCAGAAAGAAATTCTTTGAAAGTTTACTGGACCTTGGTTCATTTGCCAAACTCCACATTATCACACTGGGATGGTTTTTGTCACGTTCATATAATTCTTGCATATATTGTTTACATAATTTTAGATGGCGATCAATATGACTACTATCAAAAGTAAGCCCAACTGCTGGAATTTCATCAATAATTAAGAACCCAAGACTATCAGCAAGGTCCATCATTTGTTCTGAGTAGGGATAATGAGTAGTTCGAAAAGAATTTGCACCAATCCATTTCATTAAAGAATAATCTTTAATGATTACAGCTGGGAGATAACCCCTTCCTGTTACTGGAAAATCCTCATGTCGTCCAAATCCATATAACCTAACTGGTTTGTCATTCAAAAATAGCTCATTACCTTTTACTTGAATAGTTCTAATCCCAATCCTTAGAGTATAAGCATCTATAACTGTCCCATTTTTAAGAATTTCTGCTGTTAAATCATAGAGATAGGGATTATTGGTAGACCAGAGTTCCGGATTTTTAATTATTAACTTTTTTTCTATTATATTTTCATTATTTGACTTTTTTATTATGACTTCTTGTTTCTCTCCATTAAGCAGTATCCGAGATTCAACTGGTTGCTCATTGCCAATTTTTAACTTTATTGAAACTATTCCAGAATTATTTTCAATATTAGTAATTATAGTAATATCTTCAAGACCCTTTTTAGGGACTGAATAAAGCAAAACAGGGCGATGAATGCCACAAAATGGGAAGAAGTCAAAATTTGTATTAGGAAAGATTTGTGGCCTACCGCTCGGTGGAACACGATCAGGGGCCAATGTTCCATCAACTCTAACTACAAGAAGATTATTCTGGGGATTTAATAGATTAGTAACATCAAATTCAAACGGTAAATGACCTCCTTCATGAGATCCTATATTCTCTCCATTAAGCCATACATCTGCTAAATAATTAACAGAACCAAATCGTATGATAATTTTTTGATCATCCCAACCTTTAGGAATATCAAAGTAAGTTTGATACCATCCAGGACCTAAAAAATCCCTATTTTCAGCAAATTGATCATTCCAACTTGCAGGTACAGCTATAGGTTTCCCATTAGAATACCCCTTATACCATTCACTTTCTATTCCTTCTTCCTTAAAATCAAATCGGAAATCCCAAAAACCAGAAAGATCAATATATTGTCGATAACTATTTCTTATTGGATAAAGCATAATTCTCACTTTATTATTGAAAAATATCCAAAAACTAAATTCTTACAAAATGTAATTGATAAAAATATTTAGAATTTATTTCTTAAAAAAAGCATAATAGCCTTTTGGATATGCAATCTATTTTCTGCTTGATCAAATACTATTGATTGAGATCCATCGATAACTTCTGCGGTCTGTTCGTAACCTCTCATAGCAGGTAAACAGTTCATAAAAATTGCATCTGATTTAGCTTTATTCATAACAGAAGTCGTCACTTGATATGGTAAAAATGCTTCTTTTCTTTTTTCTTCTTGATCTTGAGGTATTCCATAACTCATCCAACTATCAGTATAAATAATATCAGAATCTTTAGCAGCATCGAATGCATCGTGAAAAATCTTTATTTCAGCACCTGTTTCTTTAGATAAATTTGATATTTCATCAAAAACTTCCTGTTCAGGTGAATACTCAGCTGAATTAGGACAGGCAATATCCATTTTCCATCCAAACATCGCACACATCCGCATTAAATCATAGGTAACATTATTATAAGCATCTCCGAAATAAGATAATTTCATAGCCTCTAAATGTGTTTTTTTCTCCTTTATCGTCTGGAAATCAGCGAGAATCTGGCATGGATGAGCAAAATCGTCAAGCATATTTATAACAGGCACATCAGCATATTTTGCAAGATCCCGAATGTCTTGTCTTTTAAAAACTCGCGCAGCGATGATATCAACAAATCTTGATGCAACCTTAGCTGTATCACTAATGTTTTCTTTCTTGCCGAGTGGTGAATCTTTAATCGAGTAAAAAATGGCATGACCCCCTAATTGTTGCATTCCTGTTTCAAATGAGATACGTGTTCTTAAAGATGGTTTTTCGAATAACATTAGAAGTGTTTCATGCTCGAGAGATTTATAATATTTGTTAGGATTTTTTTTAATATCTATTGCTTTATTTATAATAAGTTCACATTCTGACCTCGAAAGATCTGATACTTTAAGTAAATGTCTGACCATTATTTATCACATTTTTAGTGTTTTTAATTATATAATGTTTGATTCCTTAAATTATAGGTAAAATTTTTTGTTTCATATTCAAAAAGATAGGAGGATTCGCTTTTTAATGAATAATTGAATTTTTTTTAAATTTCTCACAAATTATTTGGACGACGTAACACTTTTCCAGGATATTTATGCTTTTGTTTAAAATCGTCGATAACTACAATCCCATTTATGATTACATAAGGTATACCTTCAGGAAATTGATGTGGTTCTTCAAATGTAGCTTTATCACTTATTTTATCGGGCTCAAATATAACTAAGTCTGCCCAATTACCTTCTCTCAACAAACCTCTATCTCCTAATCCTAATTTTTGGGCAGGAAATGAAGTCATTCTTCTTATTGCATCTTCGATTGTAAGCAATTTTTCCTCCCTTACATATTTCCCCAATACTCGGGGATAAGTCCCAAAAGTTCTTGGATGATTCAGCTTTAAACCGGGTAATAATTTTCCAGCAACAGAATCTGTTCCAAACATTTGAAATCGATGAGTCATAATTCTACGAATATCTTCCTCTCCCATAGTTTCTATAGTAATTGATGTTTCACACTTTTCTTCAATTAGAATTTTAAAGAAAGTTTCCCAGTCGTCATTATATCCCATCAATTTAGAAATTTCTGTGATACTTTTACCTGCGAGTTCTTTCCATTCCTCCTTCTTGAAATAGGTTGGATAAATATGACTAAACCCATCAATTTTAATCCAATTTTCCCAATCATCAGATTCCAGAGAACTTATCTCAATGATTTGCTTTTGTATTTCTGGATCTTTTATTCTATTTAAAATTGTTTCAGGATCACCTTCTCGCGCCCAAGGAGGAAGTGCTGTGACAAGGCTTGTCTGCCCACGATTATATGGATACTGATCAAAAGTAATATCTATTCCTTTCTTATTTGCCTCTTCGACTAAATGTAATGATTCCTTGCTCATTCCCCAAAAAGGTTGACCTGCAACTTTAAAATGTGCTATTTGTCCTCCTATGCATCCAGACTTTTCTACAATTTCAACAAATTCCTTAATTGCCTCTAATAAGTTTTTTCCTTCATCTCGAATGTGAGAAAAGTAAAGTCCATTATATTGACCAACAACTTTCGTTAATTCTATTATTTCAGAGGTTTTAGCAAATACTTGAGGTGCATAAATAAGACCAGTACTCATGCCAAAAGCACCTGCCTCCATTGCTTCAGCTACATATTGTTTCATATTTTCAAGCTCTTCATTTGTAGGAGAACGATTCTCAAAACCAGGACCTCCGGCAATTCGAACTGTCTCAAACCCTAAAACAAATACTACATTTGCAGAGATTTTTAATTTTTCCATTTCATCCAAATATTCAGAATAACTATTCCATGTAATAGGAATATTTCCAACAGCAGGGATTTTAAATAATTCCTTAAATAGTTCAATTTTATCAACGGGTACTGGAGCAAGCCCGTCTCCACACATTCCTACTACAGCTGTAGTAATTCCCTGGTGGACTGCTGCATCCATACCACTGTAAATTGGTAGTATTACATCTGTGTGAGAGTGCATATCAACAAATCCGGGGCATACAATCATGTTTGAGGCATCTATTTCTCTTTCTGCATTCCCACTTATTTTTATTCGTATTTTTGCAACCTTTCCATCTTTAGTGGCAATATCTCCCAAATAAGCTGGATTTCCTGCACCATCAACTATTTTCCCATTTCTAACAATAATATCAAAGTTCATTATAGTAAAGTTATATTTATATTTTCAATCTTTGACTATGAATGAATTTAATTTGTCAGTAGATTTAAATTTATATACATCCTAATAGAATTTGAGGAAAGTAAATTAATAATTTAATTATGTGTAAAATTGACTAATAAAAATCAAACTTTTAAGTCAAGAAAGAAATTTAAATTTATATTTATTGCCAAAAGAATATCTTATTGGGGTATAATCTTATCAGTAGCTTTAATCATAATAAGTATAATATCGATTTTTGTTATTCTTTATTATCCCTCACCTATACGTGTTCTTCCTGCGGTTTTCGATCGACGAACATATCTTACAAAAGGAGATTTGATTCAAATTATAATTTTTTCTATAACAATTCCTAGTTTATTAAGCACATTTATTTTTATACTAATAAATTTGATTTTGAAAAAGATATTCAAGAAATTTTACCCAACATCTAATGAAAAAGAAATTATTAATACTCTTGAATCTCTTAAATTACGGAGAATTCAAGATCCTGATCCTTCTAATCTATTTTAATACTTCTTCTTTAAAATATTCACGTGTATAGGATAAACTCTTTAAAATTTCATGATCTTGAGAGTTCAGTTTTTCATTTAGAAGTCGACCAATAAGTTCTCCTAAACCAGGTCCTAACATAAAACCTTGACCACACATCCCAACGGCATTAATATATCCTTCAATGTTGTTAACTTTGCCAACAATTGGATTTCCATCTGGAGTCATTGGATATAAACCGCGCCATGTTCTTCTTACTTTAAGATTTTTTAACCTTGGTAATAATTGAATCATTCTTTTAGAAATTTGAGGTAAAAATGAACCAGTTTCTCTCCTATCTACACCAATCTTATTAGGATCCGGAGTTAAGCAGAATAATATCTTACCTTCCTTATTTTGATAAAAATAATAATTTTTTGAGTCGCCAAATTTGGGATCAGTATTTGGTCTAATATCAACCACCATCGTATCAAAAAACTTTATTACTGGTTCTGTAATTCCTGCTTCATGAGAATCTGGTATTACAGGTATATTTATATCAATCATATTTCCAATTTCCTTAGCATGAGCACCAGCAGCATTAATAATATTGTTGGCTTTATATGTAGCATTTGTTGTTTTAACTCCTATGACTTTTCTTTTTTTTAATAGAATTTTTATTACTTCTTCATTAAAATGATAATCTACTCCGCTTTCTTTTGACTTTCTGTAAAATGCATGTAAAGCTAACAATGGAGAGGCATTTCCGTCTTCGGGGCTATAAGTGCCTCCCAGTAATCCCTCATCATTTATCCCTGGAACTAATTGTTTAATTTTTTGAGGCTCAACAAAATCTATATTTAACCCATAACTTTTTTGGAGTTTGACAGTGTCTTTTAGCACTTTTTCATCTTGTTCTGTATATGCTAAAAATGTATACCCTCCTTGATGCCACCATATATCATCACCATAATTTTCTTCCCAATTAGAAAATATCTCAATTGATCTTTGACATAGGAGAGATTTTCCAATATGTGAATGAGTGCTTCGAATTCCACCAATGGCATGCTTATTATCAGCTTGAGCAACAGATGGTAATGAATCTATGACTAAAGTTCTAAGACCTTCGCTTGCTGTTGCCAAGGCAGTAGGAACACCAATACTTCCAGCACCGATAATAATTACATCATACTCTACCATAATTAATTCCCCCCTTTTGAATTTTTAGCTTTCGCAAAAATCCCAAGCGGTACTTCTATAAATAAGGGGCGCTTGGTACCCGGTGTAATTGAATTAGTAGAAATCCCTTCCTCCCTAAATATCCGATTTATAAGGGGAGTGCAAGTTTTTCCACCACATGCACCCATTCCTACTTTAGTAAGTGCCTTTAATTCATTAAAATCTTTAACTCCAACCCGAATCCATTTTCGAATCTCTCTAACAGATATCCGTTCACACCTACATACTATCGTATCATCATCAGTATAAGATTTTTGATATAGATCAATAGGTTCGGTGTAAGTACTCTTATATAGTTTAACTCCTACTGCTTGTTTTGCGATTTTTGATGGTAATTTAACAGTTATAAGTTGAGTTTTAGGGAATTCTTTCAATATTCTTGCTCTATGAACTGTATATTCTCCTAGTTCTTGATTATTACTAACCACTATAATTTTCTGATCCTTTACTAATTTTTCTGCTGATAACTCAAGAGGGAAAGTAACTAGGGGATTTTCTTTATCTTTTCTGTAATCCCTTAATACAACAGCCAGTCCCGGGCATACAGCTACACATTTTCCACAACCAATACATTCTTCCTCCCCCTTGAAATAAGGGAGTTGTGTAATTAAATCATTAATTGTTTCTATTTGCTTATTAGGACAAACTGAAGTACATGGATTACATGGAATTTCTTGATTGCAATAGAAAACAGGATAAATTCCTTCTTCTTCCTGAGATACTTCTATATCTTTTGGAAGAGGAGGTTTTTTTTTCATTAACTCTGAAAATTTCTGGAGTTCATTAAGATCCTCTTCTATTTTAATTCCTCTTTCTTTTAGTATTTTTAAAGCTTCAATTTTGCCTGTGAAAATTGCGGCTGATGCTTCAGCGATTTCTTGAGCATCTCCTGCCACCCATACATTATAATTATATTCCTTAGCTTTTTGATAAAATTCATCCACAGGATTTAATCCAACGGCTATTAATATTGTATCACAAGCATAATTCTTTTCAGTTCCAGCAATAGTGTTAAATTTATCATCTATTTGTGTAATGGTAATAGATTCGACCTTATTGAGTCCATTTGCAGAAATTATTGTATGATTAGTATAAATAGGAACGCCTAATCTTCTTAATTTGTCTTCATGAACTTTATATCCGCCACATTGTGGCATTGCTTCAATCAAACCCACAACGTCGATTCCTGCTTGGATTGCATGGTATCCTGCAATTAAACCGACATTACCACCCCCAACAATGAAAATTCGTTCCGCTGCTTTAACCAGATCACGATTTACAAGAGTCTGAAATGCACCTGCTCCATAAACTCCGGGTAATGTATTACCAGGAAAAACAAGCATACTTTCCCTTGCGCCTGTAGCTATTAAAAGATACTTAGGTTTTACTAATACATACTCATTGTTATCTTTAAAAATTCCAACAAAGCCATCGCTAAAAACAGCTAAACATACACTATTTAGCCATATTTCTATACTTGGTAATTCTTTTACTGATTTTCCAAGGATTTGTGCTATTTCAATACCTCGCTTTCCAGCATACACATCTTCTTGAGAGCCAAAAAATTTATGAGTTTGGAGTACTAACTTTCCCCCAAGCGTGCCTTTATCATCCACTAATAGTGTATCAATATTATTTTCTCCAAGAGCTTTAACTGCTGAAAGACCTGATGGTCCTGCTCCAATTACTAAAACCTCAACAAATTTAATATCTGAATCACCTACACTTATGGGGTCATCTTCAGCAGGAAGTTCAGGCAACCCATCACAACTTTTAATTATCATTCCTTCCCTAAGTGTGGTCATGCAAGCTTTGACAGGTATGCCATTCGCTACTACATTACATTGAGAACATTGACCATTCGCACAAAAAATTCCTTGGGGGCTTAAATCTTTGACATGATGGCCAAAAACTTTAATTTTATTTAGAAAAAGAGCAGAAGATATAACCATTCCTTCATATCCCTGTAGTTCTTTCCCGTCAAATTTAAAAGCTATTTTCTTTTTTTCGGGAATTTCTAATATGGGATGGGAAGTTATTTTCTCCATTTGGATTTATTATAAGAATTTAAATAGTAATATATTTTATTGATAAGGTTTAATTATTGAAAGAACATCATCAAAATCGATTCCCAATTCTTTAACCTTTGCGATAGTAGGACAACCTTTTTGATTCCATCCTCGTACCTTATAAACCGCATCTTGAAGTTTTAAATATTGGTCCATTCTGTATGTTCGAAGTAATTTGATTTTTTCTTCTATGGTTTTTGATTCTATCTCAAATCCTAATTCTTTTAGCTGTTCATCATATCTCTCTGTTCGGCTTTCATATTCTAATGGTGAGACTGGACCCATAGCCCTATAAGGAAAATTGTTATCATGTTCTCTTAATCCTTTCCCTTGACGTATATTGAAAATTCTTTGAAAATTGTATACAACTTCTGACATGTATATAATATCATCAGGTGTAGATTCTTTTCCCGTCACAGCAGAGAAATATTGAGCGTACCAAGCAATGTGATCAGGAACCTTAGCTCTAACAAGTTCCCCAGTATCAGGATCTTTAATTGGATAGTCTGCTTGAGATTTTGGTTGAATATCATTCCAAGGAAGTTTGCAGAGGCCACAAAGTCCAAACCAAGTACGCCATAAGGGGAACCAACGTAATGCTTTTGCTTTATCCTCAAAAGTAGGAATTGAATTTCTTATTACATCCTCAAATATCAACCAAGCTTCATCATGCTGAGGACCCTTATTAGTAAAACCATAACCTCCTTGTTGAGCTAAAGATTCTTTAGTTACGTATTCAGAAAATTCCAAACCCTTATGTTCCATACCAATGTCTTGCATAAGTTCCGGATTTGCCCCATATTCTTTGATAAAAATCTCTTTCATCTCTTTAATCCCTTTACCAACTGTCAGACCAAAGCCATTACCTTCTGCCATTTGATGGATTAATTCGATTGCAGCTTCTGCATTCCCAAAATTGAGTTCTAATCCTCCAGTAATCTCCTTATTTAAGATCCCTAACTCGAAACATTCCATTACAAATGCTATACCCGTTCCTACGCTTATTGTGTCGAGACCATAGGTATCACAGTAAAAATTAGTCTCTAATATCCATTTAGGGTCCCAGACTCCCCAATTTGAACCACAACCGGCAATTGTTTCATATTCAGGACCATCCACAATTACTTTTTGACCTTTAAAGGGTCCTGTTCTAATTTCATAATTTTCTGAATAATGAGAACAACTTACCGTGCACCCTATCCAACATCCATCTGCACCCTCTCTTCCAGAATATATCCCCCTCATTATTTCTCTGTTATAAGGAATATCCTTACCACTAATCTCCTTATGTCTACCATAACGGAAGTTTTCAGTGGGTAATAAATCTGTTACATTCATGATATCAGGAAGATGTCCTGTTCCTACCCTTCTCATTTCATTTTGAATAGGATCTAATTCCATTATTTCCTGAGTATGAGCTTTCCCTATTTCCCTTGCTGTTTCTAAGTCATCTGGATTGTTTGATTTTATTGTAACTTTAGGAGATCGACATACTATCGCTTTAATTTTTTTATCTGCGAACACAGTCCCGATTCCTCCCCTTCCTGCTTGTTTTGAAGATGCCCAATTTCTTCCTTTTACAAACCAAGAAAAATTAAGCATTCCCCATTTTGTATTTTTTGCAGCAGGACCAGTGCATACTACTGAAATTCGTTGTTTTTCACTTTCTTCTTGTGCAAATCTTTCAGTTAGTTGCTGTGTAAGCTCGTGTGAATATTCTGAAAGGTTCTCATAAGTTGTTGCAGGTTCTATTTTGATGCTACCTTCAACACCATCAATAAATATTATTACTTCTTCTTGAGATTTACCTTGAATCTCTAATGCATCAAATCCAGAAAACTTTAGATATGGTCCAAAATAACCACCAACATTTGAATCAATAATTATCCCCGTTAATGGTGAAATGGAGGTAACAATTGATTTTCCTGAGCCAGGATAAAAAATACTTCCACCTAAAGGTCCAGAAGATATACAAATTTCATTTTCAGGTTCGTTCCATTTTACACTGTGATCTTTTGGAAGCGAATTCCACATTAACCATAAATCAAACCCTTTTCCCCCAATGAATTTTTCTTTCATTTCATCAGAAACTGGTTTAATCGCAATTTCTTGCTTAGATAGATTTATATACAAAGTTCTATTAGCATAACCCTTCTGAACGTCATATATTTCATACTTTTTTTCTATAAAACTCATAGAATTTCACTCTATTCAGTTCTGAATACAAAATTTAAAACATGATTTTAGATTATGGATGATTTAATGAGACTTTAGAATTAAATATTATTTACTAGGTTTTAAAAAAAAAATAGAAAAAAAGATATTAAAAAAAAGTTTTAAATCTTGCTAGCTAAATTTTTAGCCCATTTACGTATTTCATCCCAATTTCTTGAATCATAAACTCCCGGTTTTGTTTCCTTAAAACCTGCTGGCTTTAAATTTTCTTTTTCTGCATCTAAATATTTTGCATATATTCTACCCATCTGATTATAATCCCAGATACCTCCGAACATCATCATCGAAATTGGATTAATATAATATTTGATAGCTTTATCTTCAAGGTACTTTTTGGTTATTCTGCTAATTTCCTCATTTTCTCCTTTGTATTCCATGAGTGCTCGCGCACCAGAAGATACAAATATTGCTACTTTCTTTTTATTAAGTTCACTACTAAACTTCTTTAAAAAGGCTTTAGTTTTACTCGTCCACATTTCCATTTTCATTCCGCTTCCTATTATAACAAGTTCATATTCTGATATATCTTTAACCTTCTCTTCTTTAAGATTTACGACCTTTACTTCAAAGCCTTCTTCTCGAAGAACTTTAGCAATTTCTTCTGCGGTGCCAGTTGTTGCTCCATAACGAGTTCCATACGCAATTAATACTTTTTTATTTGCCATTTATCCCACTTTTTTTTTATATTTTCTGTTATCCCATACAATAACAAATCGATTGAGTGTTGAAGATAACCTACAGCTGTAGCACCACTCATCTCCAGAAGTAATTGATTAACAGGATATAGGTATACAATATTTTCATTAGCAGAACTTATAAATGTTCCTCTGAATTTTCAATTTCAATTATTATTCTGGAATCAGAACTTAATAAATTAAAAATTGGTCTAGTAAATTTTTATTATAACTTTTAATTATTCATTTATTATGCCTGCTTTAGCTCATTTAGGAATAGGGTTTGCAACTAAGCGATTTGCTCCTCAAATCCCACTTTGGATCTTATTAATAAGTTCAATGGCACTGGACCTCTTATCAGGTGTTTTTTTCTTTGCACTCTGGATTAACCATGGACTATTCATGTCAGTTGTGTGGACAATCATTTTTATGCTAATTACGATGCTGATCACCTACCATCTGAAATCAAAGAAGGAAAATAATATATCATTTTTTAATATAGAAACTTGGACCATTAGTACTATAGTTGGATTTGTTGTTTTTAGTCATTTTATACTAGACTTTATTGGATGGCCCATGAGTGTTTTAGACTCTAATGCAACTGGAGTACCTCTTCTCTTTAATGACAATATAAATATAGGACTAGGGGTGTATAGTACATGGGTTGGAGCATTATCAATGGATCTTGGAGTATTCACAGTAGGACTTGTGATCTACATTCACTATAAACTAAAAAAATGAGATTTTTATTCAATTATTTTATTTATTTCTGAGCTTTAAAACAAATTAACCCTCCAAAATTTTTTACGGTAACACCCGCTTCGGATTCCTCTTTCACAATCTTTGTTTTTATCTCAAGATTTTCTGCGATTTGTAAGATTCGCTGTATTTTATTTCTATTCTTTGGATTTTTTAAATATTCTTCAGTTAGGATGATATAATTTGGCTTAGGTGAATTAGGATTCCTTTTAATGTATCTCAATTCATTATCAATTTCTCTCCAAGTATAGAGAATTTTTGAGAACTTCTCATCTTTGTTGATGATTTCTTTCAATTCTTCTAGTATTAATAATCCCTCTTGATTGGATGTTTTATCAACAATTTTTCCAAAAGATTCTAGTGTCTTTAAGTAATAGACATCTTTTTGATTCCTCGCTTGATTACCTATGATCTTAGAAAAAACAACCTGTTTATCTCCTCTTTTCAATAACCATAAATGATGTTTATTAACGTGATTTAGAAACTCATCTGAATATATTTTTTTGGGTGGTGATAACAGAATTACACTCCTAATACCTTCTTTTATTAAAGGTCTTAATACATTAATGATCTCCTCATGAAAATGGTATAAATGCTTTTTATTCTGCCTTTTTCTCTTCCTTCCACGTTTTATCCTATAATAAAACCTAATCGATTCACTATATATTCTCCAGAATACAGCATCATTATCATGAAGACCAATTAGTATGGCTACTTGATGACCACGTTTAATTCGTTTTTGTTTTTTCTTAGTCATGATAAAATAGCAAAATTAGAAATATAAAAAAAATTTAAAGATTATCCTCAATAAACTTATCCAGTACTTCTTCAATTGAAGGACTCCCAATTGATTCAATGTCATAAGATACTTTTACTATCGGTTTGTTTGTTTTAATTAACTTAGTTAAGTCAATAGGACTTCCATTTAAGATTATATCTGCTTTCACATTATTGAGAGTTTTTTCTAAATCCTCTATTTGTTGATCTGTGTATCCCATAGCAGGTACTATATGGGTTATTTGGGGGAAATCTTCGAATACATCTTTCATAGAACCTGCCAAAGCTTTTCTTGGATCAACGACCTTCGCTTCTGCATTTTTAGCAGCAACATAAGCAGCACCTATTGACATCCCTCCATGTGTTAAAGTAGGGCCGTCTTCTACGACTACAACCTTCTTTCCTTTAAGTTTTAATGGATCTTCTGCTTTAACCACGGAATTTGTATAGACTTTTATGGCATTCGGATTTAACTCATCAAGATTTTTCTCCACAGTTTTGATATCTTCTGGTTTCGCGCTATTCATTTTGTTTATTACAAACACATCTGCATATTTTGCATTTACTTCTCCGGGGTGGTATTTTATCTCGTGACCTGGTCGTAATGGATCGACAACAACAAAAAGCAAATTGGGAATATAGAAAGAAATTTCATTATTTCCACCATCAAAAATAATTACATCCGCCTCCTTCTCAGCTTCTCTGATGATCTTCTCATAATCAACTCCTGAATAAATCACAAGACCCTGTCGTATATAAGGCTCATACTCTTCACGTTCTTCAATACTGCAGTCATATGTATCTAAATCTTCATATTTTTCAAATCTCATAATATTTTGTTGTATTAAATCACCATATGGCATTGGTTCGCGAATAGCTACAACTTTATATCCCTTGCTTTTTAAATATCGATATGTAGCTCGAGAAACTTGACTTTTTCCACATCCTGTTCTTACAGCACAAATTGCAACAACTGGTTTATTAGCTTTTAATTGAGTAAATCTGCCTGATATTAATCGATAATTTGCTCCTGCAGCTAAAGCTCGTGATGCTTTATGCATAACCTCTTCGTGAGAGACATCCGAATAAGCAAAGACTACTTCATCAACATTATGATTTTTAATTAATTCCTCAAGTGAATCTTCTGATACCATCGGAATTCCATTTGGATATAGTTTACCTGCTAATTCAGCTGGATAACTTCGTTCAGCTTCTTCAGTAGTACCTACGTTTTGCTCTCCAGCAATAGTAAATGCTATCACCTCATATTCATCTTTATCCCTGAAAACTGTGTTAAACACATGAAAATCCATTCCTAAAGCACCAATTATAATAACTTTCTTTCTCTTCATAGATATAAACCTTTCTCATAGAACCTTCTAGTTTATCATATTAGTTAATTTGGTATTTGTTTTAATGTTTTTTGATAATTCTATGGGAATAACAACCCATACTTTGCAAACCATGTATCTCAAAAAATATTTTTTACATTTCTAAAACTAATTCTTTAAATAAAGTAAATATTCATTTAATGGCAGAAAGCTTTTTCTGTTCATAACAAATATCGTAGATTTATGAAATTACATCTCTTAAACCTAAAAACTTGAGAGGATTGATTTTTGTTTTGTAATAACTATGTTTATATAGTCATTTTTTATGATATACAATAAAATATGAATATGAGAATAATCATTTCATATAAATTTAATAAAAAAAAATTGTAAATGGGTCGAGAAAAATATGTTTTGGACTAACTTGAAATTAAGACTCATATTAGCAGGATGTATTGTTTCAATTATAGGTGTTGTATTGCTTATTATACATGGTTTCTCAGTCATTTACATTGGATTAATAATCGCGGGAATAATTATATTAGTGATTGGATTAACTTGGGAGCTTAAGGAAAAACTAATTGATAAGAGCTCGAACTGAAAGATTCCATTCATTTTACTATATCTTCTTATCGAACTTCATATTATTATGATTGCCGGAATCATTGTTATAATTGACATTTGCATGTTTTTTGCTAGTCGAGTAATATTCCGAAGCGAAGAAATCTTAACAAAATGGAAATAAATGCTCAAAAAAATTCTAAAAAATATAAAACTAGTATAGATCGTAAAGATTATTTCTATAATCTATACTATAAATAAAAAGTAATTTAAACGACAATATATTAGCAAAATATAGGGATGTGAAAATCACAAGAATTATTTTAATGAGAATTATTTTTATTAGGAGGTAATTGTATGAAAGAAATACCTGATTATGAAAAGTATCCGGTTAGCGAGGAAGAAATGGGAAAGCGTTATAAGAATTGGACAAAAGCCTTGGCTCGGATGGCAGTGTTGCTTTATACAGTAGGTAAGGAAGTCGGAGGCGAAAAATTCGTCGAAAGACTTAAGGAAGAAAATCGAGAAAGGGGTAAGAGAGATGCGGCAACAATAATGAAAATAGTAGGTTGCAAACCAGAGGATTTCAAGGATTGCATGAAGATTCCCAAGATGGTTGATTTCATAGATGATAGATATGCGAATTTCTGGGA
>JBHLLU010000060.1:0-23708 GCA_048938895.1 Promethearchaeota archaeon
GAAAATACACATTTTGTCGTATGGTAAATGAAATTTCTTGTGGACCATTCCATATCCAATCTTCAGCGAGTTTTGGTATAATCGTATAATCAGGATGAGTCGTATAATCATAATCAACTAATCCTTCAGCAACCTGATGTTCGGCGACGTGTGAAGGAACATCCCAGGTATCAAGAGGATCAATTGCAGCTAAATTTGATCCATATCCTACAACTATGGTACTTCCTTTTTCAGGTGGTCTTATTAATCCCGTTGATGCAGCAAGAATAACATTCCCTATTCCTGAAGCGGCAAGTATAACGGCTAATATAATAATGGCTAAATTTTTCTTTTCTAATTCCATATTTGTTTCACTTGGTTATTTTATTATTTTATTCAAATATCTTATTTTTTTATTGTAAAAAATCGCTGATTTTTACAAAGTTTGTTTATCTAAATTATAGATGATTTATAACAGGAAAATCTTTATTTAAATATTTATTAAATTGGTTTGTGACGACAAGCTTTCCCTACATTTCAAGATATTAAAAGAGAATTGGTTTTTTCTACATTTCAAGATATTAAAGAAAAGTGTGTTTTTCCCGCATTATTCCCACTTGTCGTAATATTATAAAATAAGGAGCTATGGAAATGTAGAATTCTCCTAGAAGTAAGACTTCTAGGAGTTAATTCTAGTTTTTTCAATATGGAAATGGTTTTTAAGAAAAAGAGTTGATAAAAAAATACGCATAAATATTTTTGTATTAATGAAGTTTGAATATTAGAAGTGACATCCATGATGATAACCATCTTTTTTTTCATTCTTAATGATTCTCTCCATATGATTAATATATAATAATCTATTCCAATGATATCTGCCTTTATCAAAGAATTGCCTGTATTCGTGGATTTCTACAGAAGTACCTTCTTAAAGTACTTCGTTTTTAACTCTCCCTTCAAAGCTAATTCATTATTTCTTGTGTTAACCGACTTAAAATTTAATTTAATATTTAATATTCGATCAATTTATGTTATGTTTTATATCACTGAAAGTATTAATTTAAATCTTCCGTGTAGCAAGTATTGAAAATATAATTTTAGTTCACATCAAAATATTATGGGAAAACATATTATTTTCACATTTCACAATATTCCCATTTTATTCCCAAAATTTGATTTTTAATCTTATTTCTGGATTAATAGATCTATCTAAGATTATTGGTTATATGATGTGATTCTAATTTCGAAATCGTTTAATTTTTAATTCAGTATTATATTATTATAATAAAAAAATGAATAAAATTCTGAAATTTTAAACTTTTATTCATTAGAAAGAATAATAGAGTGATTATATGACTCATCAAGAAGATGGAGTACATTGTATTGTTTGTGGAAAAGACCAATTCTCCCTAGCTCATGATGAATGGATGAGGAGGGCTTTTCCGTTTGTAGAGCAAGGTCAGTTAAAAATGTGTGCAGGATGTGGTGCAAAATTCCTTGTTTGTGCTAATTGTGGGGGCTTATATTGTCGTATACACCCTGCCCTTGAGAGTTGGGAACTTCCGGATAAGTGTCCTAAATGTGGATGGGTTAACGAAAGTGTGAGAGCTTGGGATGGTACATCTGCTCGCCATTTTTAAAAGTCCTTTTTGACAATACTAATTTAATTCTATCTTTTTTTAAAATGCCATTGTTTTAATTAAAAGATGAATTAATAATCATCTCATTTGTTATTTTATTAACTTTAAGTCAAGAAACTTTAAATTTTAGAATAGCAATAATTATTTTAATAAGGAACGATATGTCATTTGCGATGAATTAGCATGAGTTATAATATAAGAGTGGAAATAGCTGATCCCGCACAGATTGATGAATTACAGGAGCTAACTAAACAATTAGTTGAAGGATTAGGACAGAAATTTGATCCCAAGCGTTTTGATTGGGGAATTCGACGTCGTCTTTTTGATCCTCTTCAACGTCATGGGATTCTTATTGCTATTGATGAGGATGAAAGTTCAATAGTTGGAATGATCATAGCTGAACTTCGGATTGATCCCTTAGGATCATCGGAAGGATATATTAAGCAATTTTTCTTAAAAGAGAAATATCGGAGTAGGGGGACTGGACAACTTCTATTAGAAAAAGCATTAGAACATCTAAAAAGAATTAAGGTAGAGAAAGTAAAAGTAAATATAAAAGAAAGAGCTGTTGAAGCCTTGAATTTGTATGAAAAGATGAACTTCAAAAAAGTGTATGAGGTTTTAGAGTTAGACTTAACACGGGAGAGCTGAAAGTACAACTTCTTGTTTAGAAAAATGAGTATAGAAATCCCCTGGGTTGAAAAATACCGTCCAAAGGACTTTAATGATATAGTGAGTCAAAATGTTGCAATAAATAATATAAGGGAGTTTATTAAAAATCCTAACATGCCTCACATGATTTTCACTGGGCCTGCAGGGACGGGAAAGACCAGCACTGCTTTATTAATCGTCCAAAAATACCTCAAGAATGAAGAATTAAGCACGAACCTCTTAGAAGTAAATGCTTCTGATACTGTAAGAATCGATTTTGTTAGAAATGTATTAAAAAACTTTGTAAGTCAGAATATTATTAAAGAAGGTTCCCTAAAATTTGTAATATTAGATGAAGCAGATAATATTCCTGGTCAAGTCCAACAAGCCCTCAGAAGAATTATCGAAAAAGCATCAATTAATATTAAATTTATCCTGTTATGCAATTATATAAATAGAATAATAGATCCGATCATATCTCGATGTGCCGTGTTTAGATTCATAAAGTTACCACAAGAAAAAATTGTAGATAGACTAAAATATATTGTTAATAAAGAAGAAATTCAAATCCCTAAAGAGGCATCAGAAAAATTTTATGATCTTTTATATTTTATTTCTGGAGGAGATTTAAGAAAAGCGATTAATACTCTTCAAATGGCTGTTGCTCTAGAACTTATAAAGAATTTAAATTTAAGTGAAATTCTTGAAATTAGTGGATTCATGGGTGAAAAGACATTAGATGCTTTAATGAATGCATTGAAGAGTAAAGATTTTATGAAAGCAAAACAAATATTAGATTCAATGGTAACTCTTGACAGTCGGAGTTTTATCAGGCAAATTATCGAGATTTTGACAGAAATAGATATTGAATCAAATAATATCCCATCGTTAAAATCATTTATCGGAGAGATAGACTATAAAATAAGTCAGGGAGCTAATGAACAAATTCAAATCTCAGCACTTTTAGCAAAAATAATAGAAAATATTCAGTAGGAAGGATTAAAAATTTGAGTGAAGAAATCCCTATATGGAGAATTAAGTATTACCCCCAGACTTTAGACCGAATATGTGGTCGTTCTGTGATAAAAAAAACCTTACAGAATTACATTTCTCAGCGAAATTTTCCACATTTACTTTTTGTTGGAGCTGATGGGATCGGGAAATCAACGCTCGCCATATTGTTTGCAAAAGAATTTCTAAGGAAAGAATTTGATGCTAACTTTAAACTAATATATGCTGATATTCCTTTAAGTGAAGAAGAAAGAAAAGTAGCTCGATCAGAAGCATATATATCAACAAGTAAAATCGGAAGCATCGCTGGAAGAAGAATCACCACCCCTGCTTTTATCCAAGTTAAAGTAAAACCATTTATTCAATTGAAAGTATTAGGAGATGCACCTTTTAAAATTTTAGTAGTGAAGAATTTCGAATCTATAGGCAATAATCAACAAGGATTTAGGAGATTAATGGAGATTTATGGCTCAAATTGTAGAATGATATTAATAACCACAAAAATCTCGAGTATCATAGACCCGATCATAAGTAGATGCCAAATATTATTAATTCCTCGAGTCAAATTCGATAGCTTCAGAAATTTAATAAGTTCTATTGCCGATTCAGAATCAATTGAGATTTCTTCTGAAAGTATTGCTACATTATACAAAATTTCTGAAGGAAAAATTTTTCAAGCGATAGATATTCTCCAGTTAAGTAGTATTTCAGGAAATCAGATCGATGAGAATATTTTATATGAAAATGCTCAAAGATTTCAAAATGACCTTATAAGGAGTCTTTTACTAATTTCTCTAAAAGGTGATTTTCCAAAATCAAGAGAGTTAGCCCGTAAGATTATCTCAAATTATAAGTATACTACTCATGAATTATTTAAACTACTCCTAAATGAAATTAATAAATTACCTTTAAGTATGTATGTGAGAAGTGAATTGATCAATTTTATAGCTGAAGCTGATTTTCGAGCAGTTGATGGTCGAGACAGTGATATTCAAATCTCTTCTCTATTATCAAAAATCTGTTTATTTAGTCAGTATCTGTAGGTGATTAAAATTTCTAAAAAAGTTGAAATGCCATGGGTGGAGAAATATCGTCCTAAAAACCTAAAAGACATGGCTTTGCCTACTGCAAGAGCAAATGGGCAAAGAGTAAAAATTGATGAGGAATTAACTGCTTTTATTAAGGATTTTTTTATCGAAAGGAAAAGAATTAATACAGAAAATGCAAAGATAAAAGAATACAATAAAAGTGTTATCGAAAAGGAACAACGGGATTATTTACAAATTGAGACTTCTAAAACAGCTATTTTATTGGAAGGTCCTCCAGGAATTGGAAAAACATCAATAGTATTTGCACTTGCTAATGATTTTAACATGGAAGTTGTAGAAACTAATGCATCTGATACAAGAACTAGGAAGACTTTAGAAAATAGACTAAAGGAAACCTCTAAATCGCGAGGAATAATGGATTTTATTACTGAATCTAAAGAAAAACTTATTCTAATTGATGAAGTTGACGGTATTTACGGCGTTCAAGATAGAGGTGCTGTACCAACTATTATTGAATTAGTACAGAACACTCAATTTCCAATTGTATTGTGTTCTAACGAATATAAAACAAATCTTCAACCACTTTATAATATAATCCGTAGATTTGAAGTCCACCCCTTACCCAATAAAGAAGTTTTAAGGATTGCTAAGAACATACTTAAAAAAGAAAATATAACTCAACTAAAAGAAGAGGATTTAGAATTAATAGTAGACAAGAATAATGGAGATTTAAGGGGAGTCATTAATGATATTCAAGGTATTAGTCAAGGTAAGGTGGAGGGTGATGTTAAAGAATTCATACTTAGTTTACGGAGGGATTCTCTCGAAGAAATTTTTACATTAGTGAGAGACTTGTTTCAGGTTACTTCTTTGAGAGAAGCTCGAAATCTTACAGATAAATCTGATGTTGATTATAATTTTTTATATAAATGGATCAATGAAAATCTTCCGACATTTATAAAATCTAACAGAGAGCTAGTAAATGCTTTTGAAAATCTTTCATTAGCAGATGAAATCTTTGGTAGGATCCAAATTAATCAATATTGGGAATTATTACCGTATTTTTTTGATCTATTTGCAGGGGGTGTTGCATTATCCAGGACAGAAACGCCTGAAGCAAAAGGTTTTAGAAGAGTTGTCTTCCCACGATATCCTACAGGTAGTTATTTTTCATTAACAAGTACACAAAAAGAATTTGTTGAAAAAATTAATAAATCATATGAGATATCTCAGATCGATTTCATACAGAATTTACTCCCTTTTTTAAAGATTTTATGTGGGTCTTCAAGAAAGCAACTCAAAAATATTAGTGATTGGTTAGATCTCGATGCTAAACAAAAAAAAATGTTGAAATAAAATTTTTTTAATTTGCACGATATTTGGCAAGTTGTTCCACATAGATCTGCCATGCTTCATCGTAAGCTTTATCAATTAGCTCTTTGTGTTTCTCTGGATAAGCTAAAAGTTTTTTCATTCGTTCTTTTCCATAATCGGTTATTTCTTTTGCAACTCTAAGTTTTTCTTCCATTGGAAGGGAACTGATGCTTGCTGCTTTTTCATGATTTTTCTGTTGCCAATCCCTCATGGTAAACATGGCATTACCTTGTATTGCCATTGAAGACAATGGTAATCTTTCGGCTAAAATATCTGATAATAGTTTAATACTTCTTTGTTGCTCTGGTGAGAGTGTAACAGTACGATAATCTTCTTCTAGTTCAGATTGTACTGTAGGTTTGAATTCTATTTTTTCTCCCATTAAAATCACTGAAATAGTTATAAGAGAAATTATATTTCAGCATTTCGAGTATTTAATATTATGTGATTATTTCGGCAATAAAAATCGAAACAAAAAGGATTAAATAAAATAAATTATGTATACTATTTCTTGTATAAGAGAATCATAGTCTACAGAAGTGAAAATTTACTGAAAAGAAAAAATATTATAATAGTAAATGCGAGCATTACTGATAAGGAGCAATTGGCAGAAACTTTCCAACATTTTAAAAATAAAAAGTTAATGATGAAAAGAGCTGAATGTTATCTCTCCCACAATAATACTGTTTGTGCTAAAGATGGAAATAAAATCATAGGGAAAATGTTATGGCACATCAAACAAGATCCTAACGTTGGTGTAGCTGAATTCGAAGAACTATATGTTCTTAAGGAATATCGAGGAAAGGAAATAGGATCAGAACTTATTAAATTTTCTATAGAAGCGGTTCAAAGATATTTTGAAGAACTTGGAATAAATGCAAAACGTATATATCTATTTACGAATGAAGGGAACCAAAGTGCAAGAAACCTATATGAAAAATTTAGATTTAAATATACCGCAAATCTAGGTCATTTATTTTCTGAAAATGAAAATGAATTATTTTATATGCTAGATTTAACAAAATATAAATAAGATCCTAATTCTTTTGGTGATTTTAAAATGCTGATATCATCATCTTATGATAAATTAAAAGAACTTGTCCGAGATAAGAAGTTTCCTCTGGTAATTTGCGACATTGATGCATTCAATCATAATTTAGAGAAAGTTGGAAATTACCTTAGAAGCGTCAAAAAAAGCCTAAGAGTGTGTACAAAATCCGTTCGGGTTCCAAAATTAGTTAGAAAAGTGGAAGAACAGGATTTTGTAAATGGTCTGTTTACTTATAATTCTGCTGAAACTTTATTTTACGCAGAAAATTATCAGTTTGAAGATATACTAATGGGTTATCCTACCACCTCGTCAGTTGATGCCGAAGAATTATGTAAAGCCGCTTTAATCAAAGGAGTGGATATAACTGTGATGGCGGACTCAGTTCATCATTTGGATCTGTTAGAAAAAGCTGCAAGTAAATTTGATGTGAATTTAAACATTTTGATTGAAGTTGATGTTGCTGATAAATTTTTAGGCATAAACGTTGGTGTTCTCCGTAGTCCCCTAAGAAAACCTGAAGATATTGTGAAGATTGCGCGAGAAATTGACAAACGAACACATCTTCAATATAGAGGAATAATGGGATATGAAGCTCAAAATGCAAGCATAGGTGATACTAGTTTTTTTATGAGAATGATTAAAAAACGTTCTCGAAAACATGTAAACCAATGGAGACAAAATATTGTTGATGTTCTGATTAAAGAAGGATTCGAACCTGAGGTTGTTAATGGAGGAGGATCTGGATGCTTTGAAGAGACAGCGGATGAAACAACAACTACAGAAATAGGAATTGGCTCTTTGCTTTTTAAATCTCATATATTTGATGATATCAAATCATTAAGTATGTTTATCCCATCCTTATTTTTTGCACTCCAGATGGTACGAAAACCAAGGAATAATATCGTAACTGCATTTTCTGGTGGATATGTGAGTTCTGGAGCTGTACGAGCAACTCCAATCCCCCTCAAGCCAAAGGGATTAAGAACCATCAAAAAAGAGGAATTTGGAGAAGTTCAAACTCCTTTTAAATATAATCCTAAAACTTCATCTATTAATTTGGGGGATCCTGTATTCTGTAGATTTGGAAAAGCTGGCGAACCACTCGAACATTTCAATGAAATTAATATCTATTCAAATGGAAAAATTATTGATAAATTTCCTACATATAGAGGGTTAGGTAAAAGGTTCTCATAGGTTATTTCAAATTTACTCTCCAAAAATGGGTAGATTAAAAAATCGAAAATGAAGATCAAGTGTAATGTTATTCATATCGATTTAGCCAGTTTTATTGAATAGAGGATCTTAATAAGGCTTTTTTTATTATATTATATAAACTCGAAGAATTATTGTTTTATAACAAAAAGTTTAAAGATTTTTATTACCCGTAAATTTAAAAAGGAATTTTCAATTCTCAGAAAACAATAATAAGATAATTAGTTAGAGGTATAACATGTCTGATGTAAAACCAGGAGAATTGGAATTTGAGAGATCTAAAAGTTCACAATTAACAACCCATATTGCAGGAGGAGCTATCTTCGGAGGTCTTTCTGCAGTTGTTTCATTTGTCCTCTCACCAATTATTAATGCTTCAAGAATTCCAGGTTGGGAAATTGCTATGTTTGATCCGACATCATGGGTTTGGGTTATTTGTTTTTTAATATTTGGTGTATATGCGGGATTATTATGCTGTGCTACGGGCTCTATTGGTTTACTACTTATTGATCCAAGTGGTTGGGTTGGTCCTCTCTTCAAATTTTGTGCAACTGTTCCATTAATACTAATTCCTTACTTTATTTTTAAATTAAAGGATTCTAAGAAATTAAAAAATCCAAGGAATTATGTAGTTAGTGGAGCAGTAAGTACAGCTATAAGGGTGGTAATAATGTTGGGGTTAAACTTGCTCTTTTTTGTAACAATATGGTCAGAGTTTTTTGAATATATGGATCTTGATATTATTGGTCTTGGAAATATTACAGGTTTATCAGCAGTATTGATTTTCAATCCAATAATTAATTTCTATACCAGTGTTTTAGATCTAGTTGTTCCCTACTTCCTCATATTCGGGTCAAAAATTGATGAAAAATTTGAATTTTGGTAATAATTAAATTATCTTCTTTTTCTTTTTTAATTTCTAAATTCAATTTCCTAATAGAAAAAAAAAAAATTGGAGTTAACTTAGAGATTTAAGAACAAATTCTCCTATTTTTGCAATTGCATCTCGTCCTTCTGGTATCATAGTAGCGAACATTTGAAACATATGAATCATATCATCCCAGACCTCAAGCTCTACATCAACACCCGCAGCTTTAGCTTTATCAGCAAACCGAACCGCATCATCAAAAAGTATTTCTGCTGTACCAACTTGGATATAAAGAGGGGGTAAGTTTTTAAGATCTGCATAAAGAGGGGACGCCAGTGGATTTTTTTTGTCTTCCTCACCCAAGTACTGTTCAGCACAAAATCTTAGGTCCGCTTCAGTTGACATAGGATCGACATCTGCTTTTGTTTTCACAGATTCACCGGTTACTGCCAAGTCTAAAAATGGTGATAATGGTATTGCCGCAACAGGTAACTCTTTATTATCATCTCGCAATTTCAAAAGAGTTGCAATTGTTAATCCCCCTCCTGCAGATTCACCAGCGATTACTATATTTTTTGGTTTGAATCCTTCAGAAGAAATTAGCCAATCATATACTTTAGTTGCATCTTCTAATGCTGCTGGAAAGGGGTATTCTGGAGCACGTCGGTAATCAATGAGTAATACTCTAGTTTTTGAAGCTCTCACCAAATTTACACAATATTCTCGATGCGAATTAATAGATCCTGCAATATACCCTCCACCATGAAAATATAGGAGAACTCGATCACTATTTGACTCGGGAACAGAAATCCATTCAGCTGGGACTCCCGCGGCGTCTATTGGTTCACATTTAGCGTCTTTAGGCACTCGCATCATATTACCAATTTGCTCAAAACTTTCACGTAATCCTTCTACACTTGGTTCCAATGTTCGATCTACCGATTGTTTAATAAAATTAAGCAAATTTTCCATTTCTTTGCTTACCATTGATTTTCAACCTCAATTTATTTCTTGTATAATTCAAATTTACTTTAAGCTCAATTCATTATTAAATTTTACTTAAATTTAACTCCTATGTAATTTATTTCTGATCTACTTTAAATATAGTGAGAATTAATTATTCATCAATCTTGAATATATGAAAATATTATTTAGAAAAAGCAAATAGGAGTTGTATACTATCTCAAATAAAGATTATAAAGATATAATTTTCCAAGTTAAAGAAGGCATTGGAACAATAACACTTAATCGTCCAAATAAACTTAATGCTTTACAATTTTCCATGGTGGGCGAGATGATTGATGTATTCGAATCAATCGAAAAAGACCCCAATATAAGAGTTATTGTTTTTAAAGGAAATGGTAGAGCTTTTTGTTCGGGAGATGATTTAGTAAGAATGGTTTCTGAAGGTGATGAATTCCCACCCGTTGGTGAAAAATTTAGATTAAATCATCATAAGTTAATCTATTTAATAAGAAAGATTGAAAAACCTGTCATTGCTTTACTGCACGGGTATTGCTTAGGTGCCGGATTTGAGTTAGCTATCGCCTGTGATTTTCGATTAGCTGCTGATAATCTTGAAATAGGAGATCATCGTACATCTAGAGCGATCTGTATGTTGCATGGAGCAAGTTGGTTTCTCCCACGACTAATCGGATTAGCAAAAGCTACAGAGATTATATTCAATGGGAATCATCTGAATGCAAAAGAGGCATTAGATATTTGTTTAGTGAATAAAGTATACTCTTTCTCGGAATTTGAAAAAAAATCTAATGTATTCATCGGTAATATTGCTGAAATGCCGACAAGATGCCTTGGATATAATAAAACTATGCTAAACTATTCTCTAATGAATGATCTTGTAAGTTCCCTACAAAATGAATATCACTTATTTAGTGAAAATATGAAAACTTATGATTTCAGGGAGGGTAATAAATCATTTCAAGAAAAAAGAGACCCTGTGTTTAAAGGAAGATAATAAAAAAGTGTTTAAAATATTATTTAAGTTTAAAATTTAAGATTAATTTTCATTGATATGGAATTATCAAAAGAGATACAAGATTTTCTATTAAATGATGCAATAGAACGTTTTTTAAGATATGTGAAAATATGGACTACTACTGATGAATTTGCAGAATCTGCTCCCTCAACAAAAAACCAATTCGATTTGGCAAATATATTGGTAGAAGAATTAAAGACATTAAATCTACAAGATATTGTTCTCGATGATTTTGGATTTGTTTATGCAAATTTACCTCCAAGCGAAGGTTTTGAAAAAGTGAAACCTATTGGATTGATTGCTCATTTAGATACTTCCTTTGCAGTAAGTGGCAAAGAAGTAAAACCTGTAATCCATAGGAATTATGATGGGAAGGAAATAAAATTTGCACGGGATAAAACATTAACTTTATCTTCCGATGATTCTCCTCTTTTAGATGAATATATTGGTCTTGATATTATCACTAGCGAGGGTGATACTTTGCTAGGTGCTGACGATAAAGCAGGGATTGCGGAGATAATGGCTGCCTGCGCGGCATGGAATAAATTTCCAGAATTGACTCATGGACCAATTACAATTTGTTTTTCTCCTGATGAAGAAACTGGTTTAGGAATGGATAAAGTGAATATAAAAAAACTGCCGAATATTTGCTATACTATAGATGGAGGGGAAATGGGAGAACTAGAATATGAATCCTTTGATGCGTGGAGAGCTACATTTAGATTTAAAGGTCTAAGTGTTCATCCTGGATATGCAAAAAATAAAATGATTAACTCATTACGAATAGCAAGTGATTTTTTTAGCAATCTCCCGGCAGCAGAATCACCAGAGCATACTGAAAATAGAGAAGGATATTATCATCTGTATTATCTACAAGGTAAACCTGAGGAAACAACCGCTAAAGTATTAATTAGAGATTTTGAAGAAAAAAACAATAAAATAAGAATGGATTATATAAAAAAGTTAAAAGATGTTTATGAAACTCTATATCTAGGATTAGAAATCCACATAGACTTCTTGCACCAATATCAGAATATGATGAAATATATAGAAAAAAAGATGATCATTGTTGATCTCGCTAAACAAGCTATTGAAAAAACAGGTTTAGAGTTTAAAATTCACCCGATACGAGGTGGTACAGATGGATCTAGACTCAGTGCCCTAGGAATCCTTACACCTAATATTTTTGAAGGTGGTTTATTACATCATTCAAGGAAGGAGCACATTCCTACATTAGCCTTACAAAAAGCTGCTGAAACCTTAATATTTTTAGCTGATTTATGGATAAGACAAAAATAAATATCCTTATTCATTAATATCTTTTTTAACTATTTTCGAAAAGTCAGTTAACCCAAATATAATTATGAATATTAACAACAGAATTGCGGTATAAGCAAAAGCCCATGTAAATGAGAAAGTATCATATATAAAACCAAAAAGTAATGCTTCTCCTAAAGATATAATCCCTACAGAAAGATAATAGTATCCATATGCTTTTCCTCTCTTATTTTTACCTGCCAAATCAGCTATGTATGCTCTTGATATTGGATCTACAGAGGCTAAATAGAATCCATAGATTATATAAATTATGATAATAATCACTAAAGAAAATAGTGAGAACCCAATCGGTAGAGCCAAAATAATACAAGAAAACAACAATAGAGATAGCCCACAGATAATTATAGGTTTTCTCCCAACTTTATCAGACAGTGA
Organism: Promethearchaeota archaeon; assembly: GCA_048938895.1. Lineage (GTDB taxonomy): Archaea > Asgardarchaeota > Lokiarchaeia > Sigyniarchaeales > SOKP01 > Loki-b32. The sequence goes on from JBHLLU010000060.1 coordinate 12,548, forward strand.
ACCAGTTATTGGGGAAAAGAGCATATAAACTATATTCGTTAGTAAATAGAAAAGAGGTATAAGAAAAACTAATCCTGTATTAATATATGCTATTGATCTTAATTGCAGAAAAAATATATCTACACTAGCAAATTCAATTACTCCAAGAATAATAATTAACTTTATGAAGTTTTTATCAATTTTATCCACTTTTGGAACTCCATAATATTTTAATTTTGTTTCATCAATTTTAGCAGGATCCACATCCTTTATAAGAAATATTAAAAAAATAGCGCAGAGTCCTGGAAATATAGAGAAGAATATTATTTTAGAATAACTCCATGCCAACAGTAATAATAGAGATGCTAAAAGAGATCCAACTACAGCCCCGAATGTATCCATTGCTCGATGCATGCCAAAAGCTTTTCCTTGTTTGACTGAATATAATGAAATAAGAGTGTCTCGAGAAGATGTTCTAATTCCTTTACCAAATCGGTCTGTCGCTTTTAATCCTAAAACATATTCCCAGGAAGGACTAAATCCTATAAAAGGTTTTGACAGATTTGATATCGTATATCCCGCTACCACAAAAGGCTTTCTTTTATTTACTTTATCACTCATCCATCCTGAAACACCTTTTAATATATTGGCAAGAGCTGTTGTGACTCCTGCTATTAAACCTAAATAAAAAGCTGGATTTCTAGGGACTAAATCTTTAATGAATAAGGATAAAATGCTCTGTATCATCTCACTGGAGATGTCAGTAAAAAAGGATACAAGACCCATAATAAAAACTGGAATTGTAACTCCGAGAATTAATTTTGTTTTTTGATGATCCTTTTCATTAGCAAACATATTTTAAGAAATCTTATCATTAAATAAGTATATTAAAAATAATTGAATAAAATAGATTATGATTCCAATGGGAGAAGAAAAAACCTTAAGCTCTCTTGATAAGACGATTCAAGCAGCGGAATCCAGTTTCAAACAGTTCATTGAAGTATTGGAATCTTCTAGGACTGCGTTATTAAAACTTGAGAGTGATAAAAAAGAGCTTAGTAGTGAAAAAGAAAAACTAGAAAAAGAAAAAGTATTGTTAGAGCAAGAAAAGAATTTATTAGAAAGTGAAAAACAACAGCTAGAAATTGATAAGAAGAAATTAGAAGAAGAAACCCAGAAATTGGCTCTTGAAAAAGAAGAAAGAGACCAAAAAATCGGTTCAATGACAGAAGAGCAAAGGAGACTACTCGATGAATATCAAAATCTTAAAGTTGAATTATCCAAATTCATGAAAGCTGCTGAGGAAGCAGAAGAAGCAGAATATAACTTCGAACGAGTTCGTGCCTTACTTTCAATCTATACTGTTTTAGTCTCGGAAATATGGGCTGGGCAAGCACATTATAGAATTCTTCTTACTCTCCATGGTGATAAAGAAGAAATGACAAGAGATGAGTTAAAAACAACCCTTGGAATAGGGGGTGCCTTTGTTTTACATTCAATACAAGAACTCGCAAAAGTTGGTTTGGTGGAGTATGATATGGAGACTCATAAAGTTAAATTGAAAGAACGCCTTTTTCCAAAAAAAGCTTTAGAAGAAAAAAAATAATTTTTCATTTTATTTAGCAATAACCATTTCGTGGAGCGTAGTACCTTTTTCTATATTTGATTTCCCTTCAAATTGTAAATTGAGTTGAAATTTTGAATTCAATCGGAAATAACCGGGTTTTTTCCTCAAAAGATTTTTCACTAAAAAACGAGATATAATCCCTAATTCAAACAATAAATTGTCAGCATCAATGATTTCTTGCACTTCAATAGTTATTTTATTACCGTTCCCAAAACTGAAAACTAACGATTTTGGATATTCATTATCTGCTTTATCATTATATTCAAAATTATCTTGAACTAATTCATATTCACCTGTACTAAGATATATTTTTTCATTTCTAGCAATCATGAGTACTTGTATTGGGTAATTTTCCATCCTTTTATTACATTTGATATACGCAAAGATCACTGTAGAGCCTTCAGAGCTATAAATCCTCCCCCAATACCAATAATCTATAATAAGAGCGAAGTTAAAATTCAACCAATTATGGTCATGATACCCAATACCTTTTACTTGGATAGTTTCTCCGTCAACTTTAATAAATCCTTCAACTTCTGCTCGAGGTAAAGCTATAACCCATCCAAATTGTTTTGATTTTCCAAATTCAATATATCCTTCCCCGGGTTTCCAGCCATGCACTTTAGCTGAATATTTTAAATGAAATCCAAATTCACCTTCATCTATGAAAATCTCATAGATTGGCAATTCTTTACTAGTATAATCCACTTTAATGAAATTATTCCCTATTTGTACATCAGGTATCTCTTTTGAAGCTATAAGAGTAGAGTGAGGATAATCGATTACATTCTGTACTTTCTTTCCGTCAGGTTTATAAATTGTAATCTCAACTCCAGTCTTACCAGTTCGTTCATGTTTCGCTCTAAAAAAACCTACAACGGTATATCCATTATCAAGTCGAGCATCAAAATACCACCACTCTCTTGTCCCTTTCTTTCCCATATCGATGTGTAATGCATCATCTTTTGGTGTAATTGGCCTAATTTGACCATCCTTTCTTCCTGGTCCAAACCAGGCTTCTTTTATTTTTGTACTCATAACAATCTTATTTAATATTAATTTTTCTTATTCTAATTTGTCAAATATTTAATCACTTTCAATAATATGAGTAATTTTCTTATTCCCTTCATTTTCACTTTACGAGTTAACCATAATTTTGCTACCCCAAATAATGAGAGCCTATCCATAACAATAGCTAAGAAAGATTGAGTATCCATTTCCACAAAAGCATCCCAACCAATTTTTTCTTTTTTCAAATTTTCTCTAGGTTTATTTGGAACACTTTCCACTCTCACTATACCATTATCAATGATAATTATTGCTGCATGGTTTAAATTTGAAGCATTTAAGAGAATTTTAACCTCAGTTTTTTTAAATTTTTCTTGGAACATTTTATTATCATTCAGAGGTGTAAGGATGCTCTTAATTAGAATAGCAAAACCCCTTGTTTGTGAATTTTTTTGGTTTGAGTATTCCATGTTCTTACTATTTGTTTCGTTGCTTTTATTTGTTTTGTGTTGAAATATAAAATCCAGAATCGGATATATTATTTGGGTCAAATTCCTCTTTAATTTTCCTAAGCCATATATGATAATTTGACATGTGTGGACCAAAAAGATCATGCATTCTATTACCCTCAACAAAGAAAGGAGCGCCAAGATGTTTTAATAAATCTAGTTCATTGCTATTTTCCATATATTCAGCCATTCCCTCAACACTATTTTTTTCGGTCTGATCAAACATAGTAGGGGATTCCATATGAAAATAATGCCCTGATTCGTAGGAAGTCATCCATGTACCTTCACCAAAATCATTAGCAATTACTCCGTTTTTAACAAATTCCTTTTTCAAAGATATGTTTGATTTTGTACTTCGAAGACAAACTGTTGCTGTGTCTGCAACTCCTTTAGAAGATTGAAATCCTCCTGTGGCTATAAATCCATGTAATCCTAGGTTCGATCGTAGTGCTTCAGCATAAAATATAGGATTGGGTGTATAAATTTTTCCAATGATGTTCTTTAGTTTTAATTTTGTAAGTAAGTGTTTCATTACTTTCTGCTTGTATTCAAATTCTCGGCTTGTACGCGCAGCGATTAATACCACTAAGGGAGCTTTCATCCTCCCAATAGCGATTTTATCCATTAAACTTTCAATTGTATTGGAAAATATTGCCATCACTGCAAAACCTGATAAAAAACTACACATAAAAGAAATTTCTTGTTCCTCTACCTTTAATATGGCAGAATTAAGTTTTTTGAAATTATTACAGTCCATGACATACAATTTCATATAATCTGGAATTTTAAAATCATAATCAGGAGAGTTTCCATTAACCTTAAAATCTGTTTCGCATGGATAGGGAAAAAGCTTCACAGCAACCTTAGTGAAGATTCCGAGACCTGATTTTGTACCTGCCCAACCTCTCATAATACCTCTTAATGATGGACCAGGACCATCCCCATGATACCAATCTGGATTGTTTTTAAGACCGTATGACCCAAGTTTCATTAGCTCTCCATCTGGTAAGACCCACTCTACAGCCAACACATTTCTTGCGCTATGTCCTGTAGAAGGTGATGTAAATCCTGGGCCATTCATACTCGTAGCACTGGCTAAAGGAGAGACCATTGGACCTGCTCCAGGCATGTGACAATTAAGACCATATTTCATTATTTCAACTTGAAGTTGAGCACCACTCACGTACGGTTCGATTACAGCATAGAGGTTCTTCTCATCTATTTTTACAATTTTATTCATTCGACGGAGATCTATAATTACAGAATTATTGGTTGATGGTTGATTCCAGGGGCCTAACCCTGTTGATTGTGCTTTGCAGGTTATTTTATATTTATTACAAATTTTTACAATAGCTTGAACTTCTTCAGAGGATGAGGGCAAAATAACCGCTTTCGGTGTGGGAGAGAATGGTAGTGGTTCCTTACCATCCATATAATTAAAAATCTCCATACACCAATTATACGCATAAACATTGGTTATTACATCACCATCATCAATATTACCTTCTCCTACTACCTTTTCAAATTGCTCAAAAACTTCCTTATCTAAAACCATTTAAGTAACCTCCATCGATGATTCTTTAAGCGGTTTAGGTGGTGTTCCGAGTGCCATTAATATCATTTCACTTATATCATAGAATAATAAATTGGAATGCTTTTCATTAATTCCCTCTCTTAAATTAGTAGAACAAAAGGGACATGCTGAAGTAAGAATATTTGCTCCTGTATCCTCAGCTTCTTCAATTCGATTTTTTGCTGTCTTTATGGCGAAATCTGGGAATGCTGATTTTACTCCCCCACCTGCACCACAACAATATGAAAATTCTCTATTCCTTTCCATTTCAACAAAATTCACTCCCGGGATTTTTTTTAAAATTTCTCTCGGGGGTTCATAAATACCCATTTTTCCACATCTTTTAGGTTTCTCAGGCATATTAATTGAGACTAATGGCATTATTTCTAAAGATTCCCCATCCCATCCATCATAATGTTCTGAATTCCGGCCCAAATGACATGGATCATGATAGGTGACGGTATATGGAAGTTCATTGGTTAATTGCAATGAAGAATTAGTGATCAATTCATTAAAAAGTTCAGTAGTATGTTTTAATTTAAATTTAAATTTTCGTTCGAGGGGATACTCTACTTTGAAGGTATTATAACATCCTGCACAGCTAAAAATAATAGTTTCAATTCCTTCAGCTTCAATAATATCAAGATTTTTGTGTAATTGTTTTATAAATGAATCTTTATCTCCAGTTCTTAGAACAGGACTTCCACAACAAAATTCATTGATGTCAAGTATTCTAAATGGATATTTAGCAGCATTTAAGACACGAGCGGTTGCAATCGCTATTTCTTTTCTCCTATATGAAGAAGTGCATCCTACAAAATAGATCGTCTTTGCAGTAGGATCAATTTTAATATCTTTTGGGAGCCATTTTACCCTATTTTTATGAGGTTCATTATATGGGTTATGATTATTCCTTACAGCATTAATATATTGTTGCTGTTTTGGCATTGGTCCATAGCCCGAAGAAACCAATTTTTCTCTGAGTTTTCCTATAATTTCAAGTGGTTCTAATGTATTTAAGAATTTACAAGATATAGCACAACCTCCACATTCAGTACATTTATATACAATGTCACGCACTTCTTCTGAAGGTTGAAGTCTTCCCATTTCCAAGGCAAGGGCTAAAATAATGCGTCCCCCACCACTATAGACATGATAGTTAAATAAATCTATAGAAGGACAAATACTTGCATATTTTTTACTTTTAATTTGCAATTGTGGGATCCATTTACAAATTGAGCAACGAAGACAACGTTTGATCATTTGTTGATATTCTTTTTCATCCAACGAGATAAAAATTCCCCTAGTGATTCTAAATTATTATAATTCACTTAAAAATCTTCAATTCCTAATGAATTAGAGTAATTTTCAATTGAATTTATACTTATTTTTAGATATATATAAGAAAGATAAGAAAGATTGAAAACCTAATCAATTTCCAACAATTGTTCCCAGTAGTCTTTTACATCCCATTCCTTATTTGCCTTAATTTTAGAAGCGAATTTACTGAGAACGTCTCTAATCATTTTAGATTGTAAATAATGAGAATTTGGAGTAATAGCACACAACATGAAACTACCTCCATTGTTTTGTGAACCATTTTCTAATTTATCTACTAAGGCATAAGCATCTACTAAATCCCTTACCACTCTAAGTGTAAATTGGCTTGATTCTGACAGTTCTTCAAATTTGTACATTTTTATAAGGGTAGAATATAGTTGAGTTGTAAGATTTCTAAGATTCAGTGATGGAATTTCGTTTTTAGGAAAATAGTCTTTTATAATCGGTTCAGATTCATCATTCCATACCAAATAGTAAAGATAAAAAAAGTCAGCTCTTCGGTGGATTTTTAAGGAAGGCTCTTCAAATTTTAATATTTCCTTTAGTTCCTCTTCTAAAATCTCTGATTCTTTACTCCTTTCTAGGTGTCTCTTGATAGTTTTATTAATTTTTTTCAATAATTCTTTAGCTTTAAAGGGTTTGGTGATATAATCATCTGCTCCAAGCATTTTCCCAAATCTTACATCATCAGGTTCAGCTTTACCTGATAAAAAGAAGAAGGGAATTCTTGACCACTCAGTATTTTCTGCGACTTTCATGTAGAAGTCATATCCATCCATTTCGGGCATAAGTATGTCACTTATAATGACATCTGGAAGCTGTTCAAGTTTTGAAAGAAGTTCTAATCCTTTTTTTCCATTAGAAGATGATACTAAATTAATATTATGCATTTCCATAAATAATTTTAAATTTTGTACAAGTACATCATCATCCTCGATTAAGAAGATATTATATTCCATAATTCATAACCACAATTGCTTAAAATAGTACTATTTTGACTCTCCTATAATAAAAGAAAGATTATTTAATATTTATGAAAATGAAAAGCATTTAAAACCTTAAAATTTAAAAATTTTTTAATAGTCCTCAAAACATAAAACCCCGGGATTTAACACATTATTAGGATCAAAAATCTTTTTTACTTTTCTGAGGGCTATTTGAGTTGATTCTTCATGCCTTTTAAAGACTTCTTTAGCCCAAAAACTGTATGGCCTATTAAAGAAAGCACCCTTATCCATAAGTTTAATACTTAGTTCCATGAATTTTTTATTAATAATTCCTTTATCTCTAAGATTATAGAATATATTAAATTCGCAGTGATAGGATGTTCCTTGATTGATAGCTTGAATATAAATTCCAAGGTCATTAGAGATCTCATTTTCTACCATGGCTATAAAATCGATTATCTTCTCATAATTAGTAATAAAGAAAATATCTTGAAAGCTTTCCTTTAATCTTGTTCTCCAGGGATGCTGAGTTGAGCAATTTAATGCTTTAAGTATCTCATCTTCATTTATCACACTCTCTCTTTTTAAATGATCAAGATTTAGATTTCTCAATATTTCGTTAAAATCTCCTTCTTGGTATTTTATCTTATCCTCTGCTAATGTTCCTTGGCCTGCTAATATTAAAATTAAGTTCCACTTATCTAAAGATTTACTAAATTCTTTAATATCTTGAGGTTGCATTCTCAGTAAACAAGCTAAATTAATGTTATTTAAAATTAATAGCTCATCACCTAATCGATATTTTAATAATTGTTGCTGCAAAGTTAATAAATCCTGTAAATTTTCTGATTGAAGATGGATAACTTTACTAATTGTAGGTAAAAGCTCTAATTTAAGAGTAGCCCAAGTTACTATCCCTAAACTTCCTTGAGCTCCTTGAATTAACCTAAAAGGACTAAATTGAGTCGGTCCCATAGGATTTACCTGTGCTTGACCTGATTTTTGTTGTTGCTTAATTGTTCCAGGACCTGCAGCAGTACCAGTTCTAAATAGATCTCCGGTTCCAAAAACAACTTCAGTACACAATAGTGGATCAGAACTATCCCATTGATATCGGGGGATTGTTGTTGGAACTCTTTCAAGTGCTGAGGTAAGTACAGATTTACTATTTCTCGGATGGAGTGGGATTAAAAGTCTCAACCCTTTTTTTTGGAGAAGGGGAATGATTTGTCCAAATGAGACACCAGATTCAACCATAATAACTCTATTTTTTCTATCGATATTCAAGACTTTATTCATCCTAGAAAGATCTAGTATAATGCAATTATCCCGTAATGGGATCGTATCCCCATGATAGCGTATAGGTGAATTAGAACTTACGGGAATTATTGAAAATCCAATATTATTCGCTAGTTTTAAAATTCTCTCGATCTGATTTCCCCTGTTTGTCCAAACTATATATTTAGGTTTGTGACCTTCGACAAAACTTAAATCTGAAGAAAATTTTTCTAATAATTCATTTTTATTAGATACAAATTTCGATCCACAGATCTTAACTAGATTTTGGTAAATCTGATCATCATTCATGATTAAATTTATTTATCTAATATCTCTTGGTTGGAAAAATATTTCCATCTATTAAGATATTTTCATTAAAAAACTAAATTTTTAAATATCTCATGAGCATTATTTAACAAATATTATTTCTAAAAGATTTTTAAAAAGGAAATTCAAATGAAAAATTTTGATTTAATTATCGTTGGTGCTGGACCAGGAGGTTCGATGGCAGCTAAAATTGCGGCAGAGAAAGGATTAAAAACAATTTTTTTTGAGCGTGGTCGTAAGCCAGGTGAAAAAAATTCATCAGGATGCGGTTTAGGACCACGTATGTTTAGAGATTTTCCTGCAATGATGAAAGAATTGACTCCTGATAAGTGTCCTTCAATGAGAGCTGGAACTGCCTCACGTAATTATTTTATAAATAAAGATGATATTGTGGCAGGTTATATTATGGCTCGACCTACAGAATCAGTATCATACGAACCTGCAAAATCATGGATTACCATGAATGTGTATCGTAGTGAGTTTGACCCATGGATTGCTCAATTTGCTATAGATGCTGGTGCTGAGTTAAAGACTTCAACGTTGATTGTTGATTTAATGAAAGAAAACGGTAAAGTTTGTGGCGTGATTGATGAAAAAGGAGAAAAATATGGAGCTCCTCTTGTTATTGGCGCAGATGGTGTTATATCAACTGTAGCACAAAAATCTGGATTGAGAACAAAATGGCAACAGAATCAAGTCACATTAGTACCGCAATATGATTTTTATGCTCCTTCAGAAAAAATTGATGATATAATGGGTGATGAAACATTAGGGATATGGTGGGGATCAACCTTTCCATCTTCATATCAAGTTTTTTTTAATGATGGATTTCATCAAGGATTAGGCAACTGGATGAATTGGTGGGATAAAAATCCGCTATATTATTTAAACCGCGTAATTAATCTTAAATATTACCAGAGATTGCTAAAAATTCTTGATGCCAAACCACGTGAACTTCAGGCACACCTACTTCCTTGGTTAGATTATCCTTATAATACTCACGGTGATGGTATTATATTAATTGGAGATGCTGGGGGGTTTCCATGCCCCCTTGAGGCAGAAGGAATATATCCTGCGATGGTAACAGGAAAAATAGCGGCAGAGGTAGCCTCTGACTTCATACCCTCTGGGGATGTATCTATCGCAAATCTTAAAAAGTTTGATGAAAATTGGCAAAAAACTAGTATTGGAAAAGAGTTTGAGGCTGGTTTTGAGTTATGGAAAATATGGAAAGCTTTACCGTTTAGCCCTAAAGAAACGATGTCTTGGTTTGTTCCTATGATAATGGAAATTATTGGAGGAATATTTGATTGGTCACAACCTCATACTAAAAGAGTACATCAAATCATAAGTCATGTCAAATCATATATGCCTAAAGCGACGCCATTTATAATGGCATACGTACTTCCTTTATTAACCAAGGTTTTTGAAGATGATTTAGATAAATTAATGGATCCTAAGAAGATTATAAAAGTTTTACCTAAACTTTTAGAAATGCTCCCACAGAAAAAGAAGAAAAGAGGTGCTTAACAAGAAATGAATATAGAATTAGAAGGATTAACTAAGCGAAATCCAGGTACAGGTAACTTCATTTCAATAGATTATAATAAATGTAATAAATGTGGCCGTTGTTTAATTATATGTGTTATGAATTTATGGCACAAAAAAGAAGGAAAAATCTATATTACTGACGATTATCAACTGAAATGCTTAGAATGTGCTGCTTGTTACCAAGTATGTGATGCTGGTGCAATATTATTTCAATATCCTAAAGGTGGTACAGGAATAATAATTGAAAAAGGGTAAAAATCATGTAACCTAAATAAAGAAGATAACAAACAAAAAAAAAAAGAAATTCTATTAGACCTTTAATTTTAATTTAGTCTTCAATTCTTTATATCTTGATCGTAGAGTTACTTCTGTCACCCCTATTGAATTTACAATCTGTTGTTGGGTGAGTTCTAAGTCTTTAATCCTACTTGCTAAATATATCGCTCCTGCACATAAACCTTTAGGGTCCTTTCCGCTGATTGAGAAATTATTTATATAAGTTCTTAAAATTTTCTTGGTCAATGCTTCAATTTCCGAATCCAATTCCAAATCTGATATATATCGTGGAACAAGGGTAACTGGATCGGTTGATTGCGTTTTAAGATTCATTTCACGTGTTAATACACTAATACATCTTCTTACATCTTTAGCTGATACAGAAGCTTCTTCTAATATTTCTAGAAGTGTTCTTGGAATATCTTTTTGTCTAGTAGCTAAATATAAACAGGCAGCAACCATAGCATTAATGGATCTTCCTCGAAGTAATTTTCTCTTAAATGCTTCGATATATAGCCGCATACCTTCTTCTTTTATGTGATTAGGTAGATTTAGATTACTAGCAATTCTTTTCAACTCAGTAGAAGCGATTAATAAATTACGTTTTTGCCAAGTTATACGTGTATTCCATTTAGCAGCCCTTTTTAAATCAGGATTATTTATTTGACTTTTATCAATTACAGTACTTAATCCCATATCTGGTAATAAAATCGAAATTGGAGCCCCAGTCTGCTCCCTAGAATTT
>JBHLLU010000122.1:0-1668 GCA_048938895.1 Promethearchaeota archaeon
TAACATCCTGGTGGAATTTTATTTTTAGTCATTTTTTATCTTCGTCTTCTATATTTTAAGATTATTTGAGAAATTTTGGAATTTAACTGAAAAATTTACATAACTTTAACAATTAATTACTTAAAAATCTTAAAGATAAAAGTGATTATCAATTGAGTATGAAAAATGAAACTGCCATAATAACCGGATCCACCAGTGGAATTGGGAAAAAAATAGCTGAGCTATTTCTTCTCGAAGGGTGTAAGGTTATGATTTGCTCTCGTGAAGAAGAACACGTTAATAATACATTATCTGAATTTAAGGAAAAATTTGGGGACTCAGTTATAGGAATTAGATGTGATGTATCAAATCCCTCTGATGTTAAATCAGTTGTGGATGAAATACTCAAAACTTTTGGTTCGATTCGGATTTTAGTAGCAAATGCAGGAATAAATATTGAGTATGGTCCCTTTGAATACATTCCACTTGAAAAAGCAAATAACGACGCTAAATCTGTAATTGGAACTAACCTTATTGGGGTTATTAACTCTATTTCTGCTGTTCTTCCTCATATGATAAAGCAAAAATATGGAAGAATAATTACTCTCGGTGGTGGAGGTGCTGATAGGCCATTAGAGCATATGACAATTTATTCTGCTTCTAAGGGTGGTGTTCTTTCATTTTCTAGGTGTCTAGCAGAAGAATTGAGAAATAAAGATGAGGATATTAAGATAAATATCTTCTTCCCAGGAATGATAAATACCAAATTAACAACATCCGCACAAGTTATCGAAGCTTGGAAAGATCCAGAAGCATTTGAACGTGAATTTTCCCTACTTAAAAAATATGTAATGACAGACATTGAAGAAAGTTGTAAAAATGTCATTCCTTATGCTTTACCTAGTTGTAAGGATAACGGGAAAACATTTAGAGGATTTTCAGTATTGAAACTTATTAAAGGATTCAAAAAAATCCGAAAAGAAATGAAACTAACAGAGTAAATTCTATTTTTTTTTACAGTATCAATGAAATTTATTGAAAAGTAAAGAGAAGGGTAAATAAATATTAGTCGCTTTTAATTACTTTAATTGTGGATTTTACTACAATTTTAATTGTTTATGGAATTCTATTTGTAGGAGAATTAGGTGATAAAACTCAGCTAATAGTTTTCAATCTCGCTCTAGAACATGATAAATTTTATAAAGTTGGATTAGGTGTTACATTTGGATTTGTAATTTTAGTTTCAATTGGTGTTTTTTTTGGCACCATTATTACTAAATTTATACCAGTATTTATTATATCTATAATTTCTGGAGTAGTTTTTATTTTAATTGGTATTATCGAGGCATTTAATATAAAAACCAATTACTTAAAAAGAAAAAATCCCGAATTAAATGATAATAATAAAAACAGCTCTAATAAAATATCCAAAATTTCAACCGAAACTAGTTCTAAATTTTCTAAACTTACAGCTAATCCCTATTTCTCAGGATTCATATATATTTTTTTAATGGAGTTAGGAGATAAAACTCAACTCTTAACAATTTCCCTCGCTTCAATTTATGACGCTCCGATTGAAGTATGGTTAGGTTCATTCTTAGCATTAATTTCTGTAGCTTGGATTGGAATTCTTTTAGGAGGATTCATTGCTAAAAAAGTATCAAAGTTTTACTTAAAAATTCTATCAAC
>JBHLLU010000122.1:1768-6341 GCA_048938895.1 Promethearchaeota archaeon
TTACGAGCGTGCCACCATACTGTACCTTTTGGAATTAGTTTTTTAGCAAATAAACCTAATCCATGAATTTCGCTTCTTCTTACTTCAGCATATTCTTCTATTGGATTTTTTAAAGAAAGATTATACGGGATCTCAATCTGTTTCATTTAACACATGCTCCTAATCATTCTATTTTCTCTTTATATACATACGCATTTAGGTATTTACTCTCATAAACCTCTATATGAAGATCTGGATCTTGCATAAAATCTCTTGGATCTACAGCATCAGGATGACTGGGGTAAGTTTTTCTAACTACTTCTACTCCCTCATCTGTTAATTCGATAATCGCTAACAATCCATTAGTTTTTAACACACGCAGCAATTCGCTTAATGCACGTTCTTTATCGTTGATATGATGAAATGTTGTGTAAAGAAAAATAGCATCAAATTCACCATCTTTATATGTTAAATTTTCAGCGTTTAAAGGTATGAATTCGATCATGTCTTCTACATTAACTTTTTTAGCAGAAGATCTCCAATCAGCCCAATAAGTACCCTCAGGTTCCCCGGTAATAACATTATATCCATTCAATGCCAAAGTAATTGCCATTATCCCCCTTCCAGTACCAACATCCAATACTCTTGAATCTTTTGGCAATTTTAATTTCTCAACCAAGAAATTCAAAAAATCCGCATCCCTACCAAATCTTTCTTCTAATATTTCCTTTAATTTATCTAATTTCATAATTTAGTTAAAATTCATAATTTTTTTAAATGTCATATAATAAAATATAGAATTATAATAAAAATAAAAAAAAGTATAGTTAAAACTGTATTTCTGTCCATAAAGCAGGATGATCTGATTGTGGATCTGTGATATACCAAGTTTCTGAGACTGTAAACGTAAGTGAGACAAAAATATAATCAATCCGTTCTGATATATCATAACTAGGTCCGTCTATTCCTCCTGATAACTTCGTTAACCATACATCTTGTAATAATGCAACAGAGGCATTATAGTATGTTGAATTTTCTCTACTATTAAAATCACCCATTGAAATAACATTAGTTTTACCATTGATACGATCCATTAAAGCCTGTATGTGGGCTAATTTCGCATCATCACCTCCTGCAGGATGACTTATATAGATATTAAATATTGTAGTTCCAACTTTCACCTGGGCTTCAACCGTACCAATTTCGTCTGTATCACTATACGTAAAAAACGTTACGGGATTAACAATTGGATATTTTGATAAAATAGCCACTCCAAATGTACCAGTAACTGTTCTTGGTCCGTAAAACGAGTAATAATTTAACCTATTAGCAAAATACCGTACCACGTCTGAATTCCCTCCTGAAATCCTAGCTGTATCACTTTCTTGTAAGCCAATAATGTCAGGTTTCACTGATTTTATTAATGCCAACTGTTTATCATAATTTATATCTCCTGTAATGTTTACTCCCTGCTGAATATTATATGTCATTACAGTAAGCGAAGTGACACCGCTTCCCCCTTTAGCTTTTGGCCTTAATTCCCAGACTAAAGCTGAAACACTTGTCCCAACTAAAGTAATAGCTAAAAATAAAGCAATAATTCTTTTTTGTTGCAATTTAGTAAAAAATGACTTAAGTTCTAATGCACGTTTTTTAAAGGCTGCTTTTCCCATAATAGGGATTGCAATCCCAACTAATAAGAAAGGAAGCCAGAATAAATTACGAAAAATTTGACTGACTGGTTCTACATAGCCCCAAACGTTAGTAAAGATCAGTATAAACGAAACTAAAATGAAGAACAAGCTCCCTACCCCAAAACCACCACCTAACTTAGAGGGGGTTGGTCGTTTCCTTATAAGTTCTCGAGATAAGATTGTAAAATCAATAAATATTATAGGTAATAACACAATCGTAAATGCTAATGGGACATAATAATACCAATAAATTGGTCGGTCAATAACAACTGGATCTGAAGTAGAGCTAGTAGGGAACGGAAATGTATGGATCGCGATACTTAAGACAAGTGAAAATATGAATAAACCATTCCATGCCCAAAGAATTTGCGAATTTAATCTTTTTAGTACCTCTGGTTTCAATGTTAAAACAAGCACAGTTAAACCCACCATAACAGTAATCGTTATTGTAATCACTATATAATCTCCTTCAGTCCACCTAGATATCACAGTAGGGCTGCTAAATGCAAAGTAATTAAGAGTTAAAATGCTAATTAAACCAAGACAAAGTAACTTTACACCTTTAAGTATATTCCATCTAACGGGCTTTCCTTCACTTTGAGAATGAATATCCCTCTCATTTTGATCTTCAATTGGGGTTTCAATTCGCTTTACCATCACCCGGCCTAATAATGAGAGAATCCCAATTATACCAACAATCCAACCTATGAATTGAAAAATTCCATAGGTTGAAATATCAACTGAAGAATTCAAGGTTCTGAATGTTATTGATAAGAGAATAGCTGAAGCGAGTCCTGCACCTAAATTTAATGCTAATTTTCCCTCACTTTCTTCATGATTAAAAAGATAAATTGGGAGAAAAAGCATGAAACATCCAACTCCCAACCCTGATATTAGTATTCTTTCTTCAGTGTTTAGTAATGGAGAAATTAAACGTGTTAATATCGTAATTAACGCAACAACGTCAATTAAATAGTTAGGAATCTTATGTTTAAAGGCCAACAAAATGACAGGTGTTATTAGGAATAATAGCCCTAACGCTTTTTCGTCTAATTCTAAATTCAATAAGTCTAACATATATATTGACTGAATTAAATCACCAACAAGTTGGAAAAAGAACAGAAACATAACAGTCAATAGTGCAAGCTCAGAATTGATTTTTTTGTAAAGATTAATTGGTTTCATGATTTATGATTTCAATTTATATCTTTATAAATATTCTCACTTAGACATGAATTAAGAGAAAAATGGTAATGTGAAAGGGTATGCCCATATTTTGGAAGGAATATAGAGGGAAATTAAAAACGAATCCTTTTAACTTAGACATCCCTCTTTTTTAAATGTTCCTTGTAAAAAAATATTAAATATTGCAGCATCGAGAATATTTATATGAATAGTTTTGAACGAATTTGGACTGCTCTAAACTTGGAGGAACCTGACAAAATTCCTACTCATACAATACATATTGATGGAAATGTAGCTGATAAGATTTTAGGAAAACCAGAAAGAACAGTATTTGATGTCTTTGATGATCTCGAACAACAATATCCAGAAGACTGGGTTGATAGAATTAATTCTATCCTAATTGATATTGAGATTTCTACTCTAGCTAAAGCCGTTAGAGCAGGATACGAGATTGGACTTGATGGAGTTGGGGTTCAATACATCCCATTTATTTTTGAGAATATAACAGAGATGTCAGATAGTTTTGGGAAGCGACATAAAGTAAGAAATATAGAAGGGAATCCATATCCGGATTATTATGGAGGATATATTAAAAATCGTGAAGATTGGGAAGCTTTTCCTAAACCAGACTTAAAAGAAGAATATAGGAAAGCGAAGAAATTCTATAAAGGTATCTTAAGAAAATGTAGAGATATTAAGGAAGAAATATGTATTATTGCTCAAAATGCTTTAACCTCAATATTCCCGCCTGTTTGGCAAGGAATGGGAATGGGTAATTTTGCACGAGCATTAAAAAATGATCCAAAATTAATAGAAGAGCGATTTAGATTTACTACTGATTATGTGCTTACTGCTTTTAAAGCATACGCAGATTGTGGTGCAAAAGTGTTTTTAGAAGGTGGAGATATTGCACATAAGGGAGGTCCTATGATTAATCCCAAATATTTTGATAAATATCTTTTACCTTGCTATCAAGAAGTTTCAAATGCTATTCATGAGTGGGGTGGTAAATATATTCTACATACCGATGGAGATATAACATCTCTATTAGATTTCATTGTAAATTCCGGATTTGATGGTCTTCAGTGTTTAGAACTCCCTTTTGTAGATCCTGTCCTTGTAAAGAAAAAGATTGGCCATAAACTTTGCTTATCGGGAAACATAGATACAAGACATATTCTAGTTGATGCCACAAAGGTTGAGGTAGTAGATGCCGTCAAGAGTGCGATTAAAGCTCTAGGGCATGGTGGAGGATTCATGTTGTCACCCGCTAATTTTCATCCTGGTATTTCTGTTGAACGGTTGAAATGGATGATTGAAGCTTCAGAAACATATGGGAACTATCCATTAAACATTTAAAAAGAAAAATAAGTAGATAATAATTTTTATCTTCTATCAATAAGTAATCTTCCTCCAACGCCTACATTATTGGGAAGATTCTCCTTAATTACTACTGTAAAGACTTCTCTTGGCATTTTGTAGGCTTTTTCAAGAGCATCTGTTATTTCTCCCACTAATATTCTCTTTATCTCAACATCCTCAATTGGAGGTCCCTCTAAGGTTGCAGTTGGCATAATATTTAATCTCAAATTTTTTTAAGATATAAATGTTTTGATGATAAATTTCATCAAATAAAATTAATATGAAAATAAATTAGGTTTTATATATTAATAATAGTTATTTTCAGGTTCAGAATCTTTATTTTCTTCGTCTTG
>JBHLLU010000123.1:0-6216 GCA_048938895.1 Promethearchaeota archaeon
GAGACACAAGGTTCGAGCCTTTTTAAATTTTGTCCCAATTTTCTGTGAAATTTGAATGGAAAGGTCAATTCAGAGTCCCGTTTACTAGGAAATTTCATTGAAAATCTTAAGCTAACTATCAAAAATATCGTATTAGCAGAAGTGAAAAGCCCTTCAATGGATCCTTTAATAAAGCAAGGTAGTAGAGTTCCCATTATAGTAATGCCAAAAGGTACTCAATATGTTGAAGGTGATATTATTGCATTCGAAAGAGATGATGTAATTATAATTCATAGAATTGAGTATGTTTATGAATCAAATGGTAAGACTTTTTATGTCACTGAAGGTATTAATCCAGAAACAAATCAGTATGTAGATGATTCATTGGTATCCGAAGAAGATATTGTTGGAATAACGGATTTATCCGAAAATGCTTTTGATAGAGTTCAAGAACTTGCGAAGCTAGGGAAATTATCTATTATTGAAGCCTATGCTATGCCAGAGAAATCCGATCTTAGAAATCCATTACAAGATAAAATGGAAATTAACGAAAATAAAGACATATTTGAAGTAAAAAGATTAGATTTTAATAATTATAAGAATTACGAAAAACTTGAGGATTTAATTAAATCAACTTTAAAAGAGAAAATCCCTGGAATTAGTGAAGAATATATGAACGAAATCATCGAAGAATTCGAGAATTATGATATAGAGAAAGATTATTTCAAGGTTGGGAAGGAAAGAATTGAAAATCCACGAAAAAATCCAAAAAATCTAAATACGAAAGTATTGCTAAAAAGCACATTATATGAAACTTTAGGAGCGTATTATGAACATAAAGAAGTCGAGTTTAGAAGATTCTTAACAGAATATAGACAAGCTCAAGAAAATGGGGATCTTATGAAATTAAGACAATTACGTAAAGATAATCTTATAAAAGATGCAAGAACGGGGAAGTATACCTATCATAAAGCTTGGGTGGAAAATGATGGTTGTCAACACTTACAACGTCTTTTCTTTGGGATATTATGTGAATTTAGAAATCCCTGGACTGGACAACAGATTGATATTATGGAATGGTTGCAAACTCCACTCCATCATTGGTTAACAGCAGAAGGACATGAAAATAAAGGAGATTGTGAATTTTCTTCTGTAATTCCTGTTCCAAAAAGAAGACCTAGCGGTCTAACAAGAGATAATTTTCTTACACATAATGATATATCCATCGATGTGAATTATGATCCAAATCCTCCTCAAGCAGGTAAAGAGTGGCAGGATAAAATAAACAGAGCGATCGTAAGAATTTTGAAAAGTCAAGCTCCTAATCAGTGGGGTGCTACTGATAGAAGAGCTTTTGAAAGATATTTGAACAAAGACGTTACAAAAACAGCAAGAAAAATGGTTATGTGGTTATTTGTAAACAATTTAAATTTTAATATTTTTGAAATTCTTGGAATTGAATCTCTAATTACATAAATTAAGAATCCCTTTTTATATATTAATAATGAATTTATTTAGATAATATAACATGAATACTGAGGAGAGAGCTTTAGAAAAAAAAAGAAGAAAGATATTAAGGTCAGAGTTAGAAATAATTGAGGAACTCGAAAAAAATGCTAGTAAACCAGTATCATTAAGAGAAAAAAATGGTAAAATCATTTATATTTTTATAGATGAATGTAATATCCCTAAAATACCGGATAGTATTAGTTCATTGACCTCACTTGAAAGATTGTTAATTAGTGATAAAAACTTTGCACACCTGCCTGAATCCATTGGGGATCTTTTAAAAATTAGAGAATTAACAATATTTTCCAGCAATATTACTACTTTACCTTATTCTATAGGTTCTTTAAGAAATCTTAAAGATTTAACAATTGCTGATAGTAATTTAAGGAAATTTCCTGATCAAATTTGTAAACTTGAGAATTTACAATCTTTAGATTTAAGCAGAAATGAATTAATATCACTCCCAGAATGTATTGGTAATTTAAAAAACTTGGAAGTTATGTTTCTAAATAGTAACTTGTTAGAGGAAATTCCTAAAATTATCAATCACCTGAAGAAACTTGAAAAATTTGTCCTTGATGATAATAGTTTAAACTCTCTTCCAGAAACCATAGGTGAAATGGAGGGATTAATGGAGCTCTATATGGATAATAATCAATTAGAATCACTTCCAGAATCTATTAGCCTATTAACATCTTTAAGAGTAATTGGGCTTCAAAATAATCATTTACAAGATTTTCCCGAATGTATAAAAAATTTAAACCTTACTTATGCTAATCTTTCTGGAAATCCTATTAAAAAATATCCAGAAAAACTTAAACGGATTCATCTAATAACAAGAGGAGTATATGATAGTAAATAGAAGAATAATATTGTTTTCCTTTCAGTTATTCAATTTTTATGTGAAATTTTCATAATAATTATACTTTTTTTTTACCTCCCTCCCCCGTGGTGCCCCCTGTTGAAAAATATATGGAATAAATACTATTACTTAAATTTCCAATTTATTTCTGTAACTGTATTTGGACTTTTTTTCATTTCAATTCTTTTAGCTTTTGAATTAGGTTCATTATCTTTACTTATTCGAGTTTCAATTACTTCATTTCCAATTATCCAAATAGAGATTAATTCTCCATTTTCATATTGTGCTAAATCTTCTAACGGTATTAATGAATGGGAAGGTTGGAATTCTTTTGGGTTTACATCAACACTTTTTGCGAGACTTTCAACTAAATCATGAAATGCATTAAATTCAGATTCAAAATAATCTAAAGCGACTATTTTTTTACTATAGCTAAGTTTTTCAAAATTGCTTGAATACTTATCAGGAAGGTAAACTACAAATTCCTCTTTTGTTTTTATTCTATAAAATGTATGAAAAGATAAATTATAATGGTGTTGATCCAAATTTCTATAAGACCTTATCCGTTCTCCATGTTTTTTCCAATAAACTAAAATTAGTTTTTGTATTGTTTCTGGGAATTTTGTTAAAATAAGATTATTTCCTTCTTTATAACCATAATAATACGTAGGGAGTTTTTCTGGCAATTTTTCTTTAATTTTAAGATAATTTCCAAGGATAAGTAATATTCTATCCTGAAGAAGAAATACTGTATTAAGAAATGGCATTATAAAATACATATATTCTCGAGTAAGAAATGAAGAATATAATATTTCTGTTTCATTTTTTAGATTAAGATTAGGCTTTATGGCTTCAAATTGAGGTTTAAATGCTTTTTCTTTCATTA
This sequence comes from Promethearchaeota archaeon, assembly GCA_048938895.1. Taxonomy (GTDB): domain Archaea; phylum Asgardarchaeota; class Lokiarchaeia; order Sigyniarchaeales; family SOKP01; genus Loki-b32. The sequence goes on from JBHLLU010000123.1 coordinate 3,237, forward strand.
ACTTCATGCGTTGTAGTATAGAATAAGCATAGTATGCTTTATATACAAATTCATTATGTAAATACTGTAGTTTTTCAAAATTACCTAATTTATTTTTATGTTTACCCACAAATCTATTCATATATTTATCTATTAAACCATTAAAATGTAAAAAAAGCTTCTTCTGATTAAATTCTTTACCTGAATTGAACATAATTATAACATCTGATTTTTAGGATTAATTAAAAGAAGAGAGTTCAACTATATAAAAAGAATATCTTTGTACAATTTTTACTTTACAAAAAGACTAATCAATTGTCCTCACAATTAAATACGAAAACATACGAAATTATATTCATTTTGACCACTCGATCTGTTGAAAAGGTAACTTTCTCCCTGATCTGATCACACTAAATGTGGGATGAAAACTATCTATTTGTGAGGAAATTGTTGCACACATTATGTGTGTGAATCTCTTCATCCCAATTGATATAATTTATAAAACCAACGACCCCTTATGTTATATTAATGACTAAAAATTACAATACATAAAAAATAATATTTTATCAACTCTTTAAAAATGTTAACTATAAATTTTGACTTGAAAATTTTGGATATGCTGAAATGGAAAAGAAGGTTTTCAGCTATCCTTTATGAGGAAGTGAATTCTATTGGAAATTACAAGCATAAAGGCTGTGATTTCTAATGGATGAACATGTGACTGGTACTGGTACTGTTAAATTTTGCTGATCATATTTAAAGAGAAGTCTATAGCCTACTTTTTCAGGAGGGGGCACCACGGGGGAGGGAAAAAGATTAATTAAAATTTGATAAAAGGACAAATAAAATTAATCCTCCTCTTTGATGTCAAAATCCGCTAAAACCTTGGGAGCAGCATTCAACATTATCTCACAGTCACAATGCCCTCCGTAATGATATAAGGTATCTAAAAAGATCTTTTGTTCACTCTTGGGAATATCCATTCCCGTTAATATTTCCTTAGATAAATCAAAATTAGTTTGACATTGCCCTACTACTTTATCCAATTCTTCCAAGAAGGTAATCACTTGATTTTTAGATAAGGGATATTGTGGTTCCCAATCTGAGGGTCCCCAGCCCTTTATGTTTTCTTTATAACAATCAGGGCAGAACCATTCGTCAAATCGTTTATAATAAATCCTATCTCCCTCAAGGGTGTGGCAAATTCCACACTTTAGTATTGATTTGGAATAAAAATCATTTAAATAATTCTTCTTTTCCCTATAACTCTTAATCTCTGTCCTCATCTGTGTTTTAATATGCTCATCCTTCTGATTTCTGCGAGCTTTTTCAAGTTGAATAATTTTATTCGTTAATTTTTCATATTCCTCATTAAATGCAGTATCAATTAGCTTTCTAAAGTTTAATCTTATAGTTTTTAGTAATGGATTAGAAAGTGTTATTCTCTTTCCATCTTGCATCATTTTCAATTCTAAATTTTCAATTATTTATAGTTATATTATCCATCAAATTGTTATAAATATCAAGATTTTATATACTTAATTGGTATTTCATTTCTTTTCCCAGATATTTTGATCTTATTGTTGAATAAACTTCATTGATTTGCTCTTCAATTGTTAAACCATTGTTGCTTTGTTTCATTCTCCATCTTTCATAGAGATTTTTCCATTTCTCTTCAATATACTCATCAAGTTCGTTATTTAATTTTTTATCTAAAAATTCATTTATATCATTTTTCATTTTCTCACAATTCCAATTGTATTTCAGATAAACAATTCCCTTGTCGCTACCTTTTCCAACTATTACATCATTAAATATTCTTCTAATGTCTGCTGCTGTTATTTCTCCTTTCTTTAATCCTTCTGCCATTAATTCATTCCAAGCACCTATTAATTGTTCTGTCTGCTGTTCTGTTAACCGACGATCATATTCTTGGTGATATTTATTATTAGTAGTTAAGATATCCTTAGTAGAAATTGATTGTTTTCGTATAAATGGCTCTATAGAAAGTCTAAAATGCTGCAAAATATATGTTATTTGACCCTTTTTATCTTTTACTTTGGTTTGTTCAAAGATACTATCTGAAAATTGCTCACCAAATAAAAGGTCAAAACCTGCGAATTTATTTATATGATCTAAGACAAGAGCACCTCTAACAGCCTCGGAACTAAATTCAGGAGCATATGGACTTACATATTTAATTGGAATATTATTTTCAATGGCATATGCTTTTATATCCTTTATTGCATTTGTATAACTTCTTCGGGTTGATGCATCATCTTCAATTCGTCTTAACTCATGTAAAACAGAAAGAAATGCATTTAATAATTCAGGTTCTATTAGTTTCTCATTCTTAGCAATATAATCAAATTTTGGACCTAATGATTTCGAGAATGTATCATAATCTAAATCTCCTTTAAATTGGGCTTCAACATCCCTACTAAATCCCTTAATTGTGGATTCATAAACCCCTTGTAATATTTTATTCATTTCCCCGATTATATGAGAGGATGTAATTCCTTTAGTTATTGTCATCCCTAAAGCATGGGCAATAGTAGTTTCTCCATTTTTAATCCGAGTTAGAGCTTTATCAATAGCTCTCTTAGACATGTGAACTTTACCGATAATCTGGTCTTCTGTGATTTTTGGATCTACAATTGGATTTGTTAATCTATTATCTCCTTGAGTATAATAGATTGTTTCACCGAATTGAATATCAACCTTTACTATCCTATGTATGTAAGTTATATCACCAGAGACAACTTGGATAAGGTCACCTACTCTATATTTTGCCTGAGCATTTGCTCTTCTTATCCTTAAAGCAACAGTTTCACCACTTCTTATCGTGTTACCCATTGATATTCCTAATAATTTCACAGGTTGGTAAATCTTATGGAATGAATCCAAAATTGTACTCTTAATTGTACTTAAGACATTCCTAATCTTCTCTTTAATTGAATTTTCCTTTGAATTTCCTAGTAAACGAGACTCTGAATTGACC
>JBHLLU010000015.1:0-81054 GCA_048938895.1 Promethearchaeota archaeon
GTTTTTCCTACCCCAGATTGTCCTACTAATGATATTACTGGAGGCATTCTATTTTGAATGGGATAAACATATCGATCAATTTTCTCTATATCCTGCTCATTTTGAAAATCAAATGAAGTATTCTTGATCAAATTTAGAAATTCTACAAGAAAATCATTGAGTTCTTTCTTAATTTTATTAAAAGGATCATTTATACTATTAATAAATAATACTAAGAAACCTTTTTCTTTCTGATATGAAATTCTAAATTTGTAATAATCTTTATAATCAACAATATCTATATTTTTAGAAAAAGAATCTTCTATAATTGGAGTTACTATTCTTTCAAAAATAATATCCTGTTGTACTAAACCGAATTCCTTTGCGTATATTTGTATCTTATCTCGATAAATACAGATTTGTCGTAAAATAGCATAACACCAGCGAATTTCTTTTTTATGTTATGATTATTTTTTCTCTATATTAATTATTAGATTAGATTAATTTATCTTTTAGTATTTTACTCCAAATATAATGATGAACTATTTTTTTCGTGAAAATCTATCTTCTATTAATATCTAAACCTTAAATTCTTTCGTTTTTATTTGATCCTCTAAATATATATATATGATATGTGTATGTTTTTATTAAATTTATATAACAAAACTTAACTATTTTAAAAAAGAGTAAAATTTAGTAATGAAAATTTATAGAAAATCTATAAAATCCAAAATTAACACACTTGGAATTCTTTTATTTCTTTTGATTTTACCTATTATTCTAAATTTTCCTTTATTACAATTTGGTTCCAATCAAAATATTCAAAAAGATAGAGAAAAAATTATAGACGATGATAGATTAAAATCACAAGCCCCTCCTAATGCAATCATTTTTCAATATTACAAAACTATTGCGATAGATCATAATAAAGTCGCGGGATCTGTATCTTATGTTGATTTCCCTGTATTAATTTCTATAAAAGATCCAGATTTACGTTTTGATGTTCAATCAGATGGGGATGATATCGCTTTTTCTTTTGAAAATAATTGGTTAGACCATGAGATAGAATTATTTAATCAAATCGGTAATGGAACACATGCTCAATTGATTGCATGGGTTCGTATTCCCTCTTTATCAGGAGTAATTGACACAATTATCAGAATGTATTACGGCAATTCTACTATGAGTTCACAACAAAATCCGAGTGCGGTATGGGAGAGTAATTATCGAGGAGTTTGGCATCTAAACGAAGAGAGTGGAGGACCTAATTCAATTAAAGATTCTACATCAAATTCTAATGATGGTCAAGATATTAACAGTCCTAACTTAGGACAAAATGGGAAGATTCACAATTCTGTTGGATTCACTGATTCTTCGGGTCAAAGAATTCAGGTTTCAGATGATTCAAGTTTAGATATATCCAATGAACTTACTGTAGAAGCATGGATTAATCCAAATTCTAATAGTAAATGGATGACTATAGCAAGTAAGATGGGTGGAACTTGGGGTGGTGGAAGTGTTTCCGATTATGATATGTGCTATTTTGCAATCAATTGGGGTGAATTTTATATTGGTCTTTCAAATCCTTCTGGTTCGTATAATGAATGGGATACAAATACACCTATTTCTTTAGGGACCTGGCAACACGTTGTTTTTTCTTATCAAAGTTCCACTTCTATAGGATACTTATATGTAAATGGCTCGTCTATTGGAAGCCATAATTTTGGTATTGGAACTTTAGCCACGAACGATAATCCTTTTTATATAGGATTTAACCAAGCTTGGACAGGAGAGGTATTTGATGGAGAGATTGATGAAGTTCGGATATCCAGCAGACCTCACTCATCAGGATGGATAAATACAGAATATCAAAATCAAAATGATCCAGATTCATTTTATTTAATTGGTTCAGAACAGATAGTAACCTCTGAACCCCCTAATATCCATTATTTTGCTTATTATAAAACGATAACTATTGATGAAGATAATGTTTATGGTTCAGGGACTCATATTAATTTTCCCGTACTAATTTCCTTAATTGATACCGATCTTAAATATCACGTACAACCTGACGGGGATGACATTGCTTTTTCAATGGGCGGAGACTGGCTAAATCATGAAATTGAATTGTTTAATCAATCATATAGTAGTACTCAAGCTGAGTTAAGAGTTTGGGTAAAAATACCATTTTTATACTCAACAGTGAACACAACTTTTACAATGTATTATGGTAATGCAACGATGACTTCCCAAGAAAATCCTAGCGCTGTATGGAATAATTATGTGGGTGTGTGGCATTTACAGGAATCTCCAACTGGAATTGTACATGATAGTAGTGTTTATAACAATGATGGTACAACTCTAGGATCTATGACGACTTCAGACTTAGTTCCCTGCCAAATTGGAGAAGGATATGAATTAGATGGAATTGATGATATGATTCATATACCTGATAGCACAAGTCTAGATTCGGTAGTAGATGAAGGCACGCTATCATTATGGATAAATTGGGTCGATCCATCAGACGGAGCTTATCAACGTATATTGACACAAACTAATAGTTTCTATGCAAATCCAACCCCACCCCCAACATCTTTACGAGATGCATTTGAATTGGCAGTGCAACCTACTGGTAATTGTTACTTTTACCCATGGGGTTTTAGTTCAAATTACAATCTTGCACCTAATCCCTTTTCTGATAACGTATGGCAATATCTTGTAGTAACTCTTAATTATGCTACAAGAAGTGTAAAAATCTATCTAGATGGAATTTCCTTGAGTTTTACTATAGAGAATGTACCTACATTTTGGGTCCAATTAGCTACTCTCGACGATTGGTTATGGGGAGGCAACAATTACTATTCTGGAACAAACGTTCTAGGAAAATTTGATGAAATACGAGTATCTAATGTAGAAAGATCTGCTGGTTGGATTTTAACAGAATATTACAATCAATATGATCCAAGCTCGTTTTATTCAGTCGGGAGTGAACAATTAGTAGCTAATCAACCTCCTAATGTAAATTATTTTAACTTCTATAAAACAATAACTATTGACCACACAAAAATTAATGGAACGGGGAGCCATGTAAATTTTCCTTTTCTACTCTCAATTATTGATGAAGATTTGCGATATGATGTTCAAAGTGATGGCGATGACATCGCATTTTCCTTAGACGGTCAATGGCTTGATTATCAGATAGAAGAGTTTAATCAGACTTACAGTGGTACCCATGCTCAATTGATCGCTTGGATAAGGATTCCCTACTTATCCACAGCTTTTGATACTAACATTTCTATGTATTATGGTAATGCATCCATTACCTCACAACAGAGACCCTCTCGTGTATGGAATTCTGGTTATGTCGGTGTTTGGCATTTAAATGAGGATCCGTCCGGTAGTCCCCCACAAATAAAAGATAATACTGTTCCTTCTAGTGATGGTATCGCTTATGGTTCAATGACCTTATCTGATCAAGTTCCGGGGATGATTGGAAGAGCATTAGATTTTGATGGTGTAAATGATTACTTGGATTTTGGAAATCCTGGAGAAGTTCAAATTACCGGTGAAATTACCGTTCAAGCTTGGTTTAAAGTCAATTATGTAGGTAATGATTATATAGTGGTGAAAAGTGGGGGATCCAGTCAAAGAGGGTGGGATATTAGTTTTGATGATGATATTGCTATTGCACCAGATGGCTGGGCTATGTTTCGTTATTCACCAGACGGAGTTAATACTATAATTACTGGATATGAGCGTGTCAGAATAAACAGATGGTACCATATCGCAGGAGTATTCAAACCAAATGAATATTCAAAATTATTTTTCAATGGTACTGAAGTAGCGATAAGAACCACTGGAGTTGCTCCTTCTCTGAATGATCCTTCTCTACCATTCCGCATCGCTAGAAGATCTGACGCTGGCACATCATACGTTAATGGCATTATTGATGAAGTTCGTATTTCTAATGTAGCAAGATCAGATGGTTGGATAATTACTGAATATAACAATCAGTATGATCCTTCAACTTTCTTTCTAGTAGGTCCTGAAATGTCCTTGAAACCTTTAGTGTATATAGATGCGCAAATTGCGACTATTGATTTATACGGTAATTTTCTCCCTAATGTTACTGTTTCATTATACCAAAAAACTCAGTTAATGGAACGTGGTATCACTGATGATACAGGTACAGTATTTTTTGCTGATATTATTGAAGGTGAATATAATTTCACAGCAACCATAAGTTCAAATATTGCAAGTGTAACGGAAATTGTGAATATTACAACTCAAGCCCTCTTACTTGACAGTTCCAATCACAATGTCACTTTAATATGCGATGTTACCTCCCATTTCTTTGAAATAATAGATCTTGATAGTAATCCAGTTGATTCCGGATGGATAATGGTTGGAAATGATACTCATATACTTAAGAAGTGTAATATAGATCCTTCGGGACATGCAACTTTTTGGTGGTTGGATGCTTCACCTTCCGTATATAATTATACCATATACTATAGTGATGTTAGGTATAGCCCTTCAACACTTGCATTGGATTCAGGAGATATCACAACAAAAAATACTACAATCCAAGTTCAAGTGGATCTTACAACTGTGAACTTTAAAGTACTTACTCATACTGCCCCGACTCCTGTCAGTGGTGCGAAACTTAAATTTACTGTGAATACTCCTTTAGGAGCAAGCATAGTAAACTTAACTACTGATCTTAATGGTGAAGCAACATTACGATGGTTAGATTCCGCTGGGATCGGTGGAGATTTTTGTATACAAATCGAATTTTTTGGTGTGAATAAACCATTCAACGAAACGCTTGGAGGTCCTGCTTCAGTTTATAACTATAGTTTTACTGTGGTGAATAAAGTTTCTTTGGAATTCAGAATTTCAATCGATCTAAATCTATTTCAAACGGAACTTATCTCTTTAAATCCTACAGATTATATCGATATAGAATGGGGTTCGATTTTAAAGCTAAGGGCATTATTTAATGTAAGTAAAGTAGAAATGGGCTATGAAAATCTTTTAGGACCCACTTATGCAGACTCAATGACTTATAAAATCTTACTTGGTGGGGAAATTATTCAGTCTGGATCCTTTTTGGAAGAAACAGGAAATAAAGGTAGACATTATTTAGATTTAGATACAAAAAAAGTTCTTCAAGACGAAAGTTATTTAATTATTGTATCAGCGTATAAATCAGGATACACCATTCCTTCGGATTTAATTCTTCAGCTAAATATTTTAGAGATTGATGTAGTATTAAATCAATCAGAGAATGATGATACGGGATCTACAGCATATTGGCAGGAAAATGCTGATATGACTCTTAACTCCTATGGAAGTGATTCAGAGTCTCTCACGATAGAGAACACTCTCTTTCAGACTGTTGATCATCAGTTTAATTTTATGATTTCTGATATTCAACATCAATGGAACTTGTCTGAAATCATATTTAATATCTACAACATTGCATGGAACACTGATATCTCAAATATCAATATCACTATCGAAGATCCTTATGGTGGCTTTTATTATGTATTTGATAATGATACACATAGTGGTTGGAATTATGCTCAAGGAACTTGGACAGGAATCAGCTTACAGCTAAACTATGCCAGTCCTACTCATAACAATAATTTTGAGTTTATAATCGGAGGTACATTTGATAATACTGTAGACATTATCGTGGATGCATTTTTCATAAGAGATTCTATAAATGTACAATATTCCAAATTTAATGTATCTAACGAACTTTCTCTCCTTTCCAAAATGGAAGGATGGGCAATTAATAACATAACTTTTGAGATTTCAAACTGTTATTACACCTCTAACTGGAGTAAAGTAGATTTATCAACACTTACAAACTTAAATATTACTACAAATGAAGGATTCAAATACTCACTGACTTCAGGTGACACAAATGGAAATGGAATTTTAACTATAGATAACAGAATAATTTATCCTGTAGATAGACTATTTTTATTTTCGGTTGAAAGTTTTCCAGATGTTGTTTTTGACACACTTATAAAAGTGGAGTATATCCAAGAATTTTATAAAACTCAGGCATTGGAAACATATAACATCACTAAAACAGAGCAAGGATTAAGTAATGGGGGAACACTTGAAGTTAGTGCAATTGAGAATAGTTGGAGTGAAGAAGAAATATATGTATCTGTTGAAGGAATTAGAAGTGGTTCAAATTATTATTTCCCATCTGATATAGCAATGAATATTACAATTGGAGGTTTAACTTATGATATTTCTGACTATGGGACTGGAAATGGCCGATTTTCATTGGTTGGTTTTAATAAAAATCAAATTTATCAAGCAATTATAGAAACACGTGAACCTGTAAATTTTACACTATTAATTTCAACTAAATACTTAAGATCTATATCATATGAAATTATAGGTACATTGACTTACACTATTATTGGAGCAGCTTTGATGTATGGATCAGTTCAATACAATTCAGACTTAGGATATTATCTAAAAACAATCGATACAAGTCAACTTATTGCTAAAGATTATACAGTTCGATTCACATTTGATAAGAGCCATTATCAAGCGACGACTAAGGATCTTAAATTATACGTCTCTCCCCGCCCTACTTTGTTGAATGGATCTTCAGAATTCTTCAGAAAAATAGAAACATTATATGTAAAGGAAGCAGTAAATTTTTCTTTTCTATATATTGATGAAAGAAGTGGTGCTAAAGTAACAAATCTTGATATCCAATACTTTATTTGGGAAAGCTACGATCAAGATGGTGAGGTAAATGAAACGGGTCAAGGGATTGTGTATACTTCTATTGAAAATATGTATATCTTGGATTTTAATACAGAAATAAGAGAAATTGGAGATTACCTGCTTATACTTGTTTTAGATAAGGATAATTATGATTTTAAGAATGGAATGATCCTTCTTTCTATCATAAGGAGAGTAATTGATTATTCATTAAGTGAAAATCTTCAAGATGGGCAAACTAATGTAATTCAAGGTAAGAAAGTAATAATTGATATAAATCTTACAGATCCTACTCAGGGTGGTATGTTGTTAATTGATGCTACAGTAAAATTGACAGTCGGAGGTAATACTTATTATTTTTCTCAGATTGGTAATGGTTCTTACACTTTTGAGTTCCCTACAAATAATATTGATGCCTTTTTTACTTCAAGAACACTTAGAGGGATAATTTCAATATCCAAAGTTGATTATAATCCTATTGAAATTAAAATTACTATAGTTGTAGAAATGGAGCAAATAATACCGGGAATACCTACTTTTTATTTTCTGTTAATCTCTTCTGCCATAGGTGCTCTTACTATTAGTTTAGTGGGATACAGAGTGATTCAGAATGCTAGAATCCCTGGTTTTGTAAAAAAAGTAAGAGAAATGAAAAAAGCTATAAAAGGAGATAAATCGATTGTGGATTCACTTATCTATCGTGAAAAAGAAGTATTCGTTGCAGAAATTTTAAACAATGAATGGAATAAAATTGGATTGTCCATAGAAGAGGCATTTGGAATAACTATTGAAAAAGATAAGAAGAAGAAAATAAGTAAAAGAGCTTTTGAAACTCCAATCGAACATGAAAATAAACCGATTGGATTAGTATTGATGAAATGGGATGAGAGAATTGGTACTGAAATAAAACTGAAATATCCAACAGATGTTAATATATCAGAAAAGACTCTAATGCAAATTTATAGTACTCATGAATATAGTGCGGAAAAAGGAATTATTACCTTAACCGCAGAAGCTACTAATATCATTTCTTATTATACAGGACCAGAACAAGGCTATTATTTGCTTTTACTTTTAAATCTAGATGATGATCCGGATCTTTATGAAGGAGGAATTGCCGATGTATTATCTAATCTCTTAGCTTATATCGAAGATGATACATATGTCCAAATGTTACCCTCTCTTTTCCAGCGTTTATCATTATACCCATCGTTAAATCACGAACAACTTCTAGCCCTTACCTACCAAAATAAAATCAAACACATGATTCTAAACTTACTAAGAGATGATGGTTTAGCTATTAAATCAGAATTAACAATTTGGTTAAGAGATAAACATACAAGAGGTTTCTTTGATTTAGACACGATCTTTAGTGAATTGATTAAATTAGAAATACTTAAGGTAAGTTCTATTAAAGAAATTCCCTCTGAACTTATTTTTCTTACCAAAGATATCTTTTTAGCTAGAATACCACCTCTCAAATTGCTAGAAAAACCGACAAGCTATGGTTTACCATCTCAGTTTGCCAAAGAATATCCAGATGATGTGAAGAAGTTTTTCCAAACTTATCGACCTTCAGAAGAAGATAACCTGAAAATTGCCGAGATTTTAATCAATCCACAGGTTTATGAAACACTCAAACTTCTAAGGAATGCAATCGTAACAAGAGATGACCTTCAGAAACTCAGAAGTAAAGGAGTTGATGACATTTATACCGTTTTAAAGATCTTATGGGATAATAAAATAATAAAAGTTTTCCATGATGATCAAAATAATGAATATTATGCCTTAATGTCCGATTGTTATATCGATTATATATTCCCAAAATATATGCTGAAATCAATTAAGGAAGCTTATGAACAAAAATCCAAAGTTAAAAGAGCATTGATTGAATACCTTAATATCCTTGAAGATACTTATTATCAGGTAAAATCAAACAAAAATCAATAAAAAAAATCAAATTTTTTTTCCCTTTTTTTTAGTAATTTTATCCATACAGCCTTAATTGAACGATATCACATACATCCTTTAAATATATATATCTGAAGTTACTATTATCTTCTAAATGTATGTTTTACATATTTACAAAAACTTATTTTAAACAATAACTTGATTCGAAATGAAAAAATGGAGAAATCAACTTATAACTATTAAAAAGAGAATTAAAGCATTAATTATCTTATTGTTCGTATTAATATGTCCTTTGATTCTAAGTTCACCTATATTTTCTAACATATTCCCAACAAATATTAATGAAAACGAGGATGATAATAGCAGCGATATAAAGCCGATAATAAGTGCTCCTTTTAATGCTCATTACTTCCAATTCTATAAAGTCATAACCATAGATCATAATCAAGTATCAGGAACATCTGGTCATACTAATTTCCCTTTTCTATTTTCTATTCTTGATACTGATCTACATACGGATGTTCAATCGGATGGGGATGATATTGCTTTTTCCCTGAATAATGTCTGGTTAGACCATGAAATTGAGGTTTTTGACCAAAATTATGATGCTACGCATGCCAGATTGGTTGTGTGGATGAGACTTCCCGTATTATCGATTACTATCAATACAGTTATCCGAATGTATTATGGAAATTCTACCATTAGCTCTCGACAGAATCCAGAAGGAGTATGGGATATTAACTATAAAGCAGTATATCATATGAAACAAGATCCAAGCACTTCATCTGTGTTAGACAGTACTTCCAATAGCTATGATTTAACACCAGGGACTGGATTTGTTTCAGGTGATCTTGTAGATGGCATTTTTGGGAAAGCTATAGAATTCGATGGAGTTAATACTCAATACCTTGAAATAACATCTGGTTTTTCTAATCCCTCATCTTCTCTTTCCCTTGAAATGTGGTTTAATCCTCAGTTATTTAATACCTATCAAAGATATCTTACAGCTAGATGGAGTTATCCTGATTTACGATTCCAGACTAGCAACGAAATTACGACAAGAATTCGAAATACTCTCGGCAATGTAAGTTCTACTACTTCTTATTTCACTGCTTGGCAAGATCAATATTACCATTTTGTCATGACTTGGCAAGGCGGTTCAGTCGGACGTCAAAAGCATTATCTTAATGGCACTCTTGTTAGAGACGATTACGATGCTGAAGCATTAGGAACTTCTTCTAGTTGGACTGGTTTTAATTTTGGTTCTGACACTGATCACACTGATCCAATTGGAGCTTATATTGAAGAATTCAGGATAACATCAAATGCTCGTTCTTCTGGTTGGTATGCAACAGAATTTAATAACCAATATAATCCCAATAGCTTTTATACTGTCAGTCTAGAAAATGAAGTAGTTTGGGAACCGCCAAACGCTAACTATTTTTTATATTACAAAACAATCACCATAGACCAAAATGAAATAACTGGAACTGGCTTCCATACTAATTTTCCCTTTTTATTTTCATTTACAGACAAAAGCTTACGATATCACGTCCAACCTGATGGGGATGACATAGCTTTTGCTGTCGACGGAGATTGGTTAGATCATGATATTATCCTTTTCAACCAAGCTTATAATTCAACACATGCAGAATTAAAAGTCTGGGTTCAGATTCCTTATTTATACACATCTAAAGATACAGTAATTACAATGTTTTATGGGAATTCTACTATGGATTCTAGAGAAAATCCTGAAGGAGTCTGGGATAGTGGGTATGCAGCAGTTTATCATTTGGACGATGATTTTTTAGATTCCACTTCCAATAATAGGGATGGATTGAATACAGGTTCAACAGATACGATAGGTATAATAGGTGATGGTCAGGATTTTGAAAGAGATGATAATTCTGACAATATTAACCTTGGAACGTGGAGTATTTCTGGCTATCAAATAACAATTCAGACATGGGTTAAATTTGAATCTTTTTCTGTTACTGATGCCCGTATATTATCAAAGAATTCAGGAACCAGTGATAATAGTGAATACCATGTATGGATGCTTGGAACTTGGGATTCACCGCCTTCCAGATTACGAGGAAGGATAAAAACAGGAACTAGTGATTCCTCTGGTACATCTACATATGTAGCCACATCAGGTGACCTTTCATTGGATACTTGGTATTTAACTACACTAAAATACGATGGTTCCTATATGCATTTTACATTAGATGGTAACCCTGTTGGTTCATTTAGCAAAACAGGGCCTTTAAGATCGAACAGTTGGCCAATAGTCATTGGAAATAGTCCTACAGGTAATAGACCAATAGATGCTATCATTGATGAAGTTAGGATCTCATCAGTTATTCGATCTGATGATTGGTTAAAAACCGAATATGATAATCAAAAAGATCCAGCTTCATTTGGTTCAGTCGGGGAAGAAAATATAATAAATGAGGACCCCCCTAATGCACTTTATTTCGACTATCACAAAATTATAACAATTGACCATACTAAAGTTAACGGTACTGGGAGTCATGTTAATTTTCCCTTCTTAATTTCAATCTTAGATGAGGATTTACGATTTGATGTACAAAGTGACGGGGATGATATTGCCTTTTCATTGGATGGTCAATGGTTAGATCACCAAATAGAATTATTTAATCAAAGTTATAGCAGCTCTCAAGCACAACTAATCGCATGGGTTCGGATCCCCTTTTTATCAACTGAAGTTAATACTAGTATTATAATGCACTACGGAAATTCTAGTATGAGTTCACGTCAAAATCCAGAAGGGGTTTGGGGGGCATATCAATCAGTATGGCATCTCAATGAACCATCTGGAACAGGTAATTATATCAAAGATTCAACTTCGAACAATTACCATGGCACTCCATTTGGTACTGACTTCTTAAAAACAAGCCAAATTGATGGCTCACGGAATTTCTTAGGGAATGGAGATAATCGAATAATTATTGATAGAGGATCAGAGTTTTTTGATGGGGATAATTTGTTTACATTTTCGTTCTGGTTATATCCAAATTATGATTCTGATGCGGAATGGGAATCAATGACAGATCGTCTCGTATTTTATAAACAATCCTCAATTAGATTGTCAAGGCTATGGCGGCAGAATTGGATGCCTGCAGGAGAGGGAAGATATCAAGCAGATATTCAATTTACGACATATGGGACAACGTATCTAAATATACTTATTTATAGACAACAATGGACCTATATAACCTATTCCTATGATGGTTCTTATTTAAGAGCATATGCAAACGGTGAAATGAGAACAAGCTCATATATAGGAGGATTTCCTTTAATAGCAGATTCAAGTTCTTTCTATTTAGGTCAGTTCAATAGTTTTAAAGGATTCTTGGATGAATTTCGCGTTTCAAGTAGTCCAAGATCCGATGGATGGGTCGCCACAGAATATAATAATCAATATAATCCTAGTAACTTTTATATTGTGGGTGAAGAAGAGTATTCAAAGCCAATAGTATTTGTTGACGCACAAATCAACGCTGTGGATCTATATGGGAATATGCTCCCAAATGTTATTATTTCAATGTATCAAAACGTGAATTTAATCAGTAGTGATATTACCAATGAACAGGGTAGTGTGAGTTTTGCTGACTTAATTGCTGGAGAATATAATTTTACCGCAACAATCAGTTCCAGTATTGCTAATGTAACTGAATATGTTAATGTCACAACTCAAGCATTTTTACTTGATAAACCCTTTCAAACTATTACTCTTATATGTGATGTGACTTCACATTTCTTTGAAATAATAGATCTTGATAGTAATCCAGTTGATTCCGGATGGATAATGGTTGGAAATGATACTCATATACTTAAGAAGTGTAATATAGATCCTTCGGGACATGCAACTTTTTGGTGGTTGGATGCTTCACCTTCCGTATATAATTATACCATATACTATAGTGATGTTAGGTATAGCCCTTCAACACTTGCATTGGATTCAGGAGATATCACAACAAAAAATACTACAATCCAAGTTCAAGTGGATCTTACAACTGTGAACTTTAAAGTACTTACTCTAAGTACCCCGATAACGCCTGTTAGTGGAGCGAAGCTTAAATTAACAGTCGGAACTCCATCAGGAAAAAGTATTGTAAATCTAACCACAGATCTTAGTGGAGAAGCAACATTACGATGGTTAGATTCCGCTGGGATTGGTGGAGATTATTGTTTACAAATTGAGTTCTTTGGGGTAAATAGGCTTTTCAACGATACAATCGGTGCCTTACCGCCTTATGTTAACAACATATCTTTTCCTGTCGTAAACAAAGCTTCTATTGAACTAAGAATAGCAATTGATCTTGATTTATTTCAAACTGAACTTATCTCACTAAACCCTACCGATTATATTGATGTGGAGTGGGGATCCCTAATAAAATTGAGAGCATTATTTAATGTAAGTAGAGTTGAAACAGGTTATGATCACTTATTGGGTCCTACAAACCCAGATTCTATTATATTTGAATTATTACTAGGTGGAGATATTGTTCTTTCAGGAGTGTTTTCAGAAGAAACTGGTAATATCGGGAGATATTATACAAATGTAGACACTAAACAAATTTATAGTGATGAGAAGTACATAATAATTATTTCAGCATATAAATCGGGTTATTCCCTTCCTTCAGATTTAATTCTCCAACTAGAAGTTTCAGAAAAACAAATAGCATTAAATCAGTCTGAAAATGATGATTCTAGTTCATCTGCATATTGGCAAGATAACGTTGATATGACCCTGAATTCTTATGGTCAGAATTCAGAATATCTTACCATAGAAAATGCTATTTTTCAGAGTATTGACCACCAATTTAATTTTATGATTTCTGATATTCAACATCAATGGAACTTATCCAAAATTGTGTTTAACATCTACAATATTACATGGAACACTGATATCTCAAATATCAATATCACTATCGAAGATCCTTATGGGGCATTTTCATATATGTTTGATAATAATACCAGCGGTTGGGATTACACTCTGGGTACATGGACAGGGATTACGTTGATATTAGATTATGCGAGTCCCACTCAAAATAATAATTTTGAGTTTATAATCGGAGGTTCCTTTGTTAATACTGTAGATATTGAGGCTGATATTTACTTCATTAGAGATTCTCTTAGTGTAGAATACTCTAAGTTTAATGTAAGTAATTCTATTTCTCTTATAGCAGAAGTTGAGGGATGGGCAATTAATAACATAACTTTTGAGATTTCAAACTGTTATTACACCTCTAACTGGAGTAAAGTAGATTTATCAACACTTACAAACTTAAATATTACTACAAATGAAGGATTCAAATATTCACTGACTTCAGGTGACACAAATGGAAACGGTATTTTAACAATTGAAGATAGAATGATTTATCCAATAGGAGATCAATTTTTATTTTCGATTGGGAGTTTTGCAGACATAACTTTTGATGCGATTATCAAGGTAGAATATGTCCAAGAATTTTATAAAACACATCCACTAGAAACATATAATCTTACAAAAAGATTACAAGGAATTACCAACGGAGGAATATTTCAAGTAGAACTAATTGAAAACAGTTGGATTGAAGAAGAAACAATATTATGGATTACAGGAATTAAGGGAGGTTCAAATTATTACTTTCCCTCAGAAATAAATATGAACATTATTATTGGGGGCCAAACTTATAGTATTTCCGATTTTGCAAAAGGAACTGGAACCTTTTCCTTAGCTGGTTATAATAAAAACCAAATTTTTCAAGCTGTTATAAATGCAGATACTCCTGTAAACTTTAGTTTGTTGCTTTCAAGTAAATATTTTAGAACGATATCTTATGAAATTATTGGTGAGCTATCGTTTAATGTTCTCGAAGCTCCTTCGGTCTTCGGTACTGCTCAATATAATTCAATTTCAGGATATTATTTAAAGACACTTGATACTACCTTACTTGATGCTGGTGAATATACAGTAAGATTTTCATTTAACAAAGCTCATTATCAGCATGCAAATAAAGATCTTAGTTTAGTGGTATTAAATCGCCCTACATTGTTAAATGGTTCAACAGATTTTTTTAGAAAAATAGAAACGATTTATGTAAAAGATAATGTGAATTTTACCTTTCTTTATATTGATGAGATAAAAGGAACGAAAGTTACTAATTTAAGAAATCAATATTATATTTGGGAAAGTTATGACCAAGAGGGGAATGTAATTGGTACAGGTCAGGGAAACGTTATTACTAATTTAGATAACACTTACACTATAGATTTTGATACTCAAACAAGATCTGTTGGGGAATATCTCTTAGTTCTTACTGTTGATAAAGATAATTACGATCGAAAGAATGCTATGATTCTGCTTTCTATTAATAAAAGACCCTTAAACTATACTTTAAGTGATAATTTCAAGAATTTTAAATCAAGTGTTAGCCAAGGGAATTTAGTCCCAATAGAACTAACTTTAACAGATCCAACCCAGGGAGACATATTAATAATTAATGCGACAGTAGAATTGAGAATCGGAGGTATTGTATATGATTTTCAACCAACAATGAACGGTACTTACAGATATGAATTTCCTACAAATACTATCAAAACTTTCTTCACATCTAAAACAATAACCGGAAAAATACTTATTACAAGAGAGGATTATATCACCGAAGAATTTACCATTATTATCGTTGTAGAAATGGAGACTTTCCTTTTTGGTATTCCAACCTTTTATTTTATTATGATATTATCAGCCGTCGTAGCGTTGGTAGGTAGTATTGTAGGATATAGACTGATACAAAGTGCAAAAATACCAACATTTGTTAAAAAAGTACGAGAAATGAAGAAGGCAATAAAAGGAGATAAATCGATATCTGATTCAGTATTATATCCACAGAAAGAAGTATTTATTGCTGAAAGGTTAAATCAACTATGGGAGAAATTAGGACTATCTTTAGCTGAACCATTAGAAATCAAAGGGAAGATAAAAAATGTTATTAAAGAACGAAGAGTTAGTGAAGCTATAAGAGTTCATGATATGAAACCATTAGGGTTAATATTAATGAAATGGGACGAAAGAATTGGTACAGAGATTATCACAAAATACCCAAAAGAGACAGTTATTTCTGATAAAACTCTAATGCAAATATATAGTACTCATGAATATAGTGGTGAAAAAGGTGTTATTACCATCACCGCAGGAGCGACTAATATCATTTCTTATTATTCTGGACCCGAGCACGGTTATTATCTTCTCTTAATCTTAAATTTAGATGATGATCCTGATGTTTATGAAGGTGGTATGGCTGATATTTTAAGAATTTTCTTAGACCAAATTGAGGATGAGACATATATGCAACTTTTACCCTCCTATTTCCAACGAATGGCATTATATCCTTCATTCAGCGATGAAGAACTGCTAATTCTTTATTATCATGACGAAATTAAACAGATGATCATAGATAATTTAAATGATATAGGTTTAATAACCAAATCTGAATTAACAGTGTGGCTAAGAGATAAATTTGCTGAAGAATTTGTGGACTTAGATGCGACTCTTTCTGAAATGTTAAAAAAAGAAATAATAAAACAAGTATCTGTTAAGGGATTACCTTCTGAATTGATTTTCTTAATAAACGATTTATTTTTGCTTAGAATACCTCCTATAGAATTATATGAAGATCCAACTAATCGTGGTCTACCCCTTCAATTCGTTAAAGAATATTTAGCTGAGGTAAAAACTTTCTTCCAAAATTACAAACCTACTGTGGAAGACAATAATGCTATCATCGAAATCTTGACAAATCCAGAAGTATATCAGATTTTAAGACTTTTGAGAAAATCTATCGCTACAAGGGAAGATCTCGAGAAATTACGGATGAAAGGTGTGAAAGATATCTATGGTGCACTAAAAATGTTATATGATACTAAAATGATTAAAATTTTCCGAGACGAGAAAAACAATGAGTATTATGCTCTTATTACTGACTTTTATCTCGATCTTCTCTTCCCAAAGTATCTTTTAAAAGTAATTAAACAATCATACGAACAAAAATCTGTTACCAATAAAGCTTTAATTGAGTATCTAGAAATTCTTGAAGATACATATTACGACCTAAAATCAAAGAAAAATAAATAATTTTCTTTTCTTTTTTTTTTTTATTTAAATTTTTAAATCCAAGCTCGAGCAGAGATTTCATCAAATAACTCTCCAAGAAGGTTTTTTTATTTGATTCATTATTTTGGATTTATTTTACTTACAATCTTCTCCCTGCTGGAGATTAATCTTGATAAATGCTTCCTCTTGAACGTTCCGTTGTTCCGATTTTATTGATCTATTTACTTGGTGTAAATGTTTCATCGCATTTTTTTTTCCTTCTTGGATATTTCTAAATAATTCTTCTTTACTAAATCCTCCAGAAAGAACAAGAGCAGTCTGAAAAGATTGATCCGGTTCTAATGCTTTGAATTCAATCTGCAGAGCTGATAAAATTTCTCCTGATCCCTTATACAAGGTATTTGAAAGATTCAATTTTTGATGATCAATTATGAACTCATTTGTAAGACTTGATTCGTAATTTGTTGATTTTGATATAGGGGAGAAACCCCCATATAACCCGGTGTTATCATATTGATAAATAATATCATTTTCCTCGTCATAACCTGACATATCATTATCATATCCATCAAGTCCATTTATATCAAAATCGAAAACGAAATACATTGAAAAATCATTCATGGTATAGTCTGAAATGTTCTTTAAAGTAAAAAAAGTACTAATATACGGTACTTTAGGGGGATTAAAAATATCTTTATACAAACGAACATATTCCTTTTCTTTCAATGGAATCGCTTTCAGCTTATTTTCTCGACTAAGTTTCTTAAGATATTCGGTTATATTGAAATCCAGGGTAATCCTGCTTATAGCAGTTCCCTTTCTAGTATTAACCATATTATAGATAGGTGTTGGTTCAATATTTTTTAAAAGAACTGGAATCGAGCCAATCTTTTTCCCTTCTAGTTTAAAACTAAACCACGGACCGGTTAATTCTTTTTCACTAAGATATATAAGATATTTTCCTTTATATGTAAGTTCTTTTATTGAAAATCCCATAACATATCCAGCAGCGTTTCAAGTTGTGAGCACTTCGTGCCAATCTACCTTCAGTACTATCTTTTTAACCTCCTTTTACTAATTTAAAAATATATTATGAATTCAATTACTTTATTGAGTATGTAAAAGAATAAAGAATCATTAAAAAGTTTGTTTTCTCACATCTAAAGCGTCTCTATTACTCTATAGGCAATATGGAAAAAAGCATCATTAACATTTTCTCCTGTTTTTGCACTAGTAAGAATAAAATGAAAACCATAGTTAAATGCAACATTCCTAATATCTTCTTCACTAATTAAATTTTCTTCTATCAAATCTGATTTATTTCCGACAATCACAATAGGAATATTCTTTTGTACTGAGCTATTAATATCATTATACCATTTTTCAACACTTTTTAGATTATCCTGGCGAGTTCTATCGATTACAATAAATGCCGCATCAGCACCATTATAAAATTTTGTTCTGTATGGAGCCATTTGAAAACTTTGACCTCCAATGTCCCAAATAATAAAGTTCATCTTTACTTTGTCTGTCAAATCAACTGATTTCTTCGAAAGCTGCACACCAATAGTTGAGATGTAATCTTTTTCGAATGTATTTTTTACAAATCTTCTTATAAGAGAGGTTTTTCCTACTTTAAAATCTCCAGTGAGTATTAGTTTATGAGAATATTCTCCTTCAATACTTTGAAGTGAACCAGCTCTCGTCTTTGCTAATGCTTTAATTATTTCTGGAATTTCTGGGGAAACTTCCTCATTACCCTCTAGGATTAACTCAACTTTTCCTGCTATATGTTCAGAATATACTTTTAATTCAATGTCGCTTGTAGATTGATCAGCAACCGTAGTTAATATAGTTAACGGACCCTGCGAACAAAATGCAAATTTTCTCTCTCCTGTCATAGTTATATTAAAGAAATTTCCCTTACTCCCAAATTCACTTTTAATTCGTTCTATATAATTATCAAGAATTGCTGAAATTGCTCCAATAATCGAATCAGATTCTTCCACATCCCCTTCTTTAAAATCTGATACGATTATAAAGCCGTTTCGATCACATATAGCTACTCCTAATATCCCATCAACTTCATTAGTATATTTTTTCAATATTTTCATTAGTTGTTCTGTATTTGGGAGTTTTTCCATTGAAGCTCAAGACCTCTCTAGAGAATTTATCCATTATATTCCTTAAAAATTATATTAAGAATATATTCAGATAATATAAATATAGGTATTGATGCAGTTATTAGGATAATATTATAATCATACTTGCGAAGACATTAGCATACCATATTATTTTTTAATTAAAATACAACCCACTTTTAATTATGATAAGTGATTCCTCTATAAATGATGATATAGCAAGTTGTGAAGAAAATATAGCTAAAATTTTAGATCGAGCAGTAAAGCTCTTCAGACGAACAGATCTACCTGAATTGGCTGAAAAATGGGATAGGATTTTGAAAACTTACCTTTCAAAAAAGAGAAGATAATCTATAATATTCCTTTACTCGAGGGAATTTCATCTGAAGTAATTTTTTTTGCTTGTTTAATCGCTCTTGCTAGTGCTTTAAATACAGCTTCAATTTTGTGATGTTGATCTTCGCCATAAAGTACATGGATATGAAGATTCATTTTTGCATTTTCCGCAAAAGAATTAAAAAAATGTACTACATCTTCCACAGCAACATCTTCTATGTCACATTCTTTTAAATTTAAATCGAGAATCAGTGCTTTTCGACCACTAAAATCTACAACACATCTTGCAAGAACCTCATCCATAGGAACTAAGGCAAAACCATATCTATTAATTCCTTTTTTATCACCTAGTGCTTTTTGAAAGCATTCTCCAAGAGATATTCCAATATCCTCTATTATATGGTGAGTCAGATCTCCATTTGCGTTTAATTTAATATCTGTATTAGAGTGTGAGGATAATAATCTTATCATATGATCCATAAATTTAAAACCTGTATCAATCTCGCTTTTACCAGAGCCATCTAAATTCAACTCAACAGCTATCTCAGTTTCATTTGTTTTTCTCGTAATTTTAGCAGTACGTTCCATTTACATAACACCAATGAATAATATTAAAGCAAAGATTATAATTTTTAGGAATTTTTTTTTAATTACTATGCCTAAAATCTCATTTATTGGTGCAGGATCTTTCGTATTTGGTGAAGCTGTGCTTACTGATATCTTAACTTTTCCAGCACTCAAAAAAGATACCATCGTTTGTCTTGAGGACATTGATCCTGGTCGTTTAGATATTATGTTCAAGTATATGAATAAAATTGTTGAAGATAATTATCAGGACCTTAAAGATGTGCAAATAGAAAAAACCCTAAACCAAAAAAAAGCAATTGAGGATGCTAAATATATCATAAATGCTATCCAGGTTGGATGGTTAGATGTGATGAAATATGATTTTGATATACCTTTAAAATTTGGAGTAACTCAATGTGTAGGAGATACGCTAGGTCCGGGAGGAGTATTTCGTTTCCTTAGAACTGTACCTGCATTGAAATCGATTATAGAAGACATTCAAGATATTGGATATAATGCTGGAAAAAATGGAGATAAACCACTTTTTATAAATTATACAAACCCTATGGCAATGAATACTTGGTACTGTAATACTTTATTACCAGATTCTACAATTGGTCTCTGTCATAGTGTTCAAAGCACATCTAAACTCTTAAGGGCTGCTATTGGTGTAAATAAAGAAGATTTCAGTTTCCTTTGTGCTGGTATTAATCATATGGCATGGTTTATTGAAGCATGGTATAGAAATCAAGGGGATTCTACCTGGCAGGATGCTTATCCTGAATTAAAAAAAGAGCTGAATGAAAACCCAAGATTTAATAAATCTGTTAAGGTTCGCTTGGATATGATGAATGCGGTTGGTTATTTTGTAACTGAAAGTTCTGGACATCTTTCTGAATATTTACCTTATTACCGTAAAAGAGAAGATTTGCTTGAAAAATATAAGGGTGTTAATATGTATTATTCAAACTTAAAGCATGGATCTTATTACGATTTATGTGTTCAAATTGAAGGACAAGCAGAATTAAGATATAAAAGAAGATTAAAAAAGTCAAAGTTAAAAATTAAAAGAGGAGAGATTAAACCTTCAACTGAGTATGCATCACATATAATTAATGCAATTGAGACAGATAAGTCTTTTAGATTTAATGGAAATGTAATGAATAAACAAAGAAGTATAATAACAAATTTACCAGAGAACTGCTGTGTAGAAGTACCCGTATTTGCGGATCATCACGGATTACATCCTCAAGGAAGTATTCAATTACCTACAATTTGCCAAGCGCTCTGCCTTTCAAATATAATGGTCCAAAAGGCAGCCGTTGAGGGAGTAATTGAATTGGATAAAGAAAAAATTTATCATGCAATATTGTTAGACCCGAATACGGCTAGTGTATGCTCTCCTCAAGAAATTCGAGACATGGTGGATGAAATGTTTGAAAAAGAGGCAAAATGGCTTCCGCAATTTAATTAATTATTATTATTAATATAGTCTATAATGAATTTTCTATGTATGTCTGGTATTTTGTAAAGTTTAAAAACTAAATTATCAATTTCCTTTTGTATATCTGTAAATTTGTTATCTTCTTCCTTGTGTAAATCTAACAGAGTCTTAACTTTTAAAATTATTTGAGCTGCTAAATTTTTTTCTTTAACAGTCTGTGGAATACAAATAGGGAAATCTTTAATCTTTTCAATTAATATGCGTGGAAATAATTGCTTATAAGAACCAAATAGTTTTATAAAATAAAATGATAATAGTTTGGAATTTATAATGCCTAAAAAATACAAATTGTTAAATTCATCTATTGGTGATTTATAAACTCTTAGATTGTAGAAAGATTGAGAAGTTAATGAGAACTCTTTATCATAAGTTGCACAGATTAGGTTGTTTTGGGTTAACTGCCTAATAATAATATGATCTATATATAAATTTAAATCTTTATAATTAATCCCTGGTTTTTCTACTTCAATATATTTTGAACTCTTAATCTTATATCGATTAATTGAATCTATAAACTTGACATACTTTTGTGTATTCTCTTTGGGGGGTGATTCAAATATGATTTTTTCAACATTTTGCTTTTTAAGAGGTTTTTTGCAGTCAGGACAAAGGAATTCTCTTTGAGGAATGGGGTAAAAAGTTTGACAACTCTCACAAAAAATCACTTTTCCTTTCTTAGTCAATTCTACACCTCTGCTTATAAGGATTTTAAATCCTTTTTTCTTCATTAAATCTTTTAATTTAGGAAACTGAATATTTAAATGATTAATTATGAAGCTATCTCCTTCATTTAGATGAATTAAATAATTATAATCCCACCCTTTTAAATCACTCTGTCTTATTTTTCTATAATTTTGTCCCGAAATCTTAACTTTGATAAAGTTATTTTCTCTTTCTTGAAGATCATGTTCTTTTTCCAAAATGAGGACAATGTTTGAGACAACAGGATCCTCAAATTGGGAACCAACTACATTAATTTCTTGTATCTTTGTATTGTTATATATATATTTCCTTAATATCGAACGATTTGACAGTGCCAATAGTGAATCTGGAACAATATACCCAAGCATGCCTTCATTTTTAAGTAATCTTATACCAATTTCGATGAAAATCTGGTAATAATCATACTGTCCTTTACTTGTTTTGAAATTTCTATTCAATATTAATTTCTTTTGTTCGTGTGGGATATCTCTGATAAATAAATATGGTGGATTTCCTACCACGTAATCATAAACATTAGTGTCACTTAAATTCAATGAATTTGAATTTATTATGTTAAACAATGGAGGGAGAGATAATTTTTCATGATCTCTGATGATTTTTATTAATTCAAATAACTCAAACATAACATTGGCTTGACACAAAATACAGGAAACTGGATTTATATCTATGCCAAAAATATTTCTATTTACATTTGAAATTATATATTTTGCTTCTTCCGGTGAAACCTCAGAAAAATCTAGCTTATTGATCTTTTTTAAAATACTTTGGACTAAACGCCTAATAGTTACAATTATAAAGCTTCCTGATCCACAGCTTACATCTACAAGTTTTTTAGTTTGAATATCCTTACCCTCTAAATAACCAACCGCATTTAGGATGTAGTCTACTATTATTTTTGGGGTATAAAATTCACCTAATTTCTTTCTTTCATTTTGATCTAGTTTCTTCTCATAATACTTACCTAGTGAATTGAAATTTAATTCAAAGAGATTTGATTCACTTCTTTTAACCTCTGTGCTATATTTTTCATCAAGATTTTCAAAATAATCTTCAAAATATCTATCCAGGTTGAGTGTAATATTAGATACCTTATAATGATCAAGGAGAATTTGAATTAGGTTTTCACTTTTCATATATTCAATAAAATCATATATTAGGGAATAGTCAGAATTCACTTTGTTAACCTAAGTTTTGCATATATTTCTTTTTTTTTTATTTTTAATTTAATAAATATAATAAGTATCTTCAAAGATTAAGTATGAATATCATGGATAGATAAAACTAATTCAATATAAAACATATTTATATAATATTGAACTATTATCTTTAATTTAATCTAAGAAATTCATTATTTTAGATGAAATTCACCCGTGATTTTTAGCATAATTCTTATAATTATATCACCTTGTATTTCCATTATTGGAATTTATTATTCTCTACTCAAAAGAGAGATTTTTGGAACTTATCTAAATACAGTTTTAAACATCTTACTCTATGTATTTTTTGGTATCTTTTTTCTTCCATTATATACTCTATCAGCAGAAACCTCAATAGAAGAATCTATTGCTCTTTGGATATGGAAACTTTCCTTAATTTTTTGGATGATTTCAATAAGTCTCTTAAGTATTCAGCAAAAATTAATAATTAAGATTAAGAAAATATCAAACTTTCCTTCAATACTTTATGCTTTTATAGGTGGTATAATTATAAGCTTAGTTATCCTCCCTAGTTCTATTGAAATTTTACAGGGAAATGATAATGGTTATTATTATAGATTTAATAATTCAATTTTGCTTTTAAGTATTGTATTTTTCAATATTTTTATTTTATCTCTCTTAATCTTTTATTTATTTAATAATTTAAGTGATCTCAGAGATAAAATAGCAGGAAGAAATTTAAGCATTCTTACTGTTCAATTTGGCATGGTTATAGTATCTTTCACTTTAAATCTTTTTACTCAAATTACTATTTTTAAGTTTGTCTATTATGCAGTTTATTTTATAGGAGCTTTATTTGTAACTTACATAATGTACAAGCAACCCTCCTTATTTCTTGAACTTACTAATAAATTATTTGACTTTATTATCTTTCATAAGAGTGGTATTCTCTTATATTCTTTCAATTTTGAAACAAGGAAAGAAACTGATGATTCTCTCTTGAAAGGATCAATCCTTATTGGAATAAATCACATCTTAGCTAACTTTATAGATAGGAAAGATCAACTAAGTCTTATAAAAATGAAGGATCGAGATTTGATTTTCGAATATGATAATAAGTATGATTATGCCATTCTTTTAACTACAAATCATAAACATATCTTTATAGAAAAAGCTGTTAGGAGGTTTATGCGTAAATTTTCAGATTTAAATGGAGAAAAATTGAAAAATATGAAAGGTTTAATTGATGTTTCAGAATTTAGAAATGCAAAAGATCTAATTACAGAAATGTTTACACCTTACATAAAAAAAACTAATACCGAATAAAATCATGTACATCACATTTTTTATTATCTTAGGGATTGGATATTTTTTTATTTTTTGTGTAGCAATTTTCACCCTAATTCACATTGCTCGATATCATAAGAACTATGGAATAAAATTGATGGCTATTCTGAATTTCCTAACAATCTTTAATATAATTATTATATATTCTTCGCTCTATATTATTTCAATTACGTTTTTCTTCTCTGAAACCCTTAATGTCATCTTATGGAAATTCTCAATTCTCTCTGGACTAGTTAGTTTACTTTTAAATACAATTATTTTCACTTTTTTAAGACATTATAAAGAATTACCAGATTTTCCTTTTCTATATCTCATTGCTCTTTTTGGAATTGTTTCCGGTATTTTATTTTTCTCAAATTCTATTAGTGTAGATATTAATGCCTCTGGATCACCCCCCTATTTCATTATAGATACATCTCAAATCAATTACAATTATGAAATTGTCACCGGAATATTAATAACTATTTTTCAGTGTTCAAATACAATTTATTATTTTATTCTCTCCAACCTTATCCATAAAAAATCCCGAAATAAAGATCTTACTAAAGGCTTGATCAAAAATACCTTATTTTTCCCAATCCCTATATTACTATATATTTTATACATTTTTCTTCAATTACCGATATTTAGAGAATTACATATAATATCTCTATGGATAATTATCTATGGATACTGCATAATTTTATTAAGAGAGCCTGAAATGTTCATAGAATTAACAAATAAAATTTATTACATTAATATTTATCACAAATCAGGAATCTTACTTTACTCTTACAAATTTGCTAAATCTCCTGATGAAGTAGATTCAGCTGTTTGGGGAAATATTCTTATTGGGATTAATTACATCTTATCTGAGTTTGTAGATAAACGAAATCAAATTGATCTTCTACAGACGAATAATACAGATATAATTGTTAACTATGATGAGTTAGGATTTGCCATTGTTCTAATAACAAATAAAAAAAATCAAATTTTACAGAATTTAATGAATATATTTACTGAGAATTTCAAAAATAAATTTCATGAGGAATTACTCGAAATTCAGGATTTAAATAAATTAATAAATGTCTCTGATTTCAACGGAGCAAAAGAGCTTATTGAACAAGGATTTCAGCTATATCTATAATAAATCATTGTTTAAAGCTTTTATCCTTTAAAATTGGACTATAAAACCCTTTTATAAAGTAATCATTTTAGATCCTTAATAAAATTAAAAAACAACTATCTTAAAATGGCTTTAAAATTTTGTCCAAAATGTGGAAATGAATTGGAACCGGATGCTTCTTTTTGTGACGCTTGTGGCGCAAGCTTGAAAGAGAGATCTGAGTTATCTCAACAGCCAGTTTCTGAAGTAAATAAAGAACCAGAAGTTGAACCAGAAGGAGTCATTTATGCTCCTTTTTTAAAAAGACTAATTGCTATCTTTTTAGATTCAATAATAATTGGTTTAATAGGTTCAACATTCTCATGGCTTTTCATTAGTCCATGGTATGGTTTAAATTTTTTTGATCCTTTTCGGGCGTGGTGGTTCACAATGCCTTTTGATTGGATCGTCGGTTTTTTGTATTTTTGGGGATTAGAAACACGAAATGATGGCCAAACTGTAGGAAAAATGGCTATGGGTATTAGAACTGTAGATGAACATACATTGGGACAAGCAACACCTAGTAATTATGCAATAAATAATATTCTTAAGCCATCTGGTCTAATAATAATAGATTTTCTCATTGGAATCTTTAAAAATTCAGGAGATCCTAAACTTAGACTAAGAGTGATGCAAAATATTTCAGAAACAGTTGTTATTATGAAAAAATAGGTTTTTAAAACCTTTAATATTATTTTTTTAATATATATTAGAAAATTGGGAGTTCCTCAATATTTATAAAGCTAAATTTGTATGAATACCATCAGAGAATATATTATCGAGATGATATAAAGATGGAAATTTATGATATCCCACAAGATAAAGATTGGCAATCGGATTGGACTACAATTGTAACTATTTTTGATACAATAGATCAACTAAAATCCTTATTTACTGAGCTTGATGTGCCCTACTTACGTGATGTTCAGCAAAAAATATTAATTCTAAATCTTGAAAAATATGCTTGGACATTGCAAAACTATATAATAGAGAAATATTCAAGAATTTGATTCTAAATTAGATAAACAAGGATTCTCAAAAAACAATTTACATTTTGGTCAAAACAACTGATTTTAGAAACATATTTTAAGATATCTTTCAAATATATTAAGAAAGATACAATTTTTGTAAATATTTGATGAGTGATTCAAAACTGCAATCAGAATTGAAGTTTGAGGATTATGGGAGAAAACAAAAATGGAGTTTTGGTATGTCTTCATTTGCTTTGTTTTTCATAAATAGTGCATTTAATACATGGGTTTTTTCATTCTATTTTACCGCTGTTGGATTAGAAGCTTTAACAATTACCACTGCATTTGTATTATGGACGATTTGGAATGCCTTTAATGATCCTATGGTTGGATTTTTATCAGATCGAACAAAAACTCGGTGGGGTCGTCGTAGACCATATCTTTTTATCGGTTTAATCCCTGTACTTATCATTGAAGTAATATTATGGTTACCACCTACAGGTAGTGAAATTCTAGGTTTTATTTATTTACTTATAATGTTAATCAGCTATGATACGTTTTATACAATGTTAGCATTACCCACAGATTCCCTTTTTCCTGAATTGTATACATCTGTAGAAGAAAGAGCAGAAGTAAATACAATAAGGCAAATTTTATCAACAATAGGGTTGATTATGGCGTTCTTAGTTCCAGGTATATTTATAGGAGACCTAAGTGAAAAATCTGGTTATTTAATTAATGGAATTGTTACATCGGTAATAGTGGGTGTTACAATGTTTATTTATTTATTATGGGGTGCTAAAGAGCGTCCTGAATTTAAAATGGATCATCGTCATGAGTTTGGATTTTTCAGGGGTTTACGGTATACGTTCAAAAATAAAGGATTTATACTCTATAGTATGATGTTTTTTTTATATGAGTATACTCTTCTCGTATTAGCCACTACTGTCCCTTTATACGCTCAAGAAGTACTTGGAGTAACTGATACATTTCTAACTGCTTTATTATTGGGAGTAATGTTTATCATAGGGATACTTACAGTAATTATCTGGGGAAAATTGGATATAAAACTTGGAAGCTTGAAAGCATATGCGATTTCTATAGTTGCTTATATTATAGCGTCAATTCCATTGTTAATTGTATCCAATTTCTTTACCTGTTTAATAACGGTGATATTTATGGGATTTGGATTTGGGGGTATGTTATATTTTGTATACCTCATTATAGCAGATGTAATCGATGAGGATGAACTTAAGACGGGAGTAAGGCGAGAAGGAACATTTTTTGGGATTACAAACTTTTTTATGAGATTATCAATGATATTATCAATTGTCACAGTAGGGTTAGTATTTACTGGGGCAGACTGGTCGGACTATACACCCAAACCTGGTGTAAACACTATTATTGGTCTTAAATTGCTTGTTTTCCTTTTCCCTGCTGTAGCACTTATAGCAACATTAATATGTTTATTATATTATCCATATACAAAATCAAAGGTAGAAGAAATTAAAAACCAGTTAACAAAATTACATACGGAAAAGAGAGATAGGCTTAAATCCTCTTAGAATAATTTTTTTTCACTTCTTTTTAATCTGATACCTCTGGTAAATTTAATGATTTATCTGAGTCTTCTAATCCTTCTAATCTGCGATACTCATCATAAGTGCGTCCAGAGACTATTTTGTGATATTCATTCAACTTTTTTTCCACATATTCACCTAAACTTGGTCCTTTTTGAGTTTCTAATATTTCTTCGACCTTTTCTTTTGCTCTATCCATAATTTCTTTAGCACCTGCTCTTTGCCATACACCTCTTCTATCTCTATCAGCAAGTAAAGGGACAAAGAGTTCTTTCCGGGTATTCTTTGCTGTATGCTTCAAGCTTAAATAGGATTTTCCTGACGTGGCAACTTTTTTAATTTCCTCTATAGCAAGAGATTCTTTTTCAACTCTAATGCCTTCTAAACCTCTTTTTACAATACTACATAATTCATCATCAATTACCAATAATTCTAAAGCTTCTGAAAGTGATGATTCATAAGTTCCTGCACAGGTTATATAGTTAATACCCGCATGAGCAGATGTAAACAAAGTCATAAATCTTTCATATCCATTTTGAATATCAAAACATTTAGATTCTGTAACCGCTCCTGGTCCTCGTGAAGGTATATCGTAATATCGAGCCATTTGAGCTGTAGCTGCGGTAATTAAACCAGTTTCTATGGAACCCCATGCTACATTACCCGTTGCTGGGTCCATTGGTGCTGACATTGATGAATAGAAAACAGGTGCACCCGGATTAATGAGTTGAGTAAGTACTATTGCTGAGAGTGTTTCCATATTAGCTTGAACAAGTAAACCCGCAAGAGTAACGGGCGCTGTTGAACCTGCACTAGCAGCAGGTGCTATTATTAAAGGTTGATTATATTTAGCAAATACAAAGAGACCATTTAATAGAATTTGTGTATGAATTAACGGACTCGTTGGATTATAGAAGCCAATAAGTCTAGGTCTTTTTTTAAGTTCCTCTTCACTCCCGACGATAATAGAAAGCATATTAATCATATCCTGTGATGGAGTTCTCCCTAAGCATCCTAAACCATATGGTTTAAAGCTGTTTCTGGCCCAAGCATTGATTGCATGCCAATGTAGCTCTGTATATGGAACATCATTTGGCCACACATCTACATGACTACAATGTATGTTTTTCAGACTATCAACGATACGAATCTGTTTGATCGTATCGGCAAGTGCAGTTTTCCTTATCCCTTTCTTATGGGTGCGGTCATAAATTTTTACAGGAGTACCTACTGTAGCAAAATTTACAGTGTTTGTATTTATGTCTAATTGGAATGATCCATCTGGTCCCCAAAGAGAGAAGGAATTTGGTACGGTTTTAAGGTGTTTAACTACAAGATCGTGTGGAAATTGGACAAAATGATCATCCTGATTTAAAATACATCCCTTTTCTTTTAAAAAATCACGTGCTTCTGGAGACTCTACTTTAACTCCAATATCTTCAAGTAAATCAAGTGTATGATTATGAATTGTATCAATTTCTTCATTTGATAACACTTCTAATTTATTCATTTTCATTATTTTAACCTTAGCTTATGAATTGTTGATACATTTATTTTATATTTGTTTTAAAGCTTGGTCTAAATCAGAAATTAAATCTTCTGCATTTTCAAGACCAACAGAAAACCTAAAATGAGTTTTAGGGATATTCATAGCTTTAAGTTCCCATTTACTAAGATTGATTCCTGTCATCAAGGTAGTATATTCTATCAAAGACGTGGTATCTCCTAGGGATACTCCTACTTTAATTAACTTTAAGAGTTCAATGAATTTGTTACTATCATCTACTGATTCTAATTCAAAACCAATCATCCCACTAAAACTTTTCATTTGTCTTTTTGCTATCTCATGCCCTGGATGAGATTCTAGGCCAGGATATGCTACATTCTTAATCTTTGAGTGGTCTTCTAGATATTGAGCGATTTTTAAAGCATTCAATGAATGCCTTTCCATTCTTAAATCTAATGTTCTAATTCCTCGTAAAATTAACCAAGCATTGAAAGGGCTAAGCACTTGACCTTGAGTTTCTAACCAGAAATATCTAATATCTCGGATTTGATTTTTTGGACCAATTATTGCTCCACCTAAACAATCTCCGTGTCCGTTAATATATTTTGTTAAACTTTCAATTACAAGATCCGCTCCTAACTCTAATGGATGTTGTAATGCAGGTGATGCAAATGTGTTATCTACTATACATTTTCCTCCTACTTCATGTATAATATCTGAACATACTTTTATATCGATCACATCAATTGTTGGATTTGTTGGGGTCTCAAAAATAAGTAATTTTGTATAATCATTAACTTCTTTTCTCAATTGATCTAAATCATTTAGATCTACTATTTTGAAATCAACACCAGTTTGTGGATAAATTTTTGTTAACAGCCTATAAATATCTGCATATTGATTTTTATGCATAATGATTGTAGGGATATTTTCAGGATT
The DNA here is from genome assembly GCA_048938895.1 of Promethearchaeota archaeon. Classification (GTDB taxonomy): domain Archaea; phylum Asgardarchaeota; class Lokiarchaeia; order Sigyniarchaeales; family SOKP01; genus Loki-b32. The sequence goes on from JBHLLU010000015.1 coordinate 30,691, forward strand.
ATTCTGTGGTATTAAAGATCTAAGCTTATCGAGCTTTTTCCTCTCAACTCGTTCTTGTAATATAGATTGACAAGCTAGATGGACTGCTCCCATCCCTGAAGCGACGGAAATAGCTTCTTCACCCTTATGAAGTGTAGCTAATTTTTGATCAAGTGCTTGCAAAGTTGGATTTTCAGTTCTGGAGTAGTTATAGAAATTCTTTAAAAGTTCAGAAAAAGTATCGTAAGCAAATGATTTTGTAGCATAAATGGGAGTTCGTAAACTATATGATGACTCTGGATAAGGATATTCTCCTGCGTGAATAGTTTGGGTGCTAAATCCCATTTTTGCCCACTTTTCCATATTTTTTTTATTTTTTTGAATTAAGATTTCCCTTTTTTCTTCAAAACTTGCACCATTCCTTTCCATATTATCACTATTTTCAGTCTTATTTTTTAAACTAAATTTTTTTACAAAGCAAACAATAATCTTAATATCTTATACCTAAAAAAGGAGATGTTATGTCTTTAGAAGAAAAAATAGAAGAATCTATTGTTGCTTGGGATGAGGAAGGACTAAGAAAAACGTGCTTATCCTCAATAGAAAGCGATAATGTAGAAGCTGCGGAGATATTAAGAATTATCGGAGGAATTATGAGAAAGATTGGCAAATTATTTGAGGAAGAAGAAATTTTCCTTCCTGATTTGATTGGTTCTGCAAATGTGGTGAAAAATGTTATTGATGATGTGCTAGATCCAATCATTAGATCCTCAGGTGAGAAAAGAGAGACGTTAGGAACCATTGTTTTAGGAACAGTAGAAGGGGATGTTCATAGCATCGGGAAAGATTTAGTTGCCGCTTTCTTATTTTCAAACGGATTTGAAGTGTTTAATTTAGGGGAAGAAGTACCTCCCGCAAAATACATTGAAAAAGCAGAAGAAGTTAATGCTCAAATAATAGGGCTCTCTTCTTTATTAACAATGTCCATGGATATACAAAGACAAGTGATTGAAGAATTAAATAAAAGGGGATTAAGGGATAAATATAAAGTTATAATCGGTGGTAGTCCCACATCTGAGGAATGGGCCGAAGAAATAGGTGCTGACGGTTGGGCAGATGATGCTATTGAAGCTGTTGAACTTACTATAAATCTGTTGCATAAAAAGTGAGGTAATAAAAATGAAATTAAACTATTTAGAACCGTTATCTAAGGATGAAGTTAAAATTATTGATTCTGCAGCAATTGAATTACTTTCTAATGTAGGAATAAAGGTTGATGCAGAGAACGCTAAAAATTTGTTTATAAAATCTGGTTGTAAGATCGATAAAGACACTAATTTTGTTAAAATTCCTGAGAGTTTAGTGAAAGATAAGTTAAAGTCCGTACCAAGCTCATTTAAACTCTATGGTTCTGATGGAAAATATAATTTTGAAGTTAATACTTCGAGTACTAAATTTGCGACTATCGGTACCCCTGTAAAAATTTATGATCCCTCTCAAAAGAGAGGAATAAGAAGAACAATTCTTGACGATACTATACAACAGATTAAGCTTGTAGATTGCCTGGAAAATATTGTATGCTCTCACATTGATGTATGGCCTAATGATGTTAAAGTTACCGCCTTACACGCTCATTGCATTTACCAATGGTATAAAAATTCTAAAAAGCCTTACGGCTTGGGATGTTTGGGAAAATTAGCAAGTCAAGATATGATGAATATGCTCTCAATTATCGTTGGGGGAGATGAAGAGTTAAAAAAAAATCCAAGATTAGTGGGTTTCATGAACCCTACAAGCCCTTTACACTTACCTCAACTTATGACAAATGGGTATGAAATTTTTGCTAAATATAATCAACCAACAATTATCGCTCCAGAAGCTATGGCTGGAAGTACGGCACCTGTTACACTTGCAGGTCTACTCGCCCAAATAGTTGCCGAAACCTTAGCAGGGGCAGTTCTAGGACAGTTATACAATCCAGGATCTCCAATTTTCTTCGCAACAGTTTCTAATACAACAGATATGAGATCAGGAAATTCTGCTATCGGGGCAATTGAAACGGGATTAATCACAGCAGGGATGGCTCAAATGGCTCGATATTACAATATCCCCTCGCGAGGACCTGGGGGAGTTACTGATTCAAAAGTACTGGATATTCAAAATGGATTTGAAAGACTTCAAACATTAATGCTTGCTGTACAAGCGGGAATTAATTATATAACCTGTGCAGGCACTTATGAAGCAACTTTGGTTGAGGCTTTGGAATTACTAGTAATCGATGATGAGTTAGCTAGTATCTGTTTGCGAGCAATGGAAGGAATTGATGTTAATGATGATACTCTTGGATTAGATGTCATTAAAAAAGTAGCAACAAACCCTAAAAAGGGAGTAACCTATTTGAGCGAAAAACATACACAAAAATATATGAAAAAAGAGTTATATATTCCAAAATTGATCGATCGTAATCGTCGTACCACTTGGAGGAAAAAAGGATCGAAAGATATCGTTGAACGGTCAAGAGATCGAGTAAATGAACTTTTGGAGAATTTTATTGCTCCAGATATTAATCCTGATATTGAAGCCAAATTATTATCAATGATCAACGATATTGAAAAAAGGTCTATAGATTTATATAAAGAAATTGAAGGTATTACAGCAGATAGTGTTTCAATTGAACATGTGGAGATCAAATCTGATAAAGAGAAGTAATTGAAAGTAATTTAATCATTTTTAGTTTTTCTTCTACAAACTTTTCTTAATAGTTCTAATACATCTACTTTCAACATTACATACACTAAAACTAAAATTATATATAGAGATACAATTGAAATAACCCAATTCTCTCCTCCAATCAACCTACATATATTAATCAGATTATAAGCAAAAATTAGCATTAAACTTAACTTTCCGAGCCATATCCAAAAGACAGTTTTCTTAAAGTCATATTTGATCAATCCTAAGGGTATAGTTATCATATCATCGTTTAAGGGTGTTAATCCGAATATATATATTAAAATAGGGGCCAATTGTGGATGCATGCTAAAATATTGTTGGTATTTCTTTAAATTTTCAGTTCTTTCCTTAGAAATCAATTCAGAAGCACCTCTTCCTACTAAATAACCAATTAGTTCTCCAATTAAACACCCTAATGAAGCCACAAATCCGACAAGAAGAGGTATCATATAATTTATTTGTAAAAAAGGTAGAGAAGAAAAACACACAACGAAAGTGTAAGGTGTAGGAACTGGAAGAAGGTTACCTATTAAACATACCCAAAATGTTACTAAAAGCCCCGTCCCTAAGTTTTGAAAGGGAGCATATTTAGATATATCCTCAATTATTTCTCTATGGGATGCGTTTAACACCAAATCTATTGAAAGAATAGAGATTAAAATAATAAGGAAAAAAAAGGCATAGTCGATTTTCGTTAATTTCAAAATAGTCCAATATTTTTATTTAATTTAGGTAAATAAACGATCAATAATTCAAAAATTAATTTGATAAGTTCAGTTAAAGAAGAGGAAGTGCAATTAATATTATGCTTGCTAAAATACTAATAAAAAATAAAACCACAATGAATATGCCAATAACCATATTTTTCTTTTTTCTACTTTTACCTCGTGAATTCTGAGAGGTTCTATATTTTGGGCGACTCATCTTCCTTAATCACTATTTTTTTGTAGTAATTCTGTGAGAACGACATTATTATAAGAGAAGAGCATTCTTGGTATATAATCTTCAGCTAAATAAGTTCCATCTTCAACTTCCTCCTTTAAGGGAAATAGTCTTTTCTCTCTAATGGTAGATCCTAAATAATCTCTGTCATATTCCTTATAACCGAATATCCTATTATTTACTATTACCATCTTACGCTCATATCCTTCTGGTATTCCTGCTTTTTCTAATAACAAAAGAATTTTTTCTCTTGATAATGATTCAAGGAGTTCCATATCTTGTTCCGTCCCTTCATAAGCAGGGCCTTTTTGAACTTCCGTATAATCAACTTCCTCTTCCACACCAGCCATAACATTGAATCCTACAGTTTCATTATCCTCATCAACAGCAGAAATTTTGTAACCGATACCATATCTATCTCTAATACTTGGAGCGAGTTTAGCTGCAATGAATTTCATTCTTGTTGTAGTATTGGCTCCATGCCATATCCATACTCTATATTTTTTAGGATCCACAAAAAGCAAGATAAAATCAGGATCTAATAATTCTGATATTTCTACACTCTCATCAAATTCTAACTCTTGATACTCATTCAATTGATCGTTATATTGGAACACAATTAGCTTTTCATCTGCTTTTTCAGGAATAGAATCATCTGACATAATAATCCATATAAATAGTCTTTCTAAATATTCATTCTTTTCTAATTATATATTATTATTTTTGATTTAAAAATTTGGATAAAAGCAATCCAGATTATAATGCGGGAAGGGAGATTTGAACTCCCGAACTCCTACGAGACTGAATTCTGAGTCTAGCTGATAAAGAGGTCATATCAATGTCCAGCGCCTTTACCAGACTTGGCAACTCCCGCTCTTTAATCGTTTTATGTAATTAGTATAAATGTAGTAAAACTAAAAAAAAATTTTGAAATCTTTTCATATAATAAAAATTAAAACCATATAATTATTTGTTCAATTAATTTGAAAACTTTACCTTATAGAGAATTTGAATCTAAATTAGATAAATTATTAGAGAGAATTCCTTCATTAGGTAAATTGTTATCAAGTTTATTTGGCTTCTTTGAATTCTATATTCTTGAATTATTTCGAAAAATCGATAAGAAACTTAATATCTATACTCTTGGTATTATAAATAATTATATTCTAAAGGGCAGATGGGGTGGAAAAGTTATTCCTTTAGAACATAATATCTCTATTGATACGAAATTTGTGCCTTCTCAAGAAATTTTAGGATTGTTAAACAAATCAAAAGTAGTAGGAATAAGCTGGTGTTATTGTAGAACAATTCAACGGAAATACAATACTCCTAATTGTAACCATCCACTAAATACTTGTATCCATCTTAGCTTTGGTGAATCATTATATGAAGTTCCGTTTAAATCTTCAAAGATAAAAATGGTCAAAAAGAAAGAAATCAAAGATTTATTAGAATTTTGTGATGAACGGGGTTTACTACACCAAATCATTTATTTTCCAAATCCCAATTTTTATTATATCGTTTGTAATTGTTGCCCCTGTTGTTGCGTAGTTTTAAATAAATTTCTCAATAAGGGTTCCCCACAAATGATTAAGAGTGATTTTATAACTGAAACATCTTCAAACATATGTATAAATTGTGGGGAATGTGAGAAATGGTGCTATTTTGGAGCAAGAATTTTGAAAAATAACATTTTAGAGTTTAACACTAGGAATTGTTTTGGATGTGGTATTTGTGTTTCAAAATGTCCTAATGGTGCCATCTCACTAGTCAAGAAATCTTAAATAAACTTAAATAGAAAATAACAATTTAAATGTATCGTGATTTAAAATGCCAGAAGATGAAAAGAAACCTACCAATGCAATTTTTAAAGTCCCTACGTGTCATAATTGCGATAGTCTTAATTTTTGTACTGTAGGAAACCCTAATACTGGAAAACAAGATTGTCCAATGGTTGTAACTCCAGAAATTGTGGAAGAAGTAATGAAACTTTATAAAACAGATGAATTTGTGAAAAAGTCAACTAGTGTAGCATCAATAGTGGAAGCTCAAGGATATATACACTGGCCCCGTTTAAAAGATACTATAGAATATGCGAAAGGTATGGGATTTAAAAAGTTAGGATTAGCATTTTGTGTTGGTTTAAGAAGAGAAGCTAAAAAAACTGCTGATATTTTAACCAATTATGGATTTGAAGTATGCTCTGTTTGTTGTAAAACTGAATCAGTTAAAAAAACAGACGTTGATGTCCCCAAAGAATTTACAATGGTATCAAAGACGGGATACCCAATAGGTATCATGACCTGTAATCCCGCAGCCCAAGCTTTAATACTCAATAAAGCAAAAACTGAGATGAATATTATAGTAGGGTTATGCGTTGGGCATGATATTACCTTTACTCATCTTTCTAAAGCACCTGTAACAACTCTGATTGCTAAAGATAGAGCTAATCCTCATAATCCCGCGGCAGTATTATACACTCATTATGGAGAATCATTTTTTTCAAGAGATTTAAGAAAACTTCAAACTGAAAATAAGTAATAACTGATTAATTTAATTTCATTAATTTTTATTAATTCTTTTCTAATGAAATAAATATAAATATGAATGTATGAAATTCTACAATAACAATTAGAAAACAGAAAAGTGATAAAAAGTAAAATTACCAGATATTGTGAATAATTTAATTAGAAGACTCCCTAAAACACATTCTATTTTAAAAGAAATTATTAAAAAAAATTATCAGAATATAAACCTGGATAACTTGAAAGCTTTTACTCTAAAGAGTAATAAAACCAAGCAACAGAAGTTTTATATACAAGTTATTCAAGATATTCTATCGTCAAATCCAGAATCGTTAGAATTGCTTAAAAATTTAGTTGTATTAAATCCTAATTTGGAAACGAATATAGATAGAGCACTTATCGAATCTAGTTTTAAATCAAAGACTATTCGGAAATCTTTTAACGATTTAGTAAATAAGGGGATAATACGAGAAAAACAAGGGAAAGAAGGATTATTTGAATTAACCTCCCTACATCTTCAAGATGCTTTAAGTACTTTAGCAAGTGAAGAAAACCATAGGCTAGCAATGCAATATTATACAGTAAAAATTAATAAATATGGAGAAAATCTCACCGATGAAATAGAATTACTTTTCCATAAGGTAAAAATTAAACCAAATGAACAATTAGTCAATGAATTTCTTTCTATATCTCAATCTTTACAAGAAATTGATAACAAATTTAGAAGACTAATTGATATTGCTGAAGAATTGATCAATCTTGATAATAAATATAAAGCTCCAATTTTTGTGGTGCTTGGTAACTTATATTCAGCTACAGGAAACTCAGAAGAAGCTGAGAAAGCTTATTTAAACGCATTAAATACTTATAAAACCTTAGCTCAGCAATATTATAAAATTTATTTGCCTTATATCGCCGCAATTGAAAAGAATTTAGGTACTCTCTATGTTGATTTGAAACGTTTTGAAGAAGCAGAAAAAATATATCTAGATGCATTAAAAACCTATAGTGAACTAGAGAAACAGTATTACGATGTATATTCACCTGAAATTGATTCTACACAAAACGACATTGCTTATGGGAAAACTGTTGGAGAACAATCATATCTTGATGAATTTGATGCTTATAATCAGTTGATGAAACAATACTATGATGTATATCTACCAGATAAAACTTCTATTCAGAATTATTTTGGAAATGTTTGCATTGATTTAGATTTACTTGAGGATATTCAAGATGGAGAAATAGATTCTCCAGACAGTTATAAAAAACTAGCAAAAATGTGTTATGATATGTCTTTAACTGATGTAGCAACAACTCAGAGCAATCTAGGGGCTACATATTTTGAAGAAGGGAAAATTGAAGCCGCAGAAAAAATGTACCTTGAATCATTAAATATCAGAAAAAAATTGGCGGAAATCTATCCAGAAAATATCTTACCAGATTTAGCTTTTAATTTTGTAGATCTAGGGGATCTTTATGCCCATCAAAATAAATTTAAAGATGCTGAATTAATGTATGATGAAGGATTAAAGATTTCCAAAAGATTAGCTGAAAATAATCCAGAAGTTTATCTATACAACGTTGCTATTATTCAAAATTGTCTTGGTACTGTTTTTATAAAGCTACAAAAGCTTAAAGAAGCAGAAATAATATATCTTGAAGCATTAGAGATATTTAAAAAATTTGCTAAGGAAGATCCAAAAACTTATTCATATGATGTAGCCATTGTTCAAAACAATCTTGGTAATTTATTTATTGTTCTAGAAAAGTATGAAAAAGCGAATTATTATCTAAATAAGGCAATAAAAGCAGATCCCTCCAATATTGATATTCTTTATAATAAGGCTTGTCTAGAAGCATTGAGAAATAATCAAATACAAGCCTTGGAACTTCTAGCGTTTGTAATTAAGTCAGATGAAAGCTATAAAGAACGGATTTTAAAGGATAAAAGGTTTGATAGTATTAAAGAGTTGAAAGAATTTAAAGATTTAATAGGCAACTAAAATTATCTTTAAGATTCTCTATAATAAAGCTTCTCATCTTTCTTGTAGTAATAAATTTAAATGAACAAATTTTATCCTATCAATCATTAGGATTACAATTTATAATTAATAATTTATGTTATTTTAATAATAAGGCTGAGAGATAATGGGAAATTTAAAGGTTCTTATTCTAGATAATCTTCATAAAGCTAGCATTGACATATTCACTCGGGAGGGGATTCAAGTAGATGTTAAAGGAACAATACCTCCAGAGGAACTTACTGATATTATTGATCATTATGATGGTATAGCTCTCCGAGGAGCTACGAATATAAGTGCTCAGATGTTTGATAAAATTACTCGTTTGAAGATTATAGGTCGTGCAGGTTCTGGAACCGATAACATTGATACTAAGGCAGCAACAAAAAGTGGCGTTGTTGTAATGAATACACCTGGAGGAAATACTATAACTACGGGAGAACATGCTATTGCTTTAATATTTGCTCTTGCCCGTAAAGTACCACAAGCTTCTGCTTCTATGAAGGAAGGAAAATGGGAAAAGAAAAAATTTATAGGTACAGAACTCACTGATAAAATACTAGGAATTGTGGGTATTGGAAATATAGGAAAAGTTGTTGCTGAACGAGCTTTAGGACTTAAAATGGTCGTCCTCGGATATGATCCTTATGTTTCCAAGGAAGATATGTTGAAGTTAGGAATAGAACCTACCAATCTTGATGAAATTTATTCTCGATCTGACTTCATTACTTATCATACTCCTCTTACCCCTGAAACAAAGGGTATGATCAATGCCCAAGCAATTGCAAAGATGAAAAAAGGAGTTTTTCTGATAAATTGTGCAAGAGGGGAATTAATTAATGAGAATGATCTCTTAAGTGCCCTTGAAACTTCCCATGTTCAAGGAGTTGCACTAGATGTATTCCCCATAGAACCCCCCCCTACAGACAAATTACTATACAAACACCCTAACGTAATTCTTACTCCCCACTTAGGTGCTTCAACAAATGAAGCTCAAAAAAAAGTTGCTGTGTTAATTGCTGAACAAATTAGTGATTTACTTAAGAGGGGAGTGATTCGCAATTCAATTAATTTTCCGTCTGTCGCGGCTGAATTACTACCTATTTTGCAACCCTACCTTTTTCTTTGCGAGAAATTAGGATCATTTCATGGACAACTTCTTGAGACCCCACTCAATGAACTTCGTATAGAATATCTAGGGGAAGCTTCAAATCTCCTAATTGAACCACTTACTATCTCTGTTTTGAAGGGTATTCTTCAACATCAGACTGAAGAGGTCAATTTAGTAAATGCTCGTATGATAGCTGAAGAGCGGGGAATAAAAGTCACAGAAACCAAGTCAAGAAACGCAGAAAATTACACCAGCCTAATTCGTGTAGTTGCGCTAACTGAAAATGGCAAAACTTCAGTATCGGGAACCACTTTTGGAAAAATTTCAAAGATTATAAAAATTAATCTCTTTCCAATTGAAGCAGAATTGTTAGGAGGAATGTTAATGTTAGAAAATTTAGATGTTCCAGGCGTTGTTGGTCGAGTGGGAACGTTTCTTGGTGAAAGAGATATCAACATAGCAGGATTTCAGTTAGGTCGTAAAGAAATAGGTGGTACAGCAATATCTCTTATTAATGTAGATAATGATGTGTCTGAAGATGTACTACTCCAACTGACAAAACTGCCTAATGTCACTTCTGCAAAGTATCTAACTTTTAGATAGTGAGGTATCTATTAAAGATAATGCAGCAAAAATCTTTATAGATTCTACTTTAATCTCCTAATTTTTAGAATTTAACTTTTATACTACCAAGTATCCAAGTTCATAATTAGTTTGCTTTATTTATAATAGACAAGATATATTTATAAGACAAAACTCCCCTAAAGACTACCAAGATTAAAGATTTATATATTCGAAACTAATCAGGAGATCATCTGCTATTTTAAAATAAATATTATGTAAATTTTTTTAAGAAATGTGTACAAAAACTTACTTTAAAGAATATAAAAGAGAAAATCTTGTATTAGACGAATTGAGAAAATTACCAGATCAATTTCTTCTTTTTAAAAATGTCTTTTTGCGCTTAAAGTGGCCGGTAACATATACTAAAACTTCTGAAACTATAAAATCATGTCAAATTGATTATGTAGTGATTGGTCCTCCTGGAATTGTTATTGTTGAAGCTAAGAAATGGGATGAATCTTTGTTCACAGAATTGATCCCACACAAGGAAACAGATAAAGCAGGATTAATCGTATATATTAAACTCAAAGCCTACTTTAATAAAAAGATACCGATTTACAATATTGTCGCAACATTAAAAAAAATACCAATTGTTCATTATGGGTTCGTTTATCAACTTTCAGTGTGGGATTTAACCACATTTATATATGATCAGGAAAGTTTTCTCTCAAAATCGGAAATTCGCCAATTAGGGAAAATTTTTAAAAGAAAATTCAGTTAAAGCATTTTCTGTATGTTATTAAATCAAAAATATTTGATTAGTTATATTAATTCCATTTTTTCTTCACAATACGGACAATGTAGAGGAAGTTGTTCCTCACAAGTTTCCAATTCATCATTGTTAATAATATTTTTCCAACAAACCAATTTATCTCCTTTTTGAACCATGTCACGACCATGATGTTGTGGAATAATATTCTTAGTTTGGCAATTTTCACAAATTATTAATTTAGCTTTATTTTCTATCTCTTCTTGAGGGATTTCTTTGTATTGGAACTTATATCTAAATATCGTCATGCTATTGAGCATAATAGCGAGACTTAAACCCATATCTCCAATTCCTACTGCAAACCAGAGGTTCATTAAACCAATAACTGTAAGTATAGCAAAGGAAACTTTAATTATAATAGATACCCAGATGTTTTGTTTAATTTTCTTATTTGTCTTTTTCGAAACGTCAACATATGTAAGAATTTTTTTTAGATCGTCGTTAATTATTATGATATCTGCGGTTTCAAGAGTTATATCCGTTGCAGAGGCACCAATTGCTATTCCCAAATCTGAGAGAGCTAAAGCAGGAGCATCATTTATTCCATCACCAACCATTGCCACACCTTTATAATCTTCTTTCATTTTCTGGATCTCTTTTAGTTTTTGATCTGGTAATTGTTCCCCATAACTATGATCTATATCTAGGCAGCTTCCTATTGAATTGCAAACCCTTTGATTATCACCGGATATTAAAACAGTTTCATATCCTCTTTTCTTTAGACCAGCAATCAGAATTGGTGCTGTAACCCTTAAAACATCTCTAATTGAGAGGATTCCAATTAGATTCTTTGAATTTCCTAATAGAATCGGAATAGTACCGGCCTCTTCGATTCCTTTAATATCTTCAATAGGGAGCTTATACTTAAGTTCTTCAATAAAATTTTTACTTCCTACATAGAATAATTCTCCATTGATTTCCCCTTTTATGCCTTTCCCTTTAATTACCTCAAATTTATCTACACTATGAAATGGTAAATTTAGATCTTTTGCCTGTTGAACTATTGTTTTACCAATTGGATGTTCTGATAATGCTTCCAAACTTGCCGCAATACTAATAACATCCAATTTTGAAGCACTATTGTATGTAAAAACATCAAATAATTTTAATTTACCTTCAGTGAGAGTACCAGTTTTATCAAAAGCAAATACTTCTATATTTTGGATTTGCTCAATAAATTTATTTCCTTTAACTAGTATCCCTTCTCTTGCTTGTTTCGTTAGGGAAGCGACATTAGCTAATGGAGTAGATAGAGTTAAGGCACAAGGACAAGAAACAACCAATAAAACTAACCCTCGATAAAACCATTCATAAAAACTTAAATTAAATATGAATGGGATAATCATAACAAAAATTGAAGATAAAAGAATAATTGGAGTATAGTACTTTGCAAATTTCTCAATGAATTTTTCATTTTTGCTTTTATTTTGCTGAGCAATTTTAACACTCTCAGCGATTTGGGCTACAATTGTATTTGTGCTTTCTCGTGTAACTTTTATATCGACAAAGCTATCAGAATTTAAACTTGCAGCAAAAATTTCATTACCTTCTTTTTTATACACTGGAACAGACTCACCTGTTATCGCACTTTCATCAAAATATGAGCTTCCCTTTACAATAATTCCATCTAAAGGAACTTTCATTCCTGGTTTAATCCCTACAATATCATCTATCTGTATCTCCTTAGATGGAACATTTATATACCCTTCTTCTGTTTTTAACAATGCATCATCAGGTGCTAATTCGAGTAATTCTTTAATTGCATTTCTTGATTTGTCCGCAGTTATTTCTTCTAGTCTTTCCGCAATTGCATACAACAATAAGGCTGTTGCTCCTTCCTGCCCATGAAATATAAAAAATGCGGCAATAGCGGCTATTAACATTAGTAAATTTGCAGTAATTTTCTTATGTCTCACATCTTCGATTGCCTCTTTTACCACTCCCGAACCTGAAAGAAAAATAGAAACCATGGCGAGAAATTGGTCAAGAAAAATTAATTTAAAAAAAAATCCGATAAAAATAGATATTGCTAAGATTATTCCTGCTGGTATTAGAAAATACCAGAAGTGTTCCTCGAAAAATGATTCTTCCTTATGGTCTTCCCATTCTTCCTCGCAAAAAGATGATGAACATTCTATTGTAGTAATCGACTATCACCTATGTAAAAGTTATATCTCTTTCAATTAGAATTTACCATTTATATGCTATAAAATCATAAATCTGAGTTGAGTATATATTTAATCATTTTTCAAATATTTCTTATTTTATATAAAAAGTATTTCTTATTCTAATTACACTCCAATAAAACAAATATATATATCATAAATTCTTTTAAAGCAATCTTACTTCTTAGATGTTAAGATATCTAAAAAATTTAAATTATGCTTTAGAGGATTAGGCGAAAACCAAGAATGCCTTTCATGCCTGAAGATATGGAAAGTATAATCAAGCTTAATAATGAAGGAAAAATTGAAGAGCTACTAAATTTTTTCAGCAATTTTGAAAAGAGAGAGGATTTTTCACAGGAAGATAAACTTAGGTTAAAAATTTATAAGTGTATATGTTTTCAAGGTTTATCCAGATTAGAAGAAGCTCTTAAACTTTCAGAGGAAGCGTATCAGGAGAGTAAAAAACTGGAAAAACCGCTCATATTAATTGATGCCATCTTCAATAGATTTATGATTTTGACTGTCCTTGGTCGACGCAAAGGATTTTGGAAAAATGTTGTGGAAGTTGAAAAGATTCTTAAAACTGCTATAAAAGCATCTTCTTCTGAAATTAATGAACGGAAAGCACTCTTAAATAACATGAAGGGTCATATTTATCGTTTCGAAGGCCAATTGGTTTCGGCATTAGAATGTTTTAAAGAAAGCCTAGCAGTTTTAGAAAAACTAAATCCTCTTGATAATCCCACTTTTTATATTGTACGCGGTACTATAATGATGATTGGATTAGGTTATCAAACTAAAGGAGAACTAGAACTTGCCTTAAATTACTATAAAAAATGTATCGAATTTCAGAAACCTAATAACTTTTCTTCCAAACTTATAGATGCCATATGTTTTAATCAAATAGGTGGGACTTACTTTCAACAAGGTGATATAGATAAGGCGATTGAGCATTCTAAAAGAGGTTTAGAAACGTTAGAAGAATTCTTATCTTACAATTATACCGGCTCTGTTTTTGCGTCACTTATATATTATTTCTTGGAGAAAAAAAATCTTGAAAAGGCACAAGAGTACTTGCAACGGTTCCATAAGTATATTGAGAAGAGTAAGGGTGATGAGAATTTCCCTTCATACAAACTTGCAAAAGCTTTAATCTTAAAATCGAGCTCTAGAACACGGGATCGGGCTGAGGCAGAAATTCTTCTAAAAGAAGTCATAGATTTTCCTCTTACAAGAAAAGATACAGATATTAGCGCTAGTATAGATGAAAGTAAAACTGCCCTTATGGTACTGTGCGATTTATATCTAAATGAATTACGCTCAACCAATAATTTGAAAATATTGGATGACATTGAACCCCTTATTGAAAAATTACTTGTTCATTTAAAAAACTCAAACTCTTTCAGAGACCAAGCTTATATATATTTATTAAAAGGACAAATAGCCTTACTCCAGATGAATATGGGAGAAGCTAGGCGTTATTTAACAGAAGCTCAGAAGATAGCTGAAGACCACAAATTAAACTTATTAGCTCGTGCAATATCGCATGAGCATGATAAATTATTGATGCAAATGGATGCCTGGGAAAATATAAAGAAACAAAATATATCATTAAAAGATAAAATGGATTTAATTTCAATAGAAAAAACTGTAGAAATTATACTTCAAAAACGTGGAATTATGTCACCAGAATTGACCGAGGAGATTCCTACTCTGCTTTTAATAATTACGGAACTTGGTGTCCCAATCCTTTCTAAAATATTTACAAAAGAAAAAAGTTTTAATGAAGGATTTATTAGCAAATTTTTAACTATGTTTAATACCTTTAGTGAACAAATCTTTTCTGAAGGTATTGATAGGGCTACGTTTGGAGATTACACGTTAGTAATGGAACCCATAAACTCTTTTTCTCTGTGTTATGTATTCAAAGGTCAATCATATACTGCAAAGCAAAAATTAACTTCTTTTAGCGAGAAAGTACGAAACAATACACTCTTATGGCAAATTATTAAAGATTTCGATAATAATAATCAAACTATTGGATTGAATAATAATGCTATAGAATCACTGATAACCGAGATTTTCCTTAGAAAAACAATTAAAATCACAGAAAGTGAAGTCGTAATCCAAAAAGAGAAAAAAATTTGTATAGTGTGTAAAAGCAAAGTGATAAAATATTTCTATGTATGTGAATGTGGTGCTATTTACTGTGAAAATTGTGCTCGGTCAATTAGTGATTTAGAAAATTTATGTTGGGCTTGTAATATACCAATTGATTATTCAAAACCAGTCAAATATGTTAAAAAAGAGCTCAAAAACAACGGAAAAAAAAAACGTGAATAATTTATTTCTAATCTTCATCCAAATCAATAATATTTCCGATATTTAGAGTTAAAGATGGATCGAGAGCTTTCTTGATTTGACACATCTCATCGAGATCATTTTGACTATACATAATTTTTAAATATTCCTTTTTTATTTTTCCAATTCCATGCTCTGCAGATATAGATCCACCATAATCTACTGCCTTTTTCGCAAATTTTTTATAGATTTCTTCTCCCAATTGCAACTCTTTCATGTTTTTAGGAAGAATATTTACATGAACATGATTGTCACCTAAATGACCAAATATTACATATTCAAGATTTGCTTTGCGTAAAGTGGAATGATAATAATGCATCATGTCTCTAAACCGATTTTCAGGTACGCTCATATCAGTTCCGAGTTTGTGCAACTCTGGGAAATTCTGTTTACGTTTAGCGATTGTTGCATTAATATACTCTGGTAATGCATGTCTAAAATCTTTAAATCTTGTAGAATCCTGATCCTCAAAACTTGACCAGCCATTTGATAAATCTGCATTACAATTGTCTGTCATCTTAGTTAATTCATCAAAAATTTGATCCAACTTTTCCTCAGAATAATCTAAATCAAAGAAAATTGCTGATTTAGCATCTAAGGGAATTAAAGGTATATCTAAAGTTCTAGGTTCTTCCTTTTGAACTTTTTTCATAAGATTCAGGGATTCTTTTGAAAAGAATTCTATAAATTCTGGGCACAAAACACTATTCCTTTTCAGTAATTTACCAAAATTAATAGCATCCTCTTCAGAATTAAAGAATAATACATTATACATTAATCTTTTCTTTTCAATAATCCAAATCTCTATTCGAGTAATGATTCCTAAAATCCCTTCACTACCAATAAATAAATCGATTAAATCCATTTCAGGTTCTGAATAAATTCCAGCCGCATTTTTCACTGATGTGTTGAAGGAATAATTTGGAATTTTGTAGCGAACTTTTTCTCCATTAGGATTATTTATAATAAAAACGCCTTCTTCTGAGGCAAAATGTTCTCCTCGCTGGATGTCTAAAATGTCTCCATTACTTAAAATAATCCTTAATCCCTTGATCCATTCTCTCGTGGATCCGTACTTCAGAGTTCTTGCTCCAGAAGCATTGGTAGCAACTGTTCCCCCAATAGTAGCAGTCATTTCAGTTGGATCAACTGGATAATGAAATTTTTCTTTTGTATCTTTAAATTGTTTAATAGCATTAGGAGTCAAATCTGCTACATTTTCAATTTTTTTTTTTGCTAAAATTTCGTTTATCTCATTTAAAGTGATCCCTGGTTCGACTTGAATAAAATAATGGCTTTTATTAGAATCAAAACCAAATCCAATTAATCGATTCATTTTTTCAATAGATAAAACAGAACCAGAATTGGGAACGCTTGCTCCCACAATTCCTGTGCGAGCAGCACTAATATAAGTTCTAATATTATTAACACGTAGAAAATTTAATACGCATAATATTTCAGCTTCTGATTTTGGAAAAAATAACCAGTCTGCCATACCTTCTGATTTACTCTCATCTATGAGATATGCTGGAAAATCTTTTAAGATTTTAGATTTTCCATGAATGAAATAAATATCATCAAATTTAATATCTATATCTAGCTTAATTGAGTTAATAATATTACTCAACAAATTATTTATAAGTCTATTTAAGATTAAATATAGTATAATTGAATAATTTTATGTTGAATTATGAGTTTGAATTTTAAAGGAATAACGAATTAAAATCGAAATTCATTTAATTATATAAACCAATTTTTCCCCTTCTTGTTCTTCTAGGTTTAAATCACGTCTAACTGCATTCCTAACTAAATAACCAGCAACGTGGAGAATTGAGTCTTTTAAAATAGAGTCTTGATCCATTGAGGCATTACAAGGATAGGCATGATGGGCTTTACTTATTCTTTCATTCAATGAAAGTTTACCGCTTTTACCATTCTTAAAGTATTTTGATTTTAACTGTTGACAGATATAATATGTACTGCCACAAGGTGCTGATTGTAACACACACTTATCTTCAATAGATTCTCCATCCTTACTTAACAGGAAAGAAATAATTGGAACTCCAATTTTAAAATGATCAATAAACTTATGCACATTAATGTGCTCCTTTGTAAGATGAAATCCAATTTTATTATGTTCATTTAATTCCTTACTCAGGGCGCAAAAAGGTTTAGGAAACGCAGCCTGAATACCATTTTTTTCAAAATCTTCAAGAACCTGGACTTGTAGTCCTGCTGGGACCCACTTGGGATTTTCAATTGGTATTATTACTGCCTTCAAATTTTCTCTATTTTTAAGATAATTGGGGAGACCAGACAATAAATCTTGGTGGATCCCAACAATTAGTATGAAATCTACAGATGGAAGATTTTTTGGGAGAAAGTCTTCAGGTTCTTCAATAAAATCTGGAACATTTTCACCAACTTTTTCATAAAAATAAATTGAACTTGAGAAACTCTTTAAATGTTCCCTACATTTATCACACTTTACATTTAACTCTAAGTCCTCACAAGCTTTACAGAATTCTTCACTATTTATGAGATTTCCAACAAATTTTTGTGCTAGCATCTCAGTATCAGGATCAGTCCCATACAAAATCCCAATCGTATAATTTTTGTCAGTCAACATTAGAAGGAAACTAATTAGTGTTTTTATTTGTATTTTTAATAATTTATAACAGATTTAAGAGTTTAGCTGAACATGTTCATATTTTAAAACAAATTTTATTCATCATAAAGATTCAATATTTTCTAAGACTCTTCATAGGAAGCCATTGTACTCTTACTTTCTCCTACTTTCACCACAATAGTTTTATTTGGGTAAAGTTCTTTTAATTTAGTATGAATATATTTTGCTAACAATTCACTAGTAGTTGCAGGCAAAGGGAGAAAAAAGATGTCAGTGCGTGGAAATACATATCTCTTTCCAGATGAAATTATTTCTACTGAATAATCGTCTTCATTGTTTATCTTTAAATCCTTTGACTTCTCAGGGATTAATATATAATGATCTAAGGGACTAATTATTTCACTTAACCTTTTATTCAATTCAATGAAATCTACCACGAAATAATTATTATCAAGTTTATCACCTATCTCAACAGACACATAATAATTATGACCATGAAGCCTTGAACATTGATCAGGCTCTTTTAGGAAATGACATGCACTAAACTTTATTTCCGTTGAGTCCAAAAAAACTTTATGCCCCATAATTCTAACTAATTAGATTATTCTTTAAAATAGTTTGGATTATTATAGTTTTTATAATTTATGTTTAAAAACAATAAATATAAGGAAAAGATCAATTCATATAGATATATTTTATTTTGAATAAATATGAATGATGCTAAAATTTTAGTAATTACAGGCGCGAATGGATACTTGGGTAAGCACACCATCGCAGCAGCAATTTCTAGAGGATGGGATGTTGTAGGTATAGTAAGACGTAAAGAAGCAGCTAAAGATGTAGAATCATTAGGCGCGAAAGTGTCATTAATTCAAGATTTTAGCATCCATTCGCTCAAAAATATACTTGTGGGTTGTAAAGCAATAATACACTTCAGGGGAGTCGTTTGTGGATCTAAAGAGATATTTGAAAACGTGAACGTGGAAGGGATGAGGATATTAGTCAATGCTGCTGAAGAAATGAATGTTTCAAGGATTATTTTTCCTTCTGGATTGGGAGTTCATTTATATGGTGAGGCCAACTGGGCTTCTAATGAATATTTTCGCTCAAAGATCGAGGCTGAGAAGATTCTAAATGAAAGGAAAGTTCCTTATATAATCTTTAGACCTTCTTATATCTTAGGACCTGGTGACGAATTAATTCCAGATTTAATTGATCAAATAGGAGACGGCAATATAGAAATAGCTGGAGCTGGTGATTTACCTTTGCAACCTATTTATGTTAAAGATGCTGTGAATGCATTTCTAGCAGCTGCAGAAGGAAGAGGAAAAGATAATCAAGTGTACGATCTTGTTGGTCCCCAAATTATAACTATGCGTAAATTAATTGATCTGATTGTAAAGAATATGAAGAATTTAGGATTTAACGTACCTCCTCCAAGAATTCACTCTATACCATATGATAACGCTGCAAAACAGCTTGAATTATGTAAGGAGATGATTGACGTTATGCAATGTGATGTTACGTCTGATGGTACTATAGCAGCAAAAGCTTTAGGTTATAATCTCTCTAATCTTAATGAAGCAATTCAAATGTCAATAAAAGATAAGTTATTCCCAAGTGTAATTCAATCATCACAAAAAGCAATAGTAATGTTCTCTGGAGGAATTGATTCCACCACTGCTCTTTATTGGGCAAAAAAAAAGGGATACGATATAATTGCTCTTTCAATCAACTATAATTTACGACCAAAAAGAGAAAATGAAGCAATGTTAGAAATTGCAAACAGATTAGGGGTAGAAGTAATTGAGGTTCCTATGGGTTTTTTAAAGGAAGCAATTGATTTAAGATTAGAAGGATTTCCTATTCCTAGTGTTGTTCATTCTCCAGAAGGCTTTATTCCATCGCGGAATCTGGTTTTTTATTCAATTGCAGCTTATTATGCTGAAGTTTATGGCTGTAACTATATTATTGGGGGTCACCTCTCAGCAGATACAGAACAATTTCCTGATGCTAATTTGACTTTTTTTCAATCTCTCGAGTATTTAATAAATAAAGGCAAACATAAACGAGACAAAACTAAAATCGAAATTCTCCTCCCGTTAATTAATTTGAGGAAAATTGAGGTTGTAAAGTTAGCTAAGGATTTAAAAGTTCCTATCGAATTAACTTGGAGTTGTTATAGTGATGGAGATAATCCTTGTGGCCAATGTTCATCTTGCCTGAAGAGGATACAAGCGTTTCATGAACTTAACACAAATGAACCAGAATTATCTGGATAAATCTAAAAATGATTAATGAAAATAGACAATTTATAAGCAATTAAATTTATTTTATAGTATTAATATTATTCTCTAAGAATAACTCCTTGATTTTTATGTTAAAAACTAATGGTACTGAAGAGAAGGAACTATTTGAAAATATAAGAGTAGTATGTCCCACATGCAATAAAAGTAAAGAATTGAAAATCCCAAGTAAAATCATTAATCAAAGTAAACAATTAACAACGGTTTCTATACCTTCAGGTGCTGTATGTGAACATAGTTTTCAATCCTTCGTGGATAAGAATTTTAAAGTACGTGGATATCAAAAAGTTGATTTTGAATTTGCTCATATGGAATTTTACGAAGGTGGTGGTGATTCTTTAGAGACGTCCGTAGAGGACCACATTTCAACAATGACCTCTTCACATTTATTTCAAGAGATAGTTAAAATACTCAGAAACTTTGTAGATGACAGAGAAATCCTAGGAAGTGGTATCTTTACTACTGATGGTAACGTTTTATATTCTTCACTCCCAAGCACTACTCTCTTTTCAATTACTAAAGAATTTGAAGTACGTAGTGAGAAGAAACTGAGTGCTTTAAAAAAGATGTATTTGGAATTAGAAAACAACCAAAAGATTTGCTCTAGTTATATTGATATCCAAGATAAAAGGTTTGCAGTGGTACTATTTTTTTCCCATTTGGTGAAATTAGGAATGGGAAACTTATATCTTAATGATTTAGTTAGAAAAATTAAAAGTTTAGAAAATTAAATAAGAGATTTTTTTTAAGCTTCAAATGTTACAGGTTTTAGCGCTTTTTCAGGACAAAGTGCTTCACATCGCCCGCAGCCTTGACAGGAAGCAATTTCTCTGAACTTAAATTTTATCCCTTCAATTTCCTTTTTTTCTTTATTTTTTACTTTATCTTTATAAAAAAGATTTTTAGGACAAAAATTTCCATTTTCATCTAGACATTCTTCACACATAGTGCATTTTTCATGATCTACTTTAATACTAACTACTTGATCGGGACGAGTAATAGAAGTGACTTCAACAGCATTTCTTGGACACACAGTAACGCAACTAAGACATGCACGGCATTTAGAATAGTCAACTAAACGAATACTATGCTCAAAATATATAGCTTTAGCCTTACATGCTCGTAAACATCGTTCACACCTAACACATAATTCCTGATTTATCTGTACAGGAATAAATTTCTCCTTTATTCTTCTCAATTTTTATCTAACTTAGGTTGTTGTTTAGCTAAATAATCCATTAACCTAATTTTTTCTAATTCTTTAAATTTTATATTAATCTTTATAAGCTTTCGTAAATGAACTAAATAACTCTTAAAATAAATAAAAAAGATTTGAAATTAAAATAAAAATTGATTATTGGAAATATTGAGTATATTCTTTACCTGTACCCGGTAATTGCTGCTGTTTTTGATACTCATGTGCTTTTTGAGCTAATTCTAACATTTTAGCTTTAATTTCTTTCCCTTGTTCGATTAAAGCCGCGGTATCTACTTTCAAATCATATATCTTATTCAAAACTTCTAAAATACTAGCAGCACCTTCAGGTGTAGGAATTTCTAAAACTGGAGTGAATAATGCATAAGCATTTAATCGGTTTGTAAGAGCTTCGTTTAAAACTGTAGCTTCCGGACCGACTATAATTCCTTTCTCTACTTTAGTAATCCCAAATTTTTCTAGATGTTCCATCATTGTCTCTTCTGCCGCATAATAAACAGGATATTCTTCAATGATACCTCTTTGAGGGATTCCTTGAAATATCACAATTTCCTTTGCACGAACATCTTCAGATAATGCCCAATTACAAATTGTTTTTGAAAGATCGTTATATGCTGATACAACTTGGAAGGGGACTTCACAGACGCCAATTAATAAGTTATGTTGGGGGGAATAAAGTACTCTAAAAGGATGTTTTAAAACGCCCTCATAAAAAACAGAAATAGGAGGTAGATATTCACTAGTGATAAAACCTATTTCTTTTGCATCTGGAAGCTGTTCGATTAGCGTATTAGCAACAATAGGACCAATAAGACCTATCCCTGCAAAACCTAAAACTAATGTTGCCCCCTGCTTAATTTCTACAGAAAGATCATCAATTACAACAGAACTTTTTTTACCTTTCTCACAGATATATTCTTTCTTGACCAAAATATTCACTTCTTCTTATTTTATTGGTAATTTGTTAATAGTTGAATTAAATATTAGAATTCTATCATATTAATATTAATTTTATTTTTTAAAATATCTACTGATTTTCTTCTAACCAAGTAATAAATCTTAAATGAAGTTACACATTAAAAAAATAAATAAATGTGAAAGTGAAATTTATGGAGATAAAAGATATAGCTGAAGGAGATAAAGCCCCTTTATTTAAATTAGAGTCTTATAATGCAGGTGATATTGATTTGGCAAAAGAAATAGGAGAAAAAAAGATTGTATTGATTTTCTCAAGATATTTTGGTTGCCCAATCTGTCAAGTGGATCTTAGAGAATTAATGAACCGCAAAGCTGAAATTGAAAATAAGGATGCGAAAATTCTCTACATCACACAATCGGGTGAAAAAGTTGCAAAAGAGTATATTGAAAAGGAAAAAATTGACTTCCCAGTAATCCCAAGTTCTAAGGATGAGTTGTATGCTGAATACGGGTTAGGTTTTATGACACGTGAAGCAGTTAAACAAATTCCACTTAAATTGAAAGAAGTACAGAAGCATGGATTCAAACATGGAGCTTATGAAGGGGAAGAAAAGCAAGGGCCAGGTCAATTTGTTATAGATAAAAACGGAACATTAATTCATGCATTAAAGGGCTGGCTAGATATCGATAGTTTACTTTCTGTACTCTAATTATCAAAAATCCTATTTCTTATTTTTTTTCAAACTTTATAAAATCTTCTTCTCATTAATACTGAGGATATCATGAGCATATTACTTAATTTCAAAATTAAAAGAAAAATTCTTAATATATATCTAGATATTTCTCGGCTATTATCAAGGAATTACACGAGAAATACAAGAAAATTATATATGCAAAATCTTAAAAAATGATGATTTCAAATTTAGATCAATTAAATAATACTCTTAAGAAAATTCCAAATACATGCCACTCGAAATTTGCTCAAGATACACGGGATTGTCAAGATTGTAGATATAGGCATAAAGGAATTTGTAAGGCTTTTTTCGAACAGGAATTTGAAATCACTCATAAAATTATGGAAAATCTTGAGCGAGGAGTAGAGGTTATGACAAATCAAAGATTAGAGGATTCAGAACCCGTTCTTAATCTGAAAGATTTGTTTTATGAAATCAAGGTAGAATATAATAGAAATCAAGCGTCAGAAATAATGCAACAGAAGGCTAAATATGACAATTTTAAACTACTTGCAGATATCCAAAATGTACTTCAAAATTGTAAGCATTTAACCGACAAGGATAGGTTAAATTATTGCACTACCCAACGTTATTTCATGAAACTATATTTACGTGAGATTAACAAACCAAAATAAGTTAATCTTTTGAACATTTTAAAAGAGATAAAGACTATCAATAATACTTCTTAACTTCAGTTATTACTAAATCAATTAAATCTTTAGTATTTCTTATCCCATAGAAGGTGACTTTTTCTAGAAGAGATTTGAATTTATCTTTTGGTATTTTAGAAGCCCCTATGAAAAACCCAACTATCTTATGACCTTTTTGAACTAAATCAATCATGACTTTCTTAGATTTACTCCAATTATAGATTCCAAAATCAGTAATAATAAATACAAGAGATTTTCTTTCCGATTTATCACATTGTTGACTAATTTCTTTAATTGGTAAGACTGTACCACCTCCTTGATATCTTAATAGTACACGTTCAGCTTTTTTGAAATCGGAAGTCCACTGGCAAATATCAGCAGTATTAGAAAAGTTAATTACACTAAATTTTGAGCCTTTTCCTGCAGCATAATGAAGAGAGGCAAAAGCAGCAACTAATGCTGTATGATAAGGTCCCCTGCCTCTTTCTATTCGTGAAGTATAATTCCATTTCATTGAACCAGAAGAATCTAAAACGATTAATAAGTCTGGAATTTGTCTCTCTGTAAGATGTCCAGGTCCTTTTTCATAAGCCCATTTTCTCGTAGTCAGATTAGGGATAATAACAGGGCTATTAAGTAGAGTCTGAATTACATCTAAATCTTCTATAGGATCCCCTATTCGCCATACTTCTGGATATACAGGTAGCTGTCCACTTGGTTGTTCTTCAAGAATTTTTATTTCTATTAAGTTCTTCGCTATGCCTCTATACCACGTTGCTAACGGAACCCCATCCAATAAAATTCCCGCTTGCCTTGCGGGTCCACCATACTCAGAATAGGGGATGTTTTTTGCGAATTCTTCAGCTTTCTGTCTTCTTTCATCCTCATTCCCTTCTTTTAATTTATCAGTATTTTTATTTTCAAGGGGATTATCCATAATTTCCAGTACATCTTGAGGAACTTCAATAAATGCTCCTCCAGGACTCTTTATTTTTTCCTTACCTTTTCCACATCTTTCATGTTTGCCAATCATCGTAAACGTATCCTGTATTAAATGGTTCAAATGTCTTGCTATAATAGAAACTTTTTTCTCCCAAGTAGACTCATCTTCAATGTCTTTCATAATCACTTTTGATACTCTCTCAGCTAATGAATCCACATTTTCCGAAGAATCATCATTTATGATATCAACATTCCAAATTTTTTCATAAGCCCTAAACAAAAATTTAGAGAAATCACTCTTTTTTCCTTTATTCTTAATATTTTCATATGTAACCCTTGCTTCCCATGTTATCAATTTTGGATATTTCTTATATAACTTATAATCAATAATCAGGTCTGCAAAAATATTTACAACAATCGGAGCATAATTGATATTAATATTTTGCATCGCTGCTCGAAGCAGTTTGGCATTAATTAAACCATCATAGGGAATAATTTGATAGTGAGATATTTCATGAAGAGATATAATCTGAAAGTAATCAATGTATTCTTGATCATCATTGAATAAGGGAACACTAGCAAGATTCATTGTTATTTGCCATTGATTTTCAGGATCAATATAGAATCCTTCTAGATGAGTATAATCAAAGACAAAATTAGGTTCACTTAATGGAGGATAATAAAATTCTGCAAGGGCTTTATTAAATGCGTCTTCAGCTAGTTTTTTTATTCTACTCTCTTTACTACTTAAATCTCGACTTTTAGCTCGCAATTCTGGTATCTAATTTATTTTTGAGTTCCTTTTAATTAAATCAATTAATCTCATATATAAATTAATCCTCATGTTGGAATTGTAATTTGTATAAATTGTAAAATTCCCCCTTTTGAGCGAGGAGCTCATCAAAAGTTCCTTCTTCAATGATTTTTCCTTTGTCGAGAACAATGATCCTATCTGCAGCTCGTACAGTACTTAAACGGTGTGCAATAATTATAGATGTACGATTTTCAAGCATTTTAGATAATGCACGTTGTATTCGGAGTTCAGCTTGTGGGTCGATTGAAGAGGTTGCCTCATCTAGCAAAATAATTTTTGGATTTGTAATAAGAGCTCGAGCGAAAGAAATTAATTGTCGTTGTCCTAAAGAAAGCCAACCACCTCGTTCACCAACTTTTGTGTCAAGTCCATCAGACAAATCATAAACAAATTCAGCACTCATTAATTTCAAAACGTTTTGTATTTCTATATTAGTAGCTTCTTTTCCATAACATAAATTATATCGAATCGATTCGGAGAATAAAAATGGATCTTGAAGAACGACTCCAATTGATTTTCGTAGTGACGAGAGTGTCACATCTCTTATATCTTGCCCATCTATCAGGATGGAGCCTTCTTGAACATCATACAACCTTGAGATCAGACTAATAATTGTTGTTTTACCTGAACCAGTTTCCCCAACAATCGCTATGCATTCATTAGGGTGAATAGAGAGATCCAAATCGTCTAAAACCATAGCTTCATCTTCACCATAAGAAAATGTAACCTTTTTAAGGTCTATTTTTCCAGAATGACAATCCAACTTTTTAGCATTAGTAACCTCGGTTACTGAGGAGGGAGTATCAAGCAAAACGATAATACGCTCAAATGCCGAAAAAGAAGTCTGGATAAGAGCATATAATCCTGCAATAATCATTAATGGTTCAAGAAATGAATTAAGATATAGGATAAAAAGAAATAAGCTTCCTAGCGTTACAGCACCTTGAGTTTGTAATGTCATAGTTCCTCCAACAAATAAAACCAAAACAATTGTCAGTTTAGTATAAGTTTCATAAAATGGGCTAAAGATACTACTCCAACGGAAAGCACTTAAACCTTTTTGATAATATTCTTCATTCAATTTATCAAAATCTAAACGATTATATTCATATCGTGCAAAAGATTGTGAAACTCGTGCTCCTGATATTTGCTCTGCCATTGAAGATATATATTTTGCATTAAATTCTCTATATTCATCCCATTTCTTTCGGACAAAACGTCGTTGAAAAACTGCGAATATAATAATGACAGGGAAGAGAGATAATGTTAGAAGTGTTAATGGAAGAGAAATTGACAAACAAACGATAAGTCCCCCTATTACCATAAAAAGAGATGAAAAAGCCATTAAAAACTCCCCGGAAAGTATGGGTTGAATTGAAGCAATATCACTCGTCATTCGAGCTAGAGAATCCCCCGTTGGAGTTTTGTCAAAATAATCCATACTAATGTCTTGCAGCTTCTCATAAGTATCTCTTCTTAAGTCATGAATCGTCTTTTCACCGGCTATTAAGAGAAGCCACCTTTGAACATACATCGGAATAATTCGTAGAACTACTACTAAAAGGTATAGAAACCCGACTATTAAAAACTCTGATCTATATCCATGAGTTACATAATTGTCAAGAATTATTTTTATCATATATGGACCTAATGAGAAAAATATAGTTTGGATAATCATCATTAATAGTGAGATCAGCATCAATTTTTTATGAACAAAGAGATATTTTAACATCTTTTTTATCAAAATTCTGTCAGAGATAGTTCTCTCGGAATTTTCTTCATAAGAAACCATTTTACGTTTCATCCTCCACTTCTTCCATTATTTCAAGATCTAAAATACCATCAACTTGTGTTTCAAAGAGACGTTTATATATACCATTCTTAGAGAGGAGATCTATATGTGTTCCTTGCTCTGCAATAGTTCCCTTGTCCATTATTACAATCCAATCTGAGAATTTAATTGTAGAAAGTCGTTGAGTAATAAATATTGTAGTTCTATTCTTCAATAATATTTCTAATGCATCTTGGATCTTTCTCTCTGTTTTAACATCAACTGATGATAACGCATCATCAAAGATTACAATTAATGGATCCGCGAGAAGAGCACGAGCAATTGAAAGACGTTGTCTTTGTCCTCCACTTAAGGTTACTCCTCGCTCTCCAATTATAGTATTATATCCCTCAGGAAGACTTTCAATGAAATCATGAATTTGAGATATTTTTGCAATTTGAATAATTTCTTCTTTTGTCGCTTGAGGATTTCCAAATGCGATATTTTCTTCTATTGTTCTCGAGAAGAGAAATGTTTCTTGATCACAAAAACCAATTCTTTTCCGTATTGATTCTAACTTCAAGTTCCGAACATCTATACCATCAATCTTGACAGCCCCATTCGTCACATCGTAGAACCTGGGAATTAAATTGATCAAGGAACTCTTCCCGGACCCTGTTCCTCCCAAGAGGGCAATAGTGCTTCCCGCAGGAATTGATAAGGTAATCCCCTCTAACACTGGTTCTTCCCTATATCCAAAACTCACATCTTCAAATCGAATTTCACCTTTTCCATCATCAGGTAAATTGATCGCCTTTGGATCATCCAATATAACGGGAACATTTTCAATCACCTGAAATATCCTTGTTCCAAGTGCCTGACCTTGGCCTAATACGACTCCAAGACGGGTTATATGATTTATCGGGACGAAAAGACGTCCGGAAAGTCCAATGGCTGCAATAAGTGCTCCTACCGTCATTTTATTATCCATAACTAAGGTTCCCCCTAATAATATTACTATTGAAACTAATACCCCCCCAATTAAAAGCATTTGAGGCCAAATCGCTGCCTGATATTTATGTGCTTTTATCATAAAATCACGATATTGAGAATTATCTCTATCAAATCTTACTAGATCTTTTTGTCTTGCGTCAAATACTCGTGAAACAATCGCTCCTGCAATATTCTCCTGCATTACTTTGTTAAGCATGCCAATTTGTCTTCGAGCATCAAAATATAATGGCCAGAATTTCTTCTTAAAATTCCTTGTTGTAAACCACATTAAAGGTAAAAAAATTAAACTGATGATTCCAATTAAAGTGTTGGTAGTAAATAACAATAATAATAGTAAGGTAAATTCGGATACCATTAACGTTCCATTAATTGGTATAGCAAAAAAGAAATCTGCAACTATGCCTATATCAGACGTGGACCGGGAAATGATTTCACCAGTACTGTGATCACCAAAATATTTGTGAGATTGTCTTTGAAGTGAGTCAAATACATCTTCCCGGAGTTTTTTAAATATACCCTGATGTAAATTCCCCACAAAAAGAAATGCAAAGCCTTGAGCAAGGAATCCGGATAATGCTATAAAGATGAGAAGTAATAAGTATAATATAATTTTTATACTAGAACTTTCAAGATTTTCTAGACTTTCGTATAAAGCATCGAAGGCTAGACCTGTTACATATGGTGTGCTTGACCACACAATGCCCCAAACAGCAGTACAAACTATTACCAAGAGCATGGTACCCTTTTTTGACGAAAAGTACCCGAACATTTTTTGAAGAGTGTTTTTTTCTCCATCCTTGATTTTCACTTTTCTCACCCCCTGTAAAGCTTATTTCTATATAGAACTAGTTTTACAGAATGTAAATGAAAATAAAATAATATTTGGAATAAATTACATTTTATAATGGATCTGTTAAGTAATATACTAGAACCATTAAATATTTAAATTTTTACATTCTTCATGGGATAGTGCATAGTTCCTTTATTATCTAACCGAAAGATTTAAATAATATCCGTCCCTATTATAATTTAAGGAATAAAATTTACGTTTTATAACTTGTTCTTCTTTTTCTCTGTTATCATCAAAATTCAATAAATGAATAAAAATTAATGTTAATTTAAATCTAAACTTTTTAAAATCTAGGTTAAAAAATTAATTATTCTTGCTTTTCAATATAATCTAAATTATCCATTAATGATCTTAATTTAAGAGCTTTTGATCCTCCAGAAATTTGAATATTTACTAATGAGTCATCTTTTGTCCCGGTCACATTAATTTCTATTAAAAGGTCTTCTGTCCGAATTTGTTTTGTCTGTCTTTGATTAAATGCATCCTTAAAAGGTTGATCCAAATCAGAAAATTCAGCAACTATGTCTGCCCAGACATCTTTCCAATAAGAAAACTTTATTATATAATCAGTAACAGTCTGTTTGTAAAGCTCATGATTACACCATTCGATCAAATCTCCTCTATTTGGAAAGTCAATTTTTTCCAAAAGATTATTTCTTATTTCCGCTAATTTATTAATATCCCCTTTCTTCGCCGCATCCTTTATTTCTTGAGCAATAGGAGGGTAATTTTTATTATTTACTGAATTTATAAATGGAATTAAATCAAATTTTACAATCAAATCGTTTTTTTCAAATTTCTTAATTTCTGTTAAGTCGCTTTCTTTAGAATTTCCTTCTCGAAATCGCTCAGTAATTTCATAACTTGGTTCTCTGTTTTTAAATCGCTTTTGAATTAATTTCAACATATTCTCGGAAAATGCATATTTATTTCCAAAATATGGAGATTTATCTAACTCTCTTTTTACATAAACAGCTCGATGTGAAATTACATAAGGAGCAATAGTATTTACAATATTGATATCAACTATACTAATACCTAATAACCATGCTAAGGCTTTCGAGTATCTCAATAAATCTTTTGCTACACGTACACTTAAGATTGTATCAATTTTATTACAGATATTTTGAGCTGTATCAAAATGACACCCGGAACATAAACCTGTGCTTGGTTTTAAATCTTCTGTGTTACCCTTGTCGACTCTCGAACATAACGTAAATTCTCTGATTATAGCATGAATGTAATTATTAACCTCTGGAGAAAAAGATACTCTGTTAACATAGTACCAAATTTCCATTAACTCATCAATAGTTAAAACCTTAGGAACTTGGATTAATTCATCAAATCCAGAATATTTTTCATCCTTACCTGCTAAAATCAATTGTAAATCATGACTCGCAGGCATTGCAATTGGAACTGAAACTCCAAATCTATCTAGGAACGGTTGAGATAGTTCAAATGTTCCTATATCATTTGGATTTATTGTAGCATAAAGGCAGTATTTATTAATTGTTGTTATTGAATCATAATATTTTACTGTACCTTCAGCGAGAAGGGAAAGGAGTATATCTTGAGCATATGGAGTAAGTCGATTTACCTCATCAATAATTTTCCAAAAATTTGTAACAAATTGCCTCCATACAACTTCTTCTTCTCCCTCTTTCATTAATTTTCCCAATTTTAAAGTTCCAATTAGTTTCTCCTCAGTTAATTGTGGATGTCCTCTAATTATCGAACTTTCTATTTCATTAAGTGAAATTGCCGTAAACATCCGACCTAAAATTTTGGTGAGACTCGTTTTTCCGCCACCGTGGCCACCGATTAAGAGCATAGCGGAATTAGGGACGATGGCATTTAATATGCATAAAGTTAATATTTCAGGTAAAGATCTTGATTGGACTTTTTTAGTACTTTCTATAGCATATTTGATGTTTAATTCTTTATAGTGAACAAAAAGTTGATTCGCTTGAATTAAATTGATAATTCTCCAAATTTTTTTCCTTAAAATTTCATCTTCCCTTAGATTTGTCGGCATATACACTATTCTCTTCAGATTTTCAATATTAAATAAGAAGCAGTATGAATATATAATTTTTTTGGATTATAATTTAAGAATTTCATCTAACCTTTCGATAATATAATCTGGTTGGAATTTCCATTTAGAAATTTCCTTAGTTGACCTGAATTTACTTCTATTTATCAGACATGCAGAAATATTTGCTTTTTTGGCAGCAATGATATCAGAAATAGAATCTCCAATCATTAAGGCTCTATGAATATTTTGATCATATTCAAATTTCTTCAAGATTGACAAAATTCCACTAGGAGAAGGTTTTGCGAGCTTTTCGTCATTCTTTGAACCCATACTAAAGATTTCATGAAAATAGGAAGAAATATTAAACTGTTTTATAATAAAATCTACAACATAATCAGCAGTATTAGAGACTATGGCAATTTTTTTATCCTCTTTATGATTATAAATTTTTTTTAATACTTCCTCAACCTCCTCAAACAATGAAATTTTATTTTGACTATACATGATTTTTCGATGTTTAAAATCAACTTTATCAAAATATTCCCAAAATTTATTGGCTTGAGGAACCTCCCATTTATTCAAGATTTCAATATAATTATCACCAGAACCCCAAAATTGACGTCTTTCATGTTTGTCTGGGATATTGGGAGTTTTTAAATTAATTAATGTTTCTTCTAAGAGCATATCAGCATAAGGACCTATATCCCCAAGATTAAGCAGAGTCCCATCTAAATCAAATAAAAAAACATCAAATTTCATGAGGTGTTCATGTTTGTTTCAAAAATACCCTATATGACCTAAATTGTTTTTATTTTCATCCAAGGCATAAACCATTCCCATTGATAAAGGTTCTTCATCTGTCTCCTTGGTTGATTTTGCTACTTTTTTCAAAGTGACCAGTTTTAAGATAAAAGTTCCATTACATTTTTTACATTTAATATAAATTTCTTTCGTATGCTTCTTTTCATCTTCATATTCTTCTTTCTTAAAAGGTTCGAGTAGATCTGGATTTTCATTGTTACAATTAACCAAAAAACATTGATCAAGTGAAATCTTCTCCATTCCTCTTCGTGCGAGAGCAATATAAGCATGACTTGGTATTTCTTCCATTAATTCTTTAGAATCTGTCATAATTATTTAATAAAAAGGGTCTAAATAATTCTTATTTTTATATTATATAGAAGTTACTGGAAATCAATTTATAAAAGTTACCTAAAATCTATCATTAGGTTGTCAAATGGTTAAGCTTAATTAAGTTTTAAATTTATACTTATTTGAATAATACTATGACGAAAAAAGAAGAATTTACCAAGGAAACAATTGAACATCTCTCTAAATTATCATTACTCAACTTATCTGAGGAGGAAAAAGAAAACCTTTCTAAACAACTTGGGGATATCCTAAGTTATTTTAAGAAATTAGACGATTTAGATACAACTAATGTTGCTCCTACTACACATCCAATTAAAGGATTAGTGAATGTTTTTAGAGAGGATGAGCCAAGAGAGTCTCTTTCAAATGAAGAAGCTACAAAAAATACAAAGCATAAACAAGACGGGTATTTCAAAGCTCCAAGGATATTAAAAAAATAGACTTAATTGATTACTACTTTTTATATTCATCAGTTAATTTCCTTATAGCTCCCGCCATATCTCGAAGGGCTTGTCTTCTTTCCGTGGGAGTCATATTATCAAAATCATCACCCACATCTGAGCCAATTGTAGAAGCCATAACTTGGAATTTTTTGTAAACTAATCCACCAATATAACGATCATAATAAGATAATGCCTTCTCTAGTTTTGGATCATCTTTTATTTCTTCCCATAGTTCTAAAGTTTCCAGTGATTTTATCCCTAAATCTATTCGAAACCAACTAATTGGAAAAAGTAATTGCCTTTCAATTCCCATATCAATAATTTCAAGATTTTCTTCGTCAATGTAGAGTTCTGGAATTACATCTTCCTTAAAAACGATATTATCACTCATGATATAAAGATTAGCAGCACCACGCGATGTACAAACTATCCCTGTAGCAAAACCCCTGGCCAATCTTAAACTATCTGCGTAATCTTCTAACTTTGTACCAGTTAAATGAAGATTTACTTTTTTAGTTCCTTGAAATTCAAGTTTAATTTTCTTACTTCCTTTTGCATCGGATAAAATCTGTGGAAATAGTTCTTTATCTCGAGTCTTCTTATGTGCTTCAAGTAGTTTATTAATAATCTGATAATCTAATTTTAATCCAGGAATTATAGTATTTTGATTAAGAAAAGCATCGACTTCAAAATCAACAATACCATAAAAGAGTCTCAGTTTATTCATTATATTGTAAATACTATCCACTATAGTTTTTACTAATTCTTCGGGATCTTCACGAACAGAATCGTATTCTTTTGTTTCAAACGTATCTATTTGGTCCTGTAGCCCTTCTTCTTGATAAAATGCACCCCAACTTAATTCACTAAAAATAGAACCTTCAGCATAGAGATTATGAAATTGGTCTATACTTAGAATGCTCTTAGAACCTCCTAACTCAACTCCCAACTTAGATCCAGAGGCTAATATCGCAGATGGTGCATTGTAAAATTCAATTGGCAACTATCGACACTTATTTAGTCAAGTCTTAATTTAATATCTTTCAAATGATAATAGAAAGAATTTATATAAATAATTAGTGGGAATAATATCCAGAAACTTTAGAATAAGTATTTAACTTTTATTTATTTCTTATACAATTTTGTTGCTTAATTTGAAAAAGATCGCTTTTGTCGAAATTCAGCATATCTAGTTAACATTGCCATGCATTTTGTAGGTTGATCCCAAAGTGAAAAAATTGGGATATCAGATGAAATAAATTTCTGCATCCAAGGAGAACTATACAAAATAGGTCCAGCATAAAAAACTGGAATCTGATTTTTTTCCATTAGTTTTTTTATAGGTTTTATAACTACAATATCCATTAAATTTTTCATTTGCTTCATTTGATCATCTACTTTTCCACCAGATCTCTCAACTACATTCATAACTTCATCAAAATCATAGATACCAAAAACAATAACACTATCCACCTCCCCAGATTTAATTAAGATTTTCGGAAATTTAATTAACATATTCAAGAAATTTTCATGAAAAGTAGCATCAATTGGATTAGTAGCACTAGCAGTATGAGGTAAATCATCAGAAAATTTCTCTTGTAATTGTTTAGAAAATTCAGGAACTTCTAACCCGTATATCTCCGCGGTTTTTGTCATCATTGCACCTGGTCCACCTGAGTCAGTTATTATACCAACACGGTTTCCCTTAGGAAATATCTTATATTTTTGAGCCTGAGATAACGTTCTAAGGTAGTAAAGGAAATCTAATACAGAGTTCGTTGAAATGATACCTGTTTCCTTAAACATCGCCTCATAAATCTTTTCATCTCCGCTTATAGACCCTGTATGAGACATGATAGATCTTGCAGCACCATTGGTTCCTCCCGCATAAATTGCAACTATTGGTTTTTTTAAGGAAATTTCTTTAGTTAATTCGATAAATCTTTTACCTCTCTTTATCTCTTCAATATAAAGTCCGATAACATCAGTTTGAGGATCATTTTTGAAATATTCCAATAGATCAACCAAGTCAATATTTCTCTCGTTGCCAACTGATATTGATTTCCCAATATTTACACCCATATCATTCGTATACCACGCTGTTTGAGCTGCAACAGTACCTGACTGGCTTACAATTGAGATTTTACCTCTTTTGTGTGGAAGATATATCCAAAAGGTGTTAAGATATGAATTATGTTTCTCAGGATATCCATACCATCCATTAAATACTCCCAAGCAATTTGGACCTATAAATCTCATATTGTATTTCTTTGCTAATATATCAATCTGATTAGATAAATCAATTCCATCAGAACCTATTTCTCGGAATCCTCCTGAAGTTATAATCAAATTCTTAATACCTTTTTGACCGCATTCTTCCATTACTTCAGGAACAACTCTTGTAGGTAATATTATAAATGCTAAATCTGGAGTTTCAGGGATGTCAAATACTGATTTATAAGATTTTAAACCTTGAATACGGTTTAATCTAGGATGAACAGGAAATATTTGCTCATACCCCCCACCAGTAATAATATTATGAAGCTGCATTGAGCCCATGGTACCCAATAGATTGTTATTAGCTCCAAAAACACAGATCTTCTTAGGATTTAAAATTTGCTCAATAAAATTTTCTTTGTGAGATTTTAAGTCATTCATAATTATATTATATCCTGAACCTAACTTCTAAGAAAGGAAATAAAAAAAGGAATAATAGTTTTTCCATTAAAAGAAGTTAATCTCACTCCTTCAAATTCATCTTGACAGAGAGTTTGTAACTCCCTATAATTTAGCTTTCCTCCCCTTTCTTTAAGTTTTTCGATTATAAAATTCTCTTCATGAGTTAATTCTGACATTATGACCCTCTCTTAAACAAAATTATACATTTATTATTCTTTTCCTGTAGATCCAAATCCTCCTAATCCTCTTTCAGATTGTGATAATGCTTCTGTTTCTAAAAACTCATACTCATGAATTTTTCCCAGAATAATTTGACAAATTCGTTCTCCCTTTTTCAAAATTACCTCTTTATTTGAGAGGTTTACTACAATAGCCATCCATTCATTTCGATAACCTGAGTCAATGGTTCCCGGAGAATTCACAATAGATATTCCTTCCCATAGAGCCAAACCACTTCTAGGAACAACTCTAAAGTAATATCCTTGAGGAATGGCTGTAGAAAACCCAAGAGGGCAACCTATTCTCTCTAAAGGTTTTAGTACATAAGAATCAGTTTCAATATCTTCTAATTCTTTCTTATCTCCTTCAATATTTATCTTTTTAAAACCCATTATCCTCGCATCTGCTCCTGCATCACCAGGTTTAGAAAGTTTTGGAATTTCTGTGTTTATTCTTAATAATTTAATGGGGATAACTATTTTTTCCTTATCCTTACTCATTATATATCAAATTTAATTAGTTAAAATTCTAAAAAAGAGTAACTATTAAGCAATAATTAAGGATGAATAGAAAAAAAATCTTATACAATCATTCATTAACTCACAAAAATTAGTTAACTTTTGGTGGGATTTATGATCATAATTGACAGATTTGACCCGAGAAGTGATAAACCTGCTATAAAGGAAATTTTTGAAGATTTCATCGAAAATAAATCTTATTTCTTCTCTCACTGGAAAAATTTTGAAGAAGAATTAAATCGGAGAGCTCTTGACCTTCAGTATAGAAATTCAATGGTGACTGCTAAAGAAGAAGGAAAAATATTAGGATTTGGAACGTATACATTGTTTAAAGATTATTTAGGGAATGATCGAGTGCTAATCCATCAGGTTTTAACAAAAAAAGAGGATTCTTTTAAGAAAGGGATCGAGGAGAAAATTATTCGAGAAATTCAATTATATGTAAAAAGAACCCTTAAAATCGATAAAGTATATTATATATGCCCCGATTCGGATAGTGCATTAAGAAGTCTTTTTTTAAAACTTGGGGTAAATAAATCAAAATATATATGGTATGAACATGATATTTAACTTACTTTATAATCCTTGTTTTAACGTTTTTTGAATTAAAATGAATGCAACTACTCATATTGAAGAAATCATTGAAAAAGCTGCAGAGCTAAGACGAAAAGAAAAGTTTGAAGAAGCTTTAGATCTTCTCGAAACGCTCTATCAGACATATCCTAATATTAAGGAAGTAAAAAATGCTCTTATAGAAACGCTATTTACATATGGGGGCTATCTTAATGATGAATTAATATTAGAATATGAAAAGGCAAGAGAATTGTTTGAAAGAATTATAAGAATGGATCCTACAAATTATCGAGCTTATTATAACTTAGGTATCGCTAATTTTAATTTAACAAACATCGAAAAAGCAAAAGAATGTTATGAAGTGGCAATCAAAATTAAACCTGACTACAAGCACTGTTTTTATAATATTGGCTTGATTTATGAAGAAGAAGGAAATTTACAGGAAGCATTGAATTATTATGAAAAAGCTTTAGAGATAGATCCAAGATTTCCATATGCCTTTAATGCAAGAGTTCAAATTTTAAAAAATTTGGAAGCTTTAAAAAAAAGTCAAAAAATATCTAATCGACAAGAAAAGACTGAGAAATTAAAATCGCTTTTAGAAGTCTCAAAAAGGATTAAGATTGGGATGCTACAGTCATTGTTAGACGTGAATAATGATAGACTCTTAGAAATATTGATTGAATGGTGTAAAAAGTATCAATTTGAACTAGATGGTGATTTCTTGAATTTAAATAAAGATTCTATACCCAAATTGATAAAGGATATTGAAAATTTAGAAATTTAAAGTAAATTGTAATATGTATTCCCGAATTTTAGTATGTAGTTTATTTATTAACAAGTTTATGATGGATTACATAACAAATTATAATTACAATAAGAAAAATTATTCCCCCAATGATGTATGGCAAGACCTTCGGGTCAGATATAAAATTAATAATCTCATCGATAATGTCATTAGATTGAAACATCAGAATCAAATCTTAAGAGGTATTAAATCTAAATAGATTTTGTAATATTTAAAATTTAACAATTCTCTTGATATGTTTTCTCTATTTAAAAAATTGTTCAAAAGAAATAGAAAAAAAATTATTACTTTATTATATTATCTCTCTAATTGAAAATTTACTTGCACACGGACTCTATATATCAATTTATCAACGTCTTCTTTAACCTTAACATCAGATTCAATGATCTGAATATTTCTAATACCACGTAGAGTTTTTTTAGCTTCTTCATAACAACTTTTCACTGCATCAGCCCAATTCTTATCTGAAGTTCCAACTAGTTGAATACTTTTATAAACTGGCATTTTGATTTCACTTTTATTATTTTGTAAGATAAATTGTTATTGACTAATATTTAAATATTACTCAGAAAGCTCATAAATCCATGAATTTAATTCATAAAATGTCACAGAGAAAGAGGGGTATTTTAAAAAAAAGAGTATGTTATTTTATAAATAAAAAATAAAAATTGAAAGCCTAAGCATCAATATTTTCAATTAAGGTTGCGATTCCTTGACCGCCACCAACACAAGCATTTGCAATACCGTATTTAGCTTTTTTATCCTTCAAAATTCGAGCAAGTGTACCAGGAAGTCTTATCATTGTTGCTCCTAATGGATGTCCAATAGCGGTAGCGCCCCCCATAACATTTACTTTTTCCTCTGGAATACCAAGCGCTTTCATACAGTTTAGAGCAACAATACAAAATGCTTCATTTATTTCCCAATAATCGATATCATCAGCAGTTAAACCAGCATGCTTTAAAGCCATCTCAGAAGCAGGTACAGGACCTCTTCCCATGACTGTTGGATCTACTCCAGCATAACCAATAGATAGGATTCTTGCCATTGGTTCAAGACCTCTCTTTTTAGCTTCTTCTGCTTCCATTAGTAAACATGCGGTAGCACCTGCGTTTAATGGGGACGAATTCCCTGCAGTAATTACACCTTCTAAAGTACCTTCCCTCTTTTGATATCCCTCTTTTCCACCATTTTTCTCTAGATAAAATGGTCTTGATAATCTTCGTAATCCTGCTACACCTTCTAAAGTAGATTTTCGTGCTGCCATATCTCTATCAATCATTATTTTTTCTTCTACATTTCCCTCAGCATGACCTTCAATTGGTATTATTTCACCCTTAAACCATCCTGCTTCTGTGTTATCAACCGTTAAATTATGAGCTCGTACTCCAAATTTGTCTAGATCTTCCTTTGTAAAAGCAGGCATTTCTTCTTCATAGAGCTTTTGAGCAGTCTGAAGCATTTGACTGGTCGTCATGAAATCATATTGTGGTCTGTACCAATTACTCTTTTTATTAATCATAGCTAAATTTGGAGTAATTTTATCATTTTGCATTGGAACTCTTGTCATATGTTCTACGCCAGTTGATAATGCACATTTACTGAATCCTGTCATTATTTCCATTATTCCTACATGCATCCCTGCACCAGCAGAACCACATTGTTTGTCAATAAACATTGCCGAAGTTTTAAAGGGAAACTCGGCTAAAAATGCTGGAATTCTCCCTCCATATGCCCAGTTCTCTCCAACACCCATAGCTGAACCAACAGTTAATTCGTCAATATCCTCTTTTGTTATGCCTTTATCTGCAAGTTTTTCATCGAAGAATTTAATTAATAAACTTGCCAGAAGTTCATCTCCTCGAATTTCACCGAAGACATCACGTTCAGGTTGTTGTGGTCTAGATCGAGAAAAAGCTGTACGAGCATAATCTATTAACCATACTTCTTTTAAATCCATTATTTTCACTCTTAATTAAATTTTGTTTAATTGATTTATTTTTAACTTAGGAAGTTAAAAAAAGATATTAAACTTTTTGTTGATACTAATTTTCTCATAATCATTTAGAAATAATATGAGATTATTAGCAGTATTTTTATTTACAAAATTTTTAGATAAAATATGCCTAGATCAAATTTAGGTAAAAGTGAAATTCCATTAGTTTCTATAATAGCTGGCAGTAATTCAGATAAAGATGTCTATGAAAAAGCAGAAAAAGTGCTTAAAGAAAATAACATAGAATATGATCTTCAAATTATCTCAGCACATAGGAATCCTGATAAATTAGACGAATATATAAAATCATGCAAATCTTTAATTTATATTGCTGTTGCGGGTCTTTCTGCTGCTTTACCTGGAGTAATTGCTTCAAAAACCAAGAAACCAGTAATCGGTGTGCCAGTAAGTGCAAAATTAAATGGATTAGACGCATTGTTGTCAATAGTACAAATGCCACCTGGAGTTCCTGTAGCATGTGTTGGAATAGATAGAGGTGAAAACGCCGCTCACCTAGCAATTAGAATACTCAACTTTAATAAAACTTAATAAAATGAGAAAAATATGTCCGACGATTTAATAGAAATTGGGAAAAAAGAAGCAGCTATAAAAGCTGTGGATGAAAATATTAAAGAAAATATGATAGTAGGAATTGGTAGTGGTTCAACAGTAGTTTATGCTGTACAGAGATTAGGAGAAATAGATAGACAAAAATCATTAAACCTAAAATGTATACCAAGTTCGTTCCAAGCTTATCAATTAATAATAGAAAATGAGTTAATGTTAGCTTCTTTAGAACAATATCCTGAAATTGATATTGATATCGATGGAGCAGATGAAATAGACAAAAATCTTAATTTAATAAAAGGTGGTGGGGGGTGCTTAGTTCAAGAAAAAATTATCGCCTCCAATTCAAGAGAATTAATAATTATTGCTGATTTTAGAAAAAATTCAGAAATTTTAGGCTCAAAATGGAAAAAAGGAATACCTATAGAAGTGATTCCCATGGCTTACTTACCAATTATGAAAAAACTAGAAAATTTGGGGGGAAAGCCCGTTTTAAGAATGGCAAAATCAAAAAGTGGACCACTCATTACAGATAATGGAAATTTTATTATTGATGTAGATTTTGGAAAAATTACTAATCCTGAAGAATTAGATAACAAACTTCTGAGTATTCCTGGAATTGTTGACACAGGTTTATTTATCGATATGACTTCTAAAGCATATATAGGATTAGAAGATGGAAGTGTAATGAATTTAGTTAAAAAAAAATGAATTAGTATATTTA
Source organism: Promethearchaeota archaeon (assembly GCA_048938895.1). Classification (GTDB taxonomy): domain Archaea; phylum Asgardarchaeota; class Lokiarchaeia; order Sigyniarchaeales; family SOKP01; genus Loki-b32. The sequence continues at coordinate 71,485 of JBHLLU010000015.1, forward strand.
AAAAATTTTATTCTTCCTCTTGTTCAAAATTAAGAGATTCTCCACAATGAGGACAGAACTTCTTTGGTGTTGCAATAGCACCTCCACAGAAAGGACAATACATTGTGGGACTAATCTGAGTTCCCAATTCAGGTGTAATATATGTATCTTCTTCTCTCTCATACGAAGGTTTGTAATAATAATCTTGCATAGAAATTCTACTCCTTTTCCTACGAACAAAATAAAGAGAGATACTAGCAATTCCAATTATGGCAATAACACCTAAAACGATAAAAAAAATCATTGAATAATCTCCTGGCTTTGCTGAGATCACCATTATAATTATGAAATCATCATATTTCCCTTCACTATCGTAAGCAGTTATGTATAATACGCCCAAATATCCCTTATTAGTTGAAAAGTCAAAACTGGCAGCCGTTGAAACGGGTTTCGTTCCTATTATTGAATGATAACTCAGTGAATTAGGAATAATAAAAACCCCTTCGTGAAGATCAGAAACAGGGTTATACAAAAGTTCATCAACTACGAGTGAGGCAGGAAATATGAAAATAATAAAGCCATCATCGGTTACTGAAGCCATTAAGAAATTAATAAACACGCTCATATTCGAATTATCATCCTCATAAGATACAGAATCTCTTATGTCTATATTGAAATCGATCTTACTCCCTTGGTTTGCTCTATAAACTAAAACTCCATCATTTGATTCGACGTCATCAAATAGAATATCAGCACTATTATCTATTCGAAAAATTGAATTAGTTTTTATTATTTCTGGGGGATTGTTAATTATCTGAAAAGCAATTCGTGGTGAATTTGGATTCGTATAATTTTCATTCGAAGGCTCAATAAAAAATATTGCATAACCGGAAGGATCTGTTGTATTTGGATCGAAAATATGCCTATAATCATTACCCCCAAAATGACTAAACGTTAACGATTTATTAACTGTATTTTTTAAATTGTTAAATGAATAGGCATAAATTGATAAGAATCCATCGAATGAGCTATATGAAGATTTATCGAGTTCAGCGTTTAAGGTAGTAGATTCACTTACAGATCTTGTAATTCCTGATTCACTGGATGCCAAATTATTTATGATTGGTAATTTTGAACTATCATAGTAAAGAATTTTAGACATTTTACTATATATTTTTGATCCAATCGTAAGGTTGACGATTATGGAATAGGGTGTATAACTAGGTATAGGTAAATTGAACGAATCGTTAAAATATATACCATTACTAGCATATGTTATATTTAAATCGATTAGTTTCACATAAGAATCGTTTTTTATAGCTAATTCCAGTGTATCGTAATCATTATTACCGATTGGGGAATTTTGTGTTTGATTTTTCAAATATAATGAGATATCAACCTGGGGATTTGATGTAAATTCTGATTCTAGGTTAATATCAATCGAAACTTCATTTTGGGGTAATAGATGTTCTAGAATATTTCTTAATAAAGTACTATGGTCCTGTGAATAAGGAGAAGATTTGTATTTATTAAAAATCCAATGCGGGCCACCAAAAGCAAGAAACTGACCCTTTCCATAAGAAGAGCCATTATAAAAAGCTGCAACTGTTGAACCATCTATACTAGCTATAGATTCACCATCATTAAAAACCGTAAAGCTAGTTCCATAGGACCAGAAATAACGATTGACATTATTAAAAATTACTGAATTACTAAAATTTTGTACAATTTGAGAAGTGACTGTAGTTGTTATTCCATACCAATTATCATTCATAATATTTTCTTCATTAATTTGAACTCCTATATCTAATGAAGAGAATAAGTCATTTATATTAACAACTGGCATATCCTGATATCGAGTTCCTAAGAATAGAATATTTCCTCTATTTTCAAAATAGTTTCTTATGTTTGAAATTTCAATAGGACTAAAGGGTAGTATAGGTGTTTGAAGTACAATAAGGTCATATTGATATAATTTTTCTTCCGTCAATATCGAATTGTTAAAATTCTTATCATAATCCGGAGTCCAGTATTCCATTTCATAATCAATTGAAATATTTAAATCCGAGATGTCTTTCATTGCTTCATAAAAACCCATTTGATGAAAAGAAAATTCTGGAAACCAATCATTTAATCCATGATAGGATTCCATCAAAATACTATATTCTGGTAATTCAATGTTTAAGGATATATCTATAATATCGTAGATTTCCCCGCTTGCGGTTAAATTAAGTTGAATCTGCCTTGGACCAGGAATAGCATTTTTATTTATTTTAATATCTAATTCTATAAAGCCTACACCAGAATCTGGAAAATTAATCGAGTAATTATCTAATTTAATAGTTATTCCTTTAATATCGTTTGGAACCTCAATATCAAAGGTATTACTTTGACCAGAGATTACCGTTAGGTTAAATTTTTGATGATCTCCTGGAAATTTTAATAAATCAAATGGTTCTACCGGTAAATTGTTTGGGAACACTTTGGCAGTATCATTATAGTCAGGGGAAATGCTACTTAAATAATCGAGGGAGGCAGACACATTTATTAAACCGGCTCCTGATTTAATTATTTCATCATCTTCTTCATTAGAGAGTTTTTTTGCTCCTTTTAGTAATGCAATTCTCGCAGTTTCGGGTGTTAAATTAGGGTAAGCATCTTTTAAGATAGCTAAAGCACCAGATACCATAGGAGCAGCCATACTTGTGCCACTTAACGGTATATAATCCGCATCACCTGCAAAGTCAAAAAAATTTCCAATAAATCGTTCTTCTTTTGAAATAATTGAATTCGCTGCTTCTGTCGAAATAATGTTGAATCCAGGAGCTACAACATCAGGATATCCAATATATCCGAATGTAGGGCCCCAACTGCTGAATGATGCGAGTTCATTGGCACTATCGGTGGCACCTACAGATATTACATCTGTTCCTGAAGCAGGTGTTGATCCTGTGAAATATCCTGTACCCTCGTTTCCAGCTGATGCTACAAAAATAACCCCATAAGTCTCTTGGGCGTTTGATATTGCTTGAGTTAATAAGTCAGATATATAAGGATAGCCTCCTCCGAAACTCATCGATATGATATCAGCACCAGCACCACCTAAACCAAGGGGTTTGGAACTCCAATCTATCGCACTAATAATATCTCCTTCTTCTAGTCCACTAGCATTTCCTGCCCTTGCGTTAATTAAGGAAACTCCAGGAGCCATACCACGATATTTTCCATCAGATCCCATTCCATTTCCTCCAATAATTCCTGCAACATGAGTACCATGTCCTACATCATCATTATAATTTAATGATGACTCATCCGAAACAAAATTTTGATTAGCTACAATATTTAATGCTGGATGATCATATATTCCTGTATCAACTACAGCGACTTTTACTCCAGATCCATCATAAGCTAAACTTTCTGCACCTACAGCAGGTATCCACCAATTGGGGAAATTATTTTCATTAAGATCGCTTATTTGAAGATCATTATCAATAATGTAAGGGCTTTCAAAGGTTTCTGATTTATAAATTTGTTTAACTTCTTTAATTTCTGCTAAATCCATTCCTTTTGATAATAATTCAATAGGATTGACTTCTATATAAGAGCCAGGTATAATGTCATAATGGTTAATAAGCTTGTAATCTTCAAATATTGAATCCAAAATTCTACTTCTTTGTATTTGGTTTAAATTTTCTTTAAAAAGTACAATAATCCTACAATTTTTCACATCGGATTGAGAATTTAAATGTAAAGATGTTAAATATTCTTTTAGACTTTTACTAAAAATGGTTAAACTATTGCTTAAAAATAAATCCGAATCATCATCGGTCATTTGAAAATCATTAGAGGGGATTACATCTATCGAATGATTGGTTATTTCTGCTTTTTGATTTATGACACTATTAAAATTTGTTGCCAAACTAAATGATAGAGGAATTTGAATAACAAGAGCAGCAACAATGAACAATAGATACATAGATTTATTTCGAAATTTTCTCATAGTCAACACAAAAATAAATGGTTATTTAATCATTCTTTTAATAACCTAAAAAATATTCTATTATAAGGAATAAATATCTAATTTCTAAAATAATTGATTTGTAATCTGAAGAAATTCCTTTTTTTCTAAAAATTACAAATTTAAAAGAAAATATTAAAAAATAGGAAGAATATAAGAATATAATCCAATTAAACAATTTTTTCCATTTGATTTATGAAACATTATACTTTTAAAGTATTATTGTTGGGTGCCCCATCTGTAGGAAAAACTAGCATAGTTTATAGATATGTAAAGAATCAGTTCTCTCAAAATTACATTACGACTATGGGAATTAATTATTTAACTAAAGAAATCACGTTGGATGCAAAAGCTCAAGCTAAACTTGTAATACTAGATATCGCGGGTCAAGAAAAATTTAAATTTCTGCGTAAGGAATTTTATGAGGGTGCTAATGGTGCCTTGGTCATATATGATCTTACTCAGTTGAAAACATATCAAGCGATTGATGGATGGCTTTTAGAAATGTTTGATATTTTAAAAGAGAATATCCCATTTATTATAATTGGAAATAAAGTGGATTTATTAGAAGAAATACCGCGTACAATTGAAAAAGATATAGTAAGAAAATATGCTCAAAATAGAGATAGCATGTACATAGAAACTTCAGCTAAAACTGGTGAAAATATTAATGAAATTTTTACAGAATTAGCTCACCATATGATTAACCGCGTTTCTATTTAGAAACGATAATTAAAGCGACCATGTAAACATTATTTTAGTTTGTCCTTGCCCCTTCCATGATTTTTGTAGAAAGCTAAAATCAGTTTTTTTATCAATACACATCTCAATAAATCCCTGTATATATCCTACTGCTACATGATAAAAATTTTCCCAATTAGCATCGAAATCTCTATAAGTGAAATTTATCTTATTATCTGAAATTATTTCTGGAATAACTTCACTGAAATTGAAAATCATTCTGTGAAAGCGTACATATTTTTCAATAGCTTGTTCAAGATCTCCCTTAATAACAGAAAATTGATATACAGTTGACATCAATCGATTTGATTCAATTTGACCCCATTGTCTTATTACCTTTGGATCATTTCTGGCTTCGACAAAACATAAAGCATTAAAAAGCTCTTTATACATTTCATATGGATACCATGAAGAACTTAAAACCCTTTGGTTTAGAAATTCTTTTGTTTTATCTGACAGTAATCTATCGTATTCTTCTTTTTTAGTTTTATTAGACTTGATAGATTTTACAGCCATAGCTAAGATTGTACCTTTTACTTGTTTCAAATTAATCCCCTAATTATATTATAAAATTATTTTTAGAATAAATTATTCAAAATAATAGTTGAGTTTGATAATATAAATTTATTGATTATTGTTGAGAAATTATTACATATTAAAATTATAATTTAATTGCAAAAAATATTCACCAAAATCAAGAAAGAATTATGAACCTACCAATGAGTTCAGAATTTGAATTTAAGTTGGTGAAAAGGTCTCAGTTAGTAATTCTTCGAGAGAAGGAATATCTTTTAACTGTACTTCTTGATGTAATTGATAACATTGGTTAAAATTCTGCCATATAGTATCTATACCTTGCATTTTTTTGATAAAACTTTGGATTGTAGATTGAGCTAAGTACGTTTGCCCTTTAAATAAATAATAGACTAAAAAAGGTGGTACGGCTTTAATTATAAGGATATAATCACCAAATTTTACCCGATCAAGTCCTTCTGAGAGCATCTCATCGCTGAAGGAATTAAAAGCACTTAAAAACCCACTCCATAAGTGGTCTTGGAAGGAAAATTCTTCTTTAAATAACTTAGAAAAAATTGGTTTTCCGCCTTCCGAAGCTATCAAAAGTAAAATTGGTTCTTCTGATGTCACCTCTAAGACTTCTGATACTCGTTTGTAGATCATAGATTTCATTTGTTCATCTAATCGAGCTAACTCCATACGATCTTTCAATGAATATGTCGTTTCTTTTAAATTCTCCCACATATTTAATTGTCTCATAACCTCGTCATGTTCATTTGAAATTTTAATCGATAGTGATTTAATCCCATATCTTTCAGCAATTTGCTGACCTTGAGTTAATAATCTTCGTGCTTCTTTCAAATCTAAAGAAATTAAAGCCAACTTAGCTCGTAAAAGGTAAGTTTCTCCCAAAACCCAGTGTGAATTCGACTTTTCAGCGAGTTCTAATGACTTCCCGATAAATTTTTGAATCTCATCTAATAGCTCTACGTCATTAGTTATACGTAATTCTGTTAGAAGCAAATCACATAGATTAAGTGATGCTGTGTACATAGCTTCAAAGGCTAAATTCTCATTTTTAAGGACCTGTTTTAAGATTTTTTCTGCTTTAACCCGATCAGGTGCTCTAAGACTTGTTTTCAATAATAAAGCCTTATCAATAAGATAAAATGAATCAATATATCTATTTTTTAATCTATCTTTCAATTGCTTCATACCATGAAGTGAAATCTGTGCTTGCTTGAAATCACCTTTCTCTATTAAAATTTGAATCAAAAAATCGTAGTTATTCGCTAATGTGAATTGATATCCTAAATCATGGTTCAGAGCCATAGATTCTTCAATATATTCTAATGCCTTATTTAGATCTCCTTTTTGCATATAGATTCCTGATAAATCATTAAATGCATCCGCCAGCTTTGGTTTGTTATTAAGTTTTTTAAATAATTCTATACTCTGTTCTAGTAATCGAGTACTACGTTCAATTTTACCTTGCAAGCCATATATCACTGATAAATAATAGAGACTGTTAGCAATATAATAGCTTTTGTTGCTTTCTTTAGAAAGAGCTAAACTTCTCTTAGCATAATTTAAAGCAAGATTGAGTTCACCTTCATCAAAACTTAGATGGAATGCTATCGCATAAAGAATACGGGCTATTTCGTGCTTATTTCCTTCCAATTCCTCTTGTAACATTAAACCATGTTTAAAATATTTTAGTGGCAGATCTATGTCATTTTCTTTTTGTATTATGCGGTAGTAATATCCCTTTCTAACAGATAATGAAGATTCTCTTTGTTTATAAAAATTGGTTAATTTTTGGGGAATAGCCTTCATCATTTCATCTGCCTGCTTAATCAAGTCAAAGGTTTCATCAGATTTTCCAAGCAACAAAAAGGCACTCACCATCCAAATTAAACTGTCAATTTTTAAGAATTTATTTTCTAATCTTTCACTTTCTTTATAGGCTTGTTCAGTACGTTTTAAAAGCTTTTTGTACTTCCCTTGCCAATAGAGAATTTTAACTTGAAGTAAATGACAAGAGGCTTTATCATGATGAGTGAGTCCCTCTTTTTGTAGGAAATTATTCAAGAGAGAGAGTGCTTCATCAAGTTTCTCATCATCTATTAATTGTTCAGCTCGAATTATTTCTTCTGGCTTTTCTATTTCTATGAATTTTTCAACTTCCACTTTTGAACATCTCTTGATTAAAATCTATAACAGAGATAAACACATTATGATTTTGCTCTATGTTATTAATGTATAGGATACTTATAAATATAAAGTTCTTTGAATAAATTGTTTTTTTGTTAGTTTTTTCACATGAATTTTCATTGAAATCGTTTAACAAATATGTCCTTAATCAACTGTTCAATTGGGGAACATTTTTTAATTCCACTACCTGATTTGCTTTACAGAATCTATTGAAGATGAATAAAGAAAAAAAAAATTTATAAGTTTTTACCAAATTACATAATGTAATTTTTAATTTATGGTGTACAAATCAAATGAATGTTATAGGTATTGTAGGTAGTCCTAGAGTAGAGGGGAATACCCAAAAATTAGTAGAGATTATTTTGAAAAGTAGCGCAGAAAATGGTGCAGAGACTAAAATATTTAATATAAATGAAATGGATATGAAAGGATGTCAAAACTGTAATCATTGTAAAACAACTGATGAAGATTGTGCATTAAATGACGATATGAACAAATTATTTGAAGAAATTAAACAATCAAATGCTGTAATAATTGGGTCTCCTATATATTTTGGACAAATGTCAGCTCAATTAAAAATGTTTGTTGATCGTCATTATTCTCAAATAGGGGCAGGTTTTAAAAGCAAAATTGGAAAAAAAGATTCGGTGTTAGTTTTTACCCATGGTAATCCCAATATTGATCTATTTAAAAAATATATTGATAACACGTCAAGGTTGTTTGGTCTTCTAGGCTATAATGTTAAAGAATTAATAATTGCCCCTGGAGTTCGTAGGATTGGGGCTATTAATCAAGAAGAGAAATTGGTGCAAAAAGCAAAAGAAATAGGAGAACATTTAGTGCGGAATTAAGGTTTTCCTTATATAAATCCAACAATTGTTCAGTCTTAACTACAAAATCACCGAAAAAACTAGTGGAGCTCTCATAAAAGGTAGAGAAATTAGAATAAAGCTTTTTAACCATTCTATCTTCCTATTACAAAAATTTAAAAAGTCAAAGGCTAGTTACAATCACTATTAATTTCCATTTCTTCTTTAATTCACCTGAGTTTGCATTACTTTTTCTTTTGTTTGGCTTACATCATATTCTTTCAAATGTGTTTATTTATTTTTCCAGTGAGAAAAATAAAAGAGAATTTCATTACTTCTCCTACTTGAAAATAACTAGTATCTTCAATATCGTTCAAGTAGTTTTATTGATTATTCTTCCCCAAATCTCATTAATTGGCCCTGCACCTCACTTTGAAGAGGTAATCTATATAGGTTATAATGTTTTTCGCAGCTTGATATTCTTTATACCTCGAATTTTTACATTTGGGATAATTTTTATTATAATTGGATTAAAATATAAAGAGCAAATTGACCAGTTTCTAATGTACTCTGGGATTTTTTGGACTATTTTCTCTACTTATGCAACTATCTGTCTCTATTCTCCTGAATTATTTAGTCCTTCTCTAAGTCAGATATTAGAGCTTATGGGGCTAATTAAAGATTTTAATATTTATATGTCCATTCAGTTAGTATTGGGAATTGGCTCTATTGCTAATATTATAGCCTATATTTTTTTTCTGATTCACAGCTACATGAATCATGATAAAGATTTAAAAATCGCAGGATTTATATACATAATTGGACAATTATTGATGGGATTAGGGCTGATCCCCTATTATTTATTTAGATCGTAGTCTGTGTTTCATGGAAAAACAAGGAAATTTGATAAATGAAGTTTCATAATCTCTTCTTTTCTTTTTACCCTCTTTGTCCTTAGGGTTTATAATGTTAATCAATATACTGATCTTGAAGCTCTTCAATATGGAAAGATAACTTACATAAAGATAAGAAACTATAAATAAGAATAAGGAATGGACCTAGCGGGAATTGAACCCGCGGCCTTTCGCATGCCAAGCGAACGATCTTCCACTAATCCATAGGCCCATTTAATGTTATAGATCAAAACATTCCCAAATAATTAAATTTTTGTATTTTAAGGTTAGAAACATGGATTTATTCAAAATTAATATAATAAATTTGTTTAAAATTAAAATAATAAAAAAAAACTGTTTTCTAAATTAAAGGTTATTAGAACTTAAAGATTAAAAAAAT
>JBHLLU010000016.1:0-80997 GCA_048938895.1 Promethearchaeota archaeon
TGATGGGAGAATTAGGCGTCATGGGTATCGAGGTTCACAAGCAGTATGATGTCTTTGATTGGGTCATGTACAAACTTAACGCTAGTAAACGGAGAAGACGGCTTGAACATACTGCAAGAAATTATATTCCTATGGATATCGGTGGGGAGGCCGTCTGGAACATGGGAAGTTATCTTGAGTGTCAAGAAAAAGGTTTTGATGGGTTTGTCCACATTTTTCCCTTTACTTGCATGCCAGAAATATCCCTCATGGGAATGTTAGAAGCTGAGAAAAATATGGACAAGTTTTACATGCCCCATATTCATATTAGTCTTGATGGGAGTTCTGGTTTTGAAGGACTTAGAACAAGAATCGAAGCATTTCATGATTTAATGGTTGGCAACAAGAAAACTAATCCCTTGTTTAGAGATGCCAAGTATGTGGTCCCGGATGAAATAAAAAATATATATTTTAAGCCGAAATCCAATTTTGAATATTTCGTGTCTAGTATTCAAACACCAATGTCAAAAGTTTTAACAATGCTAAATCCAACCAAGAAATTAGATGTAGGATTCGCTGTTAAGAATGGACTCGAGTTTTTTTCAAGAAATTCGATTTTTGGTATCAGATCTCTTTTAAATTCTGCCAGATCCCACGAAACACAGCCCTGAGTTCGTCTGTTTTCGCCTCAAAACTACCTTGGGAACTAAGTAAAAAGCTAATAACATTTTTTTATAGACAAAATGAGAAATACCTAGTTAGCATTTTTAGAGTTTTATAGTTAGATTAAATAAAATGTAATACCGATAAAAATTATTAATTAAAACTAAGATTTTTAATAAGGAAAATCATACTTTTGATATTTGGTTTTAAATAGGTATATTTTTATTTTTTGCTTTGTTATTTAAACAATAGTTTATTTAAATAACTGTCGATTATAATCATTCATTAGTTAATTAATACGTGTTATGAAGATTTAAGGAGTTCTAAGACATATGATCCTCTCATTCCCGAATATGGGTCCCAATGTTGTGGCTTTCAAGGCGTTATTCGAACAACTTGATATAGATGTTGTCTTACCTGACCCCACTAATCGAGAAGCTATTAAAATCGGAGTAAAATATAGCCCTGAGTTTGTATGTTTTCCATTTAAAGCAACTTTAGGAGATTTTGTCAGTGCTATAAAAAAGGGAGCAGATACATTAATCATGGCAATTGATTGTGGACCATGTCGATTTGGATTTTATCATGCAGTACAAGAACGCCTTTTACATGATATGGGATATAAAGATGTGAATGTAATACCCCTGGATCAGGCTGATCTACTCGAGTTTCATTGGGTCAAAACTCTACAAGAATTAAGTGGAAGAAGTGATTTGTTTTCTTATCCAAAATTCGTAAAAGCGGTCATTTTTTTCTTGAAAAAAGCTAAATTATTAAATGATATTCAAACCGCAGAAGGGTTATTCCGTGCATATGAACGAAATCAAGGAGATACTACAAAGATTGTAAAAACTCTGCACAAAAAGCTTGATGAAACAAATAAACTCGCAGAATTAAGAAGATTTAAGAGTGTAATTAAAGAAGATTTCAATACTATCGATGTGGATAGAACCAGAAGTCCTCTCCGAGTTGGTCTTTCAGGAGAGATTCATATTAGTTTAGAACCCTATGTAAATCTCGATATACGGCGCAAGTTAGGGGAAATGGGTGTGGAAATTCATCAATCTATGAGTCTTTATGATTGGGTTGTCCATAAGTTTCATCTAAATTATCATAGAAAATGGCTAATGTATTTATCCCATGATTACCTCCCTATGGATATAGGAGGTGAATGTGTCTGGGTACTTGGGGAATATATTGATAAGGCTAAAGCAGGATTCGATGGTTTTGTCCATGAGTATCCGTTCACTTGCATGCCAGAAGTAACGGCAAGGACAATCATTACCAATAAACTTAAAGGAATTTATGATTTACCCATTATATACTTTTCATTTGATGAGCATTCTGGAATGGAGGGCTTCCGTACGCGATTAGAAGCATTTGTGGATTTAATGAATGACAGAAGGAATCAGGAAATAAAGACAAATACTGAATTCCAAGCAAATGGAAATAAAAAAATATATCCGCATTATGGGGATAATTTTTATAATGAATGTTCCAAATTATTACTAACGCAGTAAAGGTAAATTAAATGGTAGAAGTTTCAGATAAAACCGTAGAAAGTGAAGGAAAGCTAGATGCTTTTCTTGGAATTGATATTGGGAGTGTAACTTGTAAGTTTGTTTTAATGGATATGGATGGTAACGTACTTACAAGCGTATTTTTGCGAAATAGGGGTTCTCCTATTGAATCTGCTAAAGCAGGTATGGAGAATTTAAGAAAGAAAGTCGAAGAAAGCGAAGAATTACAAACTTATACTATTCGAAGCTGTGGAACTACAGGTTCCGCGAGATATTTAACAAAAGCAATTGTTGGAGGAGATCTTGCTAAAACTGAGATTATTGCTCATGCTGTTGCTGCTCAGGCACTATATCCCGATGTAAGAACGATCTTGGAAATAGGGGGACAAGATTCTAAAATCATAATTCTTAGAGATGGAATAATTGTTGATTTTGCTATGAATTCAGTGTGTGCTGCAGGCACAGGTTCTTTTTTAGACCATCAGGCAACAAGATTGGGGATCCCTATTGAAGAATTTGGAAGTTATGCCGTTAAATCGAAAAATCCAGTAAGTATTGCAGGAAGATGTACAGTATTTGCAGAATCAGATATGATTCATAAACAAAATGCAGGTTATTCTAAAGAAGATATTATTGCAGGATTATGTGATTCACTCGTTAGAAATTATATGAATAATTTATCAAAAGGAAAAGAACTGGCAGAACCCGTGGTTTTTCAAGGCGGAGTATCCTATAATAAGGGGATAGTCCAGGCGTTTGAAAGACATCTGGAATGTAAAGTAATTGTTCCTAAGTATAATGTTCTAATGGGTGCCTTAGGAATGGCAATCTTAGTCAGAGATTATTACCTTGATCATCAAAAAGAGACTTTGTTTCGAGGTCTTCATGTAGGTGATCTAGAGTTCAAAACCTCGGCTTTTCCATGTGGAGATTGCCCAAATAATTGTGAAATTGTTCAAGTTAAGATGCCTCAGGATGAAAATAAAGTAATAGCTCGATGGGGTAGTAGATGCGGAAAGTGGGAGGTATTTTAAAAAAATGACAGAGTTCTTGAAACAACTAAAAGAATTGGGAGAAGAATTTCTCGAAACATTAAGACATAAAACTAAATTAAGTACAATTTTTGACCTTTATACTGAGAAAGTTATTCCAACTTTCGTATCTGAAAAGGAGTTAAAAGAATATTACGAAAAACGAATGGAAGAAGTGAATGATTTTATAGATAAGTTATAAAATAATGTAAGGTGAAATTAAATTATGGTTGAAGATCAAGTTATTCAAGAGGAATCAGATAAATTAAATCCAAAAGTTATAGCTACTGATGTCTTATACGGAGCAGTAAAAGGCTTGAGTGGACTATTCTTTCAAGCATTTATGAATTTAAGAATTGAAGGAAAAGAAAATGTACCAATAAGAGGAAAGGCGATTCTAACTACCATAGCAGGAGATATTATACGAGATATGTTAATCCTCAGCCAGGTGACTGGTCGTAAAGTACATTTTATGATTGACCCAAAAATGATGAAGCATCAAATATTAGGCCCAGTTCTTAAAAGCCTTGGTATGATTCGAGGGACTGAAAGTAAAGAGGACACTGAGCCTATTGAGAAGATTTTTGACATTTTAAACAATCAGGGTGACCTTGTTGGGATGACTCCCGAAGGAAAACGTGATCGGGAAGTACAGGTGAAATCTATGGCAGCAATAATTAAATTTGCAATTGCTACAGATTCCCCAATAATTCCAATAGCTATCATTCACGATAAGGCAAAAATATTGAATATGTTTACAGGCAATGCTATTAAAGTGAGAGTAGGCACTCCTCTTCAAATTGAAAAAAGGTTAAATCGTGAAAAATACCGTGCTGAAAGATATGAACTCGCTGAAGATATAATCAATATAATCGACAAACTTGGAGAAATTCCTGAAATAGAAGGAGATTTAGAATAAATTATCATATTTTCCATCAATTATTTTATTGTTTGAAGGGTTATTTTGGATTTTAATGATTTAGATAAAGAAAAGATTCAATATTAAAAAAGCTGTTAGTATAACAGTTAATAGTATTCCATCTTTTCGATTCATGGCTTTTTTCTTTGAAATCAAGTTAAAATATATAATAACAGTTAGTAGAATCAACCAATTCCAAAATATTACCCATAAAAATTTGAAATTCATAATAATAATAGCGCTAATTCCGAAAGTCAAAGTTAAGTTCCATATAACTTTTCCAATCATTCCCCCCAAACCAATTTCGACACTTTTCTTTTTTATTGATTTAAAAACAAGTGTTATTTCTTCGACATTAGTTACAAACGCAATTATAACAAGCCCAAAAAATGTTTCAGGTATGTTAGTCGCTATTATAATTTGTCTTGCTGAATAAATTAACAATTCTCCACCAAGAAATATAAAAAAAAAGCTTAGGAGAATATAAATTAATATTCTCAATCTTGATTCTTTTGCTATTGCGGTTGTTTGACTATCAGAAATTACCAATTCTTCCATTGGTGCATTCTCCACAATGTTATCTTTAGATATTTGTTTTATATTCCTAAAAGTATAGATAAAATAAAGAATGATAACCATAATTCCGATTATGAATAAACCAAAATTAATCAGGATCCCGATGAGAATTAGAATAAGAGAAATATAAAGTAAGGAGAAATAAAATTGATGGATAGATTTAATATGGATTTGATAAAAATAAGCAGGGATAGCAAAACTTATAGTTAATGCAATTATAGAATTCCCAATAACATTTCCTACTGCTATATAAGAAAGATCATTAATCGCAGCAACAATTGAAGCAATAGATTCTTCGGGATCAATACCTATGATTAACATGCCAATAATGAAAGGAGATATTCTATAAATAATGCATAAATCTTTTAAATTGTCCAAAAAGATATCTGCAGAAAAATATATCGTTAAATATCCAACAATGAATAATACAATCCACAAAATAATAACATTCATTTTAAATTATGCTTTTTTATTCCAATGGATAAATATTTGGAATTTAAAACTTTTACCTTTATATTCACCGTCACTAATTGCGGAAAACTCAAATCCGTTATGCTCATGCCAATAAACAGAAGCTTTATTGAAAATAGGTTGCTCTACTATAAAAGCAACTATAGGAGTATTAATTTTTTGTAAGGCTTCTTGAATAATTTTAGTACCAATCCCTTTACGCTTAAATTGAGGCAAAATACTAATCTGGTCTAAGTATGCAAACTCTGTTTTTTCATTAAGGAGTAAATCTTTCGTTTTATTATTTTCGAAGGAGAGATTTCCAATAACATCTCGTACTTTAACTATATTATACTTTTTCATGTGGATGCTAGCAAATCCAATAATCTTCCCTTCATCACTTACAGCAATGTAGATATCGATGTCCCGATCCGCAATCAACTTTTTATAATAATCAATGTCGACTTCTTTTCTTAAAAAACCTTCTTCTTCTAACTTCTTTCGTTCTTGTTTTGAGATTTCATCGACATCCCTAATTTCAAACAGATTTTGCTTAAGGGCATTAAGAATTCCTTCAGTGTCTTCTTCAGTAGCAATTTTAATTTCTGATTTCAAAAAATAACCTTTGTTTAATATTTTTAGAACTTAATAAAAATAGAATATTTGATACTAATATAATTCCTGTTATTTCATTAATTATCTTATATTAAGGTAGATTTAGTAGATTAGATTAATATCTAAATTTGATAGATTGAAATAAATTAGATCCTAACTCCTTAATTTTTATAAAAAATAAGAATATTTTAAATTTCTAAGAGACATAGAATGTATTATAACTAATTAAGGGATATTTATGGCGCTTTCAACTCCAAGTGATGAATATACATTTAAAGTGACTCTTGTTTTCTGGAAATTTTATGAAATAGGTAAGTATTTCGAATTACCCGAATTAAGAAGATTTCTCCAGGGAGAGGGAAAATTAAAAATCTATGAGCAATACCATTGCCAATTATCACATCCAATTACAGGAGAAAAATGCCATCAACCGTTGAAATGGATTTCAAGCCAGTCTCACAACTATGCTCCTGTCTGTTATAAAATTGGTAAATCAGAACGATTTTCCTGTCTTACGAACCCAAATATTGTAGGAAAAATCCGATTGGAGGGTCATATTCACTATGGATCAGTTTTAGTAATTCATTGTGAATTAGTATTCGATAATTATCATCCCATCGAAGATTTTATTGAAATCTCGCAACCAGAAAATATTATCCTTGCAAGTACTTCAAAACCCATAACAGAAAGATTTATTGAAATACGAGATGAAGTGATGGAGGTTCTTTCTAAAGGAAATTTCGCTGATAAACCAAAACTTGAATCGGTATTGGAGCCCTGGCACCACACATGGATTTTGTGGGACGCACAGCCAGATTTCAACCGTTCAGATTATCGTTTTACAGGAGATAAAATTGGAAAAAATGCTCATTATTCAATTGGGCTTACATTAAGAACTGATAAATATCGTGAATTAGATCCCGTAGCATATAGAGACCAAATCAATCTTAAGAATTTAAGCCCTTATAAGGATGAATTTGTGATGATCACCCACGCAGGGAATGTCATCATCCCCGGATCAGGACTACTTGATCCTGACGCTATGAAGAACTTGTTCATCGACACATTATTCGCTCCTGAAGTAGGAAATGTACAAAGGTTTCTGATCTTGATGCATATGGAAAATATCCTAGTTGTTGCTGAAAAATTTGATAGAATATTGTCAGAAACAAGAGCAATGGAAGAAGATTTAACTTTAAATGAAAAGATTGATAGGCTTGAAGCATTAGAAACCGAACTAAATAGAATCATATTAGAATTAAATAAAGATGTAATAATCTCAAAAATTACTCGTCTATTATTTACAAGTACGTTTAAAACGAGTATGTTCAATGAACAAATCGACAAATTGGATGGATTTAAATTTTCAAGAGCAACTGATGATGTTATTGCAAGAATTAGGAAAACTCTAAATAGACAAAGAAATACTCTAAATACGAAATCATCAGCAATAGAAAACAAATTCTTAGCGATACTTAATTATCTTGCAGTATTCGAAATTGCTATTTTGGTTATCTCTTTAGCATTAGGCGATTTAATCGGGCAAGAATTTTCCCCAGTTGTAGGGGTGATTCAAATAGTTATCGCATTTTGTGTTGTAATCATTGCATTTGCTATATATAGATGGCAGGCGAAAAAATTATAGTAAGTAGTTAACTTTTATTGTTTGTAAATTAAAAAAAAATGTATTATCATGGTTGATTTCGTAAAATTACAAGGAAATCACGCTGAAAGAGGCTTTCAACAGGGAGATATTCTAAAAGATAAAATCCATTATATGTTTGAGGTTGTCTTTCATTCAAAGATGTTTTCAGAAGTGACATCCAAATTAGTTCCCCTCTCAATCATAAAATTTGCTTTAGGAATCATGGGCAAGAGGAATATAAGAAAGCCTCTGAAAGAAGAACTCCCAAACCAGTATGAGAAAATGATTTCACTTGGAAAAGCGGCAGAAATAAACCAGAACATTTTATATGGCTCTCATTACATAGAAGTAATGTCTGGAGATCCGAAATCGATATATAAAAATCCGCCAGTTCAAGCTTGCTCCATGTTATTTGCCCTTTCAAATGCCACTGAAGATAATTCATTAATTTTTGGTCGAAATTATGATTTTCCTAATGTTTTACAACCATTCCAAGTTGTTCGAGAAGAATCTCCTGAGGAAGGATATAAAAATATAAATTTTACCCAATATCCACTTACAGGATGTCATATGGGATTAAATGAGAGAGGGTTAGCAATTGGTTACAATTATGGACGTTCTTGGAAAAAAGAACCACTTGATTTTAGATTAAGAGGTGTTCCTGGGAGTTTTATAGTCCAAGAGGTATTAGAAACTTGTGCATCAACTAAAGAGGCTCTTGATTATATAACGAAATTCCCTTCTCGTTCAAATGGATGTCATTATGGACTTATGGATGCTTCGGGGGATACATGTGTAATAGAAACTACATGCACTCGACATGCTATTCGTCACCCTGAAGAAGGAATTTTGGCTCATACAAACCATTACCAAACAGAGAAACTTAGAGATGCCAATCTACCTGAGTATGTACGATTTAAAATGGATGATATGGATATCTCTCCTATAGAATCTCCCATAAAACGCTATGAGAGAGAAATAAAACTACTTAAGGAAAAGAAAGGGGGGATTACCTTTGATACTTTTAAAGATATTTTAAGTGATCATGACAATAGAGACCCTGATGACTTTACAGTTTGCACACATGGATCTTCTGCAGGTACATTAGGTTCGATAATAATCCTGCCCAATAAAAAGGAATTTTGGGTTACTGATAATTATCCTTGTAGTTCCTATTATGAGAAATTTAATTTATAAAAAAAGATAAACAAATTTAATTCTTTAATATCTTGTTCTGGTCGCTTGTATTCTGAGTTTTGCTTTAGTATTTTCTTTTTCGTCTTGCAGTATGACATACTGAGTTTTTGACGGCAGTTTGATCTCAAATTCTTGTTCAGCAACAGTGTGATCCTTTTTCAACGCATCTCTTTCCCGTAAAATGATAATAATCTTTTCTACTGCGGGTTGATCCACCCTAACTGTTTTAAATTGACTCCATAGAGACATATCTGCTCTTGATGTGAACTCTTGATTTCTCTGCAATTTAATAGTACCTTTATTAGGGAATCGCGCTTTGAAAAGCTTAGGTCCATCTACTTTGAAATAAAATTCTCCTCGCCATCCTAAGATATCATAATCTTTTAATGTCTTCAAACTCATTAATTCGATACTAATAAAATAACGTTCTTTTTCTTCTCCTACTTGATCTTGGTCAAAAGATTGATCTTTCGCATGAGTCTTTTTCGATTTAGCATAATAACGTCGTGGAATAAATATACACCTTAAGTTTTTTTATGAAAATCATGTTTTGAATTCTATATAGAGTCAAAATATTTATTTCTTTTTAGGATCATTATTAAAAACTTAATAGTAGACAAGAAATAATTATTTAATTTTATATTCCCATATTTCTATGATAAATATAATGATTTTTATAGCATTAGATGATTTGACACAATTATCGGGATTTTTTGGATTTATAGCGGTTTTGATAGCGTGGGCTTATGGAGTAATTGTCTTCTTTAAATTTCTTAAGACAAAGGAAAGAACTCTTTTATTCTTTTTCTTAGCAATCATGTTTACGATGTCTCCATGGTATCCAAGTGGATTGGGATATATATACTGGTTATTTACTCGGCAGGAGATATCTTATCCATTATATGTTTTACTTGGCACAATCGGAGTTCCTATTGCACTGATCTCATGGCTCCAAATATATATGCCTGTCTTGCATCCTAAAAGGAAAGACGTTGTCACGTTGATAATCGCTTGTTTATCGTTATCGTTTTATATTTATTTATTCTATTTCGTCTTTTTAGCGCCTGGAGCTCCTGTGACAGAAGTTATTGGTATTAAAAGAAATCCACTAGATATCGACTATAAAGGTTTTATATTGGTGTTTTTAGCAATTTCGCTACTAGTGAGTACAATTACAGGGAACGAATTTGCAATTACTTCACTTAAAGTAAAAGATAATCCAATTGTTAATTGGAAGGGGAGATTTCTAATAATTTCTTTCAACGTATTTGCGATTGGCTCTATTGGTGATGGATTCATCACCTTAACACCTGTTACTCTAATAGTATTTCGGACTTTTATGATGATTTCTAGTACCACGTATTATATTGGTTTTATTTTGCCAAAATGGATGAAAAAAATTCTCAAATTACAGTAATTTTCTAATTGAAATTTATTTTTTTTTATTTATAATTTATTATAAGAACAGCAATTAAAACTATAATAGCTCCAATTATATTCCAGATTATAATCGTTTCACTTCTTTGTAACAAGAGGGAGAATAAAAGAGTAATAAAAGGTTCAACATATAAAAAAGAGGCTACTTTAGAAGATTTTAAGGTTAATTGGGATTTTTGCCATATATAATAACCCAGAATATAACAAAGTATCCCAACATATATACCGCATAGAATTAAAATTACATCAAACATGTTTGAAATA
The DNA here is from genome assembly GCA_048938895.1 of Promethearchaeota archaeon. Taxonomy (GTDB): domain Archaea; phylum Asgardarchaeota; class Lokiarchaeia; order Sigyniarchaeales; family SOKP01; genus Loki-b32. Next base: position 10,297 of record JBHLLU010000016.1, read on the forward strand.
AATATAGAAAATTCATTAGTTAATAATACGAAAAAAAACAGTTCAATGGTTCCTAAATATGCAATATATTTTAACATGATATAATTAGAAAAATCTCCACCTATTTTTTTCGTTAAAGTTGAATATGTTGCCCATAAAAAGGGAGTAATAAGTGCAAATAGATATCCTAAAAAATTTGGTTCATTTGGAGTAAGTCTGTTCAAATCTCCTCCCGTTATTAGTAAAAATCCTCCAAAAGAAGCAATGATAAATCCTATTATTTTTTTAAAGTTTAGATGTTCTTTAAAAAATATTAAAGCTAAAATGCTAATAACGACTGGAGCTAATAAGCACACAAATAAAGCAGGTAATGAAGGACCAATTAATTCTATAGCAGAATATTGAGCAAAAAAGAAAAAGGAAACTCCAGTAAAACTAGCTAAGACGACAAGAATAATATTATTTTTAGAAAACTTCTCTTTCCTCTCAATATTCTCAAAAAAGTTACTCTTTCTAAAGATTTTAAGGTAGATATCGATAATAAGATAGGTAATTGAAACAATGAAAAAACGGTAAAGTGCAATTGAAAGTGGAGGTATAATTTCTACAGCAATATCAACGATTACAAATGAAAATCCCCATATAATCACCAAGAAGATTAATTGTAAATATGATTTTATCATCAGATTAAAGAATTTCAATTGTAATAGATTAAGATATTGCCTTAAAATGATTTATTAATAATTAAGAATTATGAACTATAATAATCTTCTTCCAGAATATACAAAAATGAAAAAAATTAGCTATAACTTACGAATTGGAATCGTCGCTAATAAAGAATATTATGAAGTTATTTTTTTAGATAATTTAAGGGATTATGCTACAAATTCCAAGAGTTTAGATGATCATTCAGAATATTTTATAGTCTTTAACAGAATTCCAATCAAAATTTTAACATTTTCGGCTGAAAGTCTTGAAGATATAATCTTTAAAGCCAATAAAATAGAAAAATTAGATGTAATTATACTTACCCTAGATTTAGCTGATAAAAATTCAATAAATCAATATGATAAGAATATTATTGATGATTTTTTTGAAATGTTTTATTTTCAAGGAATTTCCATCCTTGTGGGTATAGATAGAGCTCAGATTTTTAAAAAAGATGTTACTAAAGGTATTAGAATTAGTAGATATAGTTTGAAAGATTTAGCAAAATACTTGAATTTAATATACTGCTTTGAAATCTGTAATAAAGAGAGTGATGTAAAAGAGATTTACAGAAGAATTTTAAATGATTTTGTTTTTCGATTTCGATATACTAACTCTGAGTTATTTAAACAGGCAAGAATTTATGGAAATGCATTAATAGAAAAAGGAATGAAGAATATTCATTGAATTTAAATAACCTTTAAACATAGGATTAAATCTTATAAATGTCAAAAAGAGAAAAGTTATAAAAACAATATAATACATTTTAAAATATATTCCGTAAAATATGAGTTTTTTATCAAAAATCGATAATTAGGAGTTGAAAAAATTAATATGGGAGAATCAAATGGCTTATTGACTATTGAGAAAACTGAAGGCCGTAGAAAGTGTCCTAGTTGTGGAGAAGAAAATAAATATATGATCCATGAATCTACTGATAAAACAAATATTATTAGTGATTATCCAAGAGTTTACGGAAAGAAGTACAGATGTGGAAAATGCGGGCAAGAATGGCGAGAAAAATAACTTAAAAAGGTTCATTTACTTTTTCTTTTTTCCTTTTTTATATATAAACCTTATAAAAAGTTCTTCTATTCCGTTCTAGTAATACTAAAAATAGGTTTAAATCATAATGTTTTAAATTAAAAAAAGACAAAGTAAATATTATTATTGTTTTGACATACTTATTTTGCTATTTCATAAACAGGGGATATTGAAAAAATGGATTTTGCTCGATTTCTACAAATTTATGTAATTCAAGGAGGTTTTGCTCTTTTTTTTCTTTTTATGGCGATAATTGTTTTAAAACGAGGTAGAAAAAGAATCAACCTGTATTTAAGTAGTTTTTATCTTTCTACTTTCATTGGTGGAACGATAAATATTATTTATGCCAATATTTTTAATGAAGCTGTTGTTTATGTTTTATATTTCTTAACTTATTATACTTTATGTTTTTCTATGATATTTTTACTTATATTTGTAATGCTTATTTTAAAACCGACCAACTTAATTAGTAGGAAAATACAGCTATTAATTTTAATTCTAAATAGTATCTTTTTACTGAGTTTATTGATTATTCCTGGGGGAATAGTAATTAATGAGAGTACAAATTGGAAGCCTGATTGGAACTGGATGTTCTTATTTATTTCTCTTATAGGTTGGAGTACATTCGTTATTATTCCAACTAGTCATTTTTCTTTAAAAATATATAAAAAAATGGGGAATTTTCAATTAAGGAAAAAGTGGAAATTCTTTTTAATTGGTATTTCAGCATATTTCTTTTTATTTTATGGTACTTCGTTATCTAATACTCTAAATAATGATACTTTTCGCTTGATATGGTCATTTTTTTCATTGCCAACACTCTTAGCGTTGTATTTAATATATTATGGAGTAGGTCGAGAATTAGAGTAATATCAAGATCTGTGATATATGGTTTTTTCTAAATTCCCTTTTTAAATGTAAAAAGAGCAATAATATAAATATAAAATTATAAATAAGTGCAGTAACATAATTATTTTTAACAAATTAAAATAAGCTTCTAAAAGTGATAAACACATGGTATTATTCCAAAACCCATTGGGAGATCCAATGAGAATTATTACTATTTATGTTGCTCAAGGACTCGTATGTGCATGGTTTGCTTATTTAGCCTATAAAATTTTAAAAAGAGATAGAAAGAGATTAAATGTGATATTTTCTGGATTTTATCTGTCAGCTGTAATTGGTCTCATTTTTAATTTTATATATGGTCCGATTGCTCATGAAGGTGTTATACTTGTTTTAAGTTATTTAACGTATTTTGGAGTATTCTACTCGCCGATTTTTCTTGTAGTATTTGATTTAATATTACTTAAATCTGAAAAAGTCATTACTCCCATTAAACAATATCTTTTACTTATAGGGTTCGGTATATTTATGTTCTGTTTGATTTTCTTTATAATTACTCCTAAATGGGGTGTCAGACTAAATGAAGATACTGATTGGACACCTATATGGTATTTACCTTTCTTTCTCTATTTGGCAATTGGTGAAGCTTTGTTTGTACTCATTCCGATTTATTATCTATCGTTTCAAATTTATAATAAATTTGAAGATGAGCAATTAAAAAAGAAATGGAAATTTTTTATATATGGCTATAGTGCTTTAATAGTTTTTATGTATGGAATTATGATTTCAAATTTCTTAGCTTCTCTTGAAATTAATATCAGGACAGTAATGGGGATTATAGGTATCATTTCTGGTATTGCCGGGGGTTACTTGATGTATAATGGAGTAGGACGCCAACTCGAGAAATAAATATCCTTTTTTTTATTTTATTTACTTAAATTTTATTTTTACTCATTAACATTAATATATAATAGAGTTGAAACTACAGATATAAACCAGTAATTTTAGATAGATATTATAACTTTAGTTACTCGTAATCCTTTTATGCTGCCACATTCATGATTGAAGAATTGATCCGTGTAAGGGGCATTGGACCAGCTGCTGCAGAACGATTAATTGATGCGGGAGTCAAATCAATTGAGGAGATTGCTAATTCTAAACCTGAGGAATTAGCATGGATTAAAGGAATTGGTATGATATCCGCAAGTAAAATCATTGAAAATGCTTTAGAATTATTAAAATTAGAAAAAGGAATCCAAATAGTCTTAAACTCAATAAAAGAGAATTTTGCAAGTAGTTGTCCAAAATGTGGAGGAGAAATGATAGAAAAATTAATTATACTTGGTCCTGAAAGAAGATTAAGAGCGAATCAATGTACTTTATGCAAGTTTTATTTACCAAAGTAAATTTGATTTTAAACTACAATTTAAACCTGAATCCAGAAAGAAAATAAAAATATATAAGATAGAAGATAAAGTGAAATAAAGAATATTCCTGCTTTCTTGTCTACTTTTTTTCTGGTAGCAATAGTTATAAAAACAAAAAAACTAGCAATTAAAGTATATAAAACAGTAGGAATTGCTAGGGCTGCTGTTATATTATTAGGGTTTTGATTAAATACAACATTTCCAATACCAATAGAAAGAGTTGAATCTACTATACACGAACCTACTATATCACCAATAGCAATTTGATGATGCCCCAATCTTAAGGCATTTATATCAACGGCCAGTTCGGGTAGGGAAGTACCAATTGCTACTATGAAGAAACTTATGATATATTCATTGACATCTAAAATTTCAGAAATAAATATGACAGATTCAACAATCATAATGGAAGCTATTGTTACTCCCACAAATCCTAAAATTGCGAGAAAAAGGTGAAACATTTTACTTTTTGGTGCTTCTATTTTCTCAATCATTTCCATTCTTTGCAAAATACTCTCTTTATTAGCGTTATAAATTAACCATATGTAAATCCCTAAACACCCAACCAGTAAAATACCATCTAATCGAGTAACGTAACTTTTTTCAATAATTGTAAAAATTAAAACTAAAGACAATACTTCACATGTTCCTAAAATAATGATATCCTTTCTGTGAATATAAATCACTCCTGTGACTATTGGTAATATACCAAAGATCAAGGTAAGTTGTGCTAAATCCGATCCTACAGAATCACCAATATCAATATCAGCATGACCTATTGAACAAGATACAAGTGAATTAAAGATTTCTGAGATATCCGTGCCTATTGAAACTAATGAAACACCAATTATTAAAGGTGAGATTCCTAAGGCTGCTGCAAGAATAGCAGAATGTTTCACTGCCTTTATACTGCAATAAATTATTAATGCTATTCCAGCTATTAACAATATATATGCTATTAATATATTCATAAGTTTTGGGATAGTATTTTTTTATTATAGAATCCTACTGTCTTAAACAATATGCAATATATTTATAAATCATTGGAACTCTTCAATTATGAGACTTTGAATAATAGCTTATTAATCTAATATTATTTATGAGTATCTATTTCTCCATTTCTATTAGTGATATTTTCGTATATAAAGCTATCCATTTTTCATCCAAGGATATCCATATTATATCCATAATTCGAAAATTTATTATATTAAAAAAAAGAGAACTAATTAATGGTTGAACACAAAGAATTTCATATTTCTCTAGAGGCAGATGTTTTTGATAAATTAGAGGTTATTAGAGATTATCATGGAATAAAGAATGTAACTGAAATTATACGTTTTCTAATTACCAAAGAGTACAGGGAAATAAAAAAAACAGATTTTTAAAATGATTGCTCGTTTACACGACCAATCACTAGAAATAGTAAAAACCCCAATACATTCCAGATAGAAATATCACTAATACGAAGGATAACAGTAAAGAGTTGGTCTTTGTAGTTAGGTAGGCACTAATAAATCCAAATAACAAAAATATCCCAGAGCTAATGAGGGGAAACCATAATAAAAAACTTGTCCATATCCAGAAAATGAAAGCATTTAGAATTATTGATAATGCTTTAGAATATCTAATTAGAAGGATTCGTAAAATTATTCCTCTAAACAATACTTCCTGCCAAAAGAAAAAGGTAATTGTCGACAAAAAGGTAATAAATTCGTAAATATAAAACTCTGTTCCGATAAGATAAATTGAAAATTGAATGGATAATAGAAGATCCAATATTAGGACAGAAATTATAAGAGAAGCAGCCCATATGATTCCCCGTAACAAGGAGATTGTCCAACCCAATCCAATACTAATCGTATAATCTTTTATTGTTTGTCTTCCGTATGGTAAGCCTAGGAAAAAAGGTACTATGATTAATAATAATGATATAAAAATTAAATTACTTAAGATCAATTGTATACTACTCTGAACATACCCAAAAAAGAAAAATCTATCACCTGTGTAAAAAGAGGGAGAAGCCATTACATTAAACATGCTTATCTGGTAAAAAATATAATATAGAAATAATAGTAGTAGGATAGATGCCCAGGGATGGGAACATAAGATAGTTGGATTTTGTATTATCATTGGTTCTGGGGTCATTTCTTCATAAACCATTTTTTCTTCATTAAAAACTAATTTTTCTCTTTTTCTTTTTGAGGGGAATATTTTATTATAAATCATTAAAACGAAAACAAGAAGTGAAACTCCAACGAGAACTATAAACCAGATCATTCCTACAAAATTTCTGAAAATAAAAAACATAAACACGAAAGATATAATCCAAAAACTAATTATATACTGTAAACAAAAAATTAACACCCATTTGAATAACTTGTTTGTTGCATTCACCTCCCTGAGAACATAATGTTCACCTATTTTTCCAAAAAACATAAGTTTTAACTCAAAGATGAGTAATAAGAATAGCCAAATAAATGGTAGTGCGACAAAGGTTGCAATTAGAATTCCTTGAGAGTTGGGATCATTTATAAACATCAAATTAGGTAAAAATGTCGCAATTGTCTGGATTGTAAAAATAAGAAATAATTTTGTTCTAGCTTGCTGTTCAGGAATGATTGGTAAAGCTGTGAGAACAGATTGCCCCGAATCCTCGAGACTCAGAATACTATAAATAAGCATTATCGAAAGAATAGGATGGAAAATTAACATCCCTATCCAATTATTGTAAATCACACTTACTATATATAGTGGTACCCCAATGCTCCCTTGATTAAAATAAAACATATAAATAAATGCCAAAATAACAGAAGTCACAATTGCTAGAAATGTTTTTAGATCATGAGTAATTAAAATCAAATCCTTACGAAGATAAGCTCGTTTAGGGGAACAGGGTTTAATCTGAACTTTTATCTTTTTTTTACCCTTTTTGGAGATTTTTTTATCTTTAGAGCTTCGAAATTTAGAAAATGTCAACTTTTCAAGTTGTTTCAAAACTACAACATAAAGACCCCAAATTATAAGGATATAAATAATCAATCCAATGATTGAACTCACCCATAATCCCAATGGAGTGCGATCTTTTACAATCAAGTTTAAGATTAAATAGCTTGAATTAAACGGATAGGGAATACCACTAAGAAACATATTAGTCATTTCTGGATTTTGGATATGTAAGAATAAACGAAAGAACCTATCAATTGACCCAAATGCCCACTGAATTAAATACATGCTTCCTAGAGTTATTATTATATAACTTATTATATTAAATAGCCGAATCGTATAGGATCGTCTTGAATTTATCTCGTTTACGTCTAAGACACGATTTATTCTTCCCCCAACTAAAATAAGGATATTAAGAGAAAACATAACGTTTAACACAGAAATTCCAATGCTCATTAAAAAAATCAATATATTTGAAGTTCCGAGAAATAATACTATTGGAAAAGTTAATATAATCACAAGAATAGGAATATCAAAACTACGGAAGATGGTAACGAATACTATTCTCTTTAATTTTTCTCTTGGAATTGGCAGAGTTTCAAACCATTGAAATATTCTACCTGACATTATCATACCGGTTTCTAACATACCCATTAAAAAGAAGTTAAAAAATTGAAGCATAAAAAATAAGCCAAAATATAAACTCCCATGGAATATAATTATTTCAACCGAAATTAAACTATTGATAAGGTAATCTGCGATCTGAAAATAACCCAGAAGAGGAAAAATAGGAAGAATACCAAAAATAATAGCATAAAAAATCTTCACCCGAATAATTTTTAATGACATAGATCTTTTTCTTTTCTTGGTTTTCTCCCATGATCCTAATTGATTAGTTAAAATTAACCCATCAATCAGTAATTCATGATTTGTGTATTTTGCTAAATAGTAAAGCGCTAGTTTTTCACTTGTCATTTGGCTTTTAGTATTAATAAAGAATTTTTTTGAATTCTCATATGAAACTAGTTAATACGGATTTTTAAGAATTATATTTAAGATATTAATAATGATTAAATGACATTTAAATAAATAAGTATTAGCTTTGATTCATTGAAAAATCTTGAAATAAGAAATAATCTTATGTTTGCAGATTTTACCAACGCCAAAAAATATCCTCAGCATGACCCAACATATTTTTAATTACTATATTTTCACCATTATCTAACACAAGTTCCCCTGAGTATAATCCATGTAACAATGAAGAATTTAGATAAATAATTCCAAAATTAATCTTCTCTCTATGTGGAATAAGTGGTTCTAAAACCATATTAAATCGATTATCATTGCTCGTAAATGTCCAAGGTTTAGTAGGATCACGATTTTTGTGATGAAAGATCACCTTATCGATTTTGTGAGCCTTACCATCGTAAAATATGATATTTTCTGTGTGAGTTGATAAATCACCAAACCCATAACCGATATTAAAAGCAACAGGTATATCATCTACTAATCCGCAGGCAGAACCCCATAACCAATGAGTTCGATAAGGCCATATCCCACGTCCCCAATCCATGAGTCCAGAGGAAGAATCTGGTTCGAAGTTATAATCAACCTTCCCAATCTGAATTAATCCTTTAGCAGGCATCATGTTAACTTTATGATTATAATAAAATCGTTTAGGGTCTTCTTTGTAGCCAGTAACTACAACTGTATTATCCCAATCTGGTTTATCATCAAGTGATATAGTTCCTTTAATCCCTTTATCCATAAAAACAGGATCTTCAATTTCTAATATTCTCTGGTTTCCTTTTTTGGTTATAATTGCATGAAATTTCTTTGAAGGAAACTCAATTCGATTATCTTCTATAGAACTACGAGGCAATAACTTAGATTTTGTAAAAAACTTAAATTCACCTTTTCCTTCTCTCTCTTTTTTATTAAAATCAAGCCATACATAGCTCATCTGGGTAAGAAATCCAATATCTCCGATAGTAAGTTGAAAACCAAAATCTCTATTTAGAACGGAATAATGAACCCACTCCTTTATGCGAAGCCATCCTTTACCTATGTTTTCCTTATTATAATTTAATACTGGTTTTCTTGCCCATCCACATTGAACAAGAGATCCATCATTTTTAAACAAGTTAGAAGCTTCTGTTATTTCGGTTTGTGTACCCATTTTCTTTCACAAATTGGAATAGTGATAGTTGATAGTTTTAAAAAGAATAGAGGTAAAATAAAATATATTATAATCAGTGATTAAAATAAGTGATTAAATGTCTTCGAAGTTTGAGAAAAATCTCGAGAAATATGCTGAATTAATTGTAAAAGTTGGGCTTAATTTGCAAAAAGGACAACGCTTATTAATTGGATCACCTGCAATATCTAGAAATGGCGTATCACTTGAATTAGCACCCCTAGTAAGACTTATTGTTAAAAAAGCATACCAAATAGGAGCAAGATTTGTGGAGGTAATGTGGGAAGATGATCAGACACGTCTTTTTCGATATTTGTATGCTCCTAAAGATTCCTTCGAAGAATATCCAACATGGAGAACTGATGGAGCATATAAATTTGCAAAAGAAGGTGACGCTATGCTAATTATAGCAGCTCGAAATCCTGATTCACTTTCAGAAATAGATTCTCATTTAATATTGACTACAACCAAAACATATCTAAAAAATGTGAAACCTGTAGGTGATTTACGTAGAAAAGGAAAGGTTAATTGGTCAGGTATTACTGCACCTGTTGAAGGATGGGAAGATAAGGTATTTCCAGATATCCCTCAGAATGAGCGAAAGGCGAAATTTTGGGATACTATTTTTGAAATATGTCGGGTAAATCAAGAAGATCCTGTTGCCGCATGGAAGGAACATATCACTCAATTAGTAACTCGGAGTTCATATCTCAATAATAAACAATACGCTTCACTTCACTTCAAAGCTGAGGGAACAGATCTAACTGTAGGACTACCACCTAGCCATATTTGGAAAAGCGCTTACTTCACTACTCAAGGTGGTATTAGTAATGTCGTTAATATACCAACAGAAGAAATATTTACCACACCTCATAAAGATAAAACAGAAGGAACGGTATCTGCCACCAAACCTCTTGTCACGGCAGTTACAGTAGAAGATTTAAGCATTACTTTTTCTAATGGAAAAGTTGTAGAAATTTCTGCTACTAAAGGAGAAGAATATATGCGCGACTTAATTAAAACTGATGAAGGTGCCTCAAAATTAGGAGAGGTGTCATTAGTTCCTCACAGTTCTCCAATCTCTCAGACTGGTCGTCTCTTTTATAACATATTAATAGATGAAAATGCTTCCTGCCACTTAGCTTTAGGTAGCGGCATTAAAACTTGTATAGAAAATGGAATTCACATGTCTGAAAAGCAGTTTTCTAAAATAGGAGGAAATTCTAGTATGATGCACTTGGATTTTATGATAGGTTCGGAAAAAATTAATGTTGATGGAATTATGGAAGATGGGGCAACAGAGCCAATTATGCGAAAAGGAGAATGGGCTTTTAAAGTTTAAGAATTAATCTATTTTTTGACAAATATTATCAATTTTTTGTATAGTGTCATCAATAATCTCATCTGTATGAAGTATACAAGTGTAAAAACGACTTCCTGCGACAGAAATCAGTTCTTGATCTACAAGAGCAGCACCCATCTCTCCCATAAAGTCTTTCCGAACAGGGATTTGACCAGATTGCTTTGGATCACTCAAATCCAATCCAAACACACAACTCGTTTGAAAGTGAACAGTACCACCAAAATTATATGAAAACCACGGTAAATTGTACTTAGCGAAAACATCATTCAAACCAGTAGATAAACGTGTAGCAGCATGCCCAGCAATTTCAGTAGCATTCGTTTCTTCTACAAACTTAATTGCCCAATATGCAGCTGCGCAGGTTAGCGGATTAGCTGCGATAGTTCCTCCAGAATATGCTCTTTTTCCTCCAGTCACTCCTGCACCACAGACCGCCATAACATCTGCACGTCCACCGATTGCTGCAGCAGAAGGGAAGCCATGACCAACAATTTTACCAAAAACAGAGATATCTGGAGTATAATTATAATAGGCTTGCCCCCCACCCATATGTAATCGAAACGCACATACCACTTCATCTGATATCATAAGTGCTCTATTTTCATGGCATAATTCTTCCACTTCTTTATTGAATCCAGGTCTTGTTGGCATTGCTCCACTCTCCCCACCCATAGGTTCGATTATAACTGCAGCCACTTTACGTTTTTCTTTAAACATTATTCGAAGTTCTTCGATATCATTAGGAGGGCAGGAATCTGTAAATTTAAATACTGGTTTTGGAATTCCATGTGATTCTAATAATTTGGTACCTGGTACATGCATATCATAAGTGAGTTGATCACTCCAACCATGGTAGCTACCTCCTATTTTAATAATCCATTTTCTATTTGTAAAAGCTCTCGCAATTCTAATTGCAAGCATATCTGCTTCTGTACCTGACTGCAACCACCTAATTATTTCACATGAAGGAAAGTGCTTTTGTAGTTGCTCCGCAGCTAAATATTCATATTCTTGCGTTATTCCATGACAAGGTCCAACTTTTTGAATTGTTTCTACAACTTTATCAATCAATGGTTTGTATTGATGTCCTAATATTATTGGTCCGCCACACATTAAATAATCAGTCATAACAATATCATCCACTGTCTCCATATAACATTCATAAACTCTCTTACTTGCTAATGGAAATGGATGATTAAATGCCAAATTATGCTCGACTCCTCCAGGAATAATTTTAAGCATTCTATCATATATTTCTTTGGATTTAGGATGATTATTATTATATCTTTCAATAATTCCCTTTAATTCTTCCGGTTTAAAGCGACGTATGGGATTATTAACGATATAATCTATTTTTGCTTTAATTTCTTCATATTTCATTTAAAAAATCACACTTAAAACTTTAGAAACTCAAGGTAACTAAATTAATTATTAAATTGAACCATCAAAAATTAAGTTTTTGTTAGTCTCAAAATGAGTTAGTAATGATCGTTAAACTGAGGAATTTTCAACTCCCATAAGGGAGGATTAATCTTTGTTCAATTAATTTCTCTAATCCATCGATTATTAGATCCTCGTTTTTATCTCTAAATTCCTCGATAATATCCATTAATCTAAATGTTCTTTTTTCTTCAAGAATCAGAAATATCTTTTCCAAGATATGGACTTGGATTTTTGAAAGTCTGTATTTTTTCTTTATATTCTGTAGATCTTTATTAGCATATTCAGTTATAAAACTATCCTTATAAAACAAATCAAAATATTCATCTAAAAGAGGAGAAATCAATTGAGAATATTCGGTGACATCATTATCAAAATCTTTTAGACTTTTTGAAATTTTCAGATAGGATGCTAATGTGAAATTAAATAAAGTTTGTTTTAATCTTTTGGAAGATCTTGATTTTAGAATAAGTACAGAACGTAATTCTTCAATATCTAAGATTAGACAGAAAAATTGTTTTAGATCTAATTCAATTACTTTTTGACTATCAATTTTTTTCAAACTTTTAATTTTATCAATATTACTAGGGTCTTCTTGAGAAATTTCCTCACCTATAATTGATATCGCTTGAATGAAACCTGAAAAAAGTGTTTTCTTACTTTTTATCAACGAGGAATATTCTTTTGAGAAGATAGGAAGACCACTCTCACGATGAATCAAAATTATTCCTTGTATATTCCTTATATCCTTAAATTTTTGAGTTCTTAACATAAGATAAGTCTCTCGTTTCTTATGATGAGGTAAAAAGATATAGGATCTTAAACTTAATGCGCCTAAAATCCCAATAACTACAAATAACAAAGTGAAAATTATTAATAGTGAGAAATCTTTTTCAGGTATTATTTCTTTATAAGAAACCTCAAAGATAACATCATCTAATGTAATTGTAATTATATCCGGTAAGGTAAACTCATCTGCGAGATATAATTCAATAGCTACAGAAACATTTTCTTCTTCTGAAATTAATGTCTTAATATTAAAACCTCCTGGTTTTGCTTCTTGAAAATCTGTAGTAAAATTATTCTCAATGAATTTAATAGTCTCTAAAAGTTTGTTATTGTTTACTAAAATTCTTATTTCAGAATTAGGAGATAAGGAAGTGGGCCATTCATCCTCAAGTTTATATTTAAAATTGAGCTTTGCATCAATTAATTCGATATTATTATGACTTAGATCATTAATTTTTCCAGTAATTTGATTCCAAGACAAAGTTGTAAATTTGTTAATTTTTTTCTCATAGGTAAACGTGAGATTTACTGATTTTATCCTTAAGAGTTTCCACCAATCACTATCTTGAGGAAAATTGTCTTCACACCAAATTCTCATACCGATTGTTAAGGTGAAATTATGATTATCACTATTGAGTACTGAAGTTAGGTATATAATCAGTGACTCCTCAGTTATAGGGATCAATTGAGTATCATAAAGAAATTCAATTTCAGGACCCGAATCTTGACCTAAATCAGTTGTTTGAAAGTGTGCAATCTCATATTTTTTACTTTTTTCCAAATCTGAAATTTTTACATAAAATCTAACATAATCACCCATCGAAAATTCTTCACATCCATCGTTAGCAGTATCAATGCCATCTGAATAATCAGGAGGATCAGCAGAAAAAGTTGCAACACTCCCATTTACAATAGAAGAAATATTTGCAGAAGTGATCACATAGTCGGACATGTCGACGGGTATAGTTAAATTTGTATCCCAATTAACAGCAACTGATTGATCTGGTCCTTCTCTCCAATAATGAGAAACCCACGCTCCGCTTTTACCAATACCGTAAAAGTCTGGAAAAGAGGGATAATCAAGATTGGGAACTGCATCCCAGGTAGAATTAAGAACGGGATTTGAAAGAAATGAAAAAGTCTTGTGTTCTCCCCTTATATTATAATGTACTTCGCCTGGGCTTAGTGATGAATTAACATCAGAAAAATCCCCCTCTATTGTTGAATTCCAATATTGTAAAGGAGAATCGAAAGAACAGTCTTTAAGTAGCTGTGCCGTGCAAGATTTAGTACTTGAAATATTTAGTTTTTGACCACCATTCTTTCTTACATTTCTTGAAGCTAAATCGCTTATTTTGAGCGTGATCGTACTTGATAAAAATATAATTAAGATTAAATAAATGAATTTATGTTTATATTTTCGAATTCTTCTATAGAACAATTGATCTCATCTTCATATTTATGAAATGAAATTAAATACCTAATTACCCATAACCTTTTATCGATATGATAATGCAATTTTATCTATATAAAAATATGTACAAAAAAGTAATTAAGCGCTTTATATAATCAATTTCTTTAACTTACTTTTTCTATTTCTTGTTAACCTACCAATGAATGTTTATTTACTTTAACAACATTTAGTTAAATTATGACGATTACAGAAAAAAAATATATTCTTGTAATTGACCATGGAACGCAAGGTCCAAAAACAGCAATAGTGTCAACAAAAGGAGAAGTCCTCGAGTGGGCATATGAAGAAACACCAATTCATGCATTCAGTGGGGGAATTGTTGAACAAAACCCAGATGATTGGTGGGATGCGATAAAATCTACTGCTAAAAAAGTTATTGAAAGTGGTCGTGTACAAGTAGAAGATATAGTTGGAGTTTGTAATACAAGTCAATGGAGCGGTACCGTTGCGGTTGATAAAGATGGATATCATTTAATGAATTCTATTATTTGGATGGACACTCGTGGAGCAAAGCACATTGAAAAACTGAATAGAGGATTAATAAAAGTTTCGGGATATAATTTAAGAAAAATTCTAAGTCTTTTAAAAAGAACTGCTGGGGGACCGGCATCACATGGTAAAGATTCAATTGCACATATCCTAGTTATTAAGGATGAGCTTCCAGATATTTATGAACAAACATTTAATTTTCTAGAACCCCAAGACTATGTAAACCTTAAATTAACTGGGAAGTTTGCTGCTTCAACTGCATCAATTCATCTCCACTGGCTAACAGATACGAGAGATCTATATAACATTCATTATTCAAAGAAATTATTGAGGATGTTCAGAGTTGATAGAAAAAAGTTTCCTGAACTAAAGAATTGTACAGATATTCTAGGTTTACTTAAAAAGGAAGTAGCAGATGAGCTTGGTTTAGAAAAGAGCACACAAGTGGTTATGGGTGCTCCTGATATTCATTCTGCTACGATTGGTTCCGGTGCGGTAAACGATTACGAAGCTCACATTTATATTGGCACAAGTGATTGGATTTTTACTCATATTCCATACAAAAAAACAGATATATTCCATAACTTGGGTTCCTTACCATCTGCTATTCCCGGAAGATTTATTGTGGGAAATGAGCAAAACATAGCGGGTGGTTCTTTAGCTTTCCTGAGGGATAAGATTCTCTATCACAAGGATGAATTATTAAGAGATGAAGCTGTTCCAGATGTATACAAGATTTTTGATAAAATAGTGGAAAATGTCTCACCTGGCTCAAATAATTTGATATATACTCCGTGGCTTATTGGTGAACGCTCTCCGGTTGATGATGCTACAATTAGGGGTGGTCTATATAATCTATCATTTGAAATGTCAAGAGAGCATATAATTAGGGCGATATTTGAGGGTGTTGCTTACAATATCAAATGGCTATTGTCAGTTATAGAAGATTTTATAAGAAAATGGGTAGTAAGAGAACGGGGTGTTCCGAAAAAAGGAATAATTATACCAGAGCTTAATATGATTGGTGGAGGGGCTCAGAGTGATATCTGGTGTCAAATTATAGCTGATGTTCTTGATAGAAAGGTTAAACAGGTAGTAGATCCGATCCAGGCTAATGCTCGTGGTGCTGCTTATATAGCTTCAGTAGCATTAGGGTATTTAAACTGGAATGAAATTCAAACTTGTTGTGAGATTTCAAAAGAATTTATACCTAATCAGGAAAATAGGAATATTTATGATAAACTTTTTGGGGAATATGTTAATATTTACAAAACAATGAAAAAAGCTTATAAAAGACTAAATACTCAATAATTCTCCATTTTTTTTATCTAACGACCTAATACGCTAATGTAGTAAAATTAAAAAAAAAGTTTTATGAAAAAGGAGAAGTTACTTAATCTTACCTGTGGCATTCTTCAATAGACTTTCAGCTTCAGATACCATGTCATTAATGATTTTTGATACACTCTCAATGCTATTAATTACACCAATACTTTGTCCTAAAAGAACTGCTCCAGAATTAACATCACCTCTGTAAGCTGCAAGATATGCATTAGATGAAGCGATAAGTTCTTTAACATAATCTTCACGAGACATACTCCGGAGTGCTTGTTCTTCTGCAATTTTTGCTTCTTTATCAGCAACAAGTCCATGATGCAATGAATAATCGTTTCTCCATAATCTTATTGGCCCCAGAGCACCAGTAACTAAAATAGTATCTGATGCTTTTGAAGGAGGGACAACACCTTTATAGTTTTCATGAAATTCTGAATCTTCACTGGCAATGAATCGTGAACCCATAGCTATCCCACCTGCACCCATAGCAAGAGCTGCTGCTAAACCTGCTCCATTAGCAAATCCACCACACGCAATTACTGGGAAATCAGGATATTTTGCATGGACTTGTTGAAGCAATACGAGAGTACTAACCTTTTCATAAGATTGATGTCCTCCTCCTTCACCACCAGTCACAACCATACCGTCTACACCCGACGCAACGCATTTATCTGCTAACCATAAAGCCGGAGCAACATGAAAGTGTTTAATTTCAGATTTCTCCTTTAATTCCTGGAATGACTTACTAGAGGGTAAAATTTTAGAAGATCCGGCACTAGTAAGTGCATAAATACACTGATCTCTAATCCTCTGGTTCTCCATTATAAATTTTGGGATTTCTGAACAGAGTTTTGGTGCTTGAATTTCATTTCTTGAGGTTCTAATATTAAAACCAAAAGGTTTATCCGTATGTTCCACTACAAATTCCATATTATTTTTCATTGCTTTTACTACATCAATACCCATCCTTCTCATAGTTGTTTCATCAATTTCAATATCTGCAGATGTAGTTTCCTCCCTAATATCAGATCCTCGTTCTATTGATGTATGGGATAACACACCTAAACCCCCTGCTTCACTAACAGCAACGCATAGGTCTGTGGTATAAAAAGGGCCCATTGCAGCACTAAAAATTGGATGTTTAATTCCAAACATCTTGGTAATATTTGTTTCAAATGTCATAATATCACTTCTTTTTTCTTTCTGTCTTCTTAATTCATTTATATCATTTTAATTACGATTTAAATTTTGATCTTTATAATGTTTTCTATTCGTTATCAATTCTTCTTAGCAAAAATAATAGTTTAAGAGGATTAAGACTTTTATTGAAAAAATGTATATAAAAAAAATTAGAATCATTTAAGGTGCTCTGTTATATGAAGAATTTTATATTACGCTAATGCAATCGTAATTAGAGCTTAAATTAGTTAATTAAAAAAAAATATAAAATAAAGATTAACTTGATATGTCCATTTCGATATGACAAATTTCTGCTGTTTGAAGACGATTTTTAGTTACATTAGGATCGATTCCTCTAGCAAATGAAATTGCTCCCGTTAAGATTCCTCCTACAGGACAAGCAGTATTTCCTTCAAGATCATATCCTCCAATTCTTTTCGGGCAAATTAGGCATTTTTGCACGACTAATTTTACTTGTTCATCTGTTACATCCACATCCAATTCTTCTGCTAAGTTTATAACACTCATTAAACCATTTATCAATTTTTCATCAGTATCTGAAACACTTACAGCTTTATTTTCTAGCATTGTCTTCATTAATTCTCTCCCAATCCAAATACTTAATGAATCCATCGCATCTTGGGTAGAAACACCAAATTCTTTATTTAAAATAAAATCTCTAGTTTTTATCAAACCATGCCCTAATCCAATGATCACTCTATTTAGATATTTAGTATCTTTAGCTTTTTTTTTGAATATCTTCACATTACATCACCTCTTAAGGTTGTCTTAATATCGTTCAATTTATGGTTATTTTTTTCTATTTTAATGAATTGTTTATTAATCATTCCCTTTTCAACATATTTATCAATTATTTTTAATATAGATTCTTGATCAATCGTCCTATTTATCGCTTTGTTTAAAATTGAAAGTTTTTGTAATAAACTTGGAATACTTATCTTGTTAGATTTAGAAATTTGTAATATAACTTGTTTTTCTATAACATTAGGGAATATTTCTTTTGTTATATATTCAACATCATAGTTCGAGCTCAATACTAATTTCTCCTCTAACTTTGTAGCTGGAATAACACTAGGTATAATTAGTTCTTCTTCAATATTATTATCGTTGGTTTGAGTTCTCTTTTTTATTATATTATTAACGGGTTCTATTCCCTTTACTTCGAAATTCTCATCCACATAAGCAATTAATGATGCGTTACAGTGCTCAACTAGAAATTGAACAGGGAAACGATCCGATTTCAGAATAAACTCTTTATCTATATCAAAAATAATTGTCTTATTACAGATTGGACAATTACTCCTAATAGATATTTTCTCAGACATTTCTTTTACCTTTATATCACTATATATAAGACAAGCTACTAAATATGAAGAAAGTTAAAATAATAATAAAGTAATGGATATATAAATTTATTAAAAATAGATCAAATATCTTCTTGTTGTGTAATATTTGATTTTTCAAATTGTTCTATATCTTTATCAAATTTTAAAATTTGTTTTTTAATTTGACCTTTTTGGATATATTTTTCAGTTATGTTTAACACTGTAGTTTTATCAATCTTTCTATTGAGAGCTTTTTCTAAAGGTGCTATCTTATTCAATAGTATTGCTAAGCTTATTTCCTTATACCTAGCTATATTCTTTATTACGTTTTTCTCTAAAACATTTGGTATGTTGCTTTTATCGACGGTTTCAACATCGATATTACAAATGAATACAATTTTTTCATCCTCAGTTAACTTTTGAATAAAATCAACTGTAATTGGTGTAGCAATAACTTTATCATCATAATCAAGAAAAAGATAATTAATTAAGTACTCAATCAATTCATTTAATCCTTGTTTAGTCCGCATTGATGATTCAAAGAATTGACAATTGTTATTTAAAGCTATTTTTTCAGCAATATTCTTGATCTCATATCTATTAGGTACAAGATCAATTTTATTTCCGACAATTAAAAAAGACACTTCTTTATTATCAACAAACTGATTTACTTCTGAAATCCAATCTTCAACTTCGTGGAGAGACTCTTCTCGGGAGTAATCAAACATTATTATTATGACATCAGAATAATTGAAAAAATACCTTCTTATCTTTCCAAAACTTCTAAGACTTGATAAATCAAAAATGTTAATACTGAATTTACTACCTATCTTCGTTTCAAATGATTTTTCAATTAAGGAAATTCCGATTGTAGGATGATAATCGTGAATAAAAGTATCATTACATAACCTCCTAACTAAAGCTGTTTTACCTACCGATTCAGATCCAATTATAATTAAATTTCTACTTCTTGATTTCAAAATAAGATTAGCTTCTTTATTGATACTTGGTAATTCACATGAAATGTCGAATTTATTTAAACATAAAGAAATTCTATCAGCCACGATATGAGCATAAGGAATATAATCATCTAAATGAGAATAAGGATCTCCGATTAACACTAACAATGCTCCCGGATTTTTCCCTAATTGAATATAGAATAATCGGAATTGATCGATGTCAAATGATCCACTCCCTAATTCTGATTGAGTAAATCTTTTTATTTTATTCAAGGTTTGGTCTAAAAGTGATGTAATACCACCAATTAACTCCTCATCAAATGTTTTTAATGAACTCTTTACTACAATAAATCCATTAAAATCAACAACTAGGGCAGATAATAGATCTGGAACTTCTCTTATGAAATTATCTAATAAAATCTGTAAATCCGATGATTTACTCATAATTTTATTACATATAAAGATTTAATTAAATATTTAGTTAATTTTTAATAAATATTGACAAATAAAAAGAAGAAAACATAATTTATATAATATTTTTCACGATAGGTATAGTAATCATTCATAATTCAAAGCATAAAAAGAAAAAATATAAAATTGAAAATTTATCCTTTAATCTCTTTTCCTTGATTAAGTTTATCAAAATCCTTTTCTTGAAGTTCCCTTCTCTGAACCTTTCCAGTCATGCTCACTGGCATTTTTCTAACGAATTCAATATATTTTGGACTTTTCCATTTCGCCATGTTCTCTCTTGCCCATTCTTTTAGCTGTTCGCTCTCGATGTCTCTTCCTGCCTTAAAGCCTTTCTTGAGAGTAATCCATGCTTTTACTGCTTCTCCAGTCATCTCATCCGGAATACTGGCTACAGCAACTTCATCCACCATTTCATGATGACCTAGCAAATCTTCAACTTCTTTTGGAAATACAGAATGACCAGAAACCTTTATCAGAGATTTCTTTCTGTCTCGTATTTCCACAAAACCATGTTCGTCCATGAAGCCGATATCGCCAGTTAAAAGCCATCTTTTTCCGTTCCACGTTTTCAAATTATCTTCTTGTTCTTTCTGAATTCCTAAATAACCCATCATCACATGAGGTCCAGCAATGCAAATCTCACCCGTATTTTCGACTCCAAAACCTCCTTTAGCTTTTGTTCCATCAGCAATAGGACCTGCCTCAAAATTATCAGAAGGAAAGATAGCCCAATCCGCACCAGGCATGGGTAATCCTAATTTCCCCGTTTTAGTCAGTCCCCAGAAAGGAGCTACGCTGTGAATAGGAGAGGTCTCCGTTAATCCATATCCTACTCGAATCGGACAAAAAATCTCTTCGAATGGTATTCTCACATAATCGTGTAAGGGTCCTGCACCACTTGTACAATATTTAAGTTTCTTCCAAAAATTGTATTTCTCCTTAAATTTTTCTACACCCATACTTTGTACGAATTCTGTTAGTCTTTTGAATAGCATTTCAACTCCTACGTAAATAATCCCTTCAGGAGCATCTAATTTATTTATTACTTCACAAAGAGTTTCATCATCTGGAGGTTTTGGAAATAGAAGCATCTGCATACCTAGTGAGAGAGCTCCATTCATTACGCATGTCATCCCAAAACTATGGAAAAAGGGGATACTTCCTATAGTTATCATTCCAGGGCTTAATTTTACCCATTCTTTAACCATATAGATGTTAGCTACTAAATTGGCATGACTAAGCATCGCTACCTTAGGTAATCCCGTAGTCCCACCAGTCATAAGGTAAACAGCAGGTGTGGTCCATGGATCTATATCAACCTTTATTTCTTTGGATATAGTATTATTCATAATATCATCCATCCAATGCACTTTATAATGTTCTGTCTCAGTTGGTAGTTTGTCTCGTGCATTAGGAATTCCTAAAGTTTGAATTGTTGCATCATCCGCAGTTAAGAAATCTACAAAATTTGTTGGAATTACGTGTTTAACACTTGTTTTTGGAAGTATATCCTTAGGGCCAGCGATATAGAGCATATCCATCATTACAAAAACTTTTGCATTAGTCATAGCTAAAGAATGTAAAAGTTCCAAAGGACGATATGTTGGATTTATACCTTGGGCTATTGCTCCAATATATTGGCAGCCCATATAAGCAACAACAAAATTTATAGAATTAGGCAAATCAATCGCCACCACATCTCCTTGTCTAATACCCAAAGTATCATACATAAAAGTTCCAAATTTTTTAGCGTATTCAAAGAGAGTTCTTAACTTTACTCGTTCCATATATGGTCCATACACAAAAATACAGAGATCGTTGTCTATCGATCCATAATAATCCGCAGCATGTAGATATCCCTCCCACATTGGGGTGATTTCCACACCATCGACATCTTTTAATTGCTTTGGAACTCCTTCTGGCCAATATCCCTCTGTAAACCAGACTTTATTCTCATCAACTAGAAAATCATCTAAACTTGGCATATTTTTCACATTTTAAGATAAAGCTTATTTTAAAATTGTTGATTTTAAATTAATTTACAATAATATAATAATTTAACTTGGATAGGAATATGTTCGTATTGTAAGGATGTACATTTTTAATATAAGAAGGGCTTCAACAGATAGAATATGAAGAAAATAAGTTAACTTTCAAGCAATTTGAGTTCGTTTCTAGAATCTCTTTCGTCTTTTTATGAAATAATACGCATTAATAAAAAGTAATATACCCACTACTACCCATTGATATTATAAATATTTTATTTATATTTTGGTATTAAAATGAAATTTAAGAAAAAACTTTCTGAGAAACTAAGAGATGTATTGACACCACAGGAACTTTCAGTTCTTCCGCGTGGTTTTCAAACTTTAGGAGATATCATAATTTTCAAATTAAATCCTATGTTAAATAGTAAAAAAGAAATAGTTGGGAACGCCTACTTAGATTTACTTCCTAGTATAAGATCCGTCTATATTAATAAAGGAAAAATAGTAGGCACTTTTAGAGAGCCAGAAGAAATTGAATTTTTAGCAGGTATAAATGACCCAATTGTAGAGCATAAGGAACATGGAATACGATATCGATTTGATGTTACTAAAATCATGTTCAGCAAGGGAAATTTAAAGGAAAGAAAATTCTTAGCAACTTTAGTAGAAACAGGAGAAATAGTAGTAGATATGTTTGCAGGAATTGGTTACTTTTCATTACCAATCGGAAAACATTCAGAAGTGAAAAGAATATACAGTATAGAACTTAATCCAGATGCTTTTAAGTATCTTATCGAAAATATCAGGATAAATCATTTAGAAGAAAAAATTATGGCAATCAATGGTGATTGCAAGAATGAAGTCTTAAAATTAAGTAAATCCGGTATAAGAGCTGACCGTGTTATCATGGGAATATTCCCAGCTCCTATAGATTATATAAAAGAAGCATTAACATTAACCAAAAAGGAGGGTACTATTTATCATTTTGAGGGTGTGGTTGAAAAAGATAAACATTTATCACTTTTTGAGGATTTTAATGAAATAGCTACTAATGAACATTACAAGAGCGATTTAAAATCTTTTAGATATATAAAAAGTTATGGACCAAATTTATTTCATGTTGTTTTAGATATATTTGTATTAAAAAATTAGATAATTTTATTTAAGGAATAAGAGAAATATAACTTATAAGGGACATGGAATGAGGTTTTTTTTTTAATAAAAACTCAATATTAAAGGATATGAACTAATTTGACAAGAGAAGTAATTATTGGGCTTGATTATAGCCATGGTAATATATTAACCATAGAAGCGTCCAGTTTTGCCGAATTTACACAATTTTTATTTACTTCGGGTTATAAAATCGGAAAAATAGAAACTGGATTTAACTCTATTTCCGAATTAAGAAAATACAGAGTTATTATATTATCCACGCCTAAGAATTCAAAACTCAGTCCAAATGAAATTGAGAATCTTAAGAAATACGTGAAGGGAGGAGGTAATCTTTTAATAACTAGTTCTAGTGGTGGCGATTATGGAAATAATACGAATTTAAATGAACTGACTCAAAATTTTGGTTTTGAATTTTTAAATGATGAAATAAATGATTCAGTGAATTTTGTTCATCTTCAAAAAAGACCTCTAATAACAAATTTTAAACCTCACATTGTCACTGAACAAATAAAGAAAGTTGTTTTTTCGAGTTCATGTTCTATTCATACTTTGGATTTCATCGATGATGAGAAAAATATCAAAGTAGATGGTATCCTCATCTCTGGGTTAAATAGCTGGCATAGAATATATAATGGAGAAGACTGGGTTGAGGAAGATAGTCCTAAAGTTCCTCTTTTAGCAGCATCAGAATATTATGCAGGAAAAGTTGTTGGATTTGGTAATATAAGTATATTTTCTTCATTGGCTAGAGAATATGGTTTTAGTGCTTTTGATAATGATATATTGATTGCGAACATCATTAATTGGTTGATAGGTACTTTAGAATCTGAAGGAAAGGCAGTAACAATAGAGCTAAATCTTGATTTATTTTATTGGGCAGAAAAAGTAGTAAAGGAGGAAAAATGGGATGGCATCTCAGATCTTATTAATGTTAGTCTCAAGTACTTTAAAGATAATTACAAGAGTATTATAGAAGAAATAAAGAAAATTAGACAAGAAAAGCTAGAGAAAAAGAAAGCTTATGAAAAAGCAAAAAAGGAAGCTGAAAAGGAAGTTACTGATGAAGAAGTACTGGAAAGGATCCCTATTTTTGAAAGAAAAAAAGAAGATCTTGTTGACATTATAAGCGAATTAGAAGAAGTTACTGGAGAACATTATGAGCTCTCAATAGATTTAGGAGAGGAAGAAGAACAACTAATAGACGAATCAACTCACTTAAGTTATACGAATGATGATATTGTTGAGTTTGAACGTGGATTTCCCAAGAAAGCGATATGGAAAGGTCAAGCTACTATCGCGTTTAAAACTTGGTTAAAAAAGAAATATAAAACTTAGCCAAAAGATTGCTTAATTCAAATAATTGAAAAATAGATATGGGATCTTTGATTCAATATTCTTGATAAATAAATTTCTTTAATTATGGATAGGTTTATTTTTGTTTTAGGGTCAAATTGGCAGCTTTCTATAGCAGAACTTGATAATTACCTTTGCTATTCTCCAAATAAGGGTAAAATTATTGATTACTCAGCAAATATCGCTATAGTTGAATTTGAAGAATTACATAAAAAACAATTTTATGTAAATGATTTAATGGAAATACAATTTATTTTAGGGGGATGTCAGAAGATCGCTCGTATATTTGATTTTATTGATATAGAGACAATTCAAAATGGCTTTCCCTCTAAAATTGAGAAATATTCAAATATAGAAACAGCACGTAAAAAAATTATAAATAAAATTGACAAAATTCTTATAGGAAAAGATTTAATCTTCCCCAAAGTTTATGAAAGTATGTTCTTCGCAATATCAATTTATCCCAACCTGTTTGATGATGAATATTATTCTGACATTTTAGTAAAACATTTTCTACCATTTCTCAATAAGGAACTTATGAGAAAATTAAAACAAAAGGGCGCAATAAAAACACTTTATTACAAATATCCAGAAAAAAATATGAAATCTGGGAACTTAAATCCTTTATTTCCTCATAACGTAATAAAATATGATCTGTTAACAGAAAATCGAGCTGAAATTATTTTTGGGTTCACAGATGATGGTTTATATATCGCAAGAACATTTACGGTTGATAACCCTAGTTTTAAGAGGAAAATCGATGAAGAACGCCCCTTTAAAGAATTTAAAAGTAGTATTTCTCCTAAATTAACTCTTATTATGTTAAATTTTTTAAATTTATTTGAAAAAAGAGAAAACATGAAAATTCTCGATCCTTTTGTAGGAAATGGTACCATTTTTTTATTCAGTCTCTTACAAGAATTTCAAATCTACGGCTCTGATATTGATGAGAGAAAGGTGAAAAATGCAATTCGTAATGTAAATTGGTTATTCGAATTACTAGAAGAAGAAATTCCATTTTTTATCAATAACAGAATAATAAATGCGGATATAAAGGAATTGTCTCACCATTTTGAAGATTTGGATGGAATTTTAACAGAACCAGAATTAGGACCATATTATTTAGAAAAACCTTATTATCTTCAAGTAAAAAACGTTTTTGAGACAAAACTAAAACCTTTATACAATGATTTTTTTAGAGAAGCTTACAAAGTATTGAAGAATAAAAGAAGAATTTGCCTTATTGCCCCAATTATCAATACAGTTGATGAAGATGACATTCAAATGGATATTAAAAAGATTGCTCTTGAAAATAATTTTAAACAGATTCCACTCCTTAATCCTGATAGGTTTTTTCAAAAATTAAATCCAAAGCTTCAGATTTTAAAGAAATCCCATAAAACACTAATTGACGCTAAAAAAGGTCAGATAGTTAAAAGAAAGATTTTTGTTTTTGAAAAAAATGAGAAAAAATGAATTATAAACAAATTTTAGATAAAATCAGAGCTTCCCTGAAAGGAAAGGCACATCTTGATGAATTAACAATAACAAAACAAGATCCTTTTAAAATTTTGATATCAACAATATTGTCTGCTAGAACTAGAGATTCTAATACTAAACTTGCAACTGAACGACTTTTCTCGAAATTTCCTACTCCTAAGTTAATTGCTGAAGCGGATTTAGAAGAACTTGAAGATCTTGTGAAAATCTCAGGTTTTTATAAAGTAAAGGCAGCACGTATAAAAGATGTTTCTAAAATAATAAAAAATAAATATAATGGAGAAGTTCCTGATAATTATGAAGAATTGATTAATCTCCCTGGGGTGGGTGCGAAGACAGCAAATTGTGTGTTAGTTTATGCATTTAAAATTCCAGCAATTCCAGTTGATACTCATGTACATAGGATAAGTAATCGTTTGGGTTGGGTAAATACAAGAAATCCTGATAGTACGGAGCAAGCTTTAAAGAAAAAATTACCAACGGAATTATGGATAAATGTAAATAGATTATTTGTCAGATTTGGTCAGCAGATATGTTTACCTAATCGCCCCAAATGTGATATTTGTCCTATAAACGAGTGTTGTCCTAAAGATTTTACAATGGAAAACTCAATGAAAAAGAAAAAGAAATAAACTCATTAAAAAAAGAGATTATGATGAAGAAACGATATGATGCTTTCTGTGGTTTGTATTGTGGTGCTTGTGAAATATTTCTTATGAATGAACTCGGTAGAATTAAAGAAAAAGCTAAAGAATGGGATATGAAGATTGAAGACTTAGAATGTTTTGGGTGTAAAAGTAATCAAAATGCAATATATTGTAGAGATTGCTTTTTTAAAGAATGTGCTGCATCAAAAGAACTTGATTTTTGTGTAGAATGTATTGATTTTCCATGCAATAAACTTCGAGATTTCAGAAATGATAAATTTCCTCATCATTCTATCGTACTGAAGAATTTAGAGATCATTAAAGAAAAAGGTTACAAATATTGGTTGGTGGATCAAGAAAATAGATGGAAATGTAAAAAATGTGGATTAAAATTTACGTGGTACGAAGAATCGTGTGATAATTGCGGAGAAAAATTATATAATTGCATAGAAGAAGAAAAAAATCAGATAAGTTAATTGAAATAAATATTTCTACCAATATACATTATATTTTCTATTTTTTCTATAGTAAAACAAATATCCAAACAGGATTCCACCTAAAAGACCTAGAATATGAGCCCATATATTAATACCGGGAAGGAACGAGGCAATAATATAATAAAACACATATATTAATGCAAAGGGCAACATAGATTGATCTTCAGTTATAATCATTAGCACCATTACACCTAATAATCCAAAAATTGCTCCTGAAGCCCCTAAACTAATGACATCAAGGGGTAATAGAAATAAAGAAAAAAGGTTTCCAATTACACCTGAAATAAGATATATAAATATATATTGGAGACTAGTTATTCTTAAATTTAATTCAATAACAGAGCCAAATATCAATAAGGCAAACATATTGGAAAATAAATGTATTAGATCGGCATGGAAAAAAATTGGAGTTATAAGTCTCCATATTTCAAAGTTGAATAATATGTTTCTGTTAATTTGAACAAATAATAAAAGATATTCGACTGGTAAGAAAATATTAAAAATGATAAAGAAAATGCTATTAATTGCAATTAAACATAGGGTAATTTTTGCATCTTTTATCTTATCTACATCTAAAAGAATCATAATTTCAAATCTCTATTAATGTAGAATTGAACTAAACAGTTAAAAATTATTATAACAAAATATAATAAACTAGTTTTATATTATTCTTTTAACACCATTAGATGATAAAATTGGACAGAGAAGAATCGCTTAAAGAAGTATTAAAAAATAAGAAAAAACGTTTATTAGATACTTTAGTTGTAAATCAAATCCTAAAGGATAAAAGATTAATTAAGGCTTTTATGGAAATTCCTTTAGAGCGATTTATACCTGACAAATTGAGAGAATTGGTAAAACTTTATGAAGATGTTCCAAATCTGTTCTATTATGATGAACATAACCCAAAAAATTATCGTACAATCTCAGCACCCCATATGATTACGATAATGCTCCAGGGCTTATCTTTAGAATCTAATGATGATCTTCTTATTCTGGGAGCTAAATCGGGTTATATCGCCGCTCTCGCTCATCATTTAGCACCAAAAGGAGAAATCGTAATTCTTGAAGCGAATGCTGAAATCGCTAGAATTACTGCTGAAAATCTTAAGAAATTAAAATTAGATAATAACATTACTATTATTGTAAAAAATCCCTTAAACGGAATGCCAGATTTATCTCCTTGGCAAAAAATTTTGGTTACGGGTGCGATTGAACAATCAAAAATATATCCTTTATTATACCAACTTGATAAAGATGGTGGAGTTCTATTCGCTCCTATAGGACAGGATAAAGTTCAAATCTATACTCAAATTTTAAGAGAAAAAGATGAATTCTATGGTAAACAGCAACTTCAAGTGAAATTTTCACCGTTAATTACTCAAGTTGAAATTGATGAGTTGGAATTGATAACCGATATAGATGAGTTTGATCTCATAAGTCAAAAAGTACCCTTTAATTCAGGATCGGAGAAATGGGATTTAAATAAGAAAATTGAAATTAGATATACTACTGACATTCTTGAGAAGATTAGTCATGATTTACCTAAGACAAAGAGCAAAACAGTAAGTTCTAAAGATCATAAATTAGTATTATCTCATATAGAAAAAATAGTAGAAAATATACTTAAATTAAAAAAAGAAGAGAATCTTGATGAATGTTTTAGGATTCTTGATGATAATGAACAAATTTTAGGAGAACTTAGAGCTTATAAAAGCGAATTTGAAATAAAAATTAAAAAAATGCAGCAAATCTTAAACCAAATACGATCTTACATTATTGTTAGAAAAGAATTAGAAATGAAAGATCTATCTGAATCGATTAGAATTCAACAGAAATTGGCAATTATTAACAAGCAAATTGAAGAGATTAATGGTTTTCTTAGTTTTCTAGCAAATGAAAAGAATAGAATTAAGGCAGTCTAAACAAAATTCTTTCAATAAATTTTATTTTAAAATACTTAATCTTAAATCTTATTTTAGAGAGTAAAAATATTTTAATTCTTACAATTATATTTTGAAGTAGTGTATTAATTATGATATCAATTGTTCGAGTAGAGACAGAATCGTTAGAGGATGTTAAAGATGCAATGGGGAAATTAATTGATCAACTTGGTTATAATCCATCCAAACCACGAGTATTCTTAAAACCAAATATTGTAGATGCTTTACCTCCTGATCATGCTGTAGATGTTGATCCAATAGTAACTGCGGGATTAATTTTAGCACTTAATGAGCGATTTGATATCGAAGAATTTTTAATTGGGGAAAATTCAGGTTATTTTTCAGAAAAACCTAAAAATTTTGAACGCCTGATTAAAACTTCTGGCTATAAGGATATGGTTGAGAATCTAAAAAAAAACTATAATATTCCCTTAAAGCTTATTAATCTAGAATATGTAGATATGGATGATTATAACTGGAAATTCAAGCCATTTAAATTAAAGCTTCCTTCTATTTTAAAAACCCATAGTTATGTTAATATCCCTAAGATGAAGACTCATGGCACCTGTATGGTCACTTTGGGAGTTAAAAATCAAAAAGGTCTTCTTCTTCTTAGAGATAAGAAAAAGTTCCATCTTGGGTTTAGAGATGATGATGGGAAGTACCATAGTACCTTGCATGAGTGTATTTTTGAATTGGGCAATCTTATAAAACCTGAACTTACAATATGTGACGCTACTACCGCACTGGAAGGGAATGGCCCTACAACAAGTCCAAGTACTACTTGGGTAAGAAAATTAGGGATATGCATTGGAGGGACTGATATGATTGAAGTGGATAATGCCTGTTGTCAAATCATGGGCATTCCAGTGGATCTCGTAAAACATTTGCCTAAAGTTGAAGTTTCTCTAGCTCAAAGTAGTCTATCATTAGAATGTAAAAAGCCATTTAAAAGACCGATTAAACGCACTGAACCCTATGGAAATATGTATCATCATTCATCTATGTGGACATGTACAGGATGCCAAATGACCTTAAGTAGAATGAATAGAAAAATATATTATACGCCGGAATTGAAAGAAAAATTAAAAGAGAGAACGAAGAAATATAAGAGAATTGACTTTTTTGTGGGAAGGACTGAGGAAGAGGATATTCCTGAAGACCATGGTGTTCTTTTATTTTGTGGGAATTGTACAGCTAAAGTAGCTAAACTATATCCCAGTGCAGTATATGTGCCGGGATGCCCTCCACATTATCGGGATTTAGCAGATAAATATGTAAACATGTGATTTATTGCTGAGAGTGCTCAGTGAACACATTCTATAGCAAGATATTAATCATTGATTATACTAGCTTACATTATTGATTATATAATTCCATTTATTATATATTGAAACTAATTGTATTTTTTAATTTTAATCAATTTTCAAGAAACGCTAATACCGACTTCATAAATTGAGGTAAATCGTCTGGTGTTCTTGAAGTTATGAGATTACTATCAATCACAACAGCAGAATCTTCAAAAAGTGCGCCTGCATTTATCATATCATCTTTAATAGCAAAATAACTAGTTGCTTTACGATTCCTTATTATATTCGCAGAGATTAAGACCCATCCTGCATGACATATAGCACCAACTAATTTTTTTTGATCATTAAGTTCTTTAACAAATTTTAAGACACCAGGTTCCCTTCTAAGATGATCTGGATTTGTTGTGCCACCAGGTATTATTACCCCATCATAATTATTTGGATTTGCTTCTCTAATTAATTTATCCGGTTTAAAAGGATATCCAAATTTTCCCTTTATTTCTCTTCTATGTAAACTAATTAATTCTGTTTTATATCCCGCTTCAATCAATCTTAATCGTGGAAAATGGAATTCTAACTCTTCATAACCATCAGTAGCGAGAAATGCTATTATTTTTACCATAATAAATTATCTCATTACATTATTTATACTTTTTTATACATTATAATATATCAAATTTCCTCATAATTTTTATAAAATTTTAGGAGATATTGAGAAATCCTACATATATCACCAAAATTGTAATTATTAGAAGAAAAAAGTTTAATGGGGTCGGTATAATGCGATTTGGTGTTTTTTCCATAAATTTTTTATAATCCTTCCCATATTTTGGGATTAAAATTAGTTTTTCTTCACATAAAGCATGTATATCTACTATTATAAGTAAAATAGGACATAATATTAATGAAGTTATTGAATCTGATATTAAAGCTATTCCAAAAAAGATTATTACCCAACCAGAATATATTGGGTGCCTTATAATTCTAAATACTCCCGTTGTCGCTAATTTAGAACTTGTCTCATCTAGGGATTTAACCTTATACACTTTTTTTGCTCTTTTTGCAAAATTAATACCAACAATAATAAATATTAGCCCCAATAATGCAAATAAATTCCAATAGTCTTTAAAATAACTCCAGTTATCTTTAATAAAAAATCTTAAGAGCCCTGAATTAACAATAGGTATAGAAATTAATGTTATTGCCCATATAACTGGAAAAAGTTTAAAAAACAACGAAAAATCTTTTTTTTTGACTTTTAAGAATATTAACCAGTAAAAAAAAATATTAAACATAAAAACTACAAGGAAGATAATCGTTAAGAATAGTATCAATTTTTTCTAAACTATTTTGTTATGTGTTAAGTAATAGAATTTTTAGAAATGAAATATATTTTTTTGAAATTGAATATTTTTAAAATTGGCTATTTAATCTTACATATTAATATTATTATTTAGGTAATTAGAATGGAAGAAGAAGACAATTTAACAGGAAAGGAATTAGAAGTACTCTATGAAGTTCTGTTTAAAAGAATAATGGAGATAATGAAAGTACCAGAAAGTGATTTAGATCCATTTGGGGAAATGATTAATAGATTATCAGTATTATCCGGTATATTTTCATTTAAAGGGATGATATCTTTAATTCCAGAGTTAATAGCATATGCTATAAAATATGGAATGATGGTAGAAAAGGCATATGAAGAAGAATTAATAAATTTAGAAGAAGATACTCAGGGTATTGGAACAGAGGAACAACAGGAAAGAAGAATTTCTCGGATTAGAGACGACATTGATAAACTAAGCATGTATTTATAGCATTATAACATTTCACTTACTTTATTTTTTTCTTATTCTTTATAAGCGTTATATAAAAACGAAGTAAAAAAAATAAAATAAAATAGAATAAGGATATTAAAATTAAGGAAATTAAGTATATTTATTTTTAAAGCTCTTCAATTTGACCATCACTTCGTCTCTAAGAGAACCTACAATTATTTTATCTCCCAGAGATTTCATTTCTTTAGCAAAAGCTAACATTTGGTGCAGTACAGGACCTGGTGGGAATTCATCTCTCCTTTGTTCTAGGATATTACCTAATACTTCACCAGTTGGAGCTCGATCGACAGCTTTATAAATCTCAACAAATGTATCATGTATTTTTCCCGCTTGAGAATCTGCAACATGAGCTTTTGGAGTTCCTGTAGCTGATTGAGGCATACTAGAGGAACTCGATGATTCACCTCCCCCCCTTCCTAAAACTATTATGACAGGTTCAGATCGATGATAATCACCAGCACCAGAGCAATTATAATTTATACTTACTGAAGCTCCTCCTTTAATCTCCGGTACTTTTACATGCAATTCTGATAAATCTCCTTCTTGTACTACTTCATGGGTTGCACCAGCTGGAGGTGTAAATTCAGTAAGACTAAAACCAGTTGGAATGATATCTTTAACAAGTACATTTTCTAATTCTACATCTCCTTTATTTTGAACTCTTACACCAATAGTAAACTCTCCTTCACTAAGACCCGGTTTTATACTTTTAAGAGTTTTTAACTTACGTTTAACATATCTTACTTTAAGCTCTGGTTTTTCATCAGGGCTTTTTATGAAGGATTTACCTTCCACTGGACTATTAATATCTATTTTTACGGGAGTCATGTATTTAGTTTCTGTGGGAGGTCGAGGATTTCGTGCTAAAAGTGGATAAGATATTACCATTTGCTTTCCAGGAAGAAATTCATTAGCAAGGTTATATAACTCTACATAAATTTGATGCTTGTGAGAAAAATCCTGATCACTTGGATCAATCAAAATCTTTTGAACAAATTCCTCTCTTGAACTTATGTCAATATCCCCTAAAAGGATTTTAATATCTTTTACTAAGGGAGGGATAAAATCAGGGGGAGTTTCGTCTGATAAGAAAAATTTATCAATTATAGAAGACCCATCATTTACTATATTGTTTGCAATTACCATATCTGTATTAGCATAAGCATCTACCTCAGGGGGATTTATATTTTTATCAACTGTAGCACTTAAAACAGTGTAAATTGTGGAGTCTTTTATGATCTTACCGACAACCCTAGGAATTAAAACAAACAGGGGAGTAAATCCGATTTCAGAACTTAATTCTGGTACATCTTTTGCTTCGACTTGAAAATCAAAATCCCATGATTCGTCAGGATTTAAGACTTTGTCTGGTGTTTGAGACACTACTGTTTCTGTTCC
Organism: Promethearchaeota archaeon; assembly: GCA_048938895.1. Taxonomy (GTDB): domain Archaea; phylum Asgardarchaeota; class Lokiarchaeia; order Sigyniarchaeales; family SOKP01; genus Loki-b32. The sequence continues at coordinate 43,936 of JBHLLU010000016.1, forward strand.
AGTGGTAATTGATTGGGAGACTTTTACATCCTCAAGTCTAACTTGAAAACCAGATTCATTAATAAATTCAACATTACAATCCCACATACCAGGTTGAGTCCCCTCATCTCTATCAATCCCACTCATCGAGTCAGTGAGTCCCCTAATTTCAGGGTTTACCATCGTTAATTTGTAATTGTTTATTAAATAATCAATAGTTAAAACCCCAAGTTCTTGTGGTGTTAATTCTTTCATATTTACTGTAAAAAATATCTCGAGCTGAGCATTATTTCCTGCATCCAGGGATGTTAACTCCCAAACTAACGATTTTTTGCCATCCTCTTCTTTTATATTCGCATCTCCGTTACTAGGATTTCTCATTTCGATTTCTTGAATAAATGCAGGTATATCCCTTCTAACTTTTATCTCTAAAACAGGTAAATTCAAAGGATTTGTTAAAACGAGTTTTAGACTACATTTATTATCAGTATTATAAAGAAATGCATTATTTACTTTACCTGAATCGGATTTATCAGTATCAAAAATTTCCTCAACTTTTAGAGTAGAAGCTTTCAGTTCTTTTATCTCATACTCTTTTCTAAATTCTTGACTTGGATTCAGTGACCCTACAGTTAGCTCTTTTGATTCAATAGAAGTATTTACTATTTCTTTAACATTACAATTTAGATTCCATAATCGACTCTGTTGAGAAGGATTTTTAATTATAAGAGTTCCACTACCTGAAATTTCTTTTAAATTTTGAGATCCGTCGAGAACTATGTGCTCGCGTTCAGTTAAATCAATTATTACTAGATTTTCTGACATTCAATAATCTTCTCGTGTTTTTATTATTATGATTTAGAAAATATTTTATACAAAATTTGTTATCAAAATAATAAAGTTGATCTTTTTATACTTTAGGAAATGTTAAATGAACGGAATTATTAAATGAATACTTTATAATTAGATATAATAATTAATTTAATTAGAATTATCGTGGTTAACGACAAATTTTGGGAAGTTGTTAAAGAGTTTAATTTATTAATGAAGTCAGCGATTAAAGGTCCAAATTGTTTAGATATATGTAATGGTGATTGCTGTTCGATTAAGATTGATGTCCCCAAATTACTAGCTCAAGAGTATATTGAACGAGGATATGCTGTCAAAACAGATTTTGTTAGAAGCGATGTTTTTAGCCTTAAGCTGAGATTTGACGAAAAAAAGGGAAAATGCTTTCTTTTCAACAAAGAGATAAATGGTTGTTCCGTCCATAATTCAGGAATAAAACCCCCTCAATGTTGGATTTACCCTACGAATTTTTCAAATTCAGAAAATAACGATTTAAGCTGCAAAAAAGCAGGAGGATGGAAAATTGTTGATCCAGAAAAAGCCATTGATGCTGAAAGACTCTTAAAATACTATGTTTTTTTATGTAAACTAGAAGCCAGAAAAGAACAAAAAAATGTTATAAATCGTATAAATAAGAGTATGGTAAATAGAAATTTGCAAAATCTACTAAAAAAGATCTCTCCAAGCCAAATTTCTGGATTTAAAGATAGTTGGGACTGTATTTCTCTATTACCTGCAGAAGGTATCTCTTTACAATTAAAAAAATTATGTTTATATACGAACCCTTCATGTGAACTAGTTCTATATAATAATTTTTTAGAATGTAAATCGATTTGTGCTAAAGTTACAGAAAATATTCTTTTTTTTTTACAACAAACTCTGCAGAACTATGTAAACAAAAATGGTGCAGATATAAATGGGGAATATCTTTTCAATGATTTAAAATTAAAAGATTTTTCTGTCGGAGAATAGAAGAATCCCAACTCGAAAATTCTATTTAATTGAAAAATCATTGTATTCTCTGCATATTACTTATTTTTAAGTAATATTATGTAAATGTTATTCCTATAACATGGTTATATAACAATTGTGAATTTTTATGGCATTTTCTGATAAAACTTTAAATGATTTAGCCAAAAATGTTTTTTCTGATAAGTATGATTTTGTTAAAGGCCCAATTCAAGTAAAAGGAGATTCTGGAAAATTTTGGAAATTCGATGCAGTGGTAAAAAATAAACTTAGTACATTTGGAGTGTTTATTAGAGATTGGAAAAGAGAGATTTCAATCACCCAGCTTCGTCAATTGCATAAAGCTTGTATTGACACGAAAATTCAGGGAGGTATCATGGTATGTAATATTATTACAGATTTTTCAAGAGATTACAGTTCACAATTTGGAATTCAACTATTATCAAGAGGTCATTTAATTTCTACATTACGTAGAAGGAAATTTCAGAATAATTTTTAATCATAAATTAGGGTTAATTTAAATGTGTAAAGGTTTCAGTTGTTTAGATTGTCCCGCATTTACTACTACCCATTGTTATTATTATGGTAAAGATTTTATGGATTACTATAAAAAAGTTCGACTCGAAAGATATAATGCACCTAATAAATATTATCATAATTTAGAGATAGTGGAATTTAAAACTTGAAGTTCCTTTAGGTTAATTTGAAGAAGCAAAAGGAATAATACCTACTCTTACAAATGTTAAATATTTATAAATTCCCAATCAAAAATAATATAATATAGTACAACTTAGAAATTCAAAGGATAGAAATTTGATATTCTTGTACGACTTAAATGAAGAATCTGAGAAATTTGAAGAAATTGAGATAAAAGAGAATGTCCCCTTGTTTGAAGTATTGGATTCTGATAAGATTCTGCTTTTTGTAGATATGCATAATGAAAAAGTGTGGGTATGGGAGGGTAAAAACACTTCTACAAGACTTAAATTTATCTCCACTCAGGAAGCACCTAAAATTCGGGATAAATACGATCTTAGTTTTACAATCAGTTCCGTTGATGATGGCGATGAAACTGCTGCTTTTAAAATATTAGTAGGACTCGTATGAGTTAATTTTTTATTTTCGAGTAATAGTTTTATATTATATATTTTAAAATTATTTCTATTAGTCTAATTAATGGATATTTTATTAAAAATGGAATTTTTAAAAAATACAATTGGTATTAGTAATAAAAAGGGGCGCCCATATGGTCAAATCTCTTCAAAAGGAAATTATAAAGAGATGTTAATAGAATCTAAAAAGATTGTAAATGAACTCGCAAAGGAAGAAGGTGTAATTGGTATAACTTTATGTGGAGGCCTTAGTAGAGGATATGCTGATGATTTATCTGAAATAGATCTATTAGTGTTTTTAGAAGAAGAGATTTATGATAAATGGATTACTGGTATGGGTCCAATCCCTCATGGTGATGCATTATGGAGAGGGAATTATATAGATGTTGAATTTCTATCATATGAAATGGAAAAAACAGAAGATTGGGACTTAATTAAGAAGTGGGATGCTTCCTATAACTTAATTCTATTTGATCCTCAGGGAAAGATAGAGGCTTTATTTAAAGAGAAAGACATATTTAGTTCAAAGGAAAAATTTCAATGTATCTCAGAATATTTTGGGAAGTGTGTGTATATTGGCAACGTAGTAATTGAACAATGGATTAAAAGAGGGGACCCTCTCGCAGCCAACCAATTGGTTAATAGCGGAATCTACGGTTTAATAGGGTTAGTATTTCTAGCCAATGACGAATATCCTCCTTTTGAGAAATGGGCTTTGAACTATTCTTATTCTCTCAAATGGTTACCTAAAGATTGGAAAAAAAGAATTTCTGAGATTCTTCTTACTAAAGAAATTACTATTAAGGAAGCTGAAAGAAGACATAGATTATTTATTGAGCTATACAAGGATTGCTGGGTAAAGGTCGTTGGTAAAGAGTTAAAAGATTTGGAATTTATTGACATTATCACTTTAAAAGAGTTACAATTCATAGTAGATAATTCTCCAGTACTTTTTGATAAATTTAGTGAGACATTTGATATAAAACACTTATCATATGAACCAATATATAAATTAACAAATATTATTACAAAAAAAGGGAAAAAATACATTAATTTCAACCATGAAAAGTTCTTCGAACAAAAAAAAGATAATTTCCCCGATATCTTAGAGTGGAGTAAACCTTTACTTAATAAATTAAAATTATATAAAGAGTAACATGTAAAATTGAATCAGAATAAAGAAAAGTCGAATGAGGAGTATGTTTTTGAGTTTTATGATGAAGACTACATTGAATCCTTAGAAGTAGAAGTACCAAAAATAATAGAAGAATATAAACAAATTAATTTTGAAGATGATTTGAACGACGAACAACTTGAAATTATCAATAACATTAATGGCCCCATGCTTGTAATTGCTGGTGCAGGAAGTGGTAAAACGAGAACAATAACTTATTCTGTAGCAAAACTATTATCATCAGGAGCAAGGCCTAGTGAAATTATGCTTGTCACTTTTACCAATAAAGCCGCTAATGAAATGATAAGAAGAGTTGAAACTCTTTTAGGTAGACGCCCTAAGGGAATATGGGGTGGAACTTTTCATTCAATCGCTAACCGTTTTATAAGAATGTATGCAAAAACATTAGGATTAAAAGTGAATTACACAATAATGGATGAAACAGATGCGAAAGCATTAATAAAACTTTCAATTGAGAAAGCTAATGTGAAAGAAATCGAGGAACGCTTCCCTAATTCAAGAATGGCTAAATCGATATTATCCTACTCAATCAATTGTCATAAAACGATCCAAGAAGTCATTCTATGGAAATATCCCCAATTTGATACTGAAGATGTGATTAAAAAATTAGAAGAAGTATTTAAAATCTATAAAGAAAAAAAGGCTCAAGAGAATTTAGTTGATTTTGATGATCTTTTGATTTATTGGAATCAATTATTGGACGAAAGATCTATAGCCCAGTTGATAGCAAGAAAAATAAAATATATACTTGTTGATGAATATCAGGATACAAATTATATCCAAGATGAAATTATACATAAAATAGTAAATCAAAACCCAGATCAGAATGTTATAGCCGTTGGAGATGATGCTCAAAGTATTTATGCGTTTCGTGGTGCTAACTTCCATAACATTTTAGATTTTGAAAAAAAATATAAAAATTGTAAGAGATATAGTATAACTTATAATTATAGAAGTGTACCTCAGATATTAGCTTTAGCAAACAATTCAATTCTTAATAATAAAAAACAATTTAAAAAATCAATGCGTGCTACTCGTCTTGAGGGGATATTACCTTTTCAAGTTAACGTAGGAGATGATAAAGAACAAGCTTATTTTATTGCCAATCAGATACTAAAATTACGCTCAGAAGGATATAAACTTGAAGAGATGGCTATCCTTGTTCGGGCTGGTTTTCATTCATTAAGAATAGAACTTGAATTAAAAGCAAAAAACATTCCATATGAAGTACGGGCAGGAGTAGCATTTTTTGAAAAAGCACATATCAAGGATATTATAGCTCATTTACGTATAATTGAAAATCCATATGATGAGATTTCATGGTCTCGGATTTTTTCTATTATCCAAGGTATCGGAACTTCTTCAGGAACAAAAATATTTGAAGCTATATCCAAAACTGAATATCCGATTGATGCTTTAATAGATAAAATGTTTTATGCAGAAAAATTAAAAGGATCAAAAATATCTAAAGAGGGTATTAAAAATACAATTGCCTATGTTAAGAAACTTGTAGGCTTTTCCTCAGATGATATTCCATCTGAAGTTATTAATAAACTAACTTTAATAATTCAAGATTATATTAAATCAAAGTATGATAATTGGCAAGATCGAATTGATGATCTTAACCAGTTGAGTATATATGCTAACAACTTTCTAACCATTCAGAAATTCTTAGAAAATTTAAGTTTAAATTTATCAAATTTAGAATCTAAAGCTGTTGTTGCTGGAAATTCAGAAGAAGAAAAACCTTTAATTTTATCTACAATACACCGAGCAAAAGGTCTTGAGTGGAGAGTAGTATTTATACCAATGTTGTGTGAAGATTATTTCCCCTCATCAAGAGTGAAAGGTGATTCTGAGGGACTTGAAGAAGAACGACGTGTTTTTTACGTAGCTATAACTCGAACTAAAGACCTTTTGTACCTTATATCTCCTTCAGTTATGAAAGGATTTCGAGGAGAACAGATAGTAAGAATCTCTCCCTTTATTTCTGAATTAAATCCTAAAGTATATAAAAAATCCTCAGTGTTTATTGGCCCTGTAAAAGAAAAGGGTAAAAAAAGTCCCAAAAACCTACAACAATCGCTCTTTCAAACTGCGGACGAATTATTTAAAAAAAAAAAAACAAAAAGATAAGATTATTAAAATTTAGGTTTATGTACTTATTTTCTGGTTAATTTCTAACTTTAAAATTGTTAGAGTCTTCTTCTTTAAATAATAAAAGAGTTATTATGTGTATATGGGAGAGAAGAAAAATTCAGGGAAGTCATTGATGGAATTTATTGAGTCTCATCAACAAGATGATACAATATCAGATGATCCTTTTATTAATAAGGATATTTCTAGATTAGTGGCTATTCGGCTTTTTGATTTCAATTTCTTTTTTGATGTTGCTGAATTAGACAATATTACCAAAAAAGAATTAGCATATATCCTCGATGAAGCAAAATTGTTACCCGCAGCATTAGGAAACTATCATGGTGCTTATCCTGGAGGCCTATTTGACCATACTCTATTGGTAGTTAATTATTCTTACTACATTTGGAAAACTTTAAAAGATCAATCTTGGCTTAGACAAGTTATTTTAACCGCAATATGCCATGATTTTGGTAAAATTCCATATTATGGGACTAAACTTAACCTAATAGATAGAAAAATTAGTATCCCTCTTAATAAAACTGAGGTTATTCGTTCAGAAATTAAGGAGAGATTTAGAGTAACTGGGAAGGATAGGCATGTAGAAAACGCCATTGCCGTAATTAAGAAATATATAAGTGCATATGACTTATTATTTGATGATGAGATGTATATTGGTTTAATTTTCCATCATGGTAGTTGGAGTAAATATATTCCACAAGAAATGAACGAATTGGCTTCTGTTATTCATGTAGCTGATATGATCGCGAGTCAAGTATTAAAAATCTAGAATAAATAATTATTTTCTCTCTTGAAATTCAAAAAAATTTACTGGTTTCAGTGAGTAAAGAAAATTCTGTTGTAGAAATAATAATTCAAGATCTTATCGCAAGATATAAAGAACTGATTATTGCGATTTATGGAATAGGAAGCTTTTTTGATGAAGAAATCCCAAGTTCATGGAAAAGAAAAGATATTGATATTATTGTAATTGTAGAAACATTAAAACCATTTCCTAAAGTAGATTGGACTGAAGCAAAATTCTTAAAAAGAAAAATAGAAGGAAAAGAAATTTGGATTGGTTTTAATACCTTAGAAGGATTTCAAAATAAAGAAATTTTTGAGATCCAATCTTTTTCTAATTATGAATGGAGTGTCTTAGATATTAAGTATCCTCAGAATTCTGTGTTATTATTTGGTCAAGATATTAGAAATCTATTACCCAATAATAAGAGTTTGAAATTTGATTTTAATGATGTTTTAGCCAGAGGATTATATCATTTGGATAAAAGTTTAGGTGAAAGAGATCCAAATGATGCTAAGAATGAATTTTCTAAAGCAGTGTTTAAGATAAGCTTTTATCTTTGCAAATTTTTTAATCCTAATTTTAAAAATACAGGTATTCTACGTATCGGAGAAAAATTGAAAGAAACATGTAGAGAAGTAAAGGAAATTAAAGAAATCGAACAATTTTTTGAAGAAACAATAGTTTTTAGGACTACTGGATATTATATCACTAAATTTGAGAAACTTCGAGATAATTTTATCAAATTTGTTTTCTTCCTGTTAAAAAATGGAATTTTACATAAAATGATGCAATTTTCTGAGTTAAAAAACTATTTGGCTAGTTCTTTTAGCGGATTTCATCATCTAATTCAATTGATGAATAAATTCAAAACATCTAATGAATCAGATATAAGATTTACAAAACAAGATCAAGGTTTACATAGTATTAATATTATTGGAACTGTCACGAAAGTTGGAAGAATGCATAGTTTTACAAAAACAGATGGTTCAAAAATAAGTTATGCATCATTTATTGTAAGCGACGTGATTGGAGTTCTTCGTGTTGTAATATGGAATGATCAAGTGCGAATCAGACTATTTAATAACAAAAATTTTCAAAGGAATTCTAAAGTAGAAATTATAAATGGATATTTGAGAAAGGGATATGATGATAAAATAGAGATTCATATTGGGGATTCTAGTAATGTAATTGTACAAGAGATGCCCTTTAGTCCCGCTGGTAGTATAAAACTAGAAATAACTAAGCTTGATATTATGACACGCCTAAAGTATTTAAATATTAATGAAACAACAATTTCTAAAACTCCATGCCATCATTGTGGTGGATTGTGTTCCCCTTCTGCAAAAATATGCCCAAAGTGTGGAGAACCATTAACTTTCAGATTTTAAAGATTATTGAGACTTACAAAAGAGATAAGAATTTCTAATTTGGGATTCCATTTTTCTCTCTTTATGAGTTTAATTTTAATACTCTCGTTAAATGGTTTTCTTTTTTAAAATGAAAGATATCGGTTACAAAAGAATCAAGGTTCCGTTCATGGGATATTATTATCATTTGAGATGTATTTAAATTTTCAAAAATAGATTGCATTCGATTTATTTGTTGTTGGCTAAAACCATCCGTTGGTTCATCTAAGATCAAAAGATCTTTTGTTTTTACTTCCTGATATCTCTCATTGATTATTTTATTTAAAGCTAATCGATATGCTAGAGAAAGAGCACTTTTTTCCCCTCCAGATAAATCTTTAAATGGTGATTCATATCCGTTTACATGTATTATGGGTTGAAAGTCATCGGTCTTGATCTCAACTTCAATATTTCTATCTTCAACTAATTCATGAAACCATTCCTTAAAATAAGAATTAAAATGATAAGCACTTGAGGATAGGATATTCTTCTCAATATCTCGAATTAGTATAGGAAATTCTTCAGCTATCCAATTTCTTAACTGTGAATAATAAGATAGATTATTCTCTAAGGTTTTTTTCACTACTATATTGGTATTTAATGAAACTAAATCTTTTTGTAAGTATTCCAACGCCTTTTTTTGTGCACTTGATTCATTTCCTAACATTTCTCTTTTTGAATTTAACTCTTTTAGAGATTTTTTTCTCTTATCGAGTTTAGATTTTAACTCATCTCCAAAAATTTTAAATTTTTGTAAAGAAGTATTATTAAATTCTGAGAGAATTCCAATTATCTCCTGTTGATTATTATTTATTTCAATAAAAAATTCATTTATTCGATTTTCTAAGTCTGCTTTCCTTTTCCGTGTTTCTGAAATTAATGTATTTAGTGATTCTTTTTTATCTTTAATTCTATGATATTCACGTAAATTCTTTAACAACTGTTTTTTTTCTTCAATGTTAAGAGTTTGGGTTCTAATTTCTTTTGTAAGCAGTTCAAACTTTGATCTAGCATCCTGTAATTCCTCCTCAAATCTTTCTTTCTCATGAATTGCTTGTCCACATAAAGCACACTTTCCATCTTCTAATAATTTATCAATATCTGCTAAAATCTTTTCGATAACGGCTTTTTCTTTTTCTTTTTGAGATTTTAGATTTTGTATTATCTCCATTTGAGATTCTAATTCATCTTCGTTAGATTTTGTGTTTGGTTTGACTTCCTTTAAGTTTTTTAATTCTTCTTCCCTTTCAAAAATCTCATTTTTAATTTCATTTAGAGAAGACTTACTTTTCAGTTGTTTCCCCTTATTTTTTTTAATAGTTTTTTCTTTATTTTCGATTTGATTTAAGTTTTTAATATAGTTATCCAATTCTTTTTGAATTCCTTCGATAGAGTTTTCATGAGAGGCTATTAATTCTCCTTTTTCTTTAATTTCAGTTTCTTTTTTGTTAATATTCTTTTTTGTTTCTTCTATTTCTTTTTCTTTTAGAAGTATTTCTTCTTCAGGTTCGCCAATTTGTTTAATTTTAATCTGGATTTCTTTTACTATATCATTTAAAAACTCCTTGATGGTTTCTGCGTTTCTTAAAGCGATTTCATATTTTTCAATGCCGAAAACTTCCTTTAATATCTCAAAACGATCATCTGGATCTGCTTGAATAATATCCTTTATCTGTTCTTGAGGTGTATAGACAGTATACCTGAACAAGGGTAATTTTGTTGCTTTTTCATAACGCGATACAGAATATGAAAGTAATTCCAGAATTTTCCGTCTCATATCAGTAGGAGCATAAGTTGTTGTTGTTCCTTTATTGTGATCTACAAATTTACATTCCTTTTGAGAAACTCTGCCCTTTTTATCTTTAAATAAGCTACGTTTAATTGAAAATTTCTTACCTTCAATTGAAAAAGTTAAATTTACAGAAGCTTTAGTTTTACCCCTTCTTAACAAAGAATCCCCACTTAAGTCTCCATGAATTAAGGTGCCAAATAATGCGAACTCTATTGATTTTAAAACTGAAGATTTACCACTTCCTACATCTCCAAAAAATAGTAGAGTTGATGAGGGAAATTCAATAGCCTCGCTTTGAATACTCCGTATATTTTTTATTTCAATAGATTCTAATATCATATCTCAGACTCCTTAATTTTTTGAATTTCAAATATCCTTAGGAAAGACTGCTTTAAGGTTTCATTGTAATTCATGACTTTTGATCCAACCTGCCTTTCTTCTCCTAGGGTTGTCAAAAGTTGATGTATTTTTTTTTCTAATTCATTCGGTGTAAATTTTTTTATTTTTACTTTATTGGCATGCTCCTTTATAATTGTGAACTCAATTTCTTCATTAGATTTACCTGTCGAAACACTAATCGCTTGATATTCCATTGTTGTTAAAGCATGTTTATTGATTAAGACTTCATAAGCATCTTTAGACCTAAAATTCTGAATAATTTCATGATTTTTTATATCATAAGTTTTTCCTGATGTTAAAGCCCCATATAAACGGATTGTAACTATTTTGTCTTTAACATCTCTATTTGATAGTTCGTGCTTTAATTTATTTAGCACTTCAGGAACTGTAATATTTGTACAATCAACAATTATGTTTTCTATATCAATGATTTTGATTGGTTTGAATTTCACATTCAAGTCTAATTTATCCCCTACAATATCACCTGAAACAAGACAAAATCCTCCATATTTAATTTTTTCAATTTCTCTGAAATTCGTAGGAAAAACAAAACCTGGATATATTACATTATTTTTGTCATTGATTTGTAGTACCACTCTATCTGCCCTCAATTTATCTGGAACTAATTTATGGAGATGACCTCCGGCATAATAATCAAAATTTTGAGGTAATAAAGATTTTGGAGCAGATTCCATGTCTTTAAATTCTTTAGGTTTTAATTCACTTAACATTGTATGGAGAATGAAGATTTTCGGTCCTTTTTCAACTTCTAAGCTTTCTCGATCCAGTTCTTGATATTCTTCAATCTCTAAACTCCGTTTTCTTGCTCTTAAACCTGCTATTTTAATGTGGGTTTTTGGATCTAAGATAAAATTTAATTTTATTTTATTATCATCTGTAAGCTCTGGAAGCCAAGCATCTATAAATAAGCCTGCTGTAATTAATGGTCTAATCATAGACTTGTTTGAAGGAGAAAAGTCATGAGAACCCATTATCCCATATAACGGAATTTCAAGATCCTTTAATCTCTTTAATAATTTTGTTGCTAAGTCGATTACCTCGACTTTTGGATTGCTTACATCATAAAGATCACCACTAAGGATAACAAAATCCACTTCCTCCTCAATAATGTTGTTAACTACTTCTTCAAAGGCTTTATATCCTAATTCATTTATTCGTTCATTTCGCCATGCTCCCAAATGAACATCGGAAATGTGTGCGAATTTGATTTTCATATCTTACACTTATTATATATTTTAATTTATTCCGGGAAATGCTTTTCGAATCTTTTTATCTGATTGTTGATTATCTGTTTTACCTTTTAGTAAATCATCAAATAAAGGAATCTTAATTGGAATTGCAAATTTAGTAAAATTTGAGGTAACAATGGCTTCACCAATATCTAAGCTAGCAATTGCCTGGCTATCATCAGAGAGATCTTGAGCTGAGCTTTCTATTAAGGTTCGTCTTTCAGGACCCATTTCATTACCCAATATTATTTTAGTGTTCATATTAGCTAATATTTCGCGGGGAATTAAGCTTGGTAACTGAGTTAATGCGATTAATCCGATTTTGAATTTTCTTCCTTCCCGTGCTATTTTTCCAAAAACATTTTCTCCCGCTTCTAACACTTTTTGACCAATAACTCTTGGAGCTTCTTCCAGGACAATTGTTACTACTGGTTTGTCTAGTAATTTGTCTTCATATTTTAAATTCTTATATTTTTTAAATAATCCATCAACAATAATCGTTGCTATAAATATTTCTTCAGAGCTACTAAATAATGAAGTGTCAATGATAACTGTTTTTCCTTCCATCAAAAAGTTTATAATAGAATCAATTGTAGTTTCATGTGTATTAAGAGTGTATATACCCCTTTCTCTGATTACTTTCCCTGCTTCATCTGTCTCAATATCCAATAGAAGGGATAGTCTTCTTCTTATTACCGATATTGTTACGTCTTGAATACCATTAGGAACTTCTAATGTTTCGTCGAACACTTTTTCGATCCAAAGTTTTTGATATTTTTTGTAGTAGGTATATAGAGCATCTTTTTGAGGTGGACTAAAACTCAGAGTTCCTACTACATGTGAAGGATATAAACTTTTAATGTTAAATTTAAGATCTAATTTCCCGGGGATATTTCTAATTGTAAAATACTTCAAATAATCTGAGTTTTTTGGATGATCTTTAAGTCCTTTTTGACTAAGAGTTCCATAATATTCATTATGAGGATCAAATATGAGTTTCCCACATTCATCATTTTCCATTAAGTTATATAAGATTGTTTTTACTAAATTTGATTTTCCTCTTCCTGTAGTAGCTGGAATTAAAACATGGTGACTTAATACTTTATCTGCCTCAAGTGACACTTCTGTTTTGAGTACTTTAGAACCAGAACGAATCTTTCCCAAGGGAATGGGATTTTCGATTTTCTCCTCTTTGAAAAATTCAAGATGGTTATCATCAATATCAAAAACATCTAATAAAAAGTCAGGTAATCGTTTAGGAAGGAATAGTTTATTTTCTTTAACATATATTAAAGGTCTTGCTAGAGCTAATACATAATTTCTTAATTCAGGTTCATAAACTTTCAAATCTGTTCTGTCTCTTTCTAACCCATAACCTGCCATCAATTCAAGAACGTTATCTGGAATCTGACTACCATAAAAAAGATCCTTAATTTGATAAATACTGTATTCTTTTCGGTTTTTCCCTGCGATAAAGAGTTGTCCTAACTCGAAATCTTGGTCTGATTTCTGTCTTAATATTAATTTAACCAAAGAAGTACCAGTAACAAAACTTCCAATTTTTTTTCCTAGATCAACCATTTTTCTCAATATAGTCTTTAATTTACCTTCTAATCACATTTAATAAATCATGTGCATTAATAGATCGAAGACGGGGTAAAATAAATTTATGATAATCCTCTTGATTAAATTCTGCTATCAATTGGATCTTTTGAGGTTCAAGTTCCTTAATACTAATCGCAGCGAGTTGATCTGTTTTAATTAGTCCGTAAGGATATCCTGGATAAGAAAGATCATTAGAATTATTTGCCAAATTGGATATTATAGTCTCACATTCGTTTTCAGACATCTGATTTGCTTGCTTTAATAAGATATCAAATCTAAAAGAATAAAATGAGTTTTTATGTAATTTTACGAAATATAAATCAGCTTGCTCCTGAGCTTTTGTGATTCGATAGATAGGATGATAATACCAAGGACTATCTGGAAATTTTTTATTACATATGTAATGAATGAGCGAATTTAATGAATTGCCCGTTTGCGTTATTAATCTGCATGTTTTAGAGAGTCCCGTTGCTATTACATCCTTTTTAATTGCAGTTTTATATAAGTTATCAGCTAGTTCTGTCTCACCAGTATAACCGGATTGAAGAGAACCATCTCTAACAAAAATACTTCCTTCATCCAGCTCTTTCAAGATGAATTTAGTAGCATATGTCCATTCGGCAAATCTCATGGCAATTCCCCCAAAAACTTCCATGTTTGGTAAGCGAGATCCTTTTTCTCTAATAGTTGGATCATTAATTGGGAACTTTATTTCATCTTTAGGTAGATATTCTGAGAACCTAGATTCTGTTGGGAAAAAGTGAGTAATATAACCTAATGAATCATCCTTGAGAGTATCTAAGACCGTAGCACTATAAAATTCAATTTTTGTTGGTGTTTCAATAGGTTCAGTTAAAGAATTCTTCGAAAATATAACACCTGCTACACGATTCAAACTGATATTAAAATCAGGACTTCTTAAAATTGGTCCATTTCCACCATCTACAAATCCAATGGTCCTAACATCAATATCTTTACATTTAGGGATTTCGAATATTTTTTCTTCTTGAATTTCATAAGTTTCATCTTCAGGATCTATAGAAAAAGGCTTGTCATCTTTTAAAAATCCCAATTTACGTTTTTCTATAAAATCAACACACTCTTTCAAAGGGCTTTGTCTTTTATCAGCGCACATGTTTATTATATTGTTATGAGTTTGACAATAAATATTATTATTATTAAAAATTCATTAAGACTCAACAGATTTAACAGTTTTCAGACAAATATTTAATTTGTTATTAATAGCATATTGAAATTCTCTATTTTTAAATGAAAAACAAAACTTGGTTTTCTCATTTGATCTGAGTTATTATAATCTTAGACCGATGTTTAAATAATAAACAAGAAAAAATAAAAAAAATGAGTAATGATGAAGTTTAAAGATCTCGTGCCTTCACGGTCTTTCTATTATTACCTTGTGCACGTTTAACTGCCTTATCAAGCATACCCATGATGATATTGTTTAAAGCTTCACCATCAAGAACACCACTGCTTGTATTACAGTCCTTCCCTTTAATATATTCCCTAACCTTTGATTTCACAAACAAAGGTTCTACCTTTGCGGCTTTTTTGGCCATTTTAATTATACCTCTTTTTTATTTTTTATGAAATTTTGTTTAGAATGCTGTTTAAAATTGAATTTAATAATTGTTTTGTTAAGTATTATTTTTTCAACTGTATTATTAAATCTTTGTAATTTTAGCAAAACAATTTGAAATTCTTTTTTTTCTAAGGATATTTGGGAAGATTAAGCTAAATTAGATCTCATATTTTCGAGTTATAAGACGTATTTCTTTTAAATTTTGAAAGGATAAATATTATAAAAAAAAAGTAGAGTGTTGTGATTTTGCTTTAGCGAAGAGAAAATGTAAATCTCTTTATTTTGGTGGTGCAAGTACTATTTCGATACTAGAAACATTATTATTTTGTCCATTTTCTCCTTCTAATTGTTCAGTGCTAAGTTTGATGTCCTTATACTCAGTACCCTTTAAGAATCTATTTCGTAGTATTTCGCATACATCGACAGCATGGGAAATAGCTCTGCCTCGGGCTTTAACAGTACATTCTTCACCCTTGTTAAGGATCATCATAGTGGCCATCACATAGTTCATAGTTGGACGACGGCCAACAAAGACAGCATTTTCTTCTTTTGCCATTTTAATTTCCTCTTTTGTTTTTAATTTTTTATTGTTTATCTATAATTTTGTTGTTTTATTGTTTTTCCGTATTACGTATTAGCGTTTTCTCGTAATTTCAATCTCAAATTACGGTAATAACATTCTCTTCAAATTTTAGAAATTTTTTAAACTTTATCGTCTGATTAATAAAGATTTCAGATAATCTGTAGCATTTTGATTATAACTCATATTAAAATAAACTTTATTAAAGAGACAAAAATTAAAGAAAAAAAAGGGACTAAAATTTTATAATCCTTTCAATTTTACTCCTAAAAAGAAGATAAACCAGGAAAGAAATACAACAATTATAGCAATTAAAGACCATGTTTCTATAACGGTAAAATCACCTAGAGTAAAATCAGTATCGATTAAAAATCCGTCAACGTTTAGAAAGATCAAATCAATTATAATATACACTCCAAATGCCATAAGAAGAAACGCTATTATTACAGTAAATTTACTTGGTGGTGTCCATCCCATATTTTAACAACTCTTTTTAATCAATTTTGATAATTTGTAAATTATTGATATTGTAATAATATTTGACTTAATATTTTATAAATCTAACCAATCTAACTTTCCTTTGTGTAATCTATTTCAATTTCATTTTTAACATTAGCTTTATTAAACACTTGTTTGTCCTTGCTTAATCCATCTTCGTCTTCTTCTCCCTTAACTAAATCCCAAATAATACTTACTACTAACAAAACAGACACAATAACGAGTAGGGGAATTAACAATCCTGAATCTGTTAAAATTATTTTTACCCAACCTAAATACGGAATCCTACCCACAACTACACCTAGAATTCTCGTTTCAGGAACCCATGCTTCATCAGGGCTAAGATTTGCGTCCCCCTTTGTTAAAAAAAACCACCCGTTATCATACTTTTTATCAACAACCCGATGAACAATAGGATCACTGGGAGCGTGTATCCATAATCCGCGTGCATCAAACACAATAATATCCCCCTCTTTTCCTTCAATAGTACCATTTTTAATATTTCCAGCATCTTTTCCTTTCAAAAATAATAGATCTCCTTTATGTAAATTAGGTTCCATAGAGCCTGAGACAACCACAACCATCGGAGATTTTGTATTTAATGCAATTTGCATTACAAAATAAATTAAAAAAGCACCAGAGAAAGCTATACCAAGTAGAATTATTGTTATTATAATTTTTCTCTTTAGAGATGTCTCTTTTTCATGTTTCACTGGAGCCTTGATATTTTTTCTTTTCATAGTTATAATATTGTCGTCTTAAGGAGTATTTAATTATAAAGCTAATTAAAATTTTCTTTATTCCATGAAACTGTCGACAAAAAATGATAATTTATAGTTCTATTTTTTGAATTTTACTCTGTAGCTCTTCAAGTATTTATGAATTAATTATTCTTACATAACACTATTGACAAAGATTTTGCATTAATGTTTTAAACAATAATTCCTTGATTTTCATAATTGATTGAATCTTATTATAAAATGAATTAGGGTTAAGATTTTTTAAATGTTTGAGAAAACTCAATCATTTGACATGAATGGCCAGAATTATGAGGGTATTCGACAAAAAGTAGTAAATATTTTACAAAATGACTTAAACTATACCACCAATACCACAAGATTAAGCAAATCTTTACTCCGTATCAACTATTTTAGCGAAAATTTTGATAAAGAAAAGCAAAAAGAAAATAGAATTACAATATTACAAGAGCCCAAGAGAAGAATCTATATCCAAATAAAAGGAAAGTTGAATGATGACCAAATCGGACAAATTTGGATGAAATTAGAAAAAGATTTAAATCTGAGCAGGAATATTAAAGAGAAAAAGGTCACAACTCCATCTAAGGAAGATATTATCTATCAAATTATTGAATTAATTAAATTGCAGGGATACACTATCAATTATAGTGATGCTGAAGAATTTCTTGAAAAATTCTTTTTGAAATATAAAAGATTACCCAAAAATGAAGAATTAAGTTCAATAGCAAAGGGATACATCATAATGATTAATGAAGATTATCTCTCAAAGCGGGTTGAAGCATTAAACAAATCTGAATTAGTATCTGAGTCGATTTCCACGATTTTGGAGGAAGAGGAGGAAATAAATATTTCAGGATCTAATAATAGTAGTGTCGTAGATATTGAAGACTCAATAAGTCGAAGAAAATGCCCTAGTTGTGGAGATGAAAATTCAGTTCATGAGGTCATAGATAAAAGTATTGTTCTAATGGATTATCCCCGCATTTATGGAAAAAAGAAGTATTGTGGTAAATGTGGCTATGATTGGAGATAAATCTGTTTTCTTTAATTTTATTTAAAATATCTTTGAAAATAGTTTTAAATATTTTATTATTCAAAGTGTTAATATATTTATTTATAATTTTTAAATCAATTATCATAATTTCAGATTGATTTGTATGGAAGATTACGCAATTATTTACAATCCTGTTGCTGGTAAAGGAAAAAGAATTAAAAAAGATATTAAGTTTGCTAGCAAGTGTCTAGATGATTTGAATATATCTTATAAACTTATCGGGAGCGAATATGCAGGAAACGCAATAGAGTTAGCAGCGCAATTTGCAAAAGATGGTTACATTGTTATTGGAGCAGGAGGAGATGGTACGTGCAATGAGGTTATGAATGGAGTGGTTAGTTCAAAATCAGGAGCATTATGCGGATTTATTCCTATGGGATCTGGAAATGATATTCCTGCTGCAATCGGGATCCGTCCTGATATTAAAAGAGCATGCGAGATAATCGCTGAGGGGCATAATTCAAAAGCAGATATCGGTATCGCGAAAACTGATACTGGTGTTCAACGGTACTTTTTAGGGATAGGAAGTCAAGGATTTGATGCGGAAGTTACGAGAAGAGCGAATGAAGCTAAGAGAAGCAAAAATTACACCATGCAAACACTTTTGGCATTATTTCCTTGGAAAAATAAAGAAGTAAGGGTAATTATGGATAATGATAGCTATGAGGGGATGGCGAATTGTTTGGCTGTAGCCAATGGTCCTTCTTACGGTGGTTTTATGTATATCTGTCAAAGAGCTCGAGTAGATGACGGCATTTTTCATGTTAATATTGTTGATATTGGTAAATTCAAACTTCTTAAACATTTTAATAGAATGTTCAAAGCTACACTCTTGCCTCACCCAAATATTTATGAATACACAAGTAGAAATGTAAGAGTCGAAATGAAGAATTCTGATAATGAACCATATCACTGCCAAGTAGATGGGGAAGTATTAGGTCCTGTACCCGTTACATATGAAAACATTGAAAATGGTCAGGAATTTATTCGTCCCGATCTCGATGAAGTTGCTGAAGCTTTTAAGGTTAAATATGGACGATATTTCTGGGAATGTGAAGATGATTAACTTTTATTATGCCAGATTGGAATGATATTTTTACCAAGGATGGAAAAGTTTTCTTAGAACCACATTCAGATATGGAAAGACTTTCAGGATTATTTAAAAAAAAGAATATTCAAACTATTTTAGATCTTGGATGTGGAACAGGACGTCATCTTATTTTCTTTTCCAAAAAGGGATTTGATATTTTTGGACTTGATGGTTCCCTAAGGGGCATAGAAATTGCACAACAATGGCTATCTGAAGAAGGATTAAAAGTAGAAACGGTTTGTAGTAAAATTGAGGATGATTTTCCATTTGATGATAATTCTTTTGATGCTGTCATCTCTATACAAGTAATCCATCATAATTTATTGAAAAACATCTTGAAGACAGTTAAAGAAATAGAAAGAGTATTAAAAGAGGGGGGTTATCTCTTCGTTACCTTCCCATATTTATATGTTAATTCAAAAAATGGAAACTGGGATTTGAAGAGGGTTGAAAAAAACACCTATCTTCCTCAAAAAGGTAAAGAAAAAGGACTTCTGCACCACTACTTTTCATCGAATGAAATTGAAGATATTTTTAAAAATTTTGAAGTAATAGAAAGTTATATTGATAATACTAATCATCGAGCTCTTTTAGGAATAAAAAAGTGAAAATTTTCTCAAAATTAAATTCATATGAATCTTTATATTCTATTTTATCTATAATTATAACATTACTTTAAAAATTGTGAGATTCAATCCTTATTTATGAGTGCTCAATATTCATCATCAATGACAGGAAATAAGAAGACTTCTCGAGCATGTTGTGGTATTATTTTCATTATAATAGGGATAGTTATAGTAGCAGGCCCGTTTTCTTTCTATATAGGAACCGCTTCCACATTCATAGCTACTATCTTAATCCTAGTTGGGGTGATTCTCTTACTTGCCGCGGCTAGTTCAAAACAAGGATATTTTAATAGAACGGGATATGACCCTATAGAACAAAATCTTTATAAAAGGTTTGACCGTTGCCCAAAATGCGGAACAAAAAGATCTCCTGGTTATAAAATATGTTTTTACTGTGGTTATAGGTTCTATGGTGAGAAAATTTCTAGCATTCCACAACCAGCGGAAGTTACTAGTACACCTTCTCATGAAAGTACATTCCCTCCAATTTCTGAATTATTACAGAGTAAAGGATCACCCTATGAAAATGCAATTCCAGAGATTAAAGTTGATGATTATGAAACTGCTCCTTTAATTCCAGAAGAGAAAAATAAAATTGTCATTAAATTTTGCCCTCAATGTGGGGAGAAATTTCTACAGGGAGCAAAATTCTGTTTTATTTGTGGTAAGAAGGTAGGAGATGTTGAATCATCCCTGTCAATACCCGAAATTGAAAAAAAAGAAATCAAAATTATTTCTAGCCCTGTACCTCCACCAATAGTTCAAGTCTCAGACATTGAAAAAGAAGAAATTGAATCCATTACTACCCCTGAATCTCCACCAAGAATTCAAATCACAGAAATCAAAAAGGAAGAGATTGAGACTCCTGAAATTTCACCAATGACTCAAACCTCAAAATTAGAGAGGGAAGTATCTAAGATTATTACCCCCGAAATATTAGAACCAATACCTTCGATTCCAGATAAGAAAGCAACTAAACGTAAACACCTTACCTGTAATTTCTGTGGGATTAAACTTCCAGAAAATGCACCGTTCTGTATTCAATGTGGAATGATAATAAAAACTAGGTAAAATGAAAGACTGATCTAAATCTTCTTATTTCAACTCGAAATTATCTTCAATAGGTTTGTATTTAATTGTATTTAATATTAATATTGCAAGAGCAACAATAATTACGATAATTAATAAGAACATTGTCATCTGAATATTGAATCTATTGATATCCTCTCTCCAAGGATAGTTACCATCATATTGA
Source organism: Promethearchaeota archaeon (assembly GCA_048938895.1). Lineage (GTDB taxonomy): Archaea > Asgardarchaeota > Lokiarchaeia > Sigyniarchaeales > SOKP01 > Loki-b32. The sequence continues at coordinate 64,897 of JBHLLU010000016.1, forward strand.
TAACTAGATATGTTCAAATACTTATTAAAAATAAACTGTTCTACAGTTCGTCCCGTTGCTTGTAAACTATCACTCCTAACGTTTGTAATATTATCACTGATTGTGTGATGGAAGGGCCATTTCGAATTATCCCAAAAATTAATAATTAAATCTGCTGAAGGAATCCCAATATTTACAAATGCTCTGTGATCATCTATTATTCGATTGCTTTCGGGATTAGAGGGAAATTGCTTTTTATACCCTAAAGATCTTCCGACTGCAAATAGTTCTTCCAGCAATGATGAAGTAGAATATAACTCATTAATAAATTTTAAATTTCTTCCCCCTACCATATCTAAAAGAAGCATTAACTCAAAATTTTCAGTTTGATTATCATAAAAGTTATCGATATCAGATACAAATTTCTTAGATCCTTCGCACCAACCCCATCCAGTTATTCCAGAACCACCACTATCTACTCCTTGGTCCTCTGCGTCAAAGAATAAGAACCATAATTGACATGATAGGTTCTCCTTAGATTGATAAAGTACGTTAGCTAACTCAATCAGAACAGCAGATCCACTAGCGCCATCATTTGCGCCTGGTACTGGATCAGATCTATTGGAGGGATTAGGATCTTTTGTAGCTTTTGCCCTTGAATCATAATGTGCTCCCAATATAACAATGTTACTTAAATTTTGGTTTATTTTAAATAGGACATTCTGACATTCAATTGATTGAATATTAAAATTATGCAAAATATATGTTATATTTGGGTCTATCTCTTTAAATCTAGTTATAAAGTAGTTAGTACAATTGATTCTTTCTGGGGTTCCAGGAATTCTAAATCCCATATCCACCTGATCTTCAACGTATGTATAGGCATTATCACCATTAAAGTTTAATTCTACATCAACATTTTGAATTTGTAAGTCTGGTATTGAAAAATAGGGTAAGTAATATGATCCGAGACCTATACAAATAAAAATTAGTGGAATTAAAACCTTACTTTGCTTTCTAATGATTATTCACCATGACACACGAAATCTTAAGAGTATTCTAATACTTTTCAATTTTATAACACTAATAATTTTTTGAGTTATTAATATTAGAGGAAGGGATATAATAAGTGAGTAAAGAAGGATCTGAATTGAATTTATCGAAATTACCTTTTATGGATATTTCCTTAAATTTAGAAAAAAGAGTAGAAGATTTACTAGAAAGGTTGACCTTAGAAGAAAAATTTATGTTATGTTCTGGAAGAAAATGGTGGTATACTAATCCAATAGAAAGATTAGGAATTCGATCGTTTGCAATGCATGATGGACCTCACGGTGTTCGAGTTGATAGAGAAGGAGAAATTAAAACTACCTATTTTCCTTCAGCTATATGCAGAGCGGCTACATGGAATCTTGGTTTATCTGAAAAATTCGGAATTGCAATAGCACAGGAAATACGAGATGTTGGAGCTCATATGTTGCTTGCACCAGGAATTAACATTCAAAGGACTCCGATGTGTGGTCGCACCTTTGAATATCAGTCAGAAGATCCATATTTGAATAAGAGGTTAGCAGTTGCAGTTGTAAAAGGCGTACAGAGTCAGAGAATAGCTGCATGTATTAAACATTTCATTTGTAACAATCAAGAAGCAAATCGATTTACTGTTAGTTCCGAGGTCAGTGAAAGAGCTTTGCAAGAGATATATTATCCCGCTTTTAAGGCGTCTGTACAAGAAGCTGATGCATGGTCAGTAATGAGTTGTTATAATAAGCTTAATGGGATATATGGAGCAGAAAATAAACATCTCTTAAAGGATGTATTGATGAATGAATGGGGATTTAGAGGATTTATAGTTACTGATTGGGCTGCTACAAGATGGGGAACGAGCACAGAAACTTGTGTAAATGCGGGATTAACACTTGAAATGCCGGCACCAATGAAATATAGTGTTACTAAGATGTCAAAGGCTTATAAGGAAGGGAAATTTACTTTAGAAGCTGTGAATGAAAATGTAAAGCGTTTATTACGTGTGATGTTTCTTGTGGGACTCTTTGACGCTGAAAATACCTTACCAAAAGGTAGTCGAAACACTCCTGAACATCAAAATCTAGCACGTGAAATCGCTGAAGAAGGAATTGTACTTTTAAAAAATACGGGAAATATTCTCCCAATTAACCTAGAGAAAATAAAAGAAATTGCAGTTATAGGACCGACCGCAAATAAAAGAACTTATTTAGGTGGAGGGAGTTCCGATAATTTTCCGCCATATGAGGTGAAACCAATTGAGGGAATTAAAGAAAAATGTAATGATATAGTAAAGATAACTAATAATCCTTCAGAAGCAGATATTACACTACTTTTTGTAGGATTAAAACATAAAGAGGGAGGAGATGCTGAACATTGGGATAAAAATTCATTTAGTCTCCCTGAAAAGCAAATTGAGCTTATAAATAAAACAGCTGAAGAAAATAAAAATACAATTGTAATCAATACCAGTGGTAGTCCTGTATCTATGATGGAATGGATTGATAATATACCTGCTGTAATACAGGCTTGGTACGGCGGAATGGAAGCAGGAAATGCAATCGCTGCCATAATTTTTGGCGAAATAAATCCCTCAGGCAAACTCCCAATAACATTTCCAAAAAAACTTTCAGATTCACCTGCTCATGTTTCAGATCAAACTTATCCTGGTGATGAGAAGGTTTTTTACGAAGAAGGCATTTTTGTAGGGTATCGTCATTTTGATACAAAGAGTATTGACCCACTTTTTCCATTTGGACATGGTCTATCTTATACCGAATTTACCTATGAAAATCTTGAAATAAGCCAGGAAAAAATATCAGGTAATGAGAAATTCTCCGTTAACTTAGATATTATAAATAAGGGTAATCGATTTGGGGCAGAAGTAGTTCAATTATATATCCAAGACGTGGACTGCAGCGTAGAAAGACCAATTAAAGAACTTAAAGGATTTAAAAAGATTGAGATAGAACCTAATGAAAGGAAATCTGTTAAATTTGAAATAACTAAAGATGATCTCTCATTTTTCGATGAAAAAAGTAATGATTGGAAAGCTGAGAAAGGTAAATATAATATTCTTATTGGAAGTTCCTCACGAGATATTAGATTACAAACGGAGATTGAATACTTAGGTTAAATGAAAAAATAAAAGAAGATAATTTCCTTAAATTTTGATAAAATAATAAAAAAATTGGTTTAATCAATGCCCTTAAGAATGCATGAAAACGAGACAATGACACCTAGAGAAAGAGTAGAAGTTGCTTTAGCAATTAAAGAGCCTGATCGAGTTCCTTTCACTCCATCATTTCATTGTGCTCAAGCAAGATTAACAGGGATGACGATAGAAGAGTTTTTTTTTAATATACCAAAATCTTACGAGGCTACAAAAAAAGTATGGGAAATGTTTGGTGGTTTTGATATATATTCAGGCTGTTCTCCTATACTTGGTTATTTCGCACCAATACCTAATTCCCATAGTCAATTATATTTTGATTGGACTCTTCCGAAAGGAAATATTCCGGAACAAATGCATGAGAGGGAATTAATGAAGCGTGAAGATTATGATCTAGTAATTAATCAGGGATTTGAACCATTTAAGAGGAGACCTGAGCTCCAAAATGATTTTGCTAGAATTGTCGCTGAATTTGCTAAATTGGATACGGCTACTTGGCTTGAAGAAATGGATGTCATGAGTCTTTCAGAAGCCTTTATTGAATCCCCTGTGGATATGATTTCATTTTTAAGAAGCTTCAATAAATTTTTAATTGATATAGTGGAAATTCCTGAAAAAGTGGTAGAAGCTTGTGAAGCTACTGAGCAAGAATTATTAAAAACTTTAGATTTCCAGTTCCAAATTTACAAACGTAAAGATCGTTCGCAGATGTGCCTATTTGGTTTTTCTAGAATTGCCACAAATTTTATCTCTCCTAAAAAGTTTGAATTATTCTGGCCTCACATCAAAAGGATTACTGAATATATCATTAAAAATGGTTTTATTGTACAATACCATATAGATAATGATTACACTGATGTTTTAGAATATTTTACAGAATTTCCCAAAGGAAAAATTATGTTTCACTTAGATCTCACCGATATCTATAAAGCTAAAGAAATTTTAGGTGATAGAGCATGCCTTATGGGAAATGTTCCACCACAAATTACTGGTAGAGGAAGTCGCAAAGAGGTTGAAGATTATTGCAAGAAACAGATCGAAGGATGTATGGAGGGGGGAGGGTATATGTTGGGTTCCTCATGCGTTTTACCAGATGAGATCCCAGCAGCAAATCTAAAGATTATGAAAGATTGCGTAATGAAATATGGGTTCTATAGAAAATGATGGATCTGAATAGATTAAGAGGTTTTAGTTAATGAACAACAAACTTGTAAACGCTATGGCAGATTTAGACAGAAATACAGTATTAAATATAGTAAAAGAGGAAATTTCTTCAGGAACTGATCCTTTGAAAATAATAGAATGGCTCTCTGAAGGAATAAAAATTGTAGGGGATTATTTTGAAAAGAAAGAATATTTTCTAGCAGAGTTAATAACTAGTGGTGATATATTTGAAAATGCTTTTTTAGATTTAAAACCAATTTTAGAAAGAAATAATCTTGTCCCTTTGAGTAAAGGAAAAATCGTACTTGGTACCGTTCAAGGAGATGTTCATGATATCGGTAAAAATATTGTAAAAACTATATTAATAGCATCAGGTTTTTCTGTTGAAGATTTAGGTGTTGATGTACCACCTGAAAAATTCATCGAAGCTGTTAGAGACCCAGAAGTTAAAATATTGGGACTTTCTGCTCTACTTACAATAGCTATTGATTCTGTTAAGGATTTAATAAACTTACTTGATAGAGAAAAATTGAGAAGTAAAGTAAGAATTATCATAGGAGGAAGTGCTTTCACCAAAGAAATTGCGGAAAAATTAGGAGTTGATGCTTTCGGTAAAGATCCCCAAGAAGCTGTAAAAAAATGTCAAAGATTTTTAGAATAAGTTCTTTTTTAATTCTCTTTCTTATAGTATAATAAACATAATTCAGATTTTCTTTTCAATAACATTCTAAATATTTAATAAATTTAGATATTGTGCAATCCTTTGAATTAAATAGAAAGGTGTATATGAATGGTAGATCGTTTAAAAGGAAAAATAGCAATAATTATAGGAGCAGGTCAGCATCCTGGAGAAGGTATCGGAAACGGAAGAGCAATGTCTCTTCTTTTTTCCCGTGAAGGTGCAAAAGTAATGTTGGTTGATAAAAATTCCGATTCTGCTCTAGAAACAAAATCTATGATCGAGAAGGAAGGTGGAGAATCCTTTATTTTTGAAGCGGATATTACTAAAGAAGATGATTGTCAAAAAATAGCAGAAAAGTGTGTTGAGGTTTATGGTAGGATTGATATCTTGGTAAATAACGTTGGTATAGCATCTAGAGATAGAAAGTTAGTTGATATGAGTGAAGAAATTTGGGATAAAATTTTTGATGTCAACCTTAAGGGAATGTTTTTTACTTGTAAATATGTTTTACCTGTTATGGAAAAACAGGAGAGTGGTTCCATAATCAATATTTCTTCGGTAGCAGCTGTTGCTGCTGTTAGATATGTCGCTTACAAAATTTCAAAATCAGGAGTCAATTCTTTAACCCATCAGCTTGCAATGAAGTATGCCAAGAATGGCATTCGGGTGAACGCAATAATGCCTGGTTTAATGAAGACCCCAATGGCTATAGAGGGAATTTCAAGAGCTAGAACGGTGAATAAAGAAGATTTAATAAATGAGAGGAACAAAAGAGTACCTTTAAAAGGAGGAATGGGTGATGCATGGGATACAGCTTATGCAGCACTATTTTTAGCATCAGATGAAGCAAAGTTCATTACTTCAGTAATACTTCCTGTAGATGGGGGCCAATCTTCAAAAATAGGATGATAATATAAATATGGAGAAGTAAGAAAAATTAAGCGTAAATATTCGATATCTTTTACCATAAAGTCATAGAATCTTTAAATAATTGCTTGAGATCCTCAGCACTTGCAGGTCTCGGAGATAATTTTGTTACTCGATGTTGAGGTAAAGTTCCTTGCACTAAATCTTCAATATCGCTTGGTCCATATCCAACTGCTTCCAAACCATTTGGTATCCCCGTGGCTTTCATAAGTTTAATTATTTCAGATGCAAGAACGTCTCCTGCTTCATTTTCTTTTATGTCTGATATATCTACCCCCATTAATTGTGCAACTTCTAAATGTAATCGTGGATTAGTTTTTGCTGTGAAACGGAATACAGCAGGAGAAACAAGTACAACACACATACCGTGTGGAATTATTGGATGATCCGATATAAAACCTTCAGGAAGATATTCTCTAACCATGCCTGAAACAGGATATGACATACCATGTGCTAAATGAACTCCAGCATTACCAAAACCTATCCCTGCATAAGTAGACGCAAGGATCATTGCTGCTCGGGCTTCATCATCGGAAGAATCTTGAACGACTCGTACGATATATTTTGAAACCATTTCAACTGCTTTAGAAGCCCATAGATGACTAATTGGATTAGCTCCTTGATAAGCTGGGCGTAAATCAAGACTTTCTGGTGCTGGACGACTGTTAAATGGGATAGCTGTAATTGATTCTAAGGCATGGCAAATTACATCAAAACCGCAGGAAGCAGTAGCTATCTTTGGTAAAGTCCGAGTATTATTCGGATCAACGATCCCCATTATGGGGCGTAGTGTACGGTGAGCAATGCCTGTTTTTGCGTGCATTGCCTCCAAATCGAATATTGCAACTCCTGTTGTTTCACTTCCGGTGCCTGCGGTTGTTGGAATCGCGATCATAGGTTTTAAGGGACCTGGTACAGGTATGCCTTTTCCAATTGGTTTATTAACATAATCTAAGAAATCTGCGGTGTATGTTGAAAATAAATTTGCTATTTTAGCAGTATCCATACTAGAACCGCCACCAACACCAATAAATCCATCAAATTTACCTTCCTGTGCAAATTTGATTGCTTTTTTAAAGGAGCTATCCGTTGGTTCAACTCTTACTTGATCAAATAGGACTCCTTCTATATTCTCATCTTTTAAAGCCTTAAGAGTGACAGTTACAGCTTCGCTATTTGTTAAATTTGGATCAGTAACAACCATCACTCTTTTTACTCCAAGTTTCTTCATATCATACCCCACCTCTTTAGTAACTCCTGGACCAAATTTAATACTGGAGGTATCCATCGTAAAGGCTGTTTCATATGACATACTTTTGAACCCTCATTTATTTTGTTTATATTTATTATTATATTATTTTTATATTTTTAAAATAGTTTTCTTATTCTAATCCCATTCAATTTTGGTGCTCCCGTGAAATTTTTCGATAATAACACGCTCTTGAGTAAAAAATTTTAAGCATTCATATCCTTGAGCGTGAAGAGTTCCAAAAAATGAATCTTTTGCTCCCGCAAATGGAAACCAAGCAAGAGGCGCGACAACACCAATATTTATACCAAGTTGAACGTTAAAGATTTCACTTCGAAAATATCGTGCTTCTTCTCCACTTTCAGTATAAATTGTAACTGCATTCCCTTTTGGGTTTTTATTAATTATTTTTATTGCTTCATCTAAATCATCTACACGATCAAGGCATGCTACAGGTCCAAAGACTTCTTCGTCATAGATTTTCATTCCAGGTTTAGCATTCTCGAATAAACATGGTCCTAAGAAATACCCTTTCTCGTATCCATTTACTTTAATGTCTCTCCCATCTAAAATAAGTGTCGCTCCCTCATCGATTCCGTTTTGAATTTGTTCATGCAGAGTATTGAGTGATTTCTTTGAAATTACAGGTCCCATAAACGTTTCTTTATTCAACCCGTATCCAATTTTGAGCGCATTTGTGGCATCTAATAATTGTTCTTTAAATTTGGTATAAAATTGCTGATTCCCAACAATCATAACAACAGCACCTGACAAGCATCGTTGTCCGGTGTTTCCAAAGAGAGAATTCATTAGATTCGGCATTATTTGGGTAACATTCGCTTTTTCTGTGATTACTAAAAAGTTATTAGCTCCTCCATGACATTGGGCTCGCTTACATAAACTGCTAGCTTTTTTATAGATAGCTTGTGCAACTGGTGTTGATCCTACACTTGAAACACCAACAACACTGGGGTGCTCAATTAACAAATTAGCAATTTCTACATCTCCATGAATTAAGTTAATGACACCGGGGGGAAAATCTGCTTCATCAATGTATTTAAAGATATTTTGAAAAGCTAATGGTGTTTGTTCATTTGATTTTATTATATACGTGTTTCCTGCCGCAACTGCAAATGGCCAAAACCAGAACGGGATCATCGCAGGAAAATTAAAGGGAGGTATCATAATGAAAACACCTAATGGCTCTAGTATAGAATATTCATCAATTCCCATCGCAATATTAGGCATATACTGCCCCTTTTGATATTCTGGTACGGTAAATGCCGCTTCAATCATTTGATACGCACGTATAACTTCTCCTACAGCAGCATTCCATTCTTTCCCATGATTTATTACTATAGATTCTGAAATTTCATCAATATTTTCTTTAATCAAATTTAATAGCCGGAAAAGAGGTTGAATTCTTTGAACACCGGGTAACTTTCTCCATTGTGGATAAGCATTACCAGCGGCTTCTACAACTAAATCTACTTCTTCTTTAGTTGACATAGGAATTTTACCCAATGGTTCATCCAACGCGGGATTCATAAATTCAATGAATCGACTACTTTTCGAGTCAACAAATTTTCCATCAATATAATTCTTTAAAACCTTCATAAGACTACTATACAAAATGTAAGTTATATTTTAGATATTATTTTATAATAAATCATTAAGTACAAAAAAAGTTGAAGAAATACTATTTTCTTACTATTATGTGAAAACTAATATTTAAGGAGAGATCAAAATGAGTGAAAATCTTGTTCCCAAGGATCTTCGTAAAAAATACACCAAAGAAGAGATTCTTGCCCTTGAACAAAAATATATAACACCTGCAGTGTCTCACTATTACCAAGATCCAGTTCTAATTATTGAAGGAGAAGGCGCAACAGTTAAAGATAACGTGGGAAACCAATATATTGACCTGTTTTCTGGTATTTGCACCAAAATTACAGGTCATCGTCATCCTAAATTTGTTGCTACTATCAAATGGCAGATGGATCAACTTACTTATACCAGCACTCTTTATTCTACAATCCCTTATGCTGTATTATCACAAAAATTAGCTCAAATTGCCCCTTCGGGATTAACTCAGTCATTTATTGTCAATAGTGGATCTGAAGCTAATGAATCTGCTTTGTATATGGCAAGAAAATTCACGAAAAGTCCTTATATAGTGGCATGTACTCATGCTTATCATGGTCGAACTCAATTAACTCGAGAAATTTCCAGTGTTGGATGGAGAACCGTAGCAGAGGCTCACCCTCCAGGGGTTCGTTTTACCCCATATGGTTATTGCTACCGCTGTCCTTTTAAGAGGCCTTATCCTGACTGTGATATTGAATGTGCTCGTTATCTCCGCGAAGTTATTCGTACTCAGACAAACAAATCTATCGCTGCTTTTATTGTGGAACCGATTCAAGGAGTTGGTGGTATAATTCAACCACCCCCAGAATTTTTTCAGATTACATATGAAATAGTAAAAGAATATAATGGATTATTTATTGCTGATGAAGTCCAAACTGGATTTGGGCGCACAGGGGATTATTGGTGGGGTATTCAGAATTCAAAAGTAAATCCTGATATTATAACCATTGCTAAAGGCTTTGGGAGTGGGATACCAATTGCTGGTTTTTTAACACGCCCAGAATATGCCATAGAATATACTATGACAGATTCATTTACGACTTTTGGAGGTAATCCTTTATCATGCGCAGCGGCAGTGGCAGTTATTGAAATTATTCAAGAGGAAAAATATCTTAAAAAAGCAATTGCACTTGGAGAGATGTTTAAAAAAATCCTTCATTCGCTCAAGGACACGCATAAAATTGTTGGAGATGTACGTGGGCAAGGGATGATGCAAGGAATTGAGCTTGTTTGTGATCAGGATACTAAAGAACCCGCTACCCAAGAAATGTTAAAAGTGATGGAGATATGCCGTCAAAAAGGACTTCTTATAGGTAAAGGCGGTATTGATGGTAATGTTATAAGAATTCAACCACCTCTTGAATTAACAAAAGAACAGGCGGAGGTAGCAGGTGAAATTCTTGATATGGCTTTTACTGAAGTTGAAAGTGAAATGTGAGATAATTAGTGTAAAGTTATTCATTAAATTTATACAGAAAGGAAAACTATAAGTTTCAAATATTTAAGCTAACCTTTAATTATCTACCTATTCACTAAATATTAATTGTAATGAAAAAAACAAAAATTAAATTTCTATTATTTATTGGTTTTTTACTAATAATTCCATATATTAAAGTTGCTTCTGCTCAAGGATTATATCCCGAAATAGAAGAAGGAGATGAATTCCTATGGAAACTCAGTGTATATAGAGCAAATTTTCAATATTTTTTTGAGGATGATTTAGGAGATACATTACGTTATCTTTGGCCAATTAGCCAAATTCCAGGTATTGATATGAGTTCTGTATACTTCGATTGGTTAGGTTGGCATATTCGTCCCCCACAATCACATTGGCCTTTCAAAATTTTAGCAATGGGTTCTGAAGAAACTGGAAAATTACTCGCACCCTATGATAATACAATAGTAACATCAATATCTCTCAATGCAACTGCGGGGTGGCATTTACCGCAGATGCCTGAGTATAACTCATATTATAATGGAACATGGCACATTGTTAATGACACATCAAATTTCTTACGACAAACATTTAATTTATCTCTTGCTTTTAGCCCTTATGCAATAATGAGAGTTCCTTTTGTACCTTTGACAATAAACTGGGAATCTTTTATAGCAGAATTTCTTGAAGTTATGGATTCTAGAGGAGGATTCTACAAAAATATCTCTGCTACAGCAAATTCTAATGGCTATGCATTACATATCCCAGCAGGTGGATTCGAAAATAATACTCGAGCTATTGATATACAGGTTAAATATAATCCCAAGGGTGTTTTTACTTATTATAAGTTTTCATTGGGTGAATATATCCTCATCAAATATTACATGGCTAATCCTGATGAAATAGCTTTAGAGGATATGTTAACGATAATTTGGGGCGGTGGAATAATTGTAGGGATTGCTATAGTCGTCGTAATTACGAGATGGGTTGTAAAGCATAACAAATAAATAAACAATGATCTTCTTTTAGATTAAATAGAATAAGAAATAAAAAAAATAAATAGATTAGTTTAAGCGGGTTCGAAACCTAAATCTACTCTTGTTTCCCCTCGAATTTCTGTTTCAATAAAGGTGGCCTTAACAGGCATTCCTATTTTAATAGTTTCAGGTTTACTCTCATCAACACCAATTAATTGCCCACTTATCATAGGTCCTTCATCTAATTTAATAACAGAAAAACAATATGGCTTATTTCGATCATACCCCTTTTCCACAAAAAAGGGAGTTCCAACGGTTATACTTGTAAAAGCTTCAACTTTCCCTTTTCCTGACATTTCAACCCATTCCATGTTTATACTGTTGCATTTCGTGCATAACTTTCGAACAGGTACGTAAGACACACCACAATCTTTACACTTTGACCCCATTAGCTTCTTCTCAGATAAATAATCAATATAACTTTTAATAGTAAATTCTCTTTCACTATCAGACATTATTTCCACCTCTATTTCTCAAAAATGGTGACGACACATGTCGCACCCGAACCACCGAGATTATGAGTTAGCATACGTTCTACATCAAATTTTACCTGACGATTTCTCTCAGCTATTCCTCTCATTTGCTTAAAAGCTTCGACACAAAATGCTGCTCCAGTGGCACCTACAGGATGTCCTTTACTTTTTAATCCCCCACTTGTATTTATCGGTAATACTCCATCTCGTTTTGTTTCTCCATTTCTTATTGCTTCTACAGCTTTACCTTTCTCATAAAAACCTAAGTCTTCTAAAGCAACAACTTCAGCAATAGTAAAACAATCATGAACTTCTGCTACTTGAATATCTTTAGGTTTAAATCCAGACATTTCATATGCTTGTCGTGCTGCTTCTTTTGTAGCTATAAAACTTGTTAAATCTTCTCTATCATGCAGTGATAAGGCTGCACTACCCTGACCTGTTCCCGCAATCCAGATTGGAGTATCTGTATAATTTTTAGCAACGTTTTCAGCAGCTAAAAATACACATGCAGCTCCATCTGTTATTAAACTACAATCGAATAACCTTAACGGATAAGCAATCATAGGATTTGAACTACTTTTAAGATAATCAAATTCATCCTTCCAATTGGGAATATCCCCTCCAGATTGTTCAATTTTTGCAATTCTGCTTGCCATTAGATCAGCAATTGATCGCTGCATTTGAGCATAAGGATTTTCTTTTCCATTCTCATGGTTTTTAATTGCAACCCGCATTAAATCTTCCACAGTAGTACCATATTTATTAAAGTGTGCTGATGCTAAAGTTGCATATAATCCTGGGAAAGTCGCACCAGCAGGATATTCAAAAAGACTATCAGATGCAGTTGCTAATACGTCAGTAACTCCTGTTGTAGGCAATTCTGTCATACACTCGACCCCCGATACAGCAATTACATCATGTACTCCTGATGCAATAGCTAAAATTGCTTGACGTAAAGCGATACCACTACTAGCACAAGCACCTTCAAATCGACCTGCTGGTTTTGGAGTTAAACCTACCAAATTTGCCATTTGGGGACCCAAATGTCCCTGATGGTTAAATAAATCTGAAGAATAATTACCTACGTAGCACGCATCCACATCTTTTGGTTCAATTCCGTTATCTACAGTGCTTACTGCGTTTAACCACGCATCAACCCATAAATCAGGATTTCTTTTATGTGGAAAATGAGCTCCAAATTTACTCATTCCCGCTCCTATCATCGCTACTTTTCTAGCCAATTTACCCATAATTTCACCATTTTTTTACATGAAATTTTATATTTTTTAAATTCAAAGAATTGAATTATCCCAAAATTAAATTTGTTATTGTTTTATAAAAAATAGGATCTTTAGTCATGGAAATATTTGAATAAGTACCATAATTCAAAAAAGATACCAAAGAATGAAATAAAAAGGGGGGCAATATAATGCACATTTTGGACTAAAAATCCACCAATGTAACCTGTTGGGATAAAACCTAAACCTCTTATCATTCCTACCATTCCATATGATTCTGCTTTCCTTGTCTCATCCAAATCAGTCAAAGCCATTTGTTCAGAAGGTATAAATGTACAAACACTCATTGCAAATGGAATATGACTAATTAATAAAGCAGGAAATAAGAATCCAGTAAATCCAGTAGACCATATAAAAAATGCTAATATATTAATCACAAAAAAAGACATTCCAAAGTATTGACTTAAGATAAGTGATTTCTTTTTTCCAATTTTATCTGCTAAATGACCCCCAGGAATCTGAAAAAGCATATTAGAAGTGTTAAAGGTAATAGTAATCAAAGCAAGTTCTCCAAGAGAGAATTGATAAAAATCTCTTAAACCCCCACTATAAATTGAAAGCCCTATATTATAGATAAATAGATCCAATGTTAAAAAAATCAAAACAGATTTACTTTTTGGATTATTTTTAATTTTTTTCCAGACACTAATTTCTTTTTCAGAAGTAGTAACTGTTAAACTTGTTGGGTTTGCTTCAAACTTAAATTTCTCGGAAATAAAGCCAAGATTAATACTACCTTCACCTATGATAATTCCGAGAAAAATTGTAAAGAAAAGACGAGTGTCAAAAGCTTCCCAAAATAAAACAAATGTTGACCCAAATATGGTTCCCCCAAAGAATGAAAACAAAATAAGACCATACATCAAACCTTTTGATTTATTGCTATTTTCGGATACAAAAATCAGACTACTAAGACTATTTATTACTGCAGCAAAAAAATATAAGACAATTCCAATAATAAGTAAATACTGAATATTGGAAGTTGTGAAAATAAGGCAAGATAATCCTAAAAAGTAAAATGGAATGCTAGCCAACATCATTTTCTTCCTACCATATTTATCTGATAATTTTCCGATTAAAGGCATTGGAAGGAATTGTACAATCCCTCCAATCGTAACCATAATTCCCACCATAAGCACAGAGCCGGTAATATCTAAAATAAATGGCTGATATACCACATTAAACATACCAACACCCATCCCATGGATTAAATTAATAAAAAATAGAGCCGAAAGATTTTTCCGTTTTATTTTATCGATTTGCTCAGAAATTCTATTTGTAGGCATAGATTGAGATTCCCTTACACTATTATTAAACTTTTAAATACATCTGGATTTATTGAATTATTCATGTCTATCACTATGGATGGTTTAAAACTTCCCTTGAATTTCAATTTTATGTTTATCTGCCTCAGAATCAAAATATTTTGATAAGAACCATAGCAAAAAGATAATCCCTACTATTGTGAGTATAAAAGAAGCAATATAATGCACATTTTGTATTAAGAATCCTGCAATCACTCCCGTAGGCATTACTCCAATCCCTCTAATAAGTGATACTATCCCATAAGATTCTGCTCTCCTGCTTTCATCTAAATTTGTTAAAGCTATGCCTTCAGAGGGTATAAATGTAGTAGCAACCAAAGCATTAATGATTTGACCTAGAATTAATAAAGGAAGTAATGAACTATTAAATCCGTTTGACCACAGAAAGAAAGCTATTATAAGTAAGGTAAAAAATGATAAACCAAATGATTCACATAATATCAAGGTCTTTTTCTTTCCAATTTTATCAGCGAGATGACCTGCGGGAATTTGTAACAACATTAAACTAAGATTACTGCAAAGAGTTAAGAGTGCTATATCTTGTAGAGTGATGTGGTATTGATCAATTAGACCCGCAGAATATATAGATAATGAAATACTATAAATGAAAGCATCTAAGGTGAAAAAAATCACAATTGCTCTTAGGCTAGGTTTTGTAAGTATTTTTCGCCAAATTTCTTTTTCAGTTTTAGTAAACTTACCTGAATTTAAGTGAGGACCAGATTTTCGTGGAATAGGATCAGAATAAAAAATCATAAAGATAATAAGATTAATTATTAGAATAATTATAAAAATTAAGAAATATAAGCTGGCATTAACCTTTGAATCGATAAATATAAAATAACTGCCTATAATATATCCCCCAAATAATAGAAAAGTCAAGATTCCAAAATTTAATCCCTTTTTTGTTTCTTTGCTATTTTCTGACACAAATACCGGATAAACTGAAAATGTTATTGCCCATCCAAACCTAAGGCTCATATTCGCAACTATTAAAACGAATAAATTATCTGCAATGATGAATAGAAATAGCCCAAAAACTAAAAAAGGAGTATCAAAATACCATATTAGTTTTCGTCCGTATTTGTCCGACAACCGTCCCAACCACGGCATTGGTAAAAATTGAACTATACTCCCAATCGTTGTTATGACTCCGGTTAGAAAAATGGAGCCTGTGAATTCGTATAAAAAAGGCATATATACTATAAAAAACAATATCTGCCCTATTCCATACGAAAAATTATTAAATGCCATAGCATAAAAATTCCTCTGTCGAATTTTCTCAAGATCTCTCCTATTTTGCAATTGATTCAACTCTTGAGACTGATTCAACTCTTGGGATTTCATTTACATTTCCACCCTTATTTTGATTCCTTTTATAATTCAAATTTGTAGTTCTTTTGATTAATAACCTGTTACTTGTTCATCATTTCTATTTTTCGCTTACTTGATTTTACCAAAATTGATCTAATATAGCCCATCTACTCTGACTAAATCAATTGAATTTCTCATTTCCTTACTTCTGAAAATGAAGCTCATAACGTATTATCATATATTTTTGAAGTAAGTGGATGTAAAGCAGGATTCATAGGTTCATAGCAATTTTCTATAATTTTGATAGCTAAAATAAGTACATAGAAAAAAAGTTTAATTCAAAAATGATAATCGCTATAAACTTAATCCATT
>JBHLLU010000061.1:0-22964 GCA_048938895.1 Promethearchaeota archaeon
CAGGAAGCTAAAGAACTTATAAGACCCTCCATTTGGAATGATTTTTTATCAATCATTAAATCATCCAGTTGCATTTCAATTTCTTTTGCCTTTTTTATCTCGTCATCTAAAGTACGATAAAATTCGTTTAAATTTTTCCTCCTTCTACCATCATCTTCAGCGAAAATAACATTTTTTAAGTCTTTTTCTACTTTCCCAATAATTGGTTCTAAGATGCCAATAGATTCTTCAAATAAATTAATTCTTTTGATTAAAGCATATACTACATCTGTTTCCACTGTACCTTCCATGTAAAAATTATAAATATAGATTTCACGTGATTCTTGTCCAATTCTATCTACACGTCCGATTCTTTGTTCAAGTTTCATTGGGTTCCATGGTAAGTCAAAATTAATGATTGTTCTACAGAACTGGAAATTACGGCCTTCACCTCCTATTTCAGTTGAAAGTAAGATTGAAAATCCCTGTTGATTGCGGAATTTTTCAACAGCATCATCTTTTTGTTGTTTATCTAATCCTCCGTAAAATGTTTGCACGAAATATTTATTTTGTTGATTTGTTATTAATTCCTTTAAGAATTTTAAAGTATCAACAAATTGGGTAAAAATTATTACTTTTTCATCGGAATTACGAGAATAAATGTTATCTAGAATTTCAATTAATTTATCAGATTTTGAATCATAAGGAATATTCTTCAGTTTATTATAAAATTCTTTTAATATTTTCTCTTGATTAATTATATTGATACTTTCTTCAATTTGTTTTTCTGTTAGTTGCTCTTTCAAGTCATCAAATGATTCAGAGTCAAGAAATTCTTCCTCTAATTCCAGTTCGTAGAATTCTGGATCTAGATCTTTAAAAACCTTAAAATTAAGAAAAATATCCTTATATCGCGTAATTTGTTCTAATCTTCGCTCAAGACTCTTAAGGATTGCATATTTAGAGCTCGTTAAGAGTTTTTGTAGTGTAGTAATCACAAAACCCAAGCCCACATTTTCTTGGTTAATTGATGAGTTATAAATCTGGGCAAGGTATAATCGTATTTCATTGTAAATTTCCAATTCTTCCCTCGTAGGATTAACAATAATTGTATTTACAATCCGTTTATTCAGGAATTCTTCAGTAAACACATTTTTCTTTCTATTTCTTATGATCAATTTGGATAAAGTATGATCTTGTTCAATTTTCCTAAATAAATTAAGAGTAAATGATTCATCTTTAATATCTGCCAAAATTCCTTCATTGGATTTATCTTTTTCTACATATCGTAAATCTCTTAGCAACTTAATTGTATTTTTAACTTCGAAACTATTTAATTTATCAATGTTTTTTATGTTAGTAATTAAGAGATTAATAAACGGCATGTTTTTCCTGAAATGCTCAAATTTACTGAAAGAATCAAATATCTCTGGATGTATTAATTCAATTAAAGAATATAATTCAAATGAATGGAGCTGTAAAGGAGTAGCTGTTAATAGAAGCATACTTTCTGAAGTTGTACTTAAATTTCTAGCCAATTTGTAGTTTAAAGTCTCTCTATATCTCCCGGTTGCTGCATTTACTAAATATCTTCTTAAGTGATGAGCTTCGTCAAAAACAACGATATCCCAAGAAATTTTTGATAATAAATCAATATATTTCTTTCTTCGTGCAAATTGTAGTGAGCAAATAATTAAATTGTCATAATAAAATGGATTTTGAAGAATATTAATATTCTTGTAGTAACCATCTCGCTTTAATTCCTTTACTTTTCTACCATCGTAAATGGTAAAACTGATGTGAAATTTGTTTTCTAGCTCAAATTTCCATTGTTGAACCAGTGATGCGGGTACGATTATTAATATTCTTTCAGCAAGGTTTCGAGCCATCATTTCTTTTATATAAATCCCCGCTTCAATAGTTTTTCCTAATCCTACTTCATCAGCTAATAAAATTCTTGGAAAATGTTCCTCAGCTAAACGGTGTGTTACGTTTATCTGATGAGGCATTAACGATAAACGAGAATTTGTAATACATTTAATTTGATAAGAAGTATAGTAAGAATAAAATAAATGAGCCCAATATTTAAGTAAAAAATTATGAGGAGGATCGATTTGATGATTAATAATGAGATTCTTTATTGGTGGTATATATTTCGTATAAATATCTTCTTCGTAGATTTGAACTTTTTTAGCATTCTCTTTAAGAAATTCATAAGAAATCATTCCATCTTTTATTATGAAATCTTTAGAATTAATAATTCCAATACCCTCTTTAGTTTCAATCTTTTCATTTATTTCGAACACAAAATGAATCAGATCAATTGGATGAATGATTTTAACTATATTATTTTTAAATAAGACTTTGTATTTTCTAATAAACTGAGTATCCTCATCATCTAAGGATTTCGAGCTAGGTATTTCTATTATTTTTATTATTTTTCCTAACCCAAAATCTAAATTCAATCGATAAATTACTAAATTTCCTAAATTAAACTTCTGTCCTTGACAATAAATATTAAAACATTTGGAAAATCTTGATTCTAATTCCTTTCCACAAAAAGGACATGAATATTTAAGTGGTTTTCTATTGGTAACCATTATGTTTATATTGTATTTAATATGAGAAAATGTAAAAAATTTAGGATTTTAAATTAAACCTGTGTGAAAAATGTCTGAAGTTGGAATTGAACCAACATTTGTAGGCAAGGATGAGAGTTTGAAGTTCATTGTTCCTCAAGAACTATTTGGGATGAGGTTACAAACTGATGACGAAATCGATAAGGAAATTTCAAAACGTTATAGTAAATATATTCAAGATACGTTTAAAGGATTTCAAGAAGCAAGAAAAACTAAATATGGAAATGAAAACAACAAGAAAACGATAACAAATTCCAGATTTTGGGAGGAGTTTGAAAAAAAATCAAAAGAGTTAGGAGTCGATCTCATAGGATATACGCCTATTATTGAAGAATTCATTTTTTATAATCTTAAAGTTTTTGGAAAAAATGCAATTGTGCTTGGCATGGAAATGAAATGGGAAGAAATCAAAACAGCTCCAAGCATAAATTGCAGTATTGAATCTTTCCGAGTTTATTCTGAATTAGGGGATATTACAATTCGACTGACAGAATATTTAAAGGAACAGGGATACAAAAGTGAAGCGCATCATCCATTTGGGGGAAAATTTTTATTCCCTCCTCACGCTGTTGCAGCAGGATTGGGTATTATGGGAAGGAATGGTCTTGTAATTACACCAGAGTTTGGACCTCGACAGAGATGGGCAATTATTTCCACTGATGCTGAAATACCCACTAGAACTAAAATCAACTTACAAGCATTAATAGATTATTGTAAAGACTGTGGAGCATGCGTTAGAGAGTGTAAAGGTGGTGCTGCTTTTGAAGATCCAATTTATCGTGAGAATTCTCCTGTAATAACTCATATTGATCGATCTAGATGTATTGATAGTTTGATAAATAATAATTATTGTTCCTATTGCCTAAAAGTTTGTCCCCAGGGCAACCCCAAATTCAGATTATAAAAATCTTTCATTATCAAAATATAAACGTTATATTCAAAATAGAAATACTATTTTAATTAAACAATAACTTTCATTTATGTCTGGATGTAAAATGACTGAATCTAAAGAAAAACTAGATAGAGATGAGATCAAAAGTACAGCTTCCATTGAGACTTTGAAAAGAGTAAACTCTGCTGCAAATTATTGTTATAATTGTAATCGATGTAATAATGTCTGTCCAACTGCTTATCTAGATATATTTTATCCTCGTAGTTTAATTACAGATCTTACATTTCTCACGCCTGAAGAAGCTTTGGAAAGAAATGATATATGGAAATGTTTGACATGTGGTTTATGCTCAGAATATTGTCCAATGACAAAAGAAGAAGTGGGTGTTAACTTTAATAAGATCATAAAGGATCTTCGTACCCTAATTTCAGACTACGAGCCTTTAAAAGAAAGATTGTTTAGCTGTAATCATGATAGAGTATATTCTAGTTTACCGAAATTAATGGCAGAAGATAAAATAAAATTTACAAATAAAACTGGTTTTTTAGAGGGAACAGGATTAAAAATAGCTAAGAATGGTGAAATTGGGTATTTTATGGGCTGCGTACCTTTTTTAACGGGTACTGCACCATGTGTTGTAGGATGTCCTGCAGGAGTTGATGTCCAAGGTTATGTGTCATTAATTGCAGAGGGGAAATACCAAGAATCTATCGATTTAATAAGAGATAAAAATCCCTTACCGTATTTATGCGGAAGAATTTGTACTGCACAGTGTGCTTTGAATTGCAATCGTCAATACTTTGATGATCCATTAGCAATTCGTGAACTTAAGAGATTTGTTTCTGACTGGGAAGCTGAGCATCCAAATCAAAGTAAAATAAAACCAGTACCTCAGACGAAGGAAAAAGTAGCGATCATAGGAGCGGGACCAGGAGGTTTATCTGCTGCTTATTTTTTAGCAAGAATGGGATATAAACCGACAATTTTCGAAAAAGGAGATAAGACTGGTGGTGTGGTTAGATATGGAGTGCCACAATATAGACTTTCTGACGATGCGCTTGATCACGATGTAGATTTTATTAAGAGTATGGGTGTAGAAATAATTTTAAAGAAAGAATTCGGACCCAATTTCACATTAGAGGATATCAGGAACGAAGGATATAAGGCTGTTTTTATAGCAGTAGGTCTTTATGTACCAAAAACGTTAAGGCTTGAAGGTGAAGATTTGCCAAACGTACATGTTGCTCTTGATTTTCTTTTAGACCGCAAATATAAATGCTCAGAAAATCCAGAAGAATTCAAAGGAAAAACTTTTGGTATTATTGGAGGTGGAGCAGTTGCTGTGGATGTTGGAGAGACTGCAGTTCGATTAGGGGCAACCAAAGTTGATCTTGTTGATATCTTGACAGAAGAAGCGTTAAAAAATGTCCTTAAAGATTTACATGAAGCTGAGAGAGAGGTGATGGAATATCATTTTGAAACATCGACTCTCAATATTACTCAGGAACCTAATGGTAAAATAGCACTAAATTGTTATAAGATTGAATGGGGAGAGCCTGATCCTGAAACAGGTAGACGTCCTTTAAATAAAATAGAAGGCTCCGAGTTCAAAATTGTTGTTGATCATATTGTTATAGCAATTGGTCAAGGTCTCGATCCAGAACCATTAAATGCTGCTACTGCCAATAAATTAAAATTTGAGAGAGGAAAGATTGTAGTTGATAATTTAACCTATGAAACCGGTATTCCAGGAGTTTTTGCGGGAGGAGATATCATCTATAATTCGTTGATGTGTGCTGTCGATGCCATAGGGGATGGAAGAAAAGCTGCTTTTACAATTAATCGTTACCTAAGAGGACTTGATTTAAAAGAAGGAAGAATAAGAAAAAATGATTTGAAGCGATCAACAATTCCAAAGAAGTATATCCTCACACAATCATGTCAAGAAATGAACTTCATGCCGGGCTCTGATAGATTAGTTTGTTTTGATGAGATGGAATTAGGATTTTCAGAGGAACAAGCGAAAAAAGAAGCAAATCGTTGTTTAAATTGTAATTGTTGCTGCAATTCAGATCAAATTCCTGAGGATTTTGAAAAGGCTCTTGATGATTCTGGTGTAATGATTTGTGACTATGGAAGTCAAGATAATTGGAGCTCATTAAACGCTCCTGACTACTTAGAAATTCCAAAGAGAGTGATAGGTATTTTGAATCAGCATGATATTGTCCCCGTTGTAATACCTGAAGAAAAATGCTGTGGTCACGATGCTCTGTGGCGTGGAGATGTAGATACTTTTAAAATATTAGCTGAGTATAATGTAAAGCTGTTCAAAGAAGCAGGTGTTAAAACTCTCATATTTAGTTGCGCTGAAGGATATTACACATGGAAGAAAGAATATAAAAACCTTTTCAAGGGAACTGATGATTTTGACTTTGAAATTTATCACATCACTGAATATATTCTAAAAGAAAGGCTATTAGAAGATATGTCATTTCCCAGTTTAGATAAAATTAAAGTTACCTATCATGATCCTTGTCGACTCGGAAGATTGAGTAAAGTTTTTGATGCACCCCGTGAAGTATTAAAACAGATTCCTTTCGTAGAACTAATTGAAATGGAAGATACTAAGGAAAATGCAGAATGTTGCGGAGTATCAGCTTATATTTCATGCAACCAGGATTCAAAAAAGCTCCAAGAGAAGAAAATTCTTCAAGCAATTGAAACGGGAGCTGAATATTTGGTTACAGCATGCCCAAAATGCATAGCACATTTGAATTGTTATCTTAATGAAAACCGAGAGTTAAAAGATAAAATAAAAGTTATCGATATTATAACTTTCATAGGAAAATTATTATTTTTGGTTTAGATCTTTCTTTATTCTATTTTATAATTTAATAATTCTTGATTTTACAAAATCTAAATAAGAGATTTTAAAGAAAGAGTTTTTCGGAGTTAACAAGTAACCTTTAAAATTTTGGTATTTTATTTTTAATAACTACATTCAATTCTTAATAAAAAAATAAATTAAATAGTGAAAAACATGAGTAAAACTAAAGAACTATCTGTTCCTGATGAGGTAAAAGGTTTTACCCAAGTAAGACTTGACGTCAATTTAACTGATGGAAAAATTAGTAAATCTAAATTATCAAACGAATTCTGTCGCGATTGGATTGGAGGGTATGGTTTTGGTGCAAAGATTTTATGGGATGAATGTCCTGCTGGAGTAGATCCTTTAAGTCCTGAGAATGTTTTTGTATATGCCCAAGGTCCATTTCCCGGTACAATTTTACCTACCTCCAGCAAATATGGTGTATTTGCCAAATCTCCATTAACTGGCATGTTCGGTATGGCAATTTCTTCTGGTTCTGTTGCTGCTCAAGCGAGACGTGCTGGAATCAATATGGTTGTAATTAAAGGTAAAGCCCCCGAACCTGTTTATATGGTTGTTGATGATGATGATTACTATTTAGTACCCTGCAAGGATACTTTATGGGGAAAAGGATGCTGGGAGACAGAGGAACTCTTGCGTGAAGAATTTCAAGATCACCGACTTGGTATAATGGCCATAGGACCTGGAGGCGAACGTGGTGGATTTATGGGCTGTATAACTAATGATCGCAATAGACAAGCAGGCAGAACTGGAATGGGTGGCGTTATGGGCTCAAAAAACCTTAAAGCAGTATGTTTTAGAGGTACTAAAGGTATTAATGTTGCTCGGCCAGTTGAATTCTTTAAATTAGCTAAAAAACTAATAAAAGTTGCAAATGGTCCTGCCACAGCGAAATATCGTGATTTAGGTACACCAGCGGGAATCACAAGTTACAATAAACTGGGAATGATGCCTACATTTAATCACCGTGAGGGGACTTGGGATAAAGTTGATGATGGAACCTTTACAGGAGATACACTTAATCAAGATTGGGTGGTAAAGAAAGTAGCATGTTCCCAATGTTCAATTGGGTGTGATCATATTACAAAAATTCCAAAAGATCATCCTCACTGGCCTAATCTTTACTCTAGCATAGATCAAGAATTGTGTTATAGTTTTGGGTCTGCATGCGGTAATTATGATTGGCCATCTGTATTTAAATGTGTCTCACTTACAGATGATCTTGGAATCGATGCTATCAGTGGGGGAGTAACTGCAGCAATGGCTTGTGAATGTTTCGAAGAAGGCATTATAACAAAAGAAGATTTAGGCTATGAATTACCTTTTGGGTCAACAGTAAACCTAGTGAAGTTCACTGAAGAAATGATTCTTGGTAAAGGTTTTGCTGGAAAGATTTTTGGAGATGGTGCACGAGAAGCAGGAAAACGACTAGAAGAAATGGGAAGAAAAAATGCAAGCTATTATGCTATGCATATAAAAGGATTAGAAATGCCCGCATTCGACGTCCATGGAATGAGTTCTTTCGCTGTAGGAATGAGTGTTTCTATTAGAGGAGCGTGTCATTTAAGAAATGGTTCATATGGTCTTGATGCTAAGGGAAATTTTGATAGATTCGGTTATGACAAACCAGTTGAAAGAGGAGACGCAATTAAAAAATTAGAAGATATATACGCAATTATCGATTCATATATCGTCTGTAAATTCACAAGGGGGATTTATGAAAACGATGCAGAAATGGCAAAAGTTTTCGAACTGGTAACTGGAATTCCTGTAACTGATGAATTTATAAATCTAAGAGGAGAGGCCATTGTCAATCTCTCTAAGTGCTTTAATATACGGGAAGGATGGAAGCGCGAAGATGATCATCCTCCAGAAAGATTTTTCAAGCAACCACATACTAAAGGTCCTACTAAGGGAGTCACATTGAAAGAAGAAGGATATCAAAAGGTTTTAAGCGGTTACTATGAAGCTCGTGGATGGGATACTAAAACTGGGATACCAACTGATGAAACATTGAAGAATCTTGGACTAGATTTTGTTATTGGTAAATTACAACCTGCTGGGGGTAAAAAGTAAATGTCAAAAGCAACCAAGAAGAGAGGGGGAGTAGTACACCAATTTATTATTGTGGATCCCAATTTATGTACGGGATGTGAAACATGCGAATCTGTTTGTTCTTTCGTTCATGATGGTGAGTTCAATCCAATCAATACTAGAATACATAGAGTTAGAATCGAACCAATTATGAATGTTGCGTTAGCATGCCAAAAATGCGACGATGCCCCATGTGTACGTAGCTGTCCTGAAAAAGCTTTAGAACAAGATAAAAAAACAGGTTCTATAATCGTAGACGATGAAAAGTGTAATGGGTGTGCATTTTGCATCAGAGCATGTGATTTTGGAGTTTTAAGCCTTCACATACAATCTCAAAAGGCTTTGATTTGTGATCTTTGTGAAACAATGAAAGATGATTACATCAATGAAGAAAGGGGGGAAAAATATCCTGCCTGCATTGATTTATGTCCAAAAGAAGCCATTTCATTGAAAGATGTAGAACAAATTGGTGAAGAGAAGCGTATTGATGCTGTAAAGCGCCTTTTTGGGGATATTTTGAAAGAAACTGAAGCATAAATTTCTTTTTATTTTTTCTTTTTTCTATTATTTTTGGGTTTCAAAATACCAGCCTTTAATCGATTAAATTTAGAAAGAGATCATATCAAGGGAATAAAAGAAAGATTAAAATAGTTCTTTAATTCTTTAATTAAATTACTACATAATGGTGATTAAAAAATATGGAAAATTTACCAGATAATATACCTCTTTATGAAACTGATATGTTTAAAAATATGATAGGTGGTCTATTAGGAAGAGCACCAGCAGGATTAAATGCAAGTTTTCGAACATCACAGATTTATTTTGGTATAAATTCAATCAATCAAATGAGTGAACAAATAAGAACTCGGATTAATAGAGAGGAAAGGAGGGCTTTAATAATTACAGATGATTTTACTAAAAAATATGCAAATTTGGTTCTAGAGCCATTAGAATCAATAAAAGCTGAATCGAAAGTGTGGTCTGGAGTGGAGCCAGAAGGTCCACTTTATACTATTGAAGCTGCTGTAGAGGTGTGTAAAGAATTCAAACCTACTGTATTCATAGCAATTGGAGGAGGGAGTGTTATGGACTCTGCAAAGGCTATAATGATTAAATATGAAAATCCAGAGACAAATCTTTTTAGAATATCTCCTTTTGGACCGCTGGGATTGCGTAAAAAGGTGAAATGTTTAATTGCTATTCCTACGACTTCAGGAACAGGATCTGAAGCTACAAGTGCTGCAATGCTTACAGATGTAGCAAGAGATCCTCCTAAGAAGTTAGCAGTTGCACATGGTGAAATACTTCCAGATATCGCTATTTTGCATACAGATTTTGTAAAAGAAATGCCACCTTTTTTAACTATGGCTACAGGATTAGACGCATTAGCTCATGCAGCTGGAGCTTATGTGTCTTCTTGGGGTAGCCCTTTCACTGATGCTCTTAACATTGGTGCGATAAAAGAAATTCTAAAATATTTACCACGAGCATATAAATATGGTACAAAAGATTTAGAAGCAAGATCAAGGATGCAAATAGCAACGACAATGGCAGGGTTAGGCTTTGGTAATGCTAGAGTTGGTCTTGATCATGGTTTAGGTCACAGTTTAGGTAAAGTATTTCGTCTACATCATGGTTTTTGTGTTGGATTGTTTCTTCCATATACAGTGGGATACATGGCAAAAATCTCAGAACGTTGGAAAGATCTATGCCCAATTTTCGGAGTTGATTCAGAAGGGAAGGAAAATAAGTTATTACTTACAGAATTACTTCAAGCAATAAAAGATTTCATACACTCTATGGATGGAGCGGTATGTATAGAGGAGATAAAGGAACCAACCATAACAAAAGAAGAATATATGAACAAAATTGATCTTTTAATTCATTACGCTGAAACTGATGCTGTGGACCTTTTGGCCCCACGTTATATGACTAAAGAATTCTACAGAAAAATATTTGAATATGCATGGGATGGGAGGGATATTGATTTTTAGGGAGGTTATAAAAAGATGAGTGATAATTTATATGGTTATAATGGAAAAATTGCTTATATTAATTTAAGTAATAATAGTGTTGATATAAAAGAGCTGGATCGCCAAGTTGCGTTGGAATATCTTGGAGGAACCGGATTAAGTGCTAAAATTGCTTATAATATGCTCTCAAAGGATGATTATAAACTTCTTAAAGAAGATCGCTTTACTGAGATTAATCCGCTGATTTTCGCGACAGGTCCCGTTACTGGAACAATTAGGCCGTCTTCGGGTAGATATTCTGTTGCAGGAATATCTCCTCTAACTGGAATATGGGGTGAAGGAACCTCTGGGGGATACTTTTGCTTGTCTTTACGTAATAGCGGTTATGATGCTCTTGTTTTTACTGGTAAGTCGAATGAGCCAGTTTATTTATACATAAATGACGAATCAATAGAATTTAAAGATGCAAGAAACATATGGGGTAAAGACAGTTATGAATCTCAGGATTTAATAAAAAAGGATTTAAATCAATCCAATCTGAGAGTTGCGTGTATTGGTCAGGGTGGGGAAAATCTCGTTAAATATGGTGCTATAATTAATGATGAGGGAAGAGCTGTAGGTAGATGTGGATTAGGAGCACTCATGGGCTCAAAAAAACTAAAGGCAGTTGCAATTCGTGGAACAAAACGAATTCAAATTTTTGATAATGAGGTTGGTAAAGAATTAAGAAAAAAAGAAGAAGCCGCAAAAAAAGCAAATCCCATGGCATCTGTTGGAACTACTTTGTTTAAATTGTATGGTACTAATTTTTATCTCGATCTCGGAATGGCTAGTGGTGATGCTCCAGGATATTATTTTACTGAATCAGAATTTTTTGCTGAAAAATTAACAAGTAAAACGTTAAAAGAAGAGCATCCAATGTTTTCCTATGGATGTGCAGGTTGTACGATCCAATGTGGTAAAGCTACGATTATAGAAATCAATGGTGAGGAAATTGAAGTGGATGGTCCAGAATACGAGTCTGTAGCTGCTTTAGGAACTTTGTGTGGACTATTCAATTCGAAGCAAGTGATTTTAGCGAATCATTTATGTAATAAATATGGAGTTGATACTATCTCATGTGGCGTAAGTATTGCATTCCTAATTTATTTGGTTCAAAACAATCTAGGTATTAATCATATCAAAACTAATCTAAAAGGAATTCAAATTGAAGATATAAAATGGGGAAATGGTGAACTAATCTTAGCATTAATAGAAAAAATAATTAGAAGAGAAGGGATTGGTAATGTTCTTGCAGAAGGGGTCAAAATTATAGCTGAAAAATTAGAGGTAGATCCGGAATTAGCTGCTCATGTGAAAGGATTAGAAATTCCTATGCATGAACCTCGAGCATTCGCAGGACAAGCATTAAGTTATATGACTGGATGTGTTGGTGCTAATCATAATAAGTGTGATTGGTATGGAGCTGAATTGGGGAATGTTAATTATCCGTCAATAGGTATAAAAAGAAGTAAAGGAAGAAATAACATAAAAGGAAACGAGAAGGGAATTGCTAAACTTCAAGATCTCAGAGCGATTGATGATTCTACGATTAATTGTAATTTTGCAGGACTCCCTCTTGATAATATCTTAGGATATATTAATGCTGCTACTGGTTTTAATTATGATAAGAACTCCTTGATGAAGGTGGGAGAACGTATAAATAATCTTAAAAGACTAATAAACTGTAATTTAGGAATTGCAAGAAAAGATGATAAGCTTCCAGGTCATTTCTTGAAAACTTTACCTTCTGGAAGAATTGCGGGTGTTAAACTCGATTTAGAAGAAAATCTAAAAAAATATTACGTGGAACGAGAATGGGATTGGGAAACAGGCAGACCAACAGATGAAAAATTAAAAGAATTGAATATCATAAATTAAGTATTTTTTAACATTTTTTTTATCCTTTTTATAATTTTTAACAAGGAAATTTCGAATACCGTTAATTTCTTAATGGATTTTATTCTAAAATCAGAAATATTGATATAAAGATAAGATATTAAAAAAGAAAATCCAATTAGGTTATTAGATAATTGAAGAGTTGAATTATACTTTGATAACAATTTAATTTTAATAATATCAACTATTTTCAATATCATAATTCATTTCTTAGAATTACTAATAACTAAAACGAGTAAATATCGTTAATCTTTAAAACTTAGGAGGTTAGGATTAACAAAGGTGAATTAAATTGTCTGAGAAACAGACCAATGAAAATATGAACGAAGATCAACCAAGAATAGGTGTGTTCGTGTGTCATTGAGGTATCAATATAGCAGGAATCTTAGATATCCCTAAAATCGTCGAAGAAATAGATAAATTAGATAATGTTTGGGCTTATCCATATCTATCGTTATGTACTGAAGGTGGATCGTCTGAAATTAAAGAAAAGCATGAAGAAAGGAAATTTAATCGGGTTTTAGTAGCAGCATGCACTCCAAAGACTCATCAGCCGGTATTTCATGCTATTTTAACAGAGATGGGATTACCGCCAAGGTATCTAGAATTTGTAAACATTAGAGAGCATTGTTCATTTGTACATCAAGCTCCAGAAGTCCGAGAAAGAGCCACATTAAAAGCAATCGAATTAATTAAAGCAGGAATTGCAAGAGCAAAATTATTAGAAGACGTCCCAACTAAGACAGTTCCCGTAGAACCTACAGCTTTAGTAGTTGGAGGAGGAATAGCAGGATTATCTGCAGCTATCGATTTAGGAGATGCAGGATATAAAGTGTATCTTGTTGAAAAAAATACGACTATTGGTGGTCGTATGTCTCAACTTGATAGAACTTTTCCTACAGATGATTGCTCAATATGAATCTTGGGACCTAAGATGCTTGAAGCAAATCGTCATCCAAATATTGAGATTCTTTCCTACAGTGAAGTTGAGGAGGTAGATGGCTACATTGGTAATTTTGAAGTGAAAGTAAGACGAAAAGCTCGGTTTGTTGATGAAGATAAGTGTACAGGGTGTGGAACATGTACAGATGTATGTCCGGTTTATATCAGTAATTATTTTGACGAAAATCTTTCAGCTAGAAAGGTAATTGACATTGCATTCGCTCAAGCAGTACCAGCAGTTTCACAGCTAGATAGAAAAGCATGCATTGAATGTTTTGCTTGTGTAGATGCATGTGAACAAGAAGCGATAGATTTTAGTCAACAAGATAAGATTGTGGAACTTAAAGTAGGTACTATCATAGTCGCCACTGGATGGGACCTCTATGAAGGTGATGATTATGGGTATGGCATCTATGATAACGTTATCAATCAGATAGAACTAGAAAGAATACTTGCCCCAAATGGTCCAACGTATGGCCATTTAAAACGACCATCTGACGGTAAACGCCCAACAAAAATATTATTCATAAACTGTGTCGGTTCAAGAGATGTTAATAAAAATGCCCATTGTAGTGTTATTTGTTGCAATCTTTCTCTTAAAAATTCAAAATTAATCAAATCTGAATATCCTGACTCACAAATTGTTTGTACATATATAGATATGCGATGTGCAGGAAAAGACTATGAAGAATATTATAGGAGATCTCGAAATGCAGGTATAATCTTTGTAAAAGGTTTGGTTGGAAAAGTTGAAGAAGATCCATTAACTAAGAACCTTACAGTACAATTTGAACCTGTGGGTACTGATTCTGTTGTAACAATGGAAGTTCACATGATTGTAACTTCACCAGCTTCACTTCCATCTCAGGGTACTATAGAGATTGCTAAAGTATTAAACATGGAAAAAAGTCCTGATGGATTTTTAAAGGAATACCATGCAAGGCTTGATCCTATTAGTACTAAAGTACCAGGAATATATATCTGTGGTTCAGCTCAGGGACAAAAAGAAATTGATAAAGCAGTAAGTCAAGCTAGAGGTGCAGCATCTGTAGCTGGAATTCCGATGGGAAAAGGAGAGTATACTATGGAGTTAATTCGGGCTACCCCCTCCGATGAACGTTGTGCTAAATGTTATAAATGTATAGAAGCATGCCCATATAACGCAATATCTGTAAATGAATCTGGTAATCTTGTTGTCGATCTTATCAATTGCCGAGGATGTGGAACTTGTGCTTCATTATGTCCTTCAAAAGCAATTGAATTAACGTATTTCAGAGATGTTCAATATATGGCTTTATTAGACGAATTATTACCAATTGAGGAGTAGAGAGGTAGAAAATAAAATGGCAACTGAAAATGATATAAAAATTATTGTCTATGCTTGCTGGAAATGAGGATATGGTTCAGCTGATATGGCAGGTACTATTCGTGCACAATATCCGGACTCAATTCGAAATATATTAGTACCGTGTTCTGGAAGAGTAGGATGCGATCTGATAATGCGAGCGTTTGGTAGAGGTGCTGACGGTGTTGTTATAAATGCTTGATACCCTGGAGAATGCGATTACGAGACAGGAAACTATTATGCATACCGACAAGTCGAATATGTTAGGGAAATATTAAAAGCTGTAGGAGTAAGTCCAGACCGGATAAAAATAATATATTGTACAGCAGCAGAAGGTCAAAAGTTCCAAAACGAAGCAATTGAATTCGACAAGACCATACGTAAGTTAGGACCAAGTCCCTTACGAATAAAGAGCACACCTAAGAAAGGGGAAGCTAAGGCGAAAGCTAAAGCTTAAAAAGTTAATGTGTTTACTGATGAAGCTGAGTTAAAAAAAATGAGAACTCATGCAGAAGAAATGGGTGCACCATATAACACATAAAATAGTTTTTAAAATATAATAGAAATAGTATAAATTTATCAATAGTTTGTATATATAAGAAAAAGTAATTTGTAAGTATTTATTTTACTTCAGAGTTGGAAATATATGGACGCAATAGCAGAATACCTAATTAAGATTGAAGATTTCTCTAAAATTTTAGTTACTTTACTAAAGGAAAAAGTAGTAGACAAAATCATTGGAGCAGATTTACGAGTAGATAAAAAATCTGGAAATGTCGATAGATTCACAGTTCAACCAAAATTGGTTGAAAAAGAAGAGGATCTGTCAGATTTTCCATTATCACCGTTAATTGCATTTGGATATGCAAGAACAGATTCTGCATCAAAATTTCTCCATAAATCTGTATCAGGTGCAATGAATGAAAAAGTAGGATTAATCGCACGACCTTGTGATACCAGAGCTTTAATAGAACTTGCTAAAATCAAGCAAATAAATCTTGATAATCTCTTTGTTATAGGTATAGAAGATAGAGGAATGCTTCCAAAAGCAGGACGAGAAATGCGAGCAATTAAAGATGTTGATCCTACGAAAATCGTGAAAGAAAAAGTTGGAGATAACGGTCTTATTGTTAAATTAGATGATGGAAGCAGCAAAGAACTTAAATTATCTGTTTCGGAAAATTGTCTGAGATGTTATCGCAAAATTCCTGTGGTTGCGGATTTAACTGTAAGTGATCTCGGGATACCAATAGATTCAGAGGACATAATTCTTAAGGTATATTCTGACAAGGGAAATAATGTTTTAGAAAAATCAGGGATAAAGAAGAAAAATCTTCCAGACAAGATGAAGAAAGAGCATACAGCAAAATATGAGGAAATCATTGAAAAAGCTAAAGAAAAAAGAGCAAAAGATTTAGAAGAATGGGATAAACTTTCTGAGGAAGAAAAAATCGCTGAACTCCTTAAATGTACAATGTGTAATACATGTATTCGAGGATGCCCAGTTTGCTACTGCGTGGATTGCATTCTTCAGAAAAAGAGAAAGGATAAAACAATTGATAAAGTTACCTATCAATTAACTCGAATAGCACATGATGCCGATCGTTGTGTAGAGTGTGGTAACTGTGATAATAATTGTCCTCAGAACTTACCCCTCTCACTATATTTTCAATCGTTAAATGAAGCATTTAAGGAAAAATTTGGCTATGAGGCAGGTATGTCCTTAGAGGATATTCCATTTCGATCTGGAAAAGCAATAGCAGAGATGAAATTAGAAAAGACATAACCATAATTTTTTTCTATTTTATTATTTTATTAATTTATATGAACAAGAGAGGGATTTTATCCTTAATTTCATTCATCCTCATAGAAATTTTTTTGTTTTCTTTAATTCAATTTCCCTCCTATGATAAACCTTGGTATCGTACATGGGGTAGAAATTATAGAGAATTTGCCTTAGAACTTGAAGTTGATTCAAATAGTAATGTTTACTTTACTGGATTTTCAATGATGTCTGAAGAAGGTGATTGGGATATTTTCGTTGCTAAATTAAATAAATTTGGAAAGCTTGAGTGGGAAGTAATGTGGAGCGGAAGAAGTTATGAAAATGGATATGATATTGCATTAGATTCACTTAATAATATTTATGTCGTGGGATATACTAGAAGTTATTCAGGTGAACACTATGATTTATGTTTATTGAAGTTTAATAATAGTGGTGACCTAATATGGAATAAAACATGGGGTGGAAAGGATTATGATTGTGGGTGCTCAATTATTTTAGATTCATTCAACAATATATACATAGCTGGAATTACAAGTAGTTATGGAGTTGGGAATCTTGATATTTGCATACTAAAATTTAATGACAGCGGTTCTTTGTTATGGAATAACACATGGGGAACAAGTACATATGAAAGATCTGAGGGAATTATTTTAGATTCTTTTGGCAATGTGTACATTACAGGTTATACGCATTCTCCAGGTGTAGCTAATTTTGATGTTTTTCTGCTGAAATTCAATAGGTTGGGGATTTTATTGTGGAATGCTACTTGGGGCAGTGATGTTCCTGAATATGGTCATGCTATTTCAATAGATGCTTCAGATAATGTATATATTTCAGGAACTAAAGATGATCGAATGTTGTTATTAAAATATAATCCTTATGGTTTAATCCTAAATAATTTAACATGGGGGGAGTCTAATAAGTTCGATAGTGGCTATGGAATTGGCTTAGATTCTTCTGACAACATCTATATTACGGGAAATGACCTTTATAAGCTATATTTATTCAAATTTAACAATTTTAGTATATTGGAATGGGAAATTTCGTGGAGAATGTTCTCAATTAATCGCGCATTTGGATTATCATTAGATTCTAATAATAATATCTATATAATAGGAGATGCTGATTATACAGATATCCTAATAATTAAAAATCCTCAACTTTGGGAAAAATTTAAACATCTGGAGATGAAAAATTTGCTCCTAATAATTTTGATTTCAGGAAGTTTTGTCATGGTTGGAATAAGTTTTTTATTGTTAAAGGGAATTATCAGAAAAATTGATATCGATAAGCTATCCTATTAAAAAAAACTTCAAATGTGATATTAATTGTTCTTGTATTTTTATAATAAAAGGTTTTTATTTTTCCAATCATTTTCGGCATACATGACATCAGATTTAACAACTAATTTAGTTGAACTTGAACGTGACAAAGTATTATCTGAAGTAAAAGAACGTCTCAATCAAAACGAAGATCCAATGAATATATTCGATGAATGTAAGCAAGGTATGGAAACCGTGGGTGATAAATATAAAAATAAGGAATATTTTCTTGCGGAACTAATGCTTTCAGGAGATCTTTTTAGAGAAGTTATGGAACTTATCGAACCCAAGTTAGGTAAAGTAGAAACCGAAGGAAATATTAAAGGTAAAATCGTACTTGCCACAATCCAAGGGGATATTCATGACTTAGGGAAGGATATTTTCGCTACTCTCCTTAAATTAGAAGGTTTTGAAGTTCACGATTTGGGTGTAGACGTTAATCCCGATATTGTCGTTGAAAAAGTAAAAGAAATTCAGCCCGACTTTCTTGGTTTTTCTGCGCTTCTTACCATAACTTTTGATCCTATGAAAGAAGTAATTGAAAAATTAGAAAAAGCTGGACTTCGGGATAAAATGAAGATATTGGTAGGTGGAGGAATCACAACCCCACTCGTAAAAGATTACACAGGGGCAGATTTTCAAACTGTTGATGCCATGGAGGGAGTTAATTATTGTCTAGAGATAATTAAATTAAGAGTTCAAATTAGAGCGCGGGGGGGAATATAAAAATGAAAGAAGAATATATGACTCCTCAAGAGAGAACAACAGCTGCGATAAACTTGGAAAAGCCAGATCGTGTACCAATTGCTCCTATTGTAGGTATGGACTTACCTGCGACATATTATGGGTTAAATATAGCGGAATTGCATAGAGAACCTATAAAAGCTATTGAGGCAATGGTCAAATTTTTTGATGAATTTGGAGGTTGGGATGGATATTCTACTCTACCACTTATTAAGATAGGATATATCTTAGGAGGATTAAAATTTAAAGCACCGGGACAAGAATTGCCCGATGCTCCGGGTTATTATGGACAGTTTGATGAAGGAGAGTGGATGAAAGTAGAAGATTATAAAACTATTG
Organism: Promethearchaeota archaeon; assembly: GCA_048938895.1. Taxonomy (GTDB): domain Archaea; phylum Asgardarchaeota; class Lokiarchaeia; order Sigyniarchaeales; family SOKP01; genus Loki-b32. Next base: position 18,884 of record JBHLLU010000061.1, read on the forward strand.
CGGAAGTTGGATGGGGTAAATTTGTCGCTGATGAGTATATTTATCGGATCAGTGATTGGACTCCCGAAGATGTACAAGAATATAGAAAGATATATTTTCAGTTCGCTTTGAAAGGTGGGGAAGAATTCAATATAAAAAGAAAAATGGGAATGAGGACAGGAGCTAATCGTGTTCATCCTTTTTTTCTTCTTTCCCTAAATCGGTCCATGCTAAAATTCACTCAAGATCTCTATTATAGACCTGAATTAGTCGAAGCAGCACTCGATACTATGACAGATGGTTTAATAAAAAGCACCATAGCACAATGCAAAAGTAATGGTGGTAATGTAGTATTTATACCTGAAGAAAGAGCAGAAGGTGCTGTTTATCCCTTAAAGATTTTTGAGCGATTCTGGTGGCCCTATACGAAAAGAATAGTAGAAAGCTTATTTGATGAAGGAATTATTTCATGGCTCCATCTTGACCAATGTTGGGACCTAAATATCCCTTACTTTAAGGAATTACCAAAAGGATCAAGTATAATTGACCTTGATGGACTCACAGACATATTTAGAGCAAAAGAAATCCTAAAAGATCATTTATGTATAATGAGCGATGTAAGCGGATCTCTATTTGCTATAGGCACACCAAAACAAGTTGAAGATTACGTTAAAAAACTCATTGACAAACTTGGTGTTGATGGAGGTCATATTTTGAGTTCAGGTTGCGAAGTACCTCCAACTTGTAAACCAGAAAACTTCCGAACTTTTCTTCAAACTGGTAAGACTTATCAATTATCAAAAGAATAAAACTGCTATAAATTTAAATTCATTTATTGAAAATTAAGTATTTTTTATAACTATGAAAACACTAATCATATATTTTACAATGGGGGGAAGAACGAAGAAAACAGCGGAGACAATCGCAGGTGTGCTAACCAATTATGAAGTGAGCTACTTTCCAATAGAATTAACAGGGAAATTTAGAGAAAAGATAAAAATGTTAGATAAATTCGAGAATAAAGACTTTGCTATAATAGAGGCTGATTTAAATAATCTTGATGCTCAACCTTATGATCTAATTATTTTTGGTATGCCTACATACGGAAATTTTCCACCAAAAATTTTTGATGAAATCGTAGTTAAAATGAAAAAAATTAGCGGGAAAAGAATAATTGTATTCAATACAGCTCGTTTTACTGGTGGAAAAGCACTTGATTATATGAAAGCTAAAGTGGAGGAAGCAGGTGCTCAAGTAATCAAACAATCCAAATTCAGAAAATTATTTTGGATTGGTACAAAAAATGCTCTTAAATTTGGTAAGGAAATCAATCAAAATCGGGAATAAGTTTTAAAGTAAGACTTTTGTAAGATTACATAAAAAAATAAGGAATATATTCCTTAATTGTTTACATTATTTTTTGTTTGAAAATTTCTAAAGGATCTTCTATTCTAGATTTTCGTAAAGATAAGACAATTTTATCAATTCCCATATTTTCCATTTCATTAGATTTTTGTTTGATATCTTCAGGAAATCCTATAAACTGATGTTCTAATAAGTATTCTTTTGTTGGTTTCATTGGTCCTGGTGCATTTTTTATAGTATCTTCTATTATTTTATCCAAATCTTGCTGATCTTCTACGATAGTAAATGATGTAAAAAGAGAAATCTCAAAATTATCTCTTTTTTTTTTATATTTGTTTAGATTTTGATTAATCTCTGATAATTTACTAGCCAATTGACGCTTTAAAAATATAGTCTGACTTGGATAACCCAGATTTACCCCATCAGTTTCCCTGCAAGCGATATCAGTCATTCTTTTTCCAGTAGTACCGAGAACAATTTGGGGATATGGTTTTTGAATTGGTTTAGGGAAATTTCTATTTCGCTCTAGTTTCCAAAATTTCCCTTCAAAATCGGTGACATCTTCAGTAAACATTTTCTTATAGATGGTTAATGATTCCTCAAGTTCGTCAACCCTTCTTTTTGGCGTGGGAAATGGATACCCATATGCGTTATACTCTTCTTCATACCAACCAGCACCCAACCATAATAACGCTCGACCATTAGAAATAACATCTAATGTAGAAATCATCTTCGCTAAATACGAAGGATTTCGATATGAATTACAAATTACAATATTTCCTAACTTAATTCTCTTGGTTTCAATAGCTAGAGCAGCTAAAAGCATTAAAGCCTCTAAATATGGTTCTTTTTTATCTTGAGTCGCATCAAATCCGATAAAGTGGTCATTTAAATGAGCTGAATCAAATCCTAATTCTTCGACTCTTAAAGTCAAATCTCTAATCTTAGAATATTCTAAAGGAATTCTTACATAATACCCAAATTTCATAGTAGTGAAAAGAAAGAAAATTCTAATAAAAATTTTAGTTTTATAAAAATATGCAAATTCAAAAAGAGATGATAAAATGAATTATTGATTAATCTGGTTTGTAGTAAAATGAATTATTATCTGCTTCTAAAATACAATTTTCTAATGTTTTAAGTATTTCATCTCGATATGGGAGAGGAGCATTATAATAAGGATTTGCGAATGAACCTTTCCGGGAGATTCCAAATTTAACCATCAAATAAAAATCTTTGAAAAATCGTTCTATATTAAAAAATCTATTAAATTTGTCAGATTCTTCTACATACTGCCAAAATCTTTTTTCCTTTAAGACATCATATATTGAAATTAACCACTCTTCAATCTCGTGAAGTCTAAATTTATTTCGTAATAATGCCGTATAAACTGCTGAAGCAATTCTTAATTCTTCCTTCCCATTGAATATTATCGGGGAAGGTGAAGCTAATTTCTGTTTAAAAATTTGGAATATTTGAAGAATTTCTTCTTTTTGTATAAAACGGTGTTTAGCAAAATCCCTAAATAGATCGGCACCATGGGCGATCGAATGAGCCCAACCTTTCCCAATTACATAAGATCTATAATCTTTTTCTTGCTGATAGTATTCTAGTGCAGTATTAAACCATCTCTTTACAATTTCGGGTGTTAAAAATGAATTTTTTCCTTTTATTTCTCCATTTTCGCAAATTTCATCGAAATTCAATATCCCTGCTACCTCTAGTGCAGCAAACGCCCGTAAAAATACGAGGTCAGATATATTTTTGTCTAATCCTGCATGTGTAAGGGATATAAGTTGATCACCCAGCGAAATTAGAGCTGCATTATCATATTCTCCATTCATAATCCACGTATATAAAATATCTAAACATCCTTCCCTAATATCGGAATTGATATCACCTAAATGTTCAATCAACATAGGGGTTATTTCAATTAAAGATGATTCTAAAGGGATCTGAAAATTATTTTCTATTATAGATTTGATTTGTTCTATTGTTAGTTCCATTTTTTTGCTCCAATTTATTCATGATTTAATTAATCGATTTATTGAAACTCTTTCGGTATATGAACAGCAAACTTACAAAGTAATCCTCCTGTGAGAGGTGTTTCAATTGGTTCTACATTAGTCGACTGACCGAAAATTATATCCCAATATTTCTTAGTATATCCTGCACTACAATAACAAAATTGAGAAAAAAGGTCTCCCTTTGTTCCATTTTTAATCGCACTTCGTATCCATGGACAATAACAACTATAAAATCCTTGCATATTCTTATCTTTTGCAACTAAAAACATTTTAGTTTGATAAGGTAATTTGGCAGTAATAATTTTATTCCCATTTCTTATTCCGGGATTGATTGAAGGAGTACTTTTTACAAATTCTATTACTTGATCATCGATATATTGTGCGAATTCAAGAGTTCCATCTTGCTTATGCTTTTGAAGTCTTTTAATGAGTTCTTTTTTTTTGATGTGTAAGAATTCATCAATGTCATTTAGCTTTAAAAAAAGTTTTCTATCCTCCTCAAGCGGGCCAGGATAACCATGTAAACAAGGTTTTAGCAGTTCGACTGTTTTTTCTCCACCAATTTTCTCTTCTAATCTTTTCATTATTATCTTGGTAAATTCTGGTTTTTTTTCAGGATCAACACCTAAAGGTGGAACTTCAATCTCTTTAAAAATTTCATCTCGTAAATTCTCTCCAAATTGTTCAGCAACTCGTTGGTAGAGATTATT
>JBHLLU010000124.1:0-6164 GCA_048938895.1 Promethearchaeota archaeon
TACTAATCTTCACATTGACGACAAAATTAAAACGACGAACTTTTTTATGACAACAACATCATATCACAATAATATTATATTGTTTCAAAAACAAGAACTTACAAGTTTTTTACAAGCAATAGTGTAAAAAGATCAAGTTTATCTAGAAGTTTATTAATACAAAATGCCCATTTATAAATAAAACATAGATTTAAATACTCAAAAATAATTTAGTATTATAACAAATTAGTTTTTTTACACCAAATATAATACGAAAAAGTTTTGTGTGTAAAAATACCTGACCATGAAAACATGGTTGTGTGTTCAAAAAGCTAAAAAAAATTGTAAGATTTGGATCAAGGTAAGAATATTATGGTTGTTGAAATAACTCCTCAGGCAAGTTATTGTCCTGAATGTGGCGGGGGGACCATCTCTATCCACCAGAGAGGAGAGACAGTGTGCCAGCAGTGTGGTTTAGTAGTAACTGAGAAAGAAGTTGATGTTTCTCATAGCGGGATTAGAGCCTACTCAAAGCAGGAAAAAGATAAAAAAGAGCGGACTGGCTGCCCTATGTCCATTTTAATGCCAGATATAGGATTAAGTACTATTATTGATAGAACTAAAATTAAAAATCCTGATTTGAGAAGGGCGGCTAAGTGGAATACTCATCTATCTTGGGAAAAACGAAATATGCTAATAGCCATAACTGAATTAAAGAGAATTGGTGGCAATTTAAATTTTCCAGAGCGTGTTAAGAAGGCAGCAGTTCGTCTTTATAAAGAGGTCTTTAGAAAGAATTTGTTAAGGGGAAGGTCGATAAATGGGATGATCGCTGCATGTGCATATTATGTATGCAAACAAGAAAAAGTACCTATAACACTTCAAGAAATCTTGGACGAGGCATCTATTAATGATAATATTGTTAAGAAATGTTATAAAATATTAGTGCGAGAGTTAAACCTTAAATCCCCACATATCGATCCGGTATCATTGATTCCAAGATATTGTGCCGATTTGGGCTTGAACATTAATATAGAGAAGGAGGCCATTAAAGTATTAAAAAATTTTATTGAAACAACTTCAATCTGCGGTAAAGATCCAAAAGGGTTATGCGCAGGAGCGGTTTATTTAGTAGCAAAACTAAAAAATCAAAAGATAAGCCAAAAAGACATTTCTAGGGTCATAGGGGTCACAGAGGTTACCCTACGATCAAGGTATAAGGAATTTTTACAACATATAAGTTTTAATTTTAATACCCACTAAATTTTCCATTTCCATTAAGGTTTGAGGAGACTTATTCTCCTCATCTTATTATTTATCATAATGATTTTAACACAAACATCTTTTTCTTTATAATATTTATTTAAGTTATTTAGTGGTTTAACTGAATTAACCCAGAGAATAATATAATTCTTTAATAGAATCAAGAAAGATCAAAATTATTCAAATAATTTAAAATGTTTATCTAATTCTCACATTCAAGAAATATTTCTTGATAATTTTAATTTTGGTGTCCAGTTCTCCTCGCTGCTATTTGCCCAACTTTCCTGCCCGGAGGAGCATTTCTACTTGTTGTCGTGGATTTATGAGGGGATTGTTTTGCACCTCCTCCATATGGATGACTTGTTGCATTCATGGCTACACCTCTCACCACAGGCCACTTTTTTGCCTTAGATTTAACATAATGGAATTTATTTCCAGCTTTTAAGAATGGTTTGTCAGTGCGACCTCCTCCGGCTACTACACCGATTGTTGCCAAGCATTTTTCATTGATCCACTTTGTTTTTTTGGATCGAAAGAGCAGCTCAACATTATTTCCAGATTTATTTCTAACAGTAGCTGCGACACCAGATGAACGAGCAAATTTACCACCGTCTTGTGGTGTTGATTCAACATTAAATACGAGAGTTCCTAATGGGATTTTTTTCAATGGTAAAATATTTCCTACCTCTACTGTCTGTCCGTATCCCGTTTTAGATTGGATAAATTCTTGTCCTATAAAAATCCCTTCAGGGGGAAGCCAAAGTCCTTTCTCACCATCATCATATTGAACTTGCGCCACGGGAGCACCTCTTCCAGGAGAGTGGACGAGATCTAAGACTTTAAAAGAAAACAATTTTTCACTTTTTTTGAATGGACGATATTTCACTTGACCTACATGCCGATGACTAGGACTTCTAAAACCTAGAACACCTCTACCTTTCCGTTGTGCTAAAATCCGTTTTCCCATTTACTTCACGATATTTTCTGGATAGAAATCTAAATTATTCAAACTTTAAATTTTTTATTGTTTTCGAGCAACTTTAAGAGAATTTAAAAACAAACAGAATTAGAAATAGTTAGGATTAGAGTCTATTATTTTTTAGCAGCTGATCTATATTATAATTGAATGCTATTGGTAGTTCTCTATCGATGAATTCACCAGCGATATTTTGAAGAAGCAAGTTCTTGATCTCTTCAGGATCGCTGGTTTGTCCCAAAACCCAGCCTAATTTTACATATCCCACTTCTGGTAGTAAGTTTCTGCCGGGAATAACTCCAAGACTTTTTAATTCTCTTCCAGTTGAGTATACATTCATTCCAACAAATCCATGAAGAGTTTGGGTGGTCATGAGAATTGTCATTTCCTCTTGTATAGCTCTTTTAATTGAATCATAAAGGGTGGTGGGAAGGTGTCCTAATCCTGTTCCCGCGAATACAATACCTCTGTACCCCTTATCGACATAGAAATCGATTATTTCATTATCAATTTCAGGGTATGAATAAATTAGGGCTACTTTATTTTCAAATTTAGTGAGTGCTACTGTATTTGATTTTGTTCTTCTTCTGTAATCTTGAGTGAACATTTTAATAGTTCTATCTCTTACCATTCCAAGAGGGATATTGTCTATTGTACGAAACGTATCTCTAACTGATGAGTGCATTTTTCGTACTAATGTTCCTCGATGGATTAAACCGTAATCATGCGAGCTAGATCCCAACATTGTAACAACTACTTCAGCTATATCAGCCCCAGCTACAACAGCTGCATTGATTAAATTTAGCGCAGCATCAGAAGAAGGTCTATCGGAACTTCTTTGACTCCCAACCAATACAACAGGTATTGACAGATCCTTTAACATAAATGAAAGAGCGGCACTGGTAAAAGACATAGTATCTGTCCCATGACCGATCATAATTCCTTTGATACCTGAATTTGCTGCGTCCTCGATTTTCTTTGCTAATTGCTGCCAGTATTCATGCTTCATATTTTCTGATAATATTTCAAAAACCATTTCACACTCAAGATTACAAATTTCTGCTAACTCTGGAACTGCACTAAATAATTCTCCTGGAGTAAAGGAAGGTATTACAGCTCCTGTAGTATAGTCTAATCTTGAAGCCACTGTTCCTCCCGTTCCCAATAACATCACGTTAGGAAGACTTTCATTTTTCGGAAAGTTTTTCTCAGGAATTTTATAAATCGCTTCTCTTTTTCCAGTTTTTTTTATTTCTTGTATCTCAGAAACGTTAATACCTATATTATAATTATTTTCTAACTTTAAGTTTATGAAGTTAGGAGCAGAATACTCACTTCTAGGTAAAACAATTCCTTCATAATTAGTTTTTGATGTTTTAACTTGAATTATATCCCATATTTCTATTTTATTCTTTTCTAAAAGCTTTTTGCCTTCTCCCTTATATCCTTTTAATTTTTCGCCCATTTAATTCGACTCCTCTAATTTATCTTTAATAGCAATTTCTAATTCCTTAGAAACAATGGAACCATCAATTTTTCCTCTTACTTCTTTCATAACTTCTCCCATCAGTGGTCCTTTTGCTCTCATTTCCTTTTGTTTTATCATTTTAGAGTTTCTATTTACTATTTCAACTATGAGGTTCTTTAAATCTTCTAATGAAATACTTTCAATCTTTAATTTTGTCTTAATTTGGTCAATCGACAGTTCTGGAGAGTCTGCTTTAAAACTCATAAATTCTTCAATAGCTTCTTTACTGATTTCTTTTTTCTTTAAAAGAGCAAAAATCTCCAGAAAATCACTATCAGTAATATTTTCCATATTTTTCCCCTCTCTCCTGAGCGCTGTTGTAGTTTCTAAGAGAGTGGTAAAGATCAAGGAGGGATTATTAGGATAAAAGTTTATTAAATCATCAAATAATTGGAGTTTTCCTATGAAAATAAGATCTTTTATCAATCTTTCTTCAGTATTATATTTCTTCGAATATTTTTTTATTGTGATCCAGGGAAGCTCTGGAAGACTTTTACGTACTTCATCAACTTCTTTTTCAAGATTGAAAATTGCTTCTGTATCTGTATCTGGATATAATCGTGCTCCACCATGAAGTTCTCGCAGAAATTCTGTATTTCCGTTTTCTAATGCCCTTCTAGTTTCTGGCGGAACCCCATTAAATGCAAACTTTACTCGATTAATAATTATTTTTATTGCTTTTTTTAGTTCTTTTTCAGAGCCTAAAACTAACACGAAGCAATCATTTTCTTTAGATTCTAATGCTTTTTTGATATTTTCAATATCTTCTTTAGATAATTTATATTTACTTAAATCCTCATCTGAATGGATTATTCCTTTTAGACCAGATATTACTTTTACTTTACTGCTTACTTCTGTACCAAATCTATAATCTTCCATTAATTCCTTTCCGAATATGCCTTTAAACCCGTTAAAATTAATCCCATATAATTTTTTTCCAGATTTTATACCTTTGCTAATAAAATTGGATTTCGTTTTTATAAGGAGTTCAGACAAGTCTTTAAATTCTTCATTAACGCTATTTTCATCTATCTTTCTTTTTTCAAGCTCAGTCTTTATTTCAATCAGTCCTAATTGCCTTGAGATTTCATGATTAACAAGAAGAGGGATCCATCCTAATTTTTGTACACCTTTTATTTCAATTCTCGTTCCCTCCGCAATGCTAACATTAATATCTTGTCTAATTGAACCAATAACTTTTTTTACATTCGAAGACCATAACAACAGCCCGATCCTTTCTGCACTCTCTCGACACTCTTCAGGTGAGTTAATATCTGGTTTGGTTGTAACCTCAACTAACGGGATTCCTAAGCGATCCAATCTGAAATAATTAGTTTTATTTTCAGTTTTTATCTTTCTTGCAGCTTCCTCCTCCAAACTCAAGATATCAATTCTGATTTTTTTTCCATTTTCTAATTCTACATATCCATCAGTGCCCAGAATCATTGTACGTTGGAATCCACAGGGCACGCTTCCATCTAAATAATTCTTGCGGCACACGTGCATTTCTTCAATAATATTTGCGTTAAGAAGCATAGCAATTTGTAAAGCTATTCTCTTTGCTTCAGAATTACAAGAAAACGGAGGGGTATCATCGAGTTCATAGGTACACACAACGTCATCATACCCTTCGTACGTAATTCCCATCCCTTTACCGTATTCTGTTAACATTGCTTTATCATAGGTTCCCATTTCACCTAAAACAGGCCTCATTTTTCGGCTTATTGTAAAATCTGGTTCACGTGTTCCTTGTAATTTCGTAGGACATCTACAGAATAGCTTAGTTTGAGTATTTAATTGCTGATGGAGTTCCAGACCGCATTTAAGACCTAGCTTTTCGTAATCAAATTCTCCCATAATTGAATCGAATCCAATTTTTTATCAAGTTTGACAGGTACAATAACTAATCAAGTAATAAATTTTATAATTATTGTCAAAAAAAGTTTTTGATAATTTATTACCAATGCTCATTAACGATTAATTTTGAGAATAGACAAGAGGGCAAAACTCAAGTTATTTTTTTAAATAATACACATCTTCATTTTGTGATATTTCTGTATGTTTTGAAAGGTAATTAATTAGCCACTTATCTTGTTCGCCATTGTTTTGTATGGTTGGTTCAATCTGAAATGATAGATCTTTATCATTAATTATTCTGATCCAGTGTAACTTCTGAAAGAATAGTAGAATTTTCCACAGAAAAGTATCAGTATCACCATAATTCCTTAAATCATTTTCCACTGTTTTCAACCACTTGTTAAAAGTCTGCTTACTCTTAAAGCTAATAAGAATCATGGTATCTTCTGCGAGTTTCATCCATAAGTGTTTATCATCGGTATCTTCTAATACTCGATTATAATTTATCATAAACTTTACATTCTCTTTTATAAGTTCCATACGTTCCTTCCGAGCTAAGTC
>JBHLLU010000017.1:0-75868 GCA_048938895.1 Promethearchaeota archaeon
TCGTCTAATACAATATATTTTAGATTTTGACAAATTCTTCTCCATTTTTGCTTAAACCAAGGTAGATAAAAATGAAGGCCATAAGGATTTGTAATTATGATATTAGCGTTGTTTAATATGAATCTTTTATCCTGAGGTTCCACATCTCCATCATATACACCTATTCGGCTTTGTTTTATATTGGTTTCCGAGAAAAGGTGAGATAAAACATAAAATTGATCTCTTGCTAGAGCCTTAGTTGGAAAAACATAAATTGCAGTTGTTTTAGGTTCTTCTAAGATGGATTGTAAAATAGGGAGATTATAACAAAGAGATTTTCCAGAAGCTGTAGAAGTTACAATAACAGTATTTTTATTATTACGAATTAGATTTATAGCATCTGCTTGGTGTCGCCATAATTTTATATTATTTCCTTCTAACCAACGCTGAAGCCGCTTCTGAAACGGTTTCTCAGTATCACCAAATTGAGCTTCTCGCTTAGGAATATGTTCAATATGATATATTTGATTCTGATAATAATTTTGGGCTTTTAAAAAACGTAAAAACTCTTCGAAATCAAACATAAATTGTTTCAAGAACTATAATGAATAATCTCAATTAAAAATTTCAAGGAGTAAAGGATTTATTATTTCTAATAAATTGAGTTAGTTTATATAATAAACCATCTTATTTTCAATATATCAGTCTGATAGAAATCTAAAAAAACTTGGGTGTTTAAACATTAGAAAAAATAAGATTTTAAGATATATCTTAAATAAATATTTTATTAAATTTCTCCTATTGTATCTTATTCTATTACCAACATTCTTCTTTTTCCGAAACCGTTTTTGTGGTAATCAAAATATTAGTTATAGTCAAGATGATAAAAAAAGAATAGTTACTAGTACTCAAGAAGCTTTGAGTTTAAATAATGACTATCAATTAGTCGATCCTATAAATATAACCACTTGGAGTGATTGGGCTCTTTATCCCTTTATAACAGGAAATGGTACTGATTTAAACCCGTTTATTATTGAAAATATTCAAATAATAGGTGATGGTATTAAAACAATACATTCAGGAAACGATACTATTTTAGATTATACATACGCAGGAATTTTTATTGGCACAAATGGTTCCTTTAATATTCAGAATTGTAAAATTTCAAATACATCTATAGGGATTCGTTTTTTAATTGGTCCCCCCTCAGTAAGTTATCAATATAAGATAATGAATGTTGAAATTACTGAATGCAGTATAGGGATTTATAACCATTGGCACCAAGTTCGATTAAACGTTTCAAATTGTTATATTGCCAATTGTAATTGGGTTTCAATAACTACCGACCTATATATGTTAGATTATCTAAAATATGGTGGAATTGGGGTAGTACTCATATCAAATGACGGTGCTGTTGAAGATTGTCGAATTGAGAATTGTTCGATAGGAATGACGGCAGAATTTGTAACAGATATCCATAATAATGAACTAATAAATTGTGGGATTGTACTTGGTGAGACTATACCTGAATATGATAGTAGTAATACTGTCAATGGGAAACCAATAGGTCTGTTTTGGGGTGATGATAACTTGGTTTTTACCCAAACTGATGCTTCAAAATATGGTCAGTTAATTTTTATATCATGTCCTAATCTAAAACTTTCTAATATTCATATCAAGGAAACATGTAGTATAGGAATTCAAGTATTTTCATTAAATTTTAACCAAACAACAAAATTGAAAAACATTATTTGTGAAAATCAAAATCTTGGGATGTATATCAAAGGTCTTGATGTAATTGGACATAATTTATATGTTGAAAATTGTGAAGCTGGATTTTATTTTGCAGATTTAAGAGATAGTACCTTTACTAAGATTATGATAGATAATAGTGATATTCCAATCTATGGGCTAGGAATACAGGATTCGACTTTTGAAATTGAACAATCGACTAAATTATATTTTGTTGAACCTTTCGCTTTATATACAGAAGAATTTAATGTCAAATCTTCAGATACTGAATATAATATATCTATGACTTATATACCAGAATTAGGAAATCCAGGTTATGTTTTTCAGTTTAATGATACAAAATCATATCACGCTAGCCTTTACCCTGCACATCTTGGAGGTAGATTGTATTTTACGGTTATCTCAGTTCCTCGTTATACACGACCGGGGGTTACTAGTGTTATTCTTGGTTATCCTTTATTTTGGCTCTTAAGTATTATGATTATAGGTATTTTAATACGAATTGGATTATATCGAAAAGGAAATCGACTAAAATTAAACTAAAACACCTATTTCTTTTTATCTAAGAATTTAGTTTTTCTCCCATATTCATAAAGAGCTAAAAAGGATTTTGCTGCTCTTCGAACTGAAGGATAGACAATAAAACCATCTTTTATGAGTTTATTTAAATATTTTTTTCTGTACCTGCTGGGATATTGAGGTAAGACCAATATAAGGATTTTATCTAGATCTTCGGTATATTCTTTTATTTTTAAGATGTTATTGTAATATCTATTAAAATGTTCAGCTTCCAATTCGTCCTCCCATACATCAGTTTCAATAATTGCTAAATCAATATCTTCTGCAATTGCTGTCGTTACCACATCAAGATATATTTGAGACCTTGAAATCCAAGGCATATCTAATGGGTTATTCAGACTCCCTATTTTGATGGGATAGATATCTCTTAGTTTTTGTAAACTTTCACCTTCGAAATAGGGAACATTCAATCCCAGCTCAGTAATTATATTTGTATCAATAATGCCAAACCCTCCTGACCATAATGTTAATAGTACGTTTTTCCCTTTTGGATATTTAATTTCTTTGAAATCTTTTCCTAATTTTTTAAATCTATTAATATAGTTATTAAATAAATAAATGTAATCGATCATATCATCCATAGAAGTTGGAACTTCGATGATGGGCGTTTGTTTAACAATAGCATTCCAAATTTTTTTATTGGAACCTAAAGAGCCTGTATGAGTTAATACGGCAATTTGGGCTCTTTCAGTTTTTCCACCATTCATAAACAATACAGGTTTATTCATGTATTTTAAAGTGTTAAAGAAATTTCTTCCTTCATGAGGATGAAGTTTAGAGAAACCCTCAAAATATACTCCAATAATCTCAGTATCCTCATCTTGATTATAATATTCGAGAAAGTCCGAAATCTGTAAATCTACACAATTACCCACACTAACTCCTTTAGAATATCGTAGATTATATCTTCTCGCCCCAATTCTAATTGTTTGAGAATGTAAATCACCTGATTGAAATACAAATGAGATATTTCCAGGCTCAGTTGGGAGTAATGGTTCATATGCTAAGTTGCCATTTGGAGAATAAACCCCCATACAATTAGGTCCTATAGCACGGATGCCATTATTCTGTAAGATCTGCATAATTTCTTTTTCAATTTCTTTTCCTAAGTCATCAGATTCTCCCATTCCCGCTGTGAAAATATGAATTGTTTTGATTTTCTTTTTACTGACTAAATTTTTCAAGCTCTCATTTATGTTATCTCTTGCAACTGCTAAAATCAATAAATCGATTGTTGGTTCAGGGATATCAGAGATGGATTTGAAACATTTAAATCCAAATAATGAATCTTTTGAAGAATTAATCAGATATACCTTTTCTGGGTTAAAATTTTGTTCCTTAAGTCCAATTAAAAAATAATCTAATTTTTCACTTGCTCTATAGATTGCTACATTACGGGGATTAAATAGAGTATTAATTGTTTTAATGACATCCGGGTCCATTTCAGACTTCTCGTATATTTCTTTAATTTTCAAGAGCTAGTATAATGATTTTAAAAATTTTTAATCATCTTTAGGTTTTATGTTTCATATCAGACTGAAGGATGCCAAAATGACATCAAATTTAAATAAACAAAATAACATTAGAAATACATATGTCTGATTCTGATTGGAGCAAAATTAGCTTTCAGCAATTTCTAAATGAATATAATGATGCTCTTTTGGTTGATACAGCTCCAACACTACTTTATTCTAAGAAGGATAAAGAACCTGAAGCTTATAACTCTCTAATTGCTTTCTTCTTTATAACTGGAGGTTTACTTATCTACATTTCAATTACCTATTTCTTAGCTTCAATATATTTTAATTTATTATTGTTTTTTGTCATCATATTAATTGCTACAGTTGCTTCAATTCTTCTCTTAGTAAACTACATTAAAACAAATATCTATATAAAGCCTTTAGAATGTTGGTTTGAGATATATAGAGGCAAAATGGAAAATGGTTATGTTAATTTCTGTTTTACGTATTATATTATCTTTTCAGGAAAAAGCCATCCAAATAAAGCTAAGAATGTTATCCATAAATTATATCAGGAGCAAATTTTGAGAAGTAAAATTGATATCTCTCCAATTGAGGTTTATGTGAAGTTAAATCCGAAAGAAAAAAATATCCAAGAATTTGTTGGTTTTTTTTTCCAGTACGGAGAAGGTAATTCTTTCAAAGAGGAAAATATTAATATAGAATCATGGAAATTTTTTCCAGCTACAAAATTAGAGAAAAACAACTTCATAGCGATAGCAAATTGGAATCATCAATTCGAATGGCGAGATGATCTCGAATACGATTATGATAAATTACATGAATATGCCCCTTGGGTAATTCAGAGATGGGATAAGTTTAATTTAAAACCTATAAATGATAATTTTAAAAAGGAAATTAACTGGGACGTAAGAATAATTGACTCAATCCCAAAATTAAAACCATGGGAGGAAAATTTCGAGGACCAAGAATATCAAAATCCTCAAGTTAATAGAGAGGAAATCGTAGTGAATGGTGCTATTCAAAAAGTCATTGGTCCTGAGAGGAAAATCGAGAAAATTAGAGATATAAAAGATAAACTTATGGCAGTTAAATCCTATTTTAGAGATTTGAGCCTTTGATCGTCTTCTTAAGATAAATGAGAAAACCGAATAAATATCCTCTTAATCACTATATATGGACAGATAAATTTATTATTAATAACTAAGATATAAAGACTTATTAGAGAAAAATTGTTAAGGATCAAAAAACAATATACAATTCATTAGAATAAAAAAAGAAGTAAAAAAGGGAATGGAAATGTTAGAAAACATAACAAGTATTGAGATTCCTACCAATAAAGTTTCATTTGATAAAAAAACCAGTGTTCTGGCTATAGAAGTATTAGATTTTATGTTTGTAGGTATATACAAGAAATCTGCAAAGCTTAGTAAAATTTTGGATGATCTATACGCTTCTTTAGGTGAATTTCAATTAGAAAGGAATAGTATTTGCTTTGTTGACTTTGTTACAGGAGTAAAGATATCTGAGACAGAAAAATTAAAACGCTTGAAGATAACAAAAAGAGAGAAAATCGAAAAGAGAAAAGAAAAAGCCCAAGATAAACAAAAATCTTTAAAACGAGATGCATTTGAACTTTATGAAATGGAAGAAGAAGTAGAACCCATTGAAAAAGAGCTTAGAAAAGTCTCGTCAGTTGTGGAAGATGTTGACTATGGTGCTGTAAAATATAAGGAAGAAGAAGAACTATTATTTGATGATGCATATGAAGAAGAAACTAAAAAAGAGAAACAAGAAGTAAAAGCTAAAAAGAGAGCTCCATCGGTACCGCCACAATCACCTCCCGGTGCAGGTGCACCACCAGCTCCTAAGCGTGCAGTATCAGCACCCACTCCTCCTTCTGATTCGTTTCGACCTTCAGCCCCTGCTCCGCCACGAGAAGAGCCTTCTATAGTCGCTCCTGAAGAACCTCAACCATTAGTTTATGAGATAAACATGGGGTTACAATACTATTCTGTCATGATGGAACAAAGAAGTTATCTCTTCTATGTCTATTTTTCCCATCAAGAATTAAAGATAGTTGATGAAGAAGGTAAAACAGTTTATAAAACTACAGTTAAAATTGTTACCACTAAAAAAGAACCTCCTGTTTTAGATCTCAGAATTGAGGGAGAAGGCTTTGAAGTTCATCCAATATTTGGAAAGGTTGAAGTGAAAAAAGATGCTGTAAATCCACCAGTAATGATCTTCTCTATAATGCCTACGAAATCAAAGAGGGAGAAAAAAAAGAAAAAAGAAAGTGAAAGAAGATTTCTGAATGTTTACATAGAATTTGAAGAGAAAACTATTAGTCACACAGTACTCTCAATAATAGTCCAACCTAAATTTTTCCGTATTGAGTTAGGTCCAATTCATTTTAACCTTAGTAAAAAAGCAGCTGCAATAATTTCATTCATATCGATATTAATTGCGGGAGCTTCCATGGCGTGGATGCTTTTATCTGTTGATCCTTCATCATCTTTCATAGATTATCTAAGTGGTTTTGCTCCGGGTTTGGGATCTATTGTATTTATAGTAATATTCCTCTATACACTTCTAAAAGAAGGAATTTACCCTCTTAAGGAGAAAATAAGCGCATTTTTAAATTTCGATCAAACGGGAGTTCTAATAAAATAAATTTTCACTTTATTTTCATTATTTTTTTAGATGTTAAATTGAGATTTCAACTCATTCCAAAATTTCTTTTTCATTCTGCTCAGTTCTTTTCCTTTTAATTTGGCAAGATATAGTAGTCGTTTGGTGATATAGGGATAGTTTTTAATTTTTAATATTTTTATCAGCCCAGCTGATTCTGCTTTGCTAGCTATAATTTCACTCATTATGCTTAGGTAATTAGATTCACTGACAGTTGATATAATCGAATCATTATCATTGAATTCGAGCTCAAATCTCAATTTTTTATATCCTGGGAATTGTTGTTCAAGCGTTTCTCTCGTTCCCGAGCCTTTTTCTCGCGATACAAAAGGGAAAACTTCAAGTTCTTTTAAATTCACTGTAATACCCTCTTTTGTCAATATATGCTTAGGAGAACAAATTATTTTTAATTCATCTTCTCCTATTTTAAAATAATCAAAATCATCTTTATTATAACCCATAAAACTGCCAATTCCTGCGAAGTCTGCCATCCCATTCTTTAAATTTTCAAGAGATTTCTTGGAATTACTTATTTCTATTTTGAATTTCACGTTTTGATTATTACTTCGAAAATTAGCAATAAATTTTGGTAAAACATGAGAACCAGGAATTGTGGAGGCTGAAATAATAATATCTTCAATCATCTTATTTTGAAATTTTGAAATTTCAAGTTTACAATTATCGTATAATTCCATTATTTGTAGAGCATGCTCTTGTAAAATGCTTCCTGCTTTAGTCAATTCAAATTTTTTTGTTGTCCGATTGATTAGAGTCACCCCTCCAAATTCCTTTTCTACCTGTGATATTTGGTGTGATAATGTGCTTTGAGAAATTTCAAGTTCTTTTGCCAATTTAGAGAAACTTTTGTAATGGGTTAATTTAATAAAATTTCTTAAATATTCAATATTCAAGCTTTTGATCGCCAATAAATTATCGATAATTATTATAAGATTAGGTAATAATACTATTTTTATTTATCGAATTTTTTAATAAACTATAACGAAAAAATTAATAAATCTCTTAGCTTTTTTATTTAGTAACTATTCAGTGACTTAATTATTTGAAGAATAAGGGATAATGGAAGATGACTGATGAGAACAAAAATTTTACTATTATAATCGGAGACGGACCTTATACTAAAGAAAGACCCTATACAATGCTCCGATTTGTTTATACCGCTCTATTGGAAGGACATAAGGCGAATATTTTTCTCGTAGAAGACGGAATCTTTGTTGGCAAAAAAAATCAAGATCCTTCTACTTATGATAATATTGGAAAATGGATGAAAGATGTTCTGTCTGAAGGTGCAAATGTTAAAGCTTGTGGTGTTTGCATGAAAGCACGAGGCGTAAGTGAAGATGAGCTATTAGAAGGTATTGAAAAAACGACTATGAATGGATTAGTCGAAATGTGTGAAGAAGCTGATAATATTCTTTTTAGTTAATTGGAATTGATTATAATTATGCCAAATATACAAAAATTAGATTGTTCTGGACTGGTGTGTCCAATGCCAGTAGCGAGAACTAAGAGAACGCTTCTTGAGATGAATAGTGGAGATATTCTTGAAGTTACAGGAGATTATGCTGAAGCAGGAGAAAATATTAAACGCTATATTGAAAAACACAGCAATAAACTTTTAGAATTTACGGTGGATGGAGAAGGATATTATATAAAAATCCAGAAACAATAATCTTATTTTTTTTTCATCATTAAAAAAGTTTTTATGAAAATTAACTTTAATAAGAATATCATTAAACTAAATGCTGAATTCTTCCATAATCCGTAATAGAGAGAAGAGAAATATTGAAAGAGGATGAAATTCTAACCAATTTGAGAAATAGCATTATAGAAGGAAATTCAGAAGAAGCTGTCAACTATATTCTTAAGGCTATTGATGCAAATATCAATCCCAAACGGATCTTAGATGATGCCATAATTAGTGGTGCTCAAGAAGTGGGTATGAAGTATGAGAAAGGTAAATATTTTCTCGCAGATATGATTTTAGCTGCAGATGCTATGAATGAATGTATGGTTTTTATTAAACCCAAATTAGTGGAAGATAAACATAAATCACTTGGTAAAATCTTAATAGGAACTCCTGAGGGTGACATTCACGACATAGGGAAAAGCATTGTGGTTGCATTATTGCAAGGTCAAGGGTTTGATGTAGAAGATTTAGGAACGGATATTGCCCCTGAAAAATTTTTGGAAGTTGCAATGGACAAAAAACCAGATATTATTGGTTTAAGTGGATTACTAACTGTAACTATTTCTAAGATGATAGAAACTGTGACTATGCTTAAAAATAAGGGAATAAAGTCTAAAATTATAGTTGGCGGGGGTATTCTTTCAGAAGAAACATGTAAAAATATCGGTGCTGATGCGTGGAGCAAAGATGGATGGGAAGGTGTAAAATTAATTAAAGAACTTATGAAGGAGCTTTAAATGCCGCACGATTGGGAAGCATCTAAAAGAAGATTAAGAGCAACTTTTTCGGGAACATCTGATATTGATCGCGTACCATTTTTTCCTCTCGCCTGTGAGGAGATTATCTGTCGAATATCTGGAAAAACTTTCCGAGAGCTAATAACTTCTCCTAAAACTTATGGCAATGCTACTATTATGACTTATGAATTTTTAAAAGCGGATACTCTTTCAATACCTACTGCTTATGCTGGTCCTGCTGAAGCTTTAGCTTTTGCAGAGGTTAATAATAAAGAAGGAGTAATATCTTGGTCTGATTATAAAGTTTTTATGGTTAAGCAGGGTGCTATTTGTAAAACTGAAGAGGATATTGAAAAATTAGAGATTCCGGATCATAGAAAGATATCTTTATGGGATACTAGCATTTCTGCGGTAAATTATATAAGAGAAAAGACAAAATTCCCTCAGAGTTGTGCACTTGGTATTTGGTCTGTTGTCCAAGAATTAAGGGGTGTACAAGCTTATAGAGATATGAGAAAGAATCCAGATTTATTACTCCAATTATGTGAAAAAGTATACGAATCACAATTGGATCTCTACGATTTCTATACAGAAACAGTAGGGCCTAGTCGGACAGTATTCTTTACAGGTTACTCTTTTAATAAACACATGATGAGTTTTGCAGATGCTATGAAATATGAAGGAAATTTTATTAAAAGACTACAGAATGAGACTGGTGCACGAATAATACTTCATAATTGCGGGACTACCCCATATTTTGATGAATTGTGCAGTAATATTGAACTTTCGGCTATTAATGGTTCACACCCATTAGATATTGAATATTGGGTGAGATTTAAAGAAAAATACCCTGATGTAACCATAATTGGTGCAAATATTGACGTGAGTCGAGAGCTTTTTAGTGGAACACCTTTAGATGTTGAGGAAAAAGTGAAAGAAAATATTAAACATTTAGCCCCTGGAGGTAGATATGCTGTTGGTCCAATCTGTTGTTTACCATGGGGTGTTTCACTTAATAACATTTTAACAATACCCAAAGCGATTAAAAAGTGGGGTACATATCCTCTCCAGACGTATTGATAATCTAACTTAAATAGATTGAGTTTGTTGATGAAATGGAATTAATTATTCGGAAAGCTGAAATTAAAGATGCTAAAAGGATTCATGAAGTCATTTTAGCAGCTTTTGAACAATATCGCTATTTCTATTCTCCAGAAGGGTTCGCTGATACAGTTATGTCTGAAGCAATGGCTGTAGAACGTATTAAGAGAACGACAATTTATATTGCTGAAGATCAAAGTGGTGAGATAATCGGAACGATAGGGTGGAAGAAGGTGAGTAAAGAAGAAGGTCACATCCGAGGAATGGCAGTACATCCAAATTTTCAAGGGAAAAAAAGTCCCGCAACTGATTTGTTAAAAATGGTAGAAATAGATGCTCTTTCTGAAGGTTGTAGTTTTCTAACATTAGATACTACAGAAGTGTTAGAACGTGCTCAAAATTTCTATAGAAAAAATGGTTTTGCAAAAACAGGGAAAACTGGTGATTTCTTTGGGGCAACTATTTTTGAGTTTAAAAAGATTATTTCAGATAAATAGATAATTTATTTTATACTCGGTTTTCTACATCGAATAATTAAGAAAAATGGTATGATTCTAGAATCATATTCTTCTGGATACTCTTTTAATATCTGATCGTCAGCATAAGGTTCACAAAATTCTTCTAAAATGAACCCTTCTTCGATTAGTAAATTTAACCATTCTGATAATGTTCGAGTAAATCGTGGAATTCTAAACTTTCGCATATTTTCAGTCAATTCTTTCGGAGCCGCTCCAAATATCCATTCTTCAAATTCACCATTATACTTCCTAAAATAATCTTTGACAACGAGTCCAACTTTTACACCATCTTCATTCCTCACCCAACCAAAACCAGAATTGCTAACAAAGGGATGAGTAATTGAAAACTGAAAGAATCCTTCAGGCTTGATGACTCTAAAAGTTTCTTTTATTGCTTTCTCATTTTCAGCCATATCCATAAGACTCATAGTTGCTATAGCGAAATCAAAATAGTTTTCTGGAAATGGAAGTTCAGTTCCACTAGCAACCTTATATTTAATTCCGAGTGTATCATGCAATTCCATCTCTTTAGCATACTTTATAAACATCTCAGATATGTCAATCGCTGTCATATCTGCTCCCTTTTTTGCTGCAATTCTCGTATTATATCCTTCTCCGCAACCAATATCTAAACCAATTAAACCTGAAATTTGAGGGAGCATTTTAAAGAAAGCAGGAGAATTAATGAGATCTCTGCATCGATCATATCCCATTCTCGCTAACTTTGTCCAATTTTCTGCATTTTTATCCCAATATTTACCTACTTTTTTGTTATCCAAATGAGATACATCTCTAAATTCTTTTTCAATAATATAATAAAGGATAATAAGTATATATTGTTAATACATACATAGTTTTAGGATTGGAAACTATGGCAAATATCACGAATTACTTTGATTTTGAAAGTAATATAGGAAAAAAAGTTAAGATTATAGGTAATCTTGCATCAGAAATATGGCAACATATTACCACATATATTGAATCTCATCCTTACATGAATTATTTTGACCTTGAAGATGGACACCAAATTGTTATATACACGAGAGAAGATCTCTCATGTAATAAGCAAATAGAAGCAACAGGAAAATTAATCAAAGCAGAAGCGAACCATAAAAATCCGAGATCCAAAATCACTGAAAAATACTTTGAGTATCAGTTAATTGTTGATTCATGGAAATGTTTAGAAAAAGAAAAGTAGAGATTTAAGAAGAGAAGCTAGAAGAGAGTAACATCAATATCTCTATTTGCAAGTAAAGTTCTGAGATCACTATCAAGGAATTCCATCGCCTGTTTATTATTCTTAAGATAAGCGTCCATGTGGGCAAGTCCTAAACCGCGAATATATTCATACGCTCCTTTTGAAGGGTGTAATTCTGAAATTGGTTGCAGTGGTTTCGCTAAAATTTGTGCTTCCAGATTATTACCCCTCATAGTCATTTGAAGATTACGGAAATATTCATGGACCTGTTCAATACCATCATTAAAATGGAAATGATCAGCGTTATTTAATACTACCATACGTTTAGGCTGTGGTGAACGATTATAAAGGTCTATTACACCTTTCAATTCTACGAGGTTGTCTTTTTCTCCAGTTAAATATAAGATGCCAACCTTACGATCCCAGAATTTACGGATAACATTTAATGGTCTATTTTCATCCTGTTCTTCTCCACTTTCAGAAGAATCACCACCTCCTGGTGCAAGCGGGAGAGCCGCTTTAATTCTCTCATCTCGACTTGTTGCTAAGATGGTTGTCCACCCACCAAAAGAGTGACCTGAAATGCCTATTTTATCCGCATCGACAGAATTTCGAGGAACCCAAGTATTTCCTGATAAAATACTATCAATTAAGAATGAAATATCTTTAGGCCTGTCGATTGCAGATTGCATAGCCATCTTTGACATTTCCTCGGCAGATCTTCTAAGAGTAGGATTAGCGATTTCCATCATAGTGTTACCAACATGATCTGGTGAAGCTACTATATATCCGTGGCTAGCAAGATGACAGCATAGATGGGTTGTTTGACGTCGGTGTCCACTATATCCATGGGAAAACAATATCAGAGGAAAGCATCCACTTTTAAGTTTAGCATCTCTAACTGCTTCCTGTCTTATTTGAGTGAGAAGTATGTACTTGTCTTGAGTTTTTCTGTCTAAATCTTGGCCTTTATAATCATCTGTAGCAGGATACCAAAATTCTATTGGTAATTTTCTCTTTCGAGGTTCATCGTTCAGTTCTTGCGTACGAACACCTACTGGGAATGGGCCTCGAGTGAAAGGATCGTATTTTGTACTCATTATACTTCACTTTATAGTAAAATTTTAATATGAACCAGAGTTCTAAATCCAAATCTAATTTATATAATTTATACCAAAACTATATATTAATTTAAAGAAGAAAGAATAAACAATAATAAATTTTCACAAAACTGAGGTTATATTCTGCTATGTCCTTACAAAAAATGACCACGAAAAAAATAATCGAGAAAAAACATAAGGGAGAAAAAATAGTTACAATCACAGCCTATGATTATTCAATAGGGAAAATTGTCGATGAGTGTGGTTTTGATTTAATTTTAGTTGGAGATTCACTTTCTCAGGTAATTTTGGGTCATGAAAACACTTTAGCTGTAACTATGGATGAGATGATCCACCACACTAAAGCAGTTTCTAGGGGTGTCTCTAACGCATTATTAGTTGGTGATATGCCATTTCTCTCATATAAAATTGATGTTAAAGATGCTGTATATAACGCCGGAAGGTTTATTCAAGAGGGTGGAGCTGAAGCAGTAAAGGTTGAAGGAGGGACGGAAATTTTACCTACTGTGAAAGCAATAATTGATGCAGATATTGAAGTTATGGGGCATATTGGCTTAACTCCACAAAAAGTGTATCGGTTTGGGGGGCATTTAGTTCAAGGAAGAACTATAGATGCTGCTAAGAAATTAATAATAGATGCAATAAACTTACAAAATGCTGGTGTTTTCTCTATTGTCCTGGAAGGAATTCCATGGCAAATTGCTAAATTAGTAACCAGCACAGTGGATATTCCAACCATCGGAATAGGAGCGGGACAGTATTGCGATGGTCAAATTATAATTATCTATGATATGCTTGGAATTTTTACAGAATTTAAACCAAAGTTTGTTAAGCATTTCGGACAAGTTGGCAAGAATATCAGAGA
Source organism: Promethearchaeota archaeon (assembly GCA_048938895.1). Taxonomy (GTDB): domain Archaea; phylum Asgardarchaeota; class Lokiarchaeia; order Sigyniarchaeales; family SOKP01; genus Loki-b32. The sequence continues at coordinate 13,734 of JBHLLU010000017.1, forward strand.
TGCTTTAACCAGTTATAGGGATGAGATAATTAATAGTCAATATCCCGATTTAGACCATTCGTATACATATCCAACTGAAGATTTAGATGATATAAATGAATGGTTCGAAAGTGCTGATCTCGAAAAAGAAGCAGAAAAATTAAAAGAAACCTTGTCCTAAATCCCTAGTTTTGATTGTATTTTTTTTATTATAACAGTTGTAATAGAGATTAAGGATCTCTTGATATACCAAATTGTAAAAATAGGTAAGGTTATTGATAACATACAAAATTATGGATGAGGATTTATTTTTATGTAGATGTATGCATCTTGGCCCAGTATTTGAAATGGATCTCAGAAAAACAGTACCAGAAGTGTCAGATGAGATAGTTAAAAAAATATTGAATACAGCAATTAGTAAATTTGGTTCCTGTGCGGTTCTAGCAATTGATAGTGATCTCTACAATGCAATTATTGGTGTATTGTTCTTCTATCCTCAAATTTTTCTTGATAAGTTAAATGGGGCTCATCCCTGTATACAAGATCCGAAAGAGCTTAATAAAATCAAACCCATCTTAGATAAAATGCTTTCTGTACCTAATTTTGAGGAATTACAAGATAAAGATAAAATTCTACGCATAGAATGTATGCAGGTTGTTGGAAAGCCTGGAAAAAGAATAATTAATTCCTATGAAGATCTATCGAACAAAAGAGAAACTATAAAATATGCTTCCTATACTAATAAGGGAATCGGAGATGGTATGATTACTAAACTAATCACATGGGCACGAGACTATGGATGGAAAAAAATACAATCAACTGCAATTCCAGATGTGAAGCCATTAAAATTATGGTGGGGAAACCAATCTTTAAGCGGTTATCTTAAAAAAGGATTTACTATAATCGAGGGTTCAAAAGAAATTCATAAGGAGGTTCTCGATGGAATCAACAACATGAAAAAAGGATTACACGGAGTTGAGATTCAGTCAATGTGGAAGGATTACGAGAATAAATCAGAAGGAGAATTAATTACTACTTATCAAGTAGAACTTGTTCTATAATAATATAAAAAAATAATTAGATCTCTCCTTTATAATTCTGTTCAATAAGTCTTCTTATGAATGCAATTTTAGGTGGATTATGTTCTTTCATCTTCTCAAGTAATTTCTTAGCTTCAACATTCTGAGATTCAATTTCTAATAAGTAATTACAGAAGTCTACAACCGAACTGTACCACCCTAAATCCTCTGATAACTTTGCTAATGAGAGCAAAACGTTTGTGTCTTTCGGGTTTTCTAAAACTACGATATTGAGATCCTTATTAAATTCTAAATAACCCTTAATAAAATTTCTAACCTTTTCTGCAGGATAGCTTACTTCCTCATGTCCTTCTAGCATATAATCAATATCTAGCTTTAAAATTTTCTCCATAGATTTGATATATTGATTTAAATTGCTATCCAAAATATTGATCGCTATTCCTGGAATATCTCCAGCAAATAAAATATTTTTTCCACCAATATTCAAGAGATATGCTAATGATCCTGTAGTATGTCCCGGGATGTGAATACACCTAAATTTAAGTTGCCCAAATTTTAAAATTTCATTATCCTCTTTAATTCTCCTAGTTATTTTAACAGGTTCATATTGAAAACGCTCATAAAATGGATTTGGGAACGGGGCTGTTTGCTTTTGTTCGATCTTCTCAGCATCAAGCTCATGAGCATAAAATTTAATGTTTGGATTAAATTCTTTTAACCTATAACAAATTCCATAATGATCCAGGTGTCCATGAGTTATAAGACAATGCTTGATATTGCTCAATTTAAACCCTTCTTTTTCAATTTCTTGAATTGGTTCGAAATTAATGCCAGCATCAATTAAAACTAATCCATCATCACTCTTTGTATCTACGAGATAAACACAACAATCTATAACCTCTGGATCAAAAGGTTTCACCACATAAACATTATCAACGACGTTTTTCATAAGTCATCAACTAATTTTTTATCTAAAATAATTAGAATAGTAATTATAAAATTCGATATATTTGTTTTGATTTGTTATTTGAAATTTCAAAATATTCTTGAATTGTTTATATTTTGAAATAATATCTTTATTCGCTCTTATATTTAATTCATTTTAGTGAAAAATAGCCAATATCCAGATTTAGATCATTCTTATACATACTCAACAGAGGATTTAAGTGAAATCTGTCAATGATTTGAAAGTGTTGATATTAAAAGGCAGACATTAAGGTTAAATAAAGATTTAACCTAATCTTTTATATTTATTCCTTGACTATCTCCATTATATTACTCTGGTTTAAGCTTAATGATTGAAAAAAGAAAAAATGTAAGCTTAACAGTGAAAATGGGACCTTCTTTAGGTAGTCCCTTGAAGAACTGGCTTAATCTGATTTTTTCAAATGGATTTTTTGTCAAATTAAAATATTATCCTAGACTCTATCTTATCCTTATAATGAGTATTATAGGTATTCCTTTTAGAATTTTCGAGCATCGTAAATTTCGGAAGAAAATTGAATTATCAAATATTATAAATCCTCCAATTTTCATTCTTGGACACTGGAGGAGCGGAACCACTTACTTGCATAACCTTTTAACTCAAGATCCTCAGTTTGGTTATATTTCAATGCTTGAGGCAAGCTTTCCAAAATCATTCTTAATTACAAATTTCTTTAAATTCTTCATGAAATCCTTCTTACCTAAGAACAGACCAATGGATAACATGGAAATGGGACTAGATTTTCCTCAAGAGGAAGAAATGGCAATTGGTAATCTCATACCGTTTTCATTCTATAATGCTCTTTATTTTCCAGAAAAATTAATGGAGAATTATTACAAGTATATCTGTCTTGACCATGTATCTAAGAAGGTTTTAGAAAAATGGCAAAAAGCATATCTATACTTGTTAAAAAAAACAACTCTTACCGTTAAAGGTAAACAATTAATTCTTAAAAATCCAGCAAATACTGCCCGTATAGGTTTATTGTTAAAATTGTTTCCCGATGCAAAATTTATTCATATTTATCGGAACCCTTATGTGGTTTTTGTATCAATGAAGAACTTCTATGAATCAACAATCAGACAATTTATGCTTCAAGAAGTATCAGTGAGTGAAATTGAGAAATTTATTCTCATAATTTATAAAGATATGATGGAAAAATATTTTAGAGAAAAGGAATTAATACCAAAAGAAAATCTAATTGAAATAAAGTTTGAGGATTTAGAAAAAGATCCAATTAGTATTTTAGAGAGCATATATAAGCATTTAAGGTTAAAAGGATTTAGCAGAGTAAGAAATCAATTCGAAAAATATTTACTATTAATAAAGAATTACCAAAAAAATATATACAACTTCACAAAAGAAAAAATAAGCCTTGTACAAGAATACTGGAAATTCACGATAGATAACTGGAAATACAAGTTTCCATTTGGTTGAGATTCTTCAATAAAATCCACCTACATAAATATGGATTACTTATATTTTGAAGTAAGACCTTAATTCACCCTTATATTTATATAATCTTTTTTAATAATTTTAAACAATTCTTCAGACAGAAGTTTAAATTTGCCAATTTTTGTAATAGTATTACATTTTATAAATTTAAGGTGAAATATGTATGGAAAAAGTTGAATGTTCGAAATGTGGTATGACTTTTGAAGCAAAGACAGAGAAAAAAGCTAAGAAAATTATGCAAAAGCATGCCAAAAAATATCATTCTAAATAAAATCCTTTTTTCTTTTTTTTGAATAAGCTTACCAGAAATAGCAGGGAAATAAATTAATAATTAGTTTTATTATTAGAGAAATCATTCTATTTTCATAAAAATCATTATTTCTTAAAAATTATAATACAATGGTGAGATTAAGATGCCAGTAGTTCATGTAAATATGTGGAAAGGAGTCAGCGAAGATATAGTTAAAAAGTTAATTTCAGGAATAACTAATGTTTTTGTCGATCTAGGTATTCCTGCCAGAGCAGTGGAAGTTCTTGTTCATGAAGTTCCTAAGGCTCACTGGGGAATAGGGGGCAAACCGGCTACAGAGGCGCTCCCAGATGAAAATCCTCCTTAATGAGAACGGATAATTAATCGAATGAAATAAAAATCTTTAACTTAAAAATTTTTTTTGGATTTATTTAAATCCATTAATTAAAATTAGAGGATGGGTGCAGATTTCAAAATAATTATAATCGATGGAAAAGCGATCTTTGGTTTTTAACCTAAACTAATTCATGAATAACCTCAACAATACGTTTAGTTCGAGGATCACCTGTTAATGAGAGAACAATCTGATTCATAGCATAAGCATAACATAATTTAGCATCTGGATCCATAACACACATAGACCCTCCTAAACCACCCCAATAGAATGTTCTTGGATTACTCCCTCTTGGAATTAATAATTTTGGACTGTTTAATCCAAATCCTAATCCAAATCGAATTGGGTTCATAAGAACCAGATCTACACCACTAATTTGTTCTTCAATAGCCTTTTCTATCATTTGATTAGATAAGAATTGAATTCCCTCAAATTTGCCCCCATTAGCTAAAATAGATCCAACTTTCGCAATTGATCTCGCATTCCCATGTCCATTTGAAGCCGGTATTTCAGCAGCTCTCCACTCCCTTGTTCTTGTATCTTCATAAGTTAAAATAGGATTAAAAAGTGCTTTCATAAATAAGGTATTTGATTGTAGTTCCTCAAATCCTTGTTGTTGATCTGAAGTTGGGGGAACTAAATCAGCAACCCGAGAATCGATATCTTCTGTAAAACCAATGTGAAAGTCTGCATCTACTTTTGAGGTTACTTCATCTCGGAAAAATGTTCCTAAGGTTTTTCCAGAAACTCGCCTAACAATTTCCCCCAATAATTGCCCAAACGTGACTGCATGATATCCGCTTTTAGTTCCTGGTTCCCACATCGGTTTTTGTTCCGCTAATAACTCTACACTTCGATCCCAATCATATAAATCCTCTTTCTTCATGGGTTTATCATATCCTGATAATCCTGCTGAATGACTTAAAAGATATTTAACAGGAATTTTTTCCTTTCCCGATTGTGCGAATTCTGGCCAATATTTAGCAACTGGAGCTTCTAAATTTATTAAGCCTCTGTCTGCAAGCATTAAAGTACAAAGAGCTGTCATAATTTTTGTTGTTGAATAGACATTTACGATTGTATTTTCTTTCCAAAGGCGGGTTCTTTCTGCATCTGCATAGCCTGCCCATATATCAATAACAAAGTTCCCATTAATCGTAGCTGCGAATGAAGCACCTACCTCCAACCCTTCTTCAAAATTTTTTATGAATGCTTCTTTCACAGGTTCAAATCTCTTATCACAAAACCCATGTACTTCTACTTCTTTTTTTGCCATATATATCCCATAATCAAATCTTTTTTGAAGATCTTAAATTTAGAATAAATTTAACCTTTCTGATCGCATGACTAAAATTAGTTGGTAATACCTCATCATATGAAAATTGCTTTTGATGTCAGTTATAAAAAAAATAAAACCCTTATTCATAATAAAACAATTAAATCTTATATTGTAACATACCTATTATCATAATTATAAATGAAATTCTAATTAAGGTAAAAATTAATGGCTTTATCTCTATTAGGATGGTTTAATGGTATAACATCTTTTATAATCTTAGTTTTTTTTGTTCTTTTTGGACTCTATTGTTTATATCAATCTTATAGAACTAAAGCAAAGTTACTCAAATTTTTTGGACTAGCAATTTTACTTGAAGGATTTGCATTCATTTTTCTAAATGTCGAATTTTTCTCTATTCTATTCTCCATTCTTCCTTTAAATTTCCCGGATAATTTGTATTTGCATGTTTTATTAGCTTGGAGTTGGCATGCTCCTGCAGCTTTTTTTATTTTATATATTGGTGTGTGGTTCCTCTTACCGAATTATAAAAAGTACCTCATATCTTCTATTTTAATATTTGGTTCTATTTTTTTATTATTTCTACTATTTGATCCTGAAGGTTCACTTACTTTGGAACCCCCTGAGGTGCTAGGAACAAATTTATATAATGGTTATTTAACTGTAGGTTCAATACCATTCATTGTGGAATCTGCATTTTTTGTTTTGGGTTTTAGTTTGAATGGGTTTGGATTGTTATATAAAGCATCGAAATCAGAGGGGATAATTAGACGAAAATTTATCCTTATTTCGATTGGGTTTATGACTAATTTTAGTTTTGTTTTATGGGATAGCCTTACTACCCCTGGATTATCAATTGCTTTTATTCGAGTTGGAATCCTAACTAGCGCTATAATTATTTATTTTGGATTAAGAGAAGAACCCGAAAATAAGCTAAAACTTGAAAAAGAAATAAAAGTTGAAGGAGATCTTTTTAGAATATCCAATATTCGATCTGGTGAAATAACTGAAGAAGAAGTATCGATTTCAAAAGAAAAAAAAATCTGTCTTGTGTGTAAGGGAAAATTGGCGAGAGAATTGTACATGTGTCCTGAGTGTAGTACATTCTATTGCCTCAAATGTATTAGTAAATTGACAGATTTAGAAAATGCATGTTGGGTATGTGAAACTCCATTTGATGAAACAAAACCCATAAAATTACATGATAATGAGAAAGAAAAGAAAGAAGTCAAAAATTCAAAAATAAAAAAAGAATAAATAGCATGATGCAGTTAAAAATTAGGTTTAGCTTTTAGATGAATACCTTGATAATCTGCTAAAAAAATTTTAAAAAAAATAAAAAAAAGGAATTTAGCGTTTTAAATTAGCATTAACCCAATCAGTATAACCTTTTGCGTCTAATTCTTTTGGTACAGCTTCAAAGAATTGAGCTGTTATTTCTTTTACATGTTTTGCGGCAATTGGATGGAACATCATAGCAAGATCTAGTCCTACAAGACTCAGAGCAAGAGCATTGATGATTTCCCATATAGGACCTCTATACTGGCGCAACCCCCATTCAGGGGCAACCTTCTCACTCATCCATGCTTCTCTTGCACCCCATGCATTTGTAGTACCTCCACTAATAGGGTAAGCAAGATCTGTTTCTCCTAGAAGCCCAGCAATACGCATCCTTTGATATATACTGAAGGAATACTCCATCCCATAGCCAAGAGTAGCGCATGTAGGGTCCATTACTATCCTATTTGGAGCAAGTCCTAATTCAAGAGCATCTTTATTCATCTTAATTTGATTGTTCAGATCCAAACTTGTCCACAGCAAGCAATTATGGTCATGTTTGACTGCCAATGGGATTTAAAGGTCAATTGATGAATTCAATTGACTTACTTCTTCCCACGTAGCTTTATCTGCCGCGGAAAGCATAAGGACTTCGCTTTCTGAGATAGCAGCCAATTCTGTGAACATTTCAACATCCTTCTTTTTGTTTCCTGAACACCCAATTATGACAGGAACGTCAACGGCTTGTAGAATCTCTTCTAGAAATTTTCTTGATTGTGAGACAGGTGCATCACCCATAGCGGGATCAATTTCAAGTGAATGAAAGGTAATACATTCGGCTCCAAACTTCTTTACTGCAAACTTTGCCCATTCAGCGGGATCCGCGAGAACTTTACCATATTCCTCCTTGATCGGCTTAGGAAGCATCATTTTCGAACCCATATCAAATACGTCATAGGTAACTAATGGAGGATTCGGATTTCGTTTTTCAAGTCCGAGGAAGTTATAAAAAGGAGGTACGACTTCTCCTCCTATCACAGCTTTTTTCCCATTAGAACGGACAAATTCTATGGTCTGGATTTTACCAGGATAGTCAATATCAAGAGCAAATTTAGCAGGAGTCCATTCTGCTTTTCCAGGAACTCCCGGGAGCACCGCTTGAGCCGCGGTTTGCACAATACTTGGTAACATTTGAAGTTCGAGATATTCGGCAAATAGATCTACGTCTTTCAACTCAATTTCTTCAGTATCCTTCATAAACTCTGCGAGTTTCTTACTTAATTCGTCAAATGAAATTTATATCACTTTTGTTGATTAATTGCTATTTTGATAGATAGACAATTGTAGAATGGAATTTAAGTTTATTTAAAAAGGATTTACGACGGAATTAGTCATTTGATGTAAGATTGTGATCCCACATCAATCGTTTAAAGTTTAAAAATCAATTATAGGATACAGAATTTATGAATTAATCTTTTAAGGAAAATTATCTTCTTAATTTTTAACCGAAGTGTAGAATTTAATCAATAATATATTTTGTACTGAAATCTTTTATCTTTAAAACGAGTAAATAGTAGGATCTTAAAAATTATGCGTATTTCCATGCATCAGGATCTTGAACGAGCCATGAAGCTTATAGGGGAGGGGAAAATAGAGGAACCTTTACAAATATTTGATAATTTTAAAAATTTAGAACATATAACCCCAAGAGATAAACACTATTATCGTTTTTTTAAAGGGACTATTGTTTTTCAGATGGGAAAGCTTCAAGAGGGCCTTAAAATAGCAGAACAAGATTATAAAGAGAATGAAAGTAAGAATAATCCTTTATTTCTAATCGATGCAGTCTTTTTAAAATGGAACATCTTACTTCTTTTAGGTAAAGGCCATGAGGAGCGAGAAAACGTTATATTTTGTGAGAAATTGCTTAAATCTGTTACAAAAGAATCCCCCTCCGAATTAAAATTAAGAGAAGGTTTTCTTTTTTGTATGAAGGGATTTTTTTTATATTGGGAACAAAAGTATGATGAGGCTATAGAACTTTATAAAAAAAGTCTCTTAATTTTTGAAAAGTATGTCATTACTTCAATATTGATCCCCTTTACTTTAAATTTGCTAGGATTATCTTATAGAGCTAAAGGAGAATTAGATTTAGCATTAGAATCTCATAAAAAATGTATAGAACTTTCCAGAGGAAGTAGTATAGCAATCAATATGAGAACTGGAGTCACTTATAGTAATATTGGTGAAATTTACTTTCAAAAAGGTTCTCTAGATCAAGCAAGTGAATATTACAAAAAAAGTCTAAAAGTTTTTGAACAATATAAAACAGCCTTAGCAGTATCTCGAATAGGAATCAGTTTTGATAGCTTGATAAAAGTCTATTTATACAAGCGTTCTCCTGAAGAAGCACAACAACACTTAAACCTTTTCTATCAATACATAAAAAGAAATAATATTTCAAAAAATTTCTCATGGTATAGATTAGCAAAAGCACGAATGCTAAAATCAAGTCCTCGTATCCGAAATAGAGCCGAAGCCGAAAAAATTCTAAGAGAATTAATTGGGGAACATCGTGGAGTAGATAATGAATTTATAATAGCTATAATCGAGCTTTGTGATTTTTATTTTGAAGAATTACGTCTAACAAACGAAATAGAAATAATTGATGATATTCAGCCCCTTATTGAAAGGTTACTAAAGGAATCAAAACGAACAAATTCCTACACACTCCAAGCTCAAACTTACTTATTACATGGAAAAATATCTTTACTTCAGATAAATATGAGTGATGCTCGGAGATATTTAACTCAAGCCCAAAGTATTGCTGAGGAGCATGGCCTTCAATTGTTAGCTAGAGAGATATCAATGGAGCATGATAAATTATTAGATCAATTAGATGAATGGGAGGACCTTAAGATAAAAGAAACCTCAATTTCGGAAAGAATGAACTTAGCATCGTTAAAGGAATCTATAGATTTACTACAACGTAAACGTGAGTTAAAAGCACCAGAATTAACTGATGAAGAACCTATTTTGCTTTTAATAATATCAACAGGAGGGGTTCTCCTATTTTCATATTCTTTTTCTAACGAATTAAAAATCGATGATGAACTTTTCGGGGGATTTTTATCGGCAATAACATCTTTTAGTGATGAAATTTTCTCTCAGGGGCTTGATCGAGCTAAGTTCGGTTCATATACAGTTCTTATGAATAATGTTGGACCTTTCTTTTTTTGTTATTTACTTAAGGGTCAAACTTACTTAGCAAAGAAAAAGTTATCTAATTTTACAGAAAACTTACAAAAGAATTCCTCGATGATGGAAACGTTGAATAAATTTAATCAAAGAGGTCAAGTTATCGAGCTCAAAGATTTTCCCTTTCTTGAAGGTTTTATACAAGGAATTTTTAATAAAAAATAAAATCTTTGTTAAAGTTCAGTAGTATATCTAAAAACAAAATTATAAATTTTTAAGGTTTACTCAGTTTTGCTATTTCTTGCTCTTCCAGTTTTTTAAAATCAATTTTACCAACTAGTGTTTTTGGTAATTGAGTGCTAAATACGATCTCCCTCGGACAGCTCCATTTTAACAAATGTTCTTGACAAAAATTGATTAACTTGTCTTTCATTTCAGTACTTTCTTTATTTTTATCTTTTAAAACTACATATGCTTTTACTTTTTGAACCTGTTTTTCATCAGGAACACCAATCACACATGCTTCAAGAACATCAGGATGTTTATAGAGAACATCTTCAACTTGAGCAGGATAAACATTGTATCCAGAGGATTTTATCATTCGCTTAAGTCTAATTTTAAAATAAAAAAAGCCATCTTCATCCATGGTGGCAATATCTCCTGTGTGGAGCCAGATTCTACCATCTTTGTGTCTTCGTAATGTTTTAGCAGTTTCTTCTGGCATATCTAAATAGCCTAGCATAACTGCTGGACCATGAATGCATAGTTCACCTTCTTGACCAACAGGGGCTTCATCTTCATTGTTTATTTCAACAACTTTCATCATCATATCTGGGAAAGGTATGCCAATACTTCCCTCTCGATATTCCCCTAATGGCATAGCACAAATGCCAGTTACGGCTTCAGTTAATCCATAACCTTCTCTTAGTTGGACCGTTGATCCATTATCTCTGCATATTTTTTCAAATTTTTCCTTAGTAGTCCGTGGTAAGGTATCTGCTCCACAAAATGCTGCTTTTAAGAAACTTAAATCAGTTTTTTGAAATTTTGGATTTCTATTAAGTGCTTCATAAAGGGTTGGCACACCAAATAATAGCGTTGGTTTTTTTTTATCAATTAGATCTGCCACTTGATCAGGGGTAAAAGAGGGAACTAAAATTGTTTTTCCACCTCCCATGAATACAGCATTAACACATACTCCCAATCCGAAACCATGAAAGATAGGTAATATTGCTAACGCTGAATCTTGATCCGATAGATTCATCCAAGTGGCTACTTGAGTTCCTTCTGATATAATATTATAGTTTGAAAGCATAATCCCCTTCGGAACACCAGTCGTTCCGCCAGAATATAGTATTACAGCCATTTCGTCGGGATTCATTGGAGATGTAGCTATTTTTGGGTAAGATTTACTCATGATATCTTTCCACCAATGAACTTTTGTGCTGCTAGGGGATAGTTCCATTTCAGGACTCATCTGAACTAAAATCAATACCTTTAATTCTGTAGTATCTATTATCTTCTCAAAATTATTATATACATTGTCAATAGTGAGTGCAAAAGAACTTTTACTTAAATTTAGAAAAAATTCAATCTGATTTGGAGGACTTAAAGGATGAATCATGCTTGCGATTGCTCCGATTTTATTTATAGCATAAAAGCAAATAACTCCTTGAGGAGAACTCGGCATAGCTATTGTCATTCGATCTCCCTTTTTAAGTCCTAAACTTTGTAAAGCTTCAGCACATTGGTCAATTTGTTCTATTAACTGTTCATAAGTTGATTCATTTCCCATAAAATCATATGCAACAGCATCAGGATAAATATTTGATGTATTTACTAAAGCTTTATACATAGTAGATTTAGGATAATCAATATGTTCAGGAACGTGTTTATCATAAAAATTCAACCAAGGTTTTTTTTCATACAAAATCTATTCACCTTCTATAGTACTCGAATTATTCAGTTAAAAGAAGATATTACAAAATGTATTAAAAATTTTATTTCATGCAAAAAATCTTTTCCTAATAAGAAGGAGAGTTATACTTATTGCAAATATGAGTGAAATAAAAATGAATTCTAATCTAAATCCAGGGATAATTGGAAGATAATATCTGGTCACGGTATACCCTTCCGGTAAAACGGTCAGATTATATGAATCTGGTCCACTATTTACTAAAATTATTTCTATATAATAAATTTTAGTTTCTGGAGCTGTATAGTTTATAAAAGGGGTATCATCAATACTGTAATTAACAAGTGAAGGCTTACTGAATATTTTGGTATTCAGTGATTTATCAGCTTTAACATATGATTGAATAGGACGCTTATTAAAGAGGAAAAGGGTAAAGTTTCCACTATCCTCATGATTTACGGTAATTTGAGTATTATTACCTGCCTGTAAATCGAATAAAAAGAAAGCATAATTACCGTCCTTAATATAATCAAGATGGACAAAGGCTTTCACACCCGTTATTGGGATTACCAGTAAAATCACAGAAAAAAGTACAGTAAACTTTTTGTAATTCATTATTAGATAACTTCGAATTCTATTAAAATAGATATATTATAACTAATTTTAAAATTTTTGATTTTAAATAGTGTTGTATTTAAGAACTTTTTTCAAGATCATTACATTTTAAAATTATTGTATATAAGAATTAGTTGATTTTATGGGCAATTTACAGCTAAAAAATCTGGAATTTGAGAAATATCATGGATTAGGAAATGATTATATATTATTAAATGATATAAATTGGGAAATTCCTGAACAGAAAAAGTCATTATTAGCAAAGAAACTATGCGAAATCCATTTTTCCATTGGGGCAGATGGTTTAATTTATGTTGGTAATTCAGATAAAGCAGATATAAAAATGCGAATATTTAATAGCGACGGAACAGAAGCAGAAATGTGTGGTAATGGGATAAGATGTTTTTCTAAATATGTTTACGAACATAATATTGTCCACAAAAAAGATATTAGAATTGAGACATTAAAGGGGATAATGGTTGCAAAGAATACAATCATTGATGAATCTGTAGTAAGCGTTGAAATTGATATGGGCCCGCCGATTCTAAAATGTGCAGAAATACCAGTAATATCAGAATCCTTATCGGACAAATGTATAAATGAACCAATTTCTATTATAGATAAAATATTTAATTTTACAGCAGTATCTATGGGAAATCCTCATGCGGTAATTTTTATAAATAAACAATTAAATGATGATGAACTAAATATGTATGGTGCTACAATAGAGTCACACAAACGATTTCCAAATAAGGTAAATGTGGAATTCGTAAAAGTTATTTCAGAAGAGGAAAGCATTGTAAGAGTATTTGAAAGAGGTGTTGGGATTACTAAATCTTGTGGAACAGGTGCTTGTGCATCTGTAGTAGCAGGTGCAATTTTAGGTAAATTTAAGAAAGCCACACCGATAACGGTCCATAATGATGGAGGGGATTTAAAAATTACTTATATAGGCAAAACTGTCCTTATGGAAGGTCCTGTAAATAAAATTTTTAGGGGAATCCTTGAAGAATTAAAAGTCTAACACTGAATTGGGTTTTTAGTATGAAATATGCTGAATGGTTAAAAAAGAAGGATTTAGAATATAGAAATGATATTCTACATTTTGGGAATCTTAATACTATAGAATTAGCTAAAGATTTTGGAACTCCTATTTATATAATTAACGAAACAGCTATTAGAAGTCGATATAAAGAATTGAAAAAGATTCTAGATTCTGAATATACCAATAATTCCATACATTTTGCTATGAAAGCAAATTCAAATTTATCTATTCTAAAAATACTCGAATCAGAAGGAGCAGGTTTTGATTGTACTTCTATGGGAGAGATTCACGCATGTTTAAAAGTAGGAATTTCTCCAGACAAAATCATATACACAGGAAATATGTTTACGAATAAAGATTTTGAATTTGCGGTAAAAAATGATATTCTCGTGAATTTAGATAGTATCAGTCAATTAAAAAGATTAGTAAAAATGTATAATGATTTGGGAAAAGAAAAGAAGCTAATTTCGTTTAGAATTAATCCAGAATTTGGGGCAGGTCACCATTCTCACACCATAACAGCAGGAAAGACAATTAAATTTGGAATATTAGAGGACCAAGTAATTGAAGCTTATTCGGAAGCGAAGGAAGCAGGTTTTAAAAGATTTGGGACTCACATCCATATAGGTTCAGGAATCATTAATGCTCGTGATTTTGAAAAAGCGATAGATAAATATTTAATTATTATTATGAAATTAGCAGATACACTTGATATTTCTTTTGAGTTTGTTGATTTTGGGGGTGGTTTAGGCATACCATACCGACCAGAAGAAGAACCATTAGATCTAGAACTTTATAAAAGTGTAATTCTCAAACGATTCAAAGAATTAAATGAAGGCGGGAGATTTAGGAATCCAAAATTTATTATTGAACCTGGACGTTATCTTTCAGCAGAAGCATCTATAATTCTTACTCAAATAAATACCATCAAAGATAATGGATATAAATTATTTGCTGGGACTGATGCGGGATTTAATACCTTAATTCGTCCTATAATGTATGGTTCGTATCATCATATTATTCCTTGTAAAATAATGAATAAAGAGATGACAATGACTTATGACATAGTGGGTCCCATCTGCGAATCAGGCGATATCCTTGGTAAAGAAAGAAAGTTACCAAGATTAGAAGAAGGAGATTATCTTGCTATACTTGATACTGGTGCCTATGGCTTTACTATGAGTAGTTCCTATAATTTTAGACCAAGACCAGCAGAACTTTTAATTTCCAAAAGTAAAACATTCATAATTAGAGAAGCAGAAACTTTTGAAGATTTAACTAAAGGACAAGAAATTCCTGATCATCTGAAGTAAATTTTTGCAAGATATTCCTATTTAATCCTACTCTTTTTATTAGGTATATATTGATTTTTAATTCTAAGGAGAAGAATTTATTATTGATAATATTATCATTAAAAATATGAAATTGAGCTTGCAGGAATGCATAGCGACTCGTAAAGATTGTTCTGGTGGTGGTAGTATATTACCTCTTACCGATATTTTGGATCTTTGTAAAGCTGCATTTGAAGCTGCTCCTTTAAAATTATTATATATTATTCTTCCCCAAGGAAAAGATTATGAAGGGGGCATCTATACATATAATGGGAAGGATATTGTCTTACTCTCCAGTATACTAAAAACTAAATTTACAATGGAATTATATCCCGAGTTGAATAGTAAAGATTTAATGAATTTAGGGGAACTAATTAATGTAGGATTGATCTGGCAATATCTTTCATTGAAAGCAGTAAGTATTGGATTGGGTGTTTCCCAGCGAGCTCGAAGCCCTAAAAAAATCAATAATCTTGTGAATTCCCTTACAAATAAAGATCAAGTTTTCTTATATTCAGTTGCTGTACAAAAAGATAATGATGATACCCTGGTGCAAGATACGTCAGAACCACTCCAAATTACTTTAAAAGAGGGAACTTACCTTCTCAACACTCCAGAGTGTTATGAAAATCAAGCTATTTATAAAGGTGTTTACAAAGGAGTTTCTTTAGAAAGTGCAATTTTTAAGCAATCCAAGGAAAAAACATCAAATATAAACAAAGTATACCAAATTTCGCAATTGCTTTGGGCGTGTGAAGGAGAAACTGATCATACTACTCATGGAAATAGGGATAATTTAGATAAGAATGGATTTGGCCGCGTTCATGCTTCTGGATGTGCAGGATATGCTGTATATCCTATTATTTTTATAAAAAATTTCGTCGTTTTACCTAAGGGAGCTTATATTTACAATCCAGTGGGTTTCTCTGCCTTGAAAAGATGGGTTAAAATAGATAACCGTATAAATTATGATCATTATTTGCAAAAATATAGTTCAGAAGAACTATTTGATGGAGTGAAGGAGGAATTCGACCTTGATTGTTCACAGTTTATAATCCTTTTATGCATTGATAGAAAGAAACCTTGTTCTGGCTTTATGCATCGTAAACTTATGGATACTACTGGCTGGGCGGAAATCGAAGCAGGTATGGCACTAGCAGGATTACAATTACAAGCTAATGCTTTAGGTTTAGAATGGGAAAAAGTAATCATATCATCATCAGAAAATTCGGAATATCGTGATATGTTTCATTTAGACTTAGCAGAGATGGCTATTAATAAAGTAGCTAAAACACTAATAAACCTCCCGAAAAATGAACACTTATCACTTATAGGAAAACTTTTACCAACGGTCCTATTTTATACAAAATAAATAAATTTAATCATGTCCAACATTTATTTCTCAATTTCGATTATTGGTCTTGTTATATATTTATTTAATAGTGTTAGTGTATTTGCCTATGCTTCAATTATTATTGATAGGCTATATATTGCTAAAAAATTCAGTAAGAGTAAAAATTTTGATCTGTATAATGATCTTTTTTCTTGGGAAACCTTTTTTATTTCAATTGGAATAGTAAATATAATAGAAATTTTTCTTCTATTAATAGAATTTGATAATATCCTTTCTTATTTATTATTTAAAGTTATCATTCTCATTATGTTTTCTGCATTTTTCATGAAAATTATTCATGTAGAGAAAGTAATGAGAATTATCACCTATGAAAGGCATTATTATGCCGGAATCATACTTTTTCCTATTCTTTTCATCTTATTAATATTCGATATTTCAGTCATACTTTTAATATTAATTTTTGTCGTTACTGCGCTTATTCCTTTTTTAGTTTTTTTCTCATATTTGAGAAATAGTGAAATGACAATAAAGAATTCAGTGAAAATATGCATAGGAGCAATCTTTTTAACATTTGGGTACATTCTAACAGCGGAATATTTATTTGATTTAATAACATTGAATGATTCTTTCAGTATCTTATATGATATTATCAAGATTATTACATCAGTTTTTTTCTTGGTTGGATCATTTTTAATTTATTGGAGTATTCGGATGTATCTTACTCACTCTACAAATGATCATAAAGAAGATTTTTAATTCTTCACTCGAATTTACTATTGTGACATTTTAGCCCAAATTTGACAAATCTTATTATTTTAGTTTACTTTTTATTATATTGAGATAAGATTATAAGAAGTGGGATTATTTGGGCTGGATACCCTCTAATAATCTCGATGAAGTGTTGGCGTAATGAAATCTGGCTTAGAACTAACACTAAGGCGATTGATGATAATACTGATCTGCACTGATTCTCTTTATAATTTTATCTCAATCTTTTACATTGCTAAACCTGTTAACCTTATGTACAATTTTATTATATAAACATTTTATTGTTGTATAATTTAATTCTCTAATCTAATGTCAGTTTTATCGACATAAATCTTAAATTAGGGGGGAATAAAATTTGAAATTTATTTTTCAAAATATTGTATATATTGTCTATACCTTTATGAAGATTAAAGGACGATAAAACATCTTAGAGAAGATAACTTATAAAAAATTGATATTATTATGAAAATAACCGTAAGTGATATAACTATTGAATGGGATCCAGAAAGAGGTACTTGTACATTTGAAACTCTACCTGTAGCGATGATGTGGGTTCATACCACCCTTGCAGGATTGATGTCTGGCATGCAGTTTATGGTTGGACCTAAGCGTTTTAACTTAGCATTACAAAGTGAAGGACGTAAGAGTGTAGAAGAAGATTGGGATGTTTTTATTGGTTTTTCAAAATTTACTGAAGGATTTAAAGCAATTGCTAATATTGCTGCAGTAGCTGGTTGGGGTCGGTGGAAGCTTATAGCTATAGATGAGGAAAAGAAGAAATGTCAATTCTAAGTTGAAGATAGTTGGGAAAGTCGGTATCAAAAAGCATTAGGTGTCTGTTGGGGGAGTGGTATGGTAGCAGGTAAAATGGCAGGTTATTGCTCGAAACATTTTATGACTAATTGTTGGGCTGTACAAACCAAATTCATAGCCAAAGGGGATGATGTTGATGAATTTATTGTTGAACCTTCAGATCGCACAATTGAAGAAGAGATAGGGAAATTATTAACTACTGATGAAGCCACTAAAGCAGATATGGCTGTTGCATTAACAAGGTTAACAAAAGAAATTAAGGAACGCGAAAAAATCGAAACGCAATTAAGACAGTCAGAAAAAAGATTTAAGGATGCTTATGATCGTGCCGAATTTTATAAAGATTTATTTGCTCATGACATTAACAATCTTTTACAGGGAATTTTATCACCAACTCAATTAATTGAAGTAATGACTAAAGATGAAAAATTAGAAGCTTCCATCAAAAAAGCTTTAAATATAATCCAAGAACAAGTTGATCGAGGATCACGTTTAGTTTTTAATGTACGAAGGCTTTCTCAACTCGAAGAAAATAATATGATGATGGAAAAAGTTGAAATTGTCAGTATTTTGAAGAAATCAATAGAAAACTTAAAAAATTCTTTTCAAGATAAAAAGATAGAAATTAACTTTGATTCATTTGATGAAGAGATATTTATATTGGGAAATGAATTAATCCAATACGTATTTGAGAATATTCTAATTAATAGTGTCATGCACAATAATAACCCAATTATTAAAATTGAAATAAAAGTTTCAAAACAAACCTTACGTAATTATTATAATTATAAAATTGAATTTATTGATAATGGTTTTGGTATAGAGGATTCCCGCAAAAATTTAGTTTTTAACCGAGTGAATAAAGACGGGAAAAATGTAAGTGGAATGGGTTTAGGATTGTCTCTTGTAAAGAAAATAATTGAGATATTTAAAGGAAAAATTTGGGTCGAAGATAGAATAGAAGGTGATTATTCAAAAGGATCGAATTTCATAATATTATTTCCTGAGATGATTTAAAATGCCATCTATATTAATTGTTGATGATGAACCTTCTATCCAATTTACATTTAAACATATCTTTTTAGCCTATGGATTTGAGATAGCAGGTATAGCCAATAATGGAGAGGAAGCTATTGGTCTCTTTAAATCATTTGTAAATAAACCAGACATTATCTTAATGGACCATAGAATACCAATCAAAAATGGTCTAGAGGCAACAAAAGAGATTTTACAATTAGATAGTCATACTAAAATTATTTTTAAAAGTGCAGATAGTAGTATTAAAAATGAAGCTCTTTCTTTGGGTGCAGTTAGCTTTCAAGATAAACCATTTAAGATTGAGAAAATGATCGAAGAAATTCATAAAGCTCTTAAACAAAGATGAAAATGCTAATTGCGAAAAAATATTTAATTCTAAAGTTTTAACACTTCTGCCATAGAGTAAATCTTATCATCTTTAGCGTTAGCTAAAAATTTAATCGCTTTAATTGAACCATTTGCAAAACAATCTCGACTGTGAGCTTGATGTTTCAATTCAATTCTTTCTCCAGGTCCGGCATATAGTATTATATGATCACCTACAATATCACCACCACGAATTGAATGGATTCCAATTTCTTCTCTTGCTCCCACAAGCCGTTTATTAGGACCCTTTTGCCTTCCAAATTTTGCTATTTTTTCAAAATCAGAACCTAATGTATCACTTATATTTTGACCAATCTTCAAAGCTGTTCCACTGGGAGCATCAACCTTTCTGTGATGATGTGCTTCAATTATCTCAATATCCCAATCTGCTAAATATTTTGTCAACACCGATGCCATTTTAAATAGTACATTTACCCCTGTTGCCATGTTTGGTGAGAAAACTGCGGGTGCGTGTGTTTTTTTTATTAATACATTCAATTTATCAAAAAACTCTTGAGACAAAGCAGTGGTTCCAATAACACATCTGATCCCGTTTTCAGCGCAGATGATGCAATTCCTTTCTGCTGCAGAGGCGACTGTAAAATCTACTGCTACTTTTGGTTTTTTTGTTGATATTATCTCCTCAAGATTTTTTACATCACTAATTTCAATGTTATTTGGATCTTCCACGCCTGTAATATGTGCTAACTTTTCACCTATTTTATTTACATCACATGCAGCTACGACATCTATTTCCTCGTCATCTAATGCTAGTTTACTAATTAATTTACCCATTGAGCCTGATGGCCCAAAAATTAATAATTTAATCATATAAATACCCGCTTCATATAATATTAAATTAAATCTAATTTTTTAAGAACAGTTTTGATCTTCTTC
Organism: Promethearchaeota archaeon; assembly: GCA_048938895.1. GTDB lineage: Archaea > Asgardarchaeota > Lokiarchaeia > Sigyniarchaeales > SOKP01 > Loki-b32. The sequence goes on from JBHLLU010000017.1 coordinate 33,752, forward strand.
TGATTTTCTTTTAAAGGGGGTGTTAATGGTAGCCTCATCCTCATATCCATTAACCCCATTTCATCTGCTGCGTATTTAACTGGTCCAGGATTTGTCTCAATAAATAATACTTTGAACAAATCGTAAAGTTCGAGTTGTATTTCTCTTGCTTTCTGCCAGTCATTATTCAGCATAGTAGAGGTGAATTCAACCATTCTTGAGGGAATAATATTAGACGCAACACTAATAACTCCTTTACCTCCCAAAGCCATGATGTGATAAGTCATAGCATCATCACCACTTAACACAATAAAATCATCAGGAGTGGTTTTAATAATTTTAGTTATTTGGTCAATATCACCACTAGCACATTTTATCCCAACAATGTTATCTTTCGCATATGCAAGTTTTGAAATAGTCTCAGGCTCCAAATTTCTCCCTGTTCTACTTGGCACATTGTATAGAATAATAGGTAAGGATACAGAATCTGCTACAGCAGAAAAATGGTTAATTAACGAGTGTTGAACTGGCTTATTATAATAAGGTACGACTATTAATAGTCCATTCGCTCCAATTTTCTCTGCATATTCAGCGAGAGAAATTGCTTCTCGAGTTGAGTTACTTCCCGCCCCGGCTAACACAAATGGATCTTTATTACTCTTTTTTGCTTCATCAACTGCTATATCCATAGCTTGATGATGTTCCTCATGAGATAAAGTAGGACTTTCCCCTGTAGTGCCCATAGTTAGTATGTGGCAACCATTGTTAATCTGAAATCTTATGAATTCTCGATATTTGTCTTCAGCTATAGTATAATCATCATTAAAGGGAGTAATCATTGCCGTAATAACATTTTTTAGTTTATCTATCTCAGCCATAAGAAATTCCTCCATATTTTTATTGTGTAGATTAACACTTAATCTAGTAATGTATCTATATAAGACTTTTTAATAACCTTTTACTTAAGTTAATATTATTTTTTTCCTCCTTATTTAAAGGAAAAATCCAAATGTACTATTTCGTGGTTACCAAAAAATTAAAAGAATAGACATTTATGTTGAATTACAATGTCATTAGATTTATTAGATAAATTCCAAGGTACTCTAATTTCGGTTGCAATAGGGGATACACTCGGGTGTCCCTTTCAAGAAAAGCTTCGGAAAGAAATTTATTCTTACTTTAAAGATTTCAGAGAATTTATTAAAGAATATAGAGATATTTTTAGAACTTATACCGACGATACTCAATTAACTATACATACTGCCAAAGCACTTATTCAAGGAAATGGCTTTAATATAGATAATTTTATTAGAGAATATGTAAAATGGTTAGATGATCCACCTATAGGGCCAGGATGGGGTTGTATATCTTCAATTAGAAAACTAAAATATGGAATTCCGTGGAAAGAAGCGGCATCAAACTCTGGTGGGAATGGTACTGTAATGAGAATTGCTCCAATAGGACTTTTCTATTGTACTAATCTAAAAGGATTAAAGACCACCGCAATTAAATCAAGTATTATCACTCATTCTCATCCCGCAGCCTCAGCAGGAGCAATCATAATTGCTCAGGCTATAGCATATTTGATTAAGAAAAATCCAAATACTGGTTTTCCAATTGATGAATTCTTCGAGATCTTAATTTCATCAATTTCTAACTCTCATGAAGATATTTGGGAAGAATTTATCAGCCTTCTGGAAAAATTAAAATCTAATCTTAACATCCCCATTGAAGCGGGTTTAATTAAATTTTCCCAAGCAGGAGTAAAATCACCCTATTTTATTGAAGAATATATGGGGCAAGCGTTTGTTCATCCCTATACAATAAGCACTGTGATTTGTTCACTTTTTATTTTTTTAAAAAGACTAAATTCGTTTGAAGAATGCATCTTTGAACTTGCTACTGCAGGAGGAGACAGTGATACAGTTGGAGCAATAGGAGGCAGTTTGGCAGGAGCTTATTTTGGAATGAAAAATATCCCCTCAGATTTAATAAAATTAGTGAAAAATAATAAGAAACTCTTGAAACTTAGTGAAAATCTTTATACTACATTCATTAAACGATTTAATGTAGAATCATTTTAATCAGGAAAGAAAAATATTTAATTCTTTTTTACAAATTTCACAATATTCTACAGGCTTTTTATCTGTATCTGCTAAACTATTAGATAGTTGCATTACACATTTATTATTACAATGTATTAACCCAAATGTATGCCCAAGCTCGTGTTTTGCTTCCTTTAATACTCTTTCATTAAATTCATCCTTTGATTCTACTTTTCTATAAGCTGTTCCTGATTTAATATAAAAATTTTCTCTAAGACGAGGTAAGGAGATAAGAGCAGCATAGGAACCTCTTTTAGCTAACCCAAAAATGAAATCTTTTTCCTTAGAGTAGATATCTTTTCCAACAATTCCAAGAAGTCTAAAAAGTTCTCTATTTTTAGCTTTTTCTTCTAACTTATTTAACAAATGGATTGCTTTATATTGATTTCTAATTGAATTATAGTATTTTTTTCTCAATTTTATCTTTTCTTTAAGAATCTCGATACTGATGTTAAAATCTCTTAAGCTTATCTCAAGATTCTGCTTTAAATCAATTAATACCGACGGGGAGATCTTACCAATGCCTAATAAAAAGATAGTTCTAAGCATGTTAACATAAATCGATTTTCTCAGATGCTAATTATTAAATAAATTACTGACTTCTAAATTATTCGTAACAAAATTTTTTCATTTAACCTTTTAATTTCTGTTATAAACTTGGGGGCTGGGTTTAAGATGGTGCGAATGAATGGCAAATTAATAGAAACAACAGATAAATATCAATTTTTAATTAATAATGTCTTGGACGTCATAATCGAAGTAGATTTAGATGGATTCTTTTCCTATATTAGCCCCAGTGTTTACCATATGCTCGGATATCAACCAGAAGAAATTGTTGGCACTCAATTTTTCAGTTATATTCATCAAGATGATTTAGAATTAGTAAATATAAATTTAGCAAAAGTTATCCATGGAGAGGGTATAATTTCATTAGAATATAGGGTAAAACATAAAAATGGACATTATATTCCTGTTACTGCAAAAGGTTCGTTAGTAAAGTTAGATCGTAAATTAAAACTCATAGCTGTTCTAAGGGATAATTCACAAAAAGATAAAGTTCAAATTGAATTGGAAAAAGAAAGAGAGAAAATTCAATTATATTTAGATACCGTAGGAGTCGTGGTCGTTGCTTTAAATAAAGAGGGTGAGATCACGATGATTAATCGAAAGGGCTGCGAAGTTCTTGAATATACCGAGGAAGAATTGATTGGGAAAAATTGGTTTTTACATTGTCTCCCAATTTCAATTCAACACGAAGTATATAAAGTTTTTCAAAAGCTAATGGCAAATGAAATTGAAACTACTGAATTCTACGAAAATTCTGTTGTAACGAAAAATTCAAAAGAAAAAGTAATAGCTTGGCACAATACAGTATTAAAAGACGATAAAGGGAATATAATAGGGACTCTTAGTTCAGGAGAGGATATTACTGAACGTAAGAAAGCTGAGAAGCTTCTAAAGCAATCTGAAGAGAAATATCGTATGATTTTTACAGGAGCTAGCGATCCAATTGCCATACTAGATGATGACATCATTGTAGATTGCAATCAAATGGCTGTAAATTTATTTGGATTTGATAAAAAAGAGGAGATAATTGGAAAGCAACCTTGGAGATTATCTCCACCACGACAACCAGATGGAACAGAATCGATTAAGAAAGCTAATAAATATATTAAACAGGCACTCCTTGGAGAATCTCAAAGATTTTATTGGCAACACCTCAAAAAAGACAATAAACCATTTGATGCTGAGATATCATTAAGTAGTTTTAAACTGGAAAATAGAGATCATATTATGGCAATTATCAGAGATATTACGGAAAGAAAGAAAGCAGAAAAGGATATTAAAGAAATAAGCCGATTAAAATCTGAATTACTGGAGAGAACATCTCATGAATTAAAAACACCTCTCATTTCAATTAAAGGCTTTACTGATCTCTTATTAGATTTGCATAGAGAAAAATTTGATGAGGAAGTCTTTTCAATTTTGGGTGAAATTCGACAAGGTACAGAACAACTCGAATCAATAGTTAACAAACTCCTAGAGAGTTCACTTTTAAAGTCAGGAAAGATTCAGTTTAACCCAAGTAATGAAGATTTATCATTCTTAATCAGGTTTTGCGTAAAGAACTTACAAGGTCTAGCAAAAACTAGAAATCACACAATTAAGCTAGATATACCAGACAAATTGATTCTCAAATTTGAAAAAGAAAGAATATACGATGTTATATCCCATTTGATTATCAACGCGATAAAATATACACCACCCTTTGGGGAAATTAAATTAAAAGCTGAAATTGAAAATGATTTTGTAATCATTGCTGTTCAGGACAATGGAATTGGGTTTTCTATGGATGACAAAGAAAAGATCTTTAAACAGTTTGGTAAAGTCGAACGTTATGGTAAAGGATGGGACATAGGTATCGAAGGAACCGGAATGGGGTTATATACTTCTAAAAAGATTGTAAAGTTACATGGGGGAGATATATGGGCTGAATCTGAAGGAAGAAATAAAGGTTCTAAGTTTAGCTTTTCTCTTCCGATTTCTAGAAATTAATTTTATGAGATTATTTACCTAATGATGTAATTTTTCAAAGTTAAGAGTTTAATTGTGTAGATTTAGGATAATTTTAAAAACAAATCATACAAAATCATAATTAGAGGTGTTAAAAATCTCAAAAATACCTGCTATAATTTTTTTAACTACAATAATTATTGGAATAATTCTCCTGATAACCGGAATTAATATGAGAATTTATGTTTTTCAAGTTATCGAGCAGAATAAAAATGATCCAGATTGGGACAGATTTGGTTTATCTTGGACGGAGTTCTATTCATGGGTGTGGATCGGAATTGGTACCTTACTTATAATCCTAACCGTTATCCTGGCTTTTAGTTATTACTACCAATTTCCTTCTAAAGTGGTGGAAAAGAACTACTATAAGAATGAAAAGTGGTTAAATCATCAATATAACGAGTTGAGAAGGAGCCTTCAAGACATTGCAATTGATCAAGGGGTAAGTATGATAACAATTAAGAAATGGGTTGATAAGCTTGATAAGCATTGAGGGAACTGGAATAGGATTATATACTTCGAAAAAGATTGTAAAGTTACATGGAGGAGATATATGGGCTGAATCTGAAGGAAGAAATAATGGTTCGAAGTTTTCCTTTTCACTTCCTATTTCTAGAAATTAATGTTTTTAGATAATTTAACTAATTATGACATAATGAGTAGATTTAGGATAGTTTTAAATATTATTCCTTAATTAAGAGATCTAATTAGAGGTGACAAAAATCTCAAAAATACCAGCTATACTTTTTTTAGTTTCCTTGATTATTGGAATAATTCTCCTGATACATGGAATTAATATTAATATTCGTGTGCTTGAACTATTTCGTCTTGATGAATTGCACCAATATGACCCAGATTGGGACCCATATGATCCATGGATAGGTGAGTGGGTTGCAATGATGTATATCGGACTTGGTACCATAATTATAATCATCACTGTTATTGTTAGTTTTACTTATTACTTTCAAGCACCTTCTAAAGTGGTGGAAAAGAGGGAATATATGAATGTAAAGTGGTTAAATCATCAATATAACGAGTTAGAGAGAAGTCTTCAAGACATTGCAATTGATCAAGGGGTAAGTATGATAACAATTAAGAAATGGGTTGATAAACTTCCTAATAGGTAATATACTACTAGTTTCTAAAGAAAAAATACCAGCCACAAAAATTAACGATAAAACTTTTTTAGATTATTAAATTCTAATATCTAGACCTCTAAATAATTTATCTCCTCATTTTAAGAGATTCGCTGATAAGAAAAGCCAGTTTCGTCATGGGAGGGTGGTCTAGCCTGGTATGATACTATAGGGATTCTCTCTATGGCGTGAATCTTGGTTTGGGACCAAGGGGTCGGGGGTTCAACAGGTGACGCACAACGCGTTTCCTGAACAATTCCCCCCCCTCCCATCTTTTTATCATTAACTATTCATGAGTTAATTTTCTTCTAATGATTCTTCTGAATTAAAAGAAACTTCGGGTATCAAATCTTGTATTGCTGAATGTAATGATAATATTATTCCAGGATTTTCTGAATATACAATGAAGTAATTTGTAATTTTACTTATTTTTAAAATCTTAATCTGATCTTTAAAAAAACTGAGTAATTCTTGAACACTTTCCTTATAATTGTTATCTTTTTGAATCCATGCTACTAATCTTTTATTTTTATTGGTCTTAACTTTTAATTTCAATTTCATTATAACATCATCAATTATTACTTTAAAACAAACTAAAGACGTTTAATATAGTTTTAACCAAATCTATTTAAACGAGGAGCTTTTTAAGATAAGAAGTTGTTTTTAGAGGTTTCTTCAAAATAATATTAATATAGTATAAATTTTATTAAAGATTTTATCACTGTAAAAATAGAATTGTGTAAATTAAGATATGATAGAAATATCAAATCTTTCAAAATCCTTTGGAAGTTTTAAGGCTGTAGAAAATCTCAACATGAATATTCAAGCGGGTGAGATATACGGTCTTATTGGTCCCAATGGTTCAGGAAAAACGACAACGATTTTAGTCTTATTAGATATTTTAGATCCAGATCCAGGTGCTACTATAAGGATAGATGGAAAGCAGATCCCAAAAAACATTAATCAAGTTTATCCTAAGATTGGGTTTATGCCCCAGGAGCTTTCTTTATATTTAGATTTAACAGTTGAGCAAAATTTAAAATTTTTTGCAGATTTATATCAAATACCTAAACCCGATATTCATCCTCGTATTAAAGAAGTCCTTAAATTAATAGACCTCACAGAGTATAAAAAGAGATTAGTCTCCAACTGTTCGGGAGGAATGCAAAGACGATGTTCTCTTGCAGTTGCCCTACTGCATAAACCAGAAATTCTAATTTTAGATGAACCTACTGTAGGGGTAGATCCTGAACTTAGAATCGAATTCTGGAATTATTTTAAGAGAATCTCAAAAGAACAAGGAGTAACAATACTCATTACAACTCATTATTTAGCAGAATCAGTAAATTGTGATCGAATTGGATTAATGAATAAAAGAATTTTGATCTCGGGAACACCTATAGAATTAATGGAGAAGGTAAAAAACCTCAAAAACCTTGAAAACCTTCCAGACATGGAGGAAGTTTTTATCTATTACACGGAAAAGATGAAAAGAAAAGAATTTGGAGGGCATGAAGATGGGTATCAGTTTTAGAAGGATCATGGCAATAACTCGAAAAAATCTTTTAGCTCTATTACATGATAAAAGAACATTAGGATTACTTATTATGATGCCTATCTTTTTGATGCTTCTTTTCGGATTAGCTTTTGGACGACCTGTGAGACATGTACCTATCAAGATTGTTAATTTTGATGAAGGCGGAGAAGGTATACCATTAATGGGGATAAACGATACTCAATTCTCTGAATTATTTACAGAAATCCTGAAGGAAGACAATAGAGTGGATGTCAAGGTATTGGATTTAAGCACATTTAGCCTTTCAAAAGAGGAGTCAAAAATCTATGGTGGAAATGATTATTATGCACTAATTGTAATACCTATAAATTTTACAGAGGATATGCTAAATTTTTCAAAAAATATAGAATTATCAACATATATAGATGGAAGCGATCCACAAACAATAAGTTCTGTGATAGGTGCAGTTTCAGAAGCCATTGGAAGAGTGATTAATGAGATAACTGGGGAGGAATCTCATTTAGAATTGAATCTTATCTATGTTGCAGGAGACCCGAGTTTGAGACCAATTGATTCACTTGGACCGGGGATTCTTAGTTTTGCACTCTTTTTATTTATGATATTAACTGTTACGGGAGGCCTTACTAGGGAACGAGTGAGAGAGACATTATACAGAGTTAAAACGACATCCACTTCCAAATCAGAAATGATGATTGGATATTTACTGGGAAATTCGTTAATAGCATTAGTCCAAAGTGTACTTTTACTATTGATTTCAGTCCTATTCTTTCAGATTCATATTGTTGGTAACATTTTTTTATTGTTTTTTATACTATTCATCTATGCAATGTCTTGCGTCGGAATGGGTATTTTTGCTTCCACTTTTGCCAAAAATGAGCTCCAAGCATTTCAATTCATTCCATTACTCCTAATACCTTCAATGTTCTTCTCAGGATTTATATTTCCTATAAATTCATTCCCACCAGTATTTCAATATGTTTCATATGTCATTCCCATGACCTATTCAATAAGAATTAGCAGAGCAATAATGATTAATGGTTTTGGTATAGAGATGTTTTTCTTGGATTTCCTTATAATGACACTATTAACTTTAGTATTTTTAGTACTTGCTATTGTCGTATTTAAAATGAGGAAATAAAACCTGAAGCCAAATTTATCATTTAAAATATGGAAAACCTAATGAAAGAACATTCGTTCTATTTATATAAAATTTTATGCAGTTCTTCTCTAATTTTTTTGGTTTTTTTATCTTTTATCCAATATCTTATTTTTGAAGATCTGAGAAAAGATTGAACATGTTTGTTAAGTTCAATTAATTTTTCACGATCCTCTTTAGATAATTGTGGAACTTCTTCTTCGATTTTCTTTTTTACTTTCTCAACTTCTTCTTCAAGAAGGGGAATTGAGATTTGTTCTTTACCAGTTATTAATTTTTTTCGAAAAATTTCCTTAATGCTGTTAACCCAGCCTTTAATCCATGGATAATTACCCATATTTTTAGGTTCTTTAATTGCAATTTCTTTCCTTTCCACAATTATTAAATCATCAGGACAAGAGTTTTCACAAGCACCACAATAAAAGCAATCATCTTCATTACAGGCAATTTTACCGTATTTTTTTACATCTTCTGCTTTTTCTGGAATAAAAAAGGATTCAGTTGGACAAATGTTGACACAGGCTTTACAGCCCTGAGGATCGCATTTATGTAACATATTTCTCTTGATAATAACCTCCCCTTTTAAAGGTGAGTCTATTGAGAAGCAGTTGGTTGGACATTCCTTTTCAATCTTATAATAACTCTTTATATGGTTCCTTTCTCTTACATCCAAACATAATTGACAAATTTCATTTTTTTTATCCTCAATACATTTCTCAGTATCAATTTTATAGAATTTATCTATAGTTGGATATTGATCTAAGTCAATTTTTCCCTCAGGCTTGATATTCTCATGAAATGCATCGTTTGGGCAGATAATCGCACAAAGCATGCAATAGCAACATTTTTCATAATCGATTAGAATCTTAGGATTAGTTTCATCTAGGATTTCTTGAGCAATCTCTGGTATTGGCCCGAGCGCTATTGCATCTGTAGGGCATACTAGTTTGCATAAGGAACATCCTATACATTTCTTTATGTCATAAGTTAGATTTTTATCAACATCTTGATATTTCCATTTTAAAATTAATTGATCTGGGCTGATCTCAAGATCTTTTTCAATTATCTCATCCTTATTTTCTTCCTTAGAGATCATTTTAGATAAGATTACCTTTTAAAAAGAGTGAATTCTAATTAGTTCAACATAAACATCTCTAATAATCTTATCTATTAAATAAAAAAGGAATGGGGATCAATTATCAAAATCCATCAGAATATCTTGTTCAACACATCGATTTTGAAATTTATATTGATAAGATGATTAATTTTCATTAAAATGAGAGTTAAATTTTTGTAAATCGATAATAATAAATAGATAAAATTCTGTACTTGTTTTGCAAATAAAATTAATTAAGATTTGATATTGCCTATAAATTTAGGTTGAATGTTTAAGCAATACAATTTCTCTAGAGGAATTTAATAGATTTTATTTGGTTTAGGAGGGATTTTCAATAAAAAAGATTTTTATTGCTGAGGATGACAGAGACCTACAACGGCTTTATGAATTACTTCTAAGTATGTCAGGATTTCAAGTACTAGACTTTGCAAGTAATGGAGATGAGGCTATCGAAATGTATAAGAATTTTCAAGAGAAACCAGATATTATTATCCTTGATTATAGAATGCCAATCAAGAATGGGATTGATACGTTAAAAGCTATTTTAGAAATCGATATAGATTCAAAAATTATTTTTGCGAGTGCAGATAGGAGTATACGAGAAAAAAGTTATTTTTATGGGGCAGTTGGATTTTTAGATAAACCCTTTACGCATAAGAAATTAGTAACCACTTTGAATAATATTTTAGATATTTCCCATCCGATTAAAATCTAATATTAAACGAAATTTCTTTCTTTTTCTAGGAATAATACTCATAGCTTTGTCTATCAAAATATTTTATATATTCGACGGGAATACCCTCAGGTTGATAATCGGGTGGAGCATAAATCAACCTTAAATTAGGGAAAAAGCTTTCTATTCCTTGCTTAGCAAGTATAATAGCAGGATGATCTGCTTCTTTAAAAATTGCCTCACTTATTCTCAAAGTAATATCCCGGCATTGCTGCTCATTTAATACGCCAAGTGAATGAATATATTCATGTAAAAGGATATGATATGTGTAAGCCCAAATAATTTCATAAGGCTGATCATCAAGAAGTATTTCCAGTGGCGTTTTATTCATAACTATATCAGTCCCTGGAGATATATAGTAACCACCAATAAAACCAATGAAACCCATATTATTCATCCCCATTTCGACCAATCCTAACGTAAGTCCTGCTCTTTGACGACCAGTTACTCTTCGAACATCCCGTTTAACGCGTTCGAATATTTCAGGCATTTCTTTCTTTAGATCTTCGAGTTTTACTTTTATTACCTCATAGAATATAATAATTTTACCTAAATATCAAAAAACCAATCATCTTCATCTTCAATCAAGAAATCCATCATTGTAGTCAAGTCTCTGAGTAAATGGCGGACAGTAAGTTTATTCACATCTCTACGTATTGGACCCATCTCTGTGAAAATATCATCTAATAACTTATCAATATTTATTCTCTTAAAATACTTAGCAGGGTTATAGAAAAGAGTATAGAAAATCTCTTTTTCTAAATTGGGTTGTTCCTTAGTCTTTAAATTATCCTCAAATTGTTCTGCCATTAGATTTTTAAGCTCAATAATAAAAGCCTCTTTATCACGAAGTAAAGCATTTCTTTCCTTTTCCAGTACGTTTATTTTCTGTTCAATTTCTTTTATTCTCTCCCCAATAAATCGAAATTTTTGATCTGCATTTTTAATTTTTTGATAATCAACATAACATCCAATATCTTTTATTTCTAAATTATCATCTACTTTTGACACATTATAATTGATATTATAGTAATCAGGGGTGATATTTATTCTCAGAGACAAGTTACTTTTAATTCGATATTTAATATTCCTTGGATCATCCCCGAAACTTTCAATTATCCCATAATCAGAAAGCATTTTGAGTTGAGAATGAATTGCTTGTCTTGATATCTTCTTTCCGAAGGAAGCTGCTAATTCAGAAGCACCAAGAGGGACTTTAGCTAATTTCGATAAAATAATTCTTCTTGTGGGATTACCTAAAATTTCAAGTAAATTATCTAGACTAAGGAATAAGTTTCCAATTTTTTGTTCTTCCACTTCCATTATTCTTAGCCTTCACTCAATTTTATTATAGCTATAATTTATAATTATCTATATAATTCTTCTGATGGTTCTTTTGAATAAAATTCATGAGATTTTTTAGCTTTATCAGCAGATTTTAAAACTTTAGTAATTGCTTCATCAATTTCTTTGTATGATATTTTTACAGCTTTCACAGAATTAGCATCTTGAGTATTGATATTAGGATCTGATACCGCTTTCCGAATCGTCAATAATGTTGCTTCTTCACATATCGCTTGAATATCAGCCCCAGTATAACCTTCCAAAGCATCTGCTAGTTTACTAACATCTACATCAGCGGCAAGAGGTTTGTTTTTAAGATGAATATTAAATATTTCTATTCTTGCCTGTTTATCTGGCATAGGAATTTCAATATGCCTTCCAAATCTTCCTGAACGTAATAAAGCGGGATCCAGCATGTCTTGTCGGTTGGTTGCTGCAAGCAAAATGACGTCTTTTAGTCCCTCTAAACCATCCATTTCTGTGAGTAATTGTGACACTACTTGCTCAGTTACTTGAGAACTGGCAAATCTACCTCTCATTCCGGCAATTGCATCAATTTCATCAAAAAATATGATACAAGGTGACGCTGATCTAGCTTTTCGAAAGGTTTCTCTTACAGCTTTTTCGCTTTCTCCTACCCATTTTGATAAAAATTCAGGACCTTTAACGGAAATAAAATTAACCTCACTTTCATGAGCTAATGCTTTTGCTAATAATGTTTTTCCCGTTCCAGGAGGTCCAAATAATAATATTCCATTGGGTGGATTTGAATTAAGATGGCGATATAAGTGAGGATATTTTAATGGCCATTCAATAACTTCTTGCAATTGCTGCTTTGCATCTTCCAATCCACCGATATCATCCCATGTCTCGGAAGGTTGGGTTATAAGAACCTCTCTTAATGCTGATGGTTCAATACTATTTAAAGCAGTTTCAAAATTTTTCATGTTAATTTGAAGATCAATTAAAATTTCTGGTGGAATTGGCTTATCTAAATCAATTTTGGGCAATATTGCTCGTATTGCTAGCATCGCAGCTTCTTTTGCTAAAGATTCAACATCCGCCCCTACGAATCCATGGGTCTTCTCAGCAATAAGATGAAGCTTAACATCACCATGCAATGGCATCCCTCTAGTATGAATTAGTAAGATCTCATATCTACCATTAGTATCTGGAACCCCGATTTCAATTTCCCTATCAAATCTCCCAGGGCGTCGAAGTGCTGGATCAATGTCATTAACTCGATTTGTTGCTCCGATAACAATAATTTCGCCCCTTCCTTCTAAACCATCTAACAAAGAGAGAAGTTGAGCTACAACTCTTCTTTCAACCTCCCCGGTTACTTCACCTCTTTTAGGTGCAATGGAATCTAGTTCATCTATAAAAATTATCGATGGTGCCATCTCTTTTGCTTCTTCAAATACTTTTCTTAAATTCTCCTCACTTTGACCATAAAATTTACTCATTATTTCTGGTCCACTTATCGTTATAAAATGTGCTTCAGTTTCATAAGCAACCGCCCTTGCAAGTAGGGTTTTTCCTGTTCCTGGTGGACCATGAAGTAACACACCTTTAGGGGGATCTATACCTATTCTTTTAAACAATTCAGGATGTCTGATAGGTAATTCAATCATTTCTCGTATCTTTTGAATTTCTTCTTCTAAACCACCAATATCTTCATAAGTTACTCTTCTACGTTCCAATTCTTCTAATTCTTTAGATGTTTTTTCAGAAATCGTAATTTTAGTATCTAAATGAATCCGTACAGCATCTGCTTTGGGTGTATAATCAACAACTATAAAATCAATCCTTCTACCCATCGCATTAAAACTTAATATATCATGTTTGGTAATTACTCTATTTTCTAACATTCTAACTAGCTGATCAGACCTTCTGATAATCACTGATTCTTCGACACCCGCAAAAGTTATCCTATCTGCAAGACTTGCTTCGATTTTTCGTATTTCAACCATGTCGTCTAAAGATGCGCTAAGATTTCTTCTTAGAGAAGAATCAATTCTGATTGAACGTGATCCTCGATCTTCTTCTTTCCCTGGGAATAAGAGAGCAGCAGTTTTCTTTCCCTCATTACGATTGGCAATTTCAATTACATCTCCATTTTTAAGACCCATTTCTTGAATTACCACAGGATCAATCCTTATTCGACCCCTTCCTGCATCTCCTTTATATGCATCCCTTATTCTTACTTTTCTTCCATTTCCTTTATATTCCCGAGTTACTTCACTCATAATCTTCTCATAATATCTTTTTTCTTTAGATAAATTTTAAATCCATAAAATTTCTAATTACTGCTTCATAGCATTACTGATTCTTATCATAGCAATCCCATTATTTATTTCCATTTTACATTCTGATTCTGAAGATTTAAAAGGTAGAGGTATGGTCTTGATATACATGCGTTTTTCATTTTTAGCTATAAATTTTAATTTTTTTCCTTTTTCCTCAAATTTAATTTGGACATTTTCCTCATCCATTCCGGGAATCTCAATAAGTATTTCAGAAAAACCTTCGTTATCACATATTTCAGTATATGGCTCTAATAGTTTTCTTTCTGATTCTTTATCTTTATGAAAAGTAGTATCCAATGAAAGTGCATCTGCATCAATTTCTTTAGTAGATTGTGATCTATATAGATCATTCAGTTTTGGGATTTTTGATACATCAATGTTCTTTAAATAATCACGTATGTTTTTATCATCAAGATTACCATCAACTTTTATCTCTGGTTTGTCCATTCCTGGCTCATAATGATATGATATCTTGAATCCCTTTACACTTTTGTTATTAGGATTTTTATTAAAATTAATATCTGATTCTGGAACAAATAAAAAATCTATATCAAACATATCAGAATCTAATTTAAAATACTTCTTAATTCGGTCAATAAATTCATCAAAATCATCCCTCATTATTTCCTACCTACATTATTTAAAATGTCAATTTTGTCTTGACAACTTCATGCATTACGTTTAAAATATACTAAACGATCTATAAAAACTTATCGATTCTATAAAATAAAGAAAAGAACATATGAGAAGTTAATTTAAAGGCATATGATAGTAATCTTTTAATAATCTAGAAAAGTTTTTTACATCCAAGTCAAAGAGTTGAATGAATAAGAAATTGATTATCTTCTGAATGGATTCTTTGTTATTAATATTTAATTTTTTAGGGACATTATCTTTTATCAGATTATAATTCACTGAGATTTTTTGGCTGAATTTTAGTAATTCATTAAATAATTCATCTATCTTAACAATTGAGATAGAACTGACTTTTTCCATTATGAATAAAGCTAATTCTTCTATGAGATTGATAATAATGCTCTTTTTTTTAGTAGAAAAAAAATCAAGGTTAGGAATTGGTAATCCGTATTCGAGCTTGGTTTTACTTCTTTTAATGAATATGTTTTTAGCTCTGAATAAGAATGATACTATATTTGAATTCAAATAGGCAACTATAAATGGATAATTAATGCTTTTTTCGTTCAGCTTTGGCCACAGAAAATAAGTATCTGAAGTAGCATAATAGGGATCAGTTGTATATCCAAAGTGATTTTCGTTTGAAATGAATTTTAGGAAGATTTTTTGACCACTTTCGTACGAAGATTCAAGATCAACTAAAATCTCATGTGAATCTCGTTCGAGTTTTCGAATAAAAGATCCTCTTCGAGGATAATAGAAGTCATGTGGGTTTTCCTTAGCATTGATGAGGGTTTTAGACAATCTACCTTTGAATTGCTGTAGATATTTAGTAAGATTGGGATATTTTTTTTCAAGGAATTGATATCGTTCTTTTGCTGATTGATCACTAAATTCAGATTTATTAAAGTAGATAAGGTACCCTATGTAATCTTCTTTGTTATACCCATAAGGAATTATTGCTCTACTTTTATATATTTTTTTAAGTCTTTTTCTTTCATTTGTATTAAGTTTGAAGTACATTCCGTTAATCTGGATATAATATTGGTTCTTTTCTATTTTTAATTCTTTTCCTTCCTTTAAAATAAATATGTCATCATTAATTAAAATCAGACCGTTCCTTATGATAAAGAAATTGTTTAGATTTAAAATTCTGTCATTTATTTTACAATAATTTTCAATTTTATCTACAATCGATTTAATCTCTCTAGGATAAAGTAGATTCCAGTTACCATTATGTTTTAAATCTTTATTAGTAATTGCTGAAACATAACTTCGTTTATAGCTTGAATCACCTTTATGGATTAGTTCCTTAAAAACTAAATTATTAAATGAATCTTGATTCTGAGCATGCCTATGATTTCCTAAAATTTGAATTATTTTGATATCTCTATTCGTGTTATTAATTTTTTCTTGATTAGTTTTTTTTTGTAGAACGAAAATACAATTATGTTGACCTCTGGCATCATCGAATACCTTCAAATTTGATAAATCTATATATTGTAGCAGAAAACATTCATTGAGTATATGTGGTTTCAAAAGCTTTATCCCAGTTTTTTGAGATTTGGTAATCCAATAATTAGTTGTAATAAAAGAAAGAAGGCCTCCGGGATTTAGCTTCTCAATTCCGATATGAATGAAATAGTAGAACAAATCCATATTCCCTACAAAATATTTAGCACATATCGGATATTTCTTCATATAATCTTGGAAAACTGCTGCATTATAGTTTTGACCTAGATAGGGAGGATTCCCAATTATGAGATCATACTTATCTTTTTCGTTAGATCCTAAGAAATTTTCAAACTTGAAGTTGACAGCGGGGTACAAATTTAAAAGAATTTGCTTAAGGGACGTATCCATTTCAAAAGCATGGATATTTGAAAATTCATGTTGAAGGAGATATTTTAAGAAAATACCTTCTCCTACAGAGGGTTCAAGTATCTTCAAATTCTTTAGATGTGTATTACTTTTAGCAAGCAAAGCAACGATATTTCTTACCATGAATTCTGCAACGTAATCAGGCGTAAAAATTTGTCCAATTGATTGATTATTGTGATAATTACTTTTATTTGAAACCATCTAATCTTAATATTGATTTAAAAATCTATAAAATTGACGGTTGGTATACAAGATAGAACTAATCAATTGGATGATTTAATGATGATGATGCTCATGATGCTCCATTTTTATATTGATTGGTCTTAAATTGCCAATCGCCCAACCAGTGACCTCATTCAGAGAAGGATGAATTACCATGGATTTATAAATTGGCATAAATGAACCTGCTTCTGGGCACGCTCGTTCCAATTTTGGAATATGGAGTCCATGCGACTCTGGTAATTCACATGTGAATCCAGAATTCATAAGATACACAAATGGTTGTACTAGAATAGCAGCGTGAGGACCAACAACATGAGCACCCAGTATTTTGTATGATTTATCAACAATTAATTTAAAAAATCCATTATCGTCATCATCATTTTCAAATCCCATAGCAAATCCTTTTGCAACAGTAGAGTAATTTTTCTTTGCGACATATATCTCATGTCCTTTTTCAATAGCTTCTTGTTGGGTCATCCCAACATGTCCTATTTGAGGATAGGTAAAGATTGCCCAAGGGACAGAAGAATATTCAACAGATTTCTTTTGTTCTTCTGGTCCAAAAATATTATTAACACAAATTTCTGATTCATAATTAGCTTTATGTCGAAATTGGTAACGACCATTTGCATCTCCAATGCACCATATATTTTTTATATTCGTTTCTAAATATTGATTGGTTTTTATCCATCCTTTTTCGTCAGTTTCAATCCCAGCCTTCTCAACTTTAAGCTTGTCAGCATTTGAACGTCGACCAGCAGCAATTAATATCTCTTCAGCAGTAACTTCAATTTCCTTACCATTTTCCATATTTTGGGCGACTATCGCCTTTACTTTTTTTTTCATTTTTGCCTTAATTGCTTTATGGTTAACGTATACATTCATGTATTTCTTAAAATTATGTTCCAAAAATCTACTTATTTCTGGTTCCTCAGTGGTAACCAAACGTGGAAGCATTTCTAAAACAGTTACCTCTGTTCCCATAGCAGAAAAAATGTGAGCAAACTCTGCCGCTATGACACCTCCGCCAATTATTATCAAGCTTTTCCAAGGTTGTTTAGGAAATTTATCACCAAAAAAAGTTCTGTTTGTAACATAACCTACTTGCTCTAATCCTTCAATTGGTGGTATAAAAGAACGTGCTCCTGAAGCAATTACAAATCTTTCGGCTTTAAACGACCCTAAAACTTCTTTTCCGTCTTTGGATTTCACTTGCATTTCTTTATCCCCAATAAACTCACCGATACCTCGATATAATGTGAGATTTTCAACTTGTGATAATCCTTCTTCTATTTGCTTACTCTCGTCAATCTGAGACCACATTCTTTGTGAAATTAATTCCCAGTCAATGTTATCAATATTAAAATGAATTCCAACTTTTTTTGCATGTTCTGCCTCTCGTATTAAATCCGCAGGATGAACTAAAACTTTCGAAGGGATACAGCCTCGGGTTAAACAGGTCGCCCCTAATTTTGTATCTTCAATAAGGACACACTTCATTCCTCCTTGTAATCCTACACTTAAGACATTTAAACCCGCACCACTCCCTATAACAACTAAATCATAATTTTCCATAATTTCTTTCTTGTCTATATCATTTTTAAAGTTTATATTAATAATTTAAATGAAATTTATAATGTGATTGATAAATAGACCTTTTGTTCCAGAAATAAAAACAGTATTATTTTTAAGTAGCTTCTTGGAGTAATATCACAAAAGTACTACCTTGTTTATAATCTCCATTAACTCTATCTTCGACCCAAATATCACCCCTGTAACTTTCAATTATTTTCTTTACCAGGGATAAGCCTAGACCCATTCCTTTACTTTTTTGATTCCTACGCTTTCCTTTCTCAAATATGACTTTCTTACGATAATCTGATATGCCTATGGCATTATCTTTGAATTCCATCTTTATATATTTAATACTCTTCAGTTCTTCTTTACTGATATCAACACTGATCTCTATTTTAGATTTATTATTATGTCTAACAGCATTTATTAGTATATTTTCAAATACATCCAATAAGAGGTTATTTCCAATTACATTGAGGTTTTTTTCTAAATTATTAATTTGAATATTAATATCTCTTGCTTGAAAACTATTTTTTATATAATCAATTGCTTTCTCTAATAATCGAAAAACTTTGACATTTTCTAGATTTACATCTGACTCATCAATTTCAGTTATTTTTCTGACATTTTCAATTAATTTTTTGCCTCGTTCAATTTGTTCCATTATAATCTCAGATAATTCTTTCAGGGTATGCAGTTTTTCAGGATTGTTTAAATAAAGAGAACTAAGTTCCGTGGAAGATTGAATATTCTGGAGCATATTGTTTATATCATGAGCAAAAATATCTCTATACAGATTAGCTTGGGAATAGGCTTTTCGATATTTTTCTTCTGATTCTTCTAATTTTTTTGTTCGCTCACTAACTCTGTTTTTCAATTCTTTATTTAAGTTTTCTAGTTCTTTTTCAGTTTCATTACGTCTTATCGCATTTCCTATAATTTCAGATAAAATTTTAAGTAGAGTTAGATCATCTAATCCCCACTTTTTGGCTGCTTTTACATTATCGAGCCCTATAAATCCAAATATTTCTTCCCCTATTTTAAAGGGTAAAAAAATCAAGGATTTTATATTCTCTCTTAAAAATTCTTCTTTTTCTGCAGTTGCTTCTTCTGGTAAACTATTTACGTCATCGATGTTAAGAATTTCTCCATTTTTTAGCTTTTTTATTGACCATGGGAAAACCTCCATCTGTAAATTTTGTAATTTTTCAATTTGAGGGTAAACACCATCTAAACACCATTCGTGTGTATTACTCATTGTTCTATTATCATTGTCGAATATAAACAAATAACTTCGACTTGCTTGACTTAAAAGACCTATCTCTTCAAGTGATGTTTGGATTGCTTCATTAAGATTCGTAGGATTGACGAATCGGGAAGAAATTTTAGATATAGTTCTCTCAAATTCTACCTTCTTCTTATAATTTTCTTCAGCCTCAATCAATTCTGAGTGCCTATCGAAAATAGCAGCGACTTTTCCTGAAGGGAGTTTGTAAATATAGAATTCTGTCCATCCATCAACTCTATCATCCTGGTAAAATGATGTTGGTGTATGTTCAGATTTCCCTGTTTTCCATACTTCTCGTAGTCCATTGAGAAAACCAAATTCTTCTATGCTAGGAAATACATCAGAGAGGTTTTTACCTATAATATCCTCTCTAGTGGTTTCACACATGCGTAATCCCGCATTATTAATCTCTCGAATAATAAAACTTTTGCCATTATCAATGGTTTCATAAATAGCTACTCCACTGCTGATATGGTTAATAAGTTCTTTAAATATTTTATCTGACTCATATAATTCAGAATTGATCAACCCTATTCACCTTTCATTAATTTATGAGAATATTTAAGATGATCTTTACAAATTTAGTTCTTTGATCAAAATCAACAATGATGTGAAACCACATTAATAGTCGACTAATTATTTATAAACTTATGTACTTAAATTTTGATTAATTTAACCAATACCAATTAACTGAGTCTTAGAAATTATGTTATCAATCAGAAATTACTTCTTTAATAGAATTGTTTCATCAATTTTAACTGGTTTTTCAGTTTTAACTTTTCTTAAAAACAGCACAGCGATGATGTAGAATATACTCTGTGAAGCAAACAAAAATGTAATAATGATTGGATTAGTTTTGTTTTCACCTGTGAGGATAAAACCAATAATTATTGATGATAATCCCATTCCTAGTGAGCTAATAAACATAGAAAAGCCGTTATAGGATCCGGAAATATTCGAAATGGTTTCATCAACATTGGGTGTATTTTTTCTAATCGCTGCTTCCTCTATTAATGTTGCAGTTAATGGTATTCCAAATAGTGGAATTGAATAATTTGTGCCTAAAATTGTACCAAAAGAAACGATATATAAAGTCATTTTTAATAGATAAGGAAGATTACTAAATAAAAATAATAAATCAGAAAATGAAACCACAGCCGCAAAAATTAGTGATAGAGAATATGATGATGTTAAAGATTTTTTCTTTAGAATCATTTTCCATATAAAATACCAAATTAATTTTCCAAATATTGAAATGGCGGGGTAGATCAAGAATTCTGATTCTGTGAAATTGAGTAGGTTTGCTTGAACTGGAAATACTAAAAGGCCTAATGTACTTCCACATATTCCAACGAAAAAACTTACGAATACTAGATTTCTATAATTGTAGTCTTTTGCTGGTAGTGCCATTCGTTTGAAGGTATCTCTCAAAGTCACTTTCTTTTTGATAAAGTTCGAATAAGTCAAATGAAAGCTTTCATCAACAGAAAAAAATAGGATTAACACAAGCATTAAACCAAAACTTGAAAAAATAATCCCTATCAATGGAATATAAAATAGTATGATTTTGCCTGATTCTTGATCCCATCTAACCTGTTTAGGGTATGGTAAAAGACTTTGAACTAGTAAGGGCATCAATAGAGAAACAAAAGAAGCCACAATCATAAAAATTGCTCGAAGTGATGCAACAGAATGTCTATTCTCTAGCGTTTGAGACTGTTCTGGTAACATAGCTAAATAAGTATTAAAAATTAAAGATCTACTTAGAGCTCCTATAATAGTTACCACCCAGAAATAGGTTGCTGTTGGCATGTATAATGGATTATCTACGGGACAATACCATGGAGGAAGCCAGACAATAATACTAGATATAATCCAGAAAGGTAATCCATATAGTAGAAATGGCCGCCTTTTTCCGAGTTTTCCTGGTTTTTTATTGTCCATAATAACCCCAAAAATAATTGAGAAAAATGCGGATATAAAGACATTAAACGAGATTCCAATTGAAGCGAGAACGGAATCTAAATTAATAGTATAGACATAAAATTGAAATAAATAAGTGCCAGTAAAAACATTTACTAGAGATATCCCAAAGTTCCCAAGTGTGTACCCTAATAAACGTTTCCCCTTTAACTCCCTTAATTGCTGCGAT
This sequence comes from Promethearchaeota archaeon, assembly GCA_048938895.1. Classification (GTDB taxonomy): domain Archaea; phylum Asgardarchaeota; class Lokiarchaeia; order Sigyniarchaeales; family SOKP01; genus Loki-b32. The sequence continues at coordinate 55,493 of JBHLLU010000017.1, forward strand.
GAGTTCAAATTTTATCCGTTTTTATTATAGTGGTTTTAAAAAATTAATAAGAATTGAAATAGTTTTTTGTAATTAAAAGATTAAAAAAAAACAAATTAAATACATTAAAATTACCAAAAGGTAGGTTTTTATCCAAGCATATAAGGTAGTATTCTTGCCAATGGAACAGCTAATCCGCCAAGTAATGACCCAATTGAGCTTAATTTTTTAAGATAATCCTTGATATTTTTAGTAACCTTCACGGTTCTTGTCTTTCCTTCTATAATTGTTCCATCCTCAGAAAGTAAGAAGATTTGAACTGTTTGCTCTCCCACTTCTCTAGGTTCTAAGGTTAGCCATGTGGTATCTCCATTTTCAAGCATTGATGAAAGAACTCCCGCTATATCTCTTCTCTCAGAGGAGATTAATGGTATTGGTGAATTGGGTATAAAGAATGTTCCACGACCCTCCACTTCAATATCGAGTTTTAACTTAGAAGGCTCAAATCCTGGAGCATTGATTTTAATCGCGTATTTTTTAGCTTCAGGAGCATTGTTAAACAAAAAACAGAATATATTCAATTCTGAATTAAGATATACCACTTCTTGAGCAGTGGAGTCCATATAGATTGGGTCCTTCGAAATCCTTTCAATATTATCTGCTAGTTCTAATTGAAGTCGGTCAATTATGTTGAAAAAACCAGGATTGAACTTTTTGATATAATTGAATAGTTTGTAAATATCATTTGCTGAGAAATACCACGCTCCTTCCATGTATATACCCTTTTCAATATTAAAAATGTCTGAGTCGACGTCAATGACTTCTTTTAATTCTTGAATAAACTGCTCTTCAGTTAACACTTCTTGAAATTTCAAATAATACAGAAATAGGATATTTTCTATAGCAAAAGTTATAGGTAATTCATCTTCTTCCTGCTCTTTTATTTTTTGAATAAATCCTGGAGTTAAGATTTTAGTCATTTCTAATAAATACTCATCCCATTTAAGAAAAGTTACTGGATCTAAGTGGTTTGATAGAATCTCCGCAAAAAAGTTATCCAAGAATATCTGGTGTGTTGTTGGCTTATAAAAATCTTGTAGCCCGTTTACATCGTGAATATTGAGGTTTAGACTACGGATTAATATAGATAATCCTAATCCTACCAATGCAAAACCAGCAGCAGCGAACCCAATGTCAAGTACATCAATTACAATCATAATTACAAATAAAATTATAGCAGTAAAACATATTAGTGATATGAATTTCAACAGATTTGTAACCCTTTTTACACTACTTGAAAGTAAATCAAAGCCATCCAGACTATCTATTGGTCTTCCCCTTTTTCGTTCAAATTTTAATCTCATTTTTAGAGAACTTTCGGTAGAACTTGCACCTAATAGTAACATTATGGAATTAAACGCGTAGATGACTAATATTACCAAATAGATAATCTTTAACGTAAAATCAAGCGCCTGAATGAATGCAAGTAATGTAACTATTAAAAATATGATAGGCAATATAAAAAGTAAGAGTTTCCCCACCTTAGAAATATATTTTATCATTTTACCTTGAAATCTCTCTTTTTTGAGAATTTTCGATAAGTCTTTTTCAAAATCTTTTGCCATTTTTCTTATCATCTCATTATTTAGTATTAATATGAAAAATATAACTGAATAATAGAAATTGACATTTAAAATATTTCTGCATTAAACTATTCTCAGAAGAGATATGTAATTAATGAAGAGAGTAGATTAAATATATATTCTAAATAGAATAATCTTAATTATTATAACTAAATTAAAAGTAAATATAAAGAAATCAATGTAATTATTATAGGGATCATTGTATTCCAGATGAAGACTAGATTTTAAAATAAGTTCAAGGGATAAGGGGATTTAACTCAATAAATAGACAAAAATATATTCCAACCAACTCAATATTAATTTAACATGAATTATAAGTCAATTTGGAACCAATCTGATTGGACAGAGGAAGCACGTAGCCTGCTAAAAGGACTTGATAAGTTTCCCGAAGACTCGAAAATAATCTTTATAATAAGGCATTCCCATAGAAAATCAATTGAACAAGTAAATGAGAAGACTTCAGGTATAAGACTAACTAAAATCGGTCATGAGATTGCTAAAATATTTGCATCAAATTTACCATTGGATAGAACAATTAGACTCTTTTATAGCCCGGTTCAGCGTTGTAAAGAAACTGCTATTGATATATTTGAAGGATTTAAATATGTATCTGGCCAAACTAGTATCAATGGCCCAATTAATGAATTATATGATTTTGGGATAGAAGCCAATTTTTTTTTTGAGGAAATAAATAAATATCCAACTCAGTTCTTATATCGGTGGGCTGCTGGTTTGTATCCTTCCGAAAAAGTTACACCATTTAAGGATTACTGTCAAAATGCCCTGAGGATAATCTTAGCAAAAAATATAAAATCATCAAAAAAGAGTATTGATATTTATGTATCTCATGATCTTATAATATTGGCATATAGGTTGGGGTGGTTTGGTTTATCTCCAGAGGGAAAACGGCCCTCTTTTTTAGGAGGTTTTGCATTTGCTATAACTAAAGGCAACATTTTGTTATTAGATGTAGATAAGTTACTCACTGTTGAAATTCCATATTGGTGGAATGTCCAAAATAATATGATATAATCATAATTTCCATACAATAAAGGAAATACAAAACTACAAATTTTCAAAATAATTCTTGTTATTAATATTATTGAGAGATTAATCATTTTGTTTTCTGTTAAGTTCAATTCTGAGGTCACTAAAATTGAAGAGGTTTATCGCATCAAGATAGATGTGCCATGGAATGTTAGAAATGTTTCACTTTACCTTTTTCAGATTCATGACAAAACCGTTCTATTCGATTCAGGATTAGATATGGGCAATTGGAGTAAATTATTCTTCTTAGCTCTCAAAGAGATTAACCTTACTGTTCAAGATATAGATTATTGTTTTATATCACATAATCATTCGGATCATGTGGGATTAGCTGGAACCTTAAAACAGAAGAATCCAAACCTTCAATTATTAATGCATAATATAACCGCTAAAACTCTCAAATGGGAAAATCAAGAGGAGAATATAGTTGAGTTAGAAAGAGAATCTGAAAAAGTTGCATTTCAAATGATAAAATATGGGTTTACTGAAAAGCAAGCTGAAAGAGTAGTTGAATATTTTAACTTTTGGCCTCAACATCGAAAATACCAAGAGCCAGATATAATTTTAAATGATGGTGATATAATTTTGGAAGATTTAGAAGTAATTTGGACACCAGGGCATAGTTTTGGTCATATTTGTCTTTTTAATTCAAAAGATAAATATCTTTTTTCAGGAGATCACATACTTTCAAGAATTACTCCTCACATTGGTAATTATATTATTCCTAAAGTGCTATTTGAAGAATACAAGAGTTATGATTTTAATAACATTTTGAAACATTATTTAAATTCCTTGGATCGAATTGATAAGTTAAATCCAAAAACTATCTTTCCCGCTCATCAAGAGATCATATATGATCCTCATAAACGCATTACAGAAATAAAAGAGCATCACAAAAATAGACTTGCGGAGATATCAAGACTTATCAAAGACAATCCTTTGTCACCCTCAAAAATTTCTGAGTTACATTTTGGAGAATTAGATGACATGAATTCATTTTTGGCACTTTCCGAAGTTCTTGGTCATCTTTTTTATCTTGAAGATAAGGAATTGGTAAGTAGTATTGAAAAAGATGGTAAAATTCTATATTTTAGTTAAAATTAGATAGCATTTTTATCCAGTTTGAATTTTAATATTATTATGCTAGCTTGGATTAATCTTATAGTTTTAATTATTTCAACTGTAATGATGGCATTTTTTTATATAAAAAGTGTTGGACCAGCAACATCGGAACGAAAAATTGGTTTAACCGCTTATGTAAGGAGTGCCTATTATAGAATAGTTGCAAGTATCTTTGAATTAATTGTAATTGTGAATTATATTATCTATTTTTTCCAGCCTCTCCCTATTTCCTTACCCCAATTCTTCATGTGGGATTACTGGATTTCAATAATAATTAGTATTATCATACTAATCCCGAGTATGTTTATTATGTTAATAGGGCTTAAAGATGCGGGACGAGAAGCTCTTTACCCCGATAAAGAAAATACCCTTTATAAAGGGATTTATGAAAAGATTCGGCATCCTCAAGCCTTAGGAGAAGCTTTCATATGGTGGAGTGTTGCACTAATCTTAAACTCTCCATTTCTTTTCTTGTATTCTATAGTATGGTTTCCATTATTTTATTGGTTTTGTAAAGCAGAAGAAAAGGATTTGGTAATTAGATATGGGGAACCATTTAATACTTATAAAAACCAAACTGGAATGTTTTTTCCAAAACGAAAAAGGGAAGATATAGAAAATAGTTAATTTAAATTATTTTAAGAGATTCTGTTAGAAATAAAAAGTGTATTAAAATGACAATACAACAAAATCAAAATATTAACCAATCATTTGATGCCGTGGTTATTGGAGCAGGAAATGGTGGTTTAACTGCTGCTGCAGAACTAGCAAGAAACGGTGTCAAAGTTTTATTATTAGAACAGCATAACCTTCCTGGGGGATATGCAACTAGTTTTGTTAGAGGGAGATTTGAATTCGAAACATCACTTCATGAAATCAATGCCTGGGGTCCAGAAGATAATCCTGGAGCTGTTAGAAGGCTACTTGAAAGAAGATTAGGTATCGATTCTGAATTTATTCAGGTCCCAGAAGCTTATCGTTTAATTATAACTGATGAATCAGAAAAAATTGATATAGTAATGCCCTTTGGTATTGAAAATTTTATTGAAACTATTGAAAAAAAAGTTCCCGGAAGTCGAGAACCTTTAAAAAATTTCTTTCAGATTGCTCAGGAGTGTCACAACGCATTTAATTATATTGGGCGTATGAGAGGAAGACCTGATCAAGGAACCCTCTTTAAAGAATTTACTAATTTCCTTAAAACTGCAGCATATTCTGCTAGTGAGGTACAGGAGGCATTAAAAATACCAAAAAAAGCAATTGATATTATGAGTGCATATTGGTGCTACATAGGGTTGCCTCTTAATCGTCTAAATTTTACTATTTTCGCTATGATGCTCAATAGCTATTTAAAACGTGGGGGTTATATTCCCAAACTTCGATCGAATGGTTACACATCCGCTTTAGACAGGAAGATTAGAGAATTAGGGGGAATCATTGAATATAATACCCGTGTTGAAAAGATTTTGGTAGATGATGGGAAAGTAATTGGTATAGAAACCTCTAAAGGAGATCAGATTAAGACAGACCATGTCATAGCAAATATTTCACCCACTCTTCTGTACAATAAATTAATACATCCTAAAACTGAAGTACCTGAAATTGCATATAAAGATATTAATGCCAGAATTCAAGGACTCAGTACTTTCACAGTTTATATGGGACTAGATGCCCCACCAGAAGAAATAGGCCTTAAAGAGTACAGTTATTTCATAATGGAAAGTATGAATACAGAAGATATATATGAATCATGGGGAAAATTACAAACACCAAAAGGACAAGCAACAGTCTGTATAAATAATGCATTACCTGATTGTTCACCTCCAGGAACTAGTATTGTGTTTATCACAACATTGTTTAGACCTGAAGTGTGGTATAATGTAAAACCGGAGGAATATGTAGGAATTAAGAATCAAATTGCTGATGGCTTAATTGCTGATTTAGAAAAAGCAACAGGGGCAAACATCAGAGAGCATATTGAAGAAATAGAAATTGCCACGCCCATAACGTGTGCTAGATACACTCGAAGCTATAATGGAATCGTTTACGGCTATGAATTGGAGTCATGGGATTCAGTTTTAACTAGATTTATGTCAATGTTTAATGATATTTATATTGAAGGATTAGAATTCTGTGGAGGTTTTTGGAGGAGGGGTCATGGTTATAGTTCTACTCTAGTTTCAGGGAATCTAGCCGCAGCAATGACGCTTGCTAAATTAAAAAAAGGAAGGGATGAGAATGAGTAAAGAAGAAAAATTCGTTATAACTGTGAAAAGTAACACAAAGGATTTATATGCTTTTACAAAAATGATTTCAGAAAGAAAAAAAAGAATTGAAAAAGCTTCAAATGAGCCAATTACTTTAGATCCAATAAATGATCTTGCCAGAAGTCTTCATCCAGAACGCCAATTTCTGGTCATTAAAGGGATTCAAGAAGAAACTATATCCACAAAAACTTTCAGGTTAATACCAGACCCTGATTCTGTTACCAAAGAGTTGGCATACTTTAGAGCTGGACAATATCTAAGTTTAAAAGTTGAAGTTAATGGAGTTAAGATTACACGACCTTACTCAATTTCTTCAAGTCCAAAAGATGCACTTGAGGGATTTTATGAAATAACTATAAGAAGGGAAGAAGAAGGATTTTTGACTAATTATATCTGGCAAAATTGGAAAATTGGAACAAAAATTGAAAGTTCAGGACCTGAAGGATATTTTTATTATGAACCTCTTAGAGATTTGAAAAATATTGTAGGAATTGCGGGGGGTTCAGGAATTACACCATTTCGTTCATGGATAAAAAATATAATAGATGAGGAATCAGAAATTGATTTAATTCTGCTTTATGGCAGTTCAGATGAAGAAGATATTATCTTTTATAAAGAATTCAAAGAATTGGAACAAATAGTTCCGAATCAAATAAAAATAGTATACATCTTAAGTTGTGAGACAATATCATTAGAGGGATGCGAACAAGGTTTTATTACTTCAGATATAATTGAAAAATATTGTGATGTGCATAATTCATCTTTTTTTATTTGTGGTCCCCAAATTATGTATAATTTTATTGAAAAAGAATTAGAAAAATTTAACCTTCCTAAGAAAAGAATTAGAAGAGAAGCTTTTGGGGAGATAAAAGATGTCATTAAATATCCAAATTTCCCACAAGAAGTTGCAGGTAGCACTTTTAAAGTAAAAGTCCAAATAGGCAATAGCATTAAAGAGATCCCTGCGATCTCAACTGAATCTATTTTAGTAGCTTTGGAAAGAGCTAATATAGCCCCTCCTTCTAAATGTCGTTCGGGAGAATGCGGATTCTGTAGGTCACTCCTTTTATCTGGAGAGATATTTGTCAGTCCTATATCGGATTGGCGGCGTGAAGGTGATAAACAGTATAAGTTCTTCCATCCTTGTGCATCATATCCTATTTCAGATCTAGAAATCAGTGTGCCAAGGAATGTTTATTAAAACTTAATCCAGTTCTTAATTTTTTTAATCAGATTTGTTTAAAATCAGAGTCAATACACATTAAAAAAAGAGAAATAAAAGAAATTAATCAGTTTCATATTCAATTCCATATGGGAATTGTTCCATTAAAATATCTCTTAATCTTGGTGTAATTGGACGTCCTTTTTTATGGATAGCTCGACCGACAATAGCCTCTGCAGCCTCTAACACCATTTCTGAGAGAGTAGGGTGACTATGTACTGTCCCTGTGATATCCTCAATTGTTAGTCCATTTTGCATTGCCAGCGTAATTTCACCAATCAATTCTGAGGCACCCTCACCAATGCAGGAGGCTCCCACGATTTGAGTTGTATGTTTATCAGCTAAAATCATTAAAAATCCTTTTTCTCCCATGCATTTTGCCTTTCCTAATGATTCGTAGGAAAATTGACCAACTAACACATCAATTCCTAATTCTTTTGCTTGATTTCTTCTGAGCCCAACTGAACCAATATTGGGACTTGTAAAAATTGTAGAAGGTATAACTCGATAACTTGCTCTTTTAGGATGATTTTTATATATCCCAAGACTAGAAAGGGCATTTGCAACAGCTATATCACCCTCATAGCTCGCAACATGGGCAAGCATAATTCCTCCTGTGACGTCTCCTATTGCGTATATTCCTTTTACAGTCGTCTCCAACGTTCCAGGATCAACTTCAATTGCTCCCCTTCTTGTTCCAATTCCTAACTCTTCTAATCCTAAATTATTTGACACTTTATTTCTACCAATTGAAACTAAACATAAATCTGCTTCATATACTGTTTTTTCAGCATTTTCAATTTCTTCTCTTGGAACAGAAGCAGAACAAGTTATCGCCTTTACACCAGATCCTGTATTTTCAACTGATAGTACATTTTGTGAAGTAAATATCTTAATACCCATTGCATCAAATTTTTTTTGCAATTCTTTTATAATGATTGGCTCTTCTGTAGCAATTGGATTTGGAAGATATTCCAAGAGAGTTACTTCGCTCCCAAAAACAGAAAAGATATTAGCAAACTCACATCCAATTACTCCTGCTCCGATAATTAATAATCGCTTTGGGATAGTTTTGAAATTTGGGTTTAAAATATCATCGCTAGTTAATACCCTCTCATGATCAACATTAAAATTTGGAATTAACGCAGGAGTAGAGCCTGTTGCTATAATTATTCTTTTACTAAGAATGGTTTCTTCCTTGGCTTCTCCCTTAATTAAGATTTTAAAACCATCTTCAGCATTCCCGCCAAGAATTTTACCATAACCAATATAAATATCATTCTTCCAAGATTTTTGAAGATTGGCAATCCCTAGTCCAAGTTCACTTACAATTTTATTCTTTCGTTCAACAACTTTACTAAAATCAGCACTATATCCTTTGAGATCAACCCCAAATTCTTCTGCCTCTTGAAGTTTCTCGATATAATGAGCAGAAGCAAGTAATGCTTTGGTAGGAATACAACCTCTGTTTAGACAAGTACCCCCTAACTTGTTTTTCTCGATTAATGCAATTTTAGCACCATATTGTGCTGCTCTTACAGCAGAATGATATCCTCCTGGACCTGCTCCTATGATTACTAAATCATATTGTTTTTCTACTGTTTGTTCATTAGGCATTTTTTAATCCCCCCAATTTTTCTAAAAAATAATTTGTGATTAAATCTATAATAAAAATTTTGATTTCTGGATAAATAAGATGTTGGACTTCACATCATGTTCTTTTAGTTGCCTCATAATCTCAACAAGTGTATTTTCCTCACCAACATGAACAAAAGTCAAATTTCTACTGTCTCGATCCTTTATCACTTCAAGAATTTTCTGTGTAATTGAATCAACTCGAATTTTCTGATTTATATAATGGTTTAATTCTCTTAACTCATTAGAATAATAATCAATTAAATAACTTAGCTCTTGAGCACCAGGAGTATTTTTATTTTTTAATAAATCATAGGACGCTTTTAATTCATTATATTTATTTTGAATTTCACTAATTTGGCCTGAAAAATGCCCTTTTACAAAATGTGGTAATTCAATTGTAAAACAAGGAATTTCAAACTCTTTAAATACTTTGGCTAGATACGTTTCATTAAATTCTCTTACACTTGTATATCCTAAGTCGATTGTCGCAAATTTTACGGGAATTTCTTTTAACTTTTCTATTAAATTTTCAACATCTCTTTCTGTTAAATCGCCATCAATATCTCTTAAGAGATACACGGAAAAATTATTATCCATTAAAGTCTCAAACATTATACTATTCATTTTTTTTTCCCCCTTTTCTGTGGTATTGGTTTTTTTATTATTTTTTCAATGAAAAGATCAGTTTTTGAACTGTACATCTCTATTTAATTATGCATCCCCCCCATCATTTCGAGTATCAAATTTTAACCTAAAAGACACTCGGAATATAAATCACCAATGTCAGTCGGAAAAACTTTTCTTTTCCAATATAATAATATTTAATATAGTATATAAATGTTTCGGATCGATCAGTATTCCATAGGATAATGAAAATCCATTTGTATGAAAATGATCATATATTACTAAATAAAGCAAAAATAGATTAGAATATTGTATAATCAATTTATCAGGATCTATAGTTTAATGTATTTGATTAATAATCACGTTTCGAAGTATGAAAAATAGAACAATTAAATTCCTATTTTATGGTATATTTACATAATTTTTATTTTTCGATATCTGAACTGTTACTTACTATAAATATGATTTTTACCTGCTTCTATGATTATTAGTTCTGCTAATTATCAATCTTTTTATTTCATTTTTTTTCAATTTTTATCAGATTTATCAAAATCTTGGTTAAGGTCCTGAATTAAAGTAAAATCTCAAAAATTTTTAAATATGAATATGATATAATTAGCTAGGATGAATCAAAAATCAATATCATATTTTCTTATTTTTATAATATTAGATCTTTCGATTCTAAATCCCTTAATATTTATTTCTATTAATACTAAGTATAATACAATTGAAAATTTAGATCCCTTTTCCTCAAATAATGATTCCTGGAATCGTACCTGGAATTGGGGAAGTTATGTTAGTTCAATGGGTTTAGATTCATCTAATAATGTCATATTAACATTAAATAGTTTATCCACTTTTAAAATTATTAAAATAAATGGCTCCGGTGAAGAGCTTTGGAATGTGGATTATGGTACATGGTCGTATGGATATGATTATTGGTATTCTACTGATCTCACTATTGATTCTCAAGATAATATTTACATTATAGGATTTCAAGAAAATTGGTGGTCCAATATTAGGCACGACTTTTTGTTAACCAAATACAGTAGTCTTGGGAATAAAGACTGGGAAATCATTTGGTATAATGAATATGAGACAGAAGGTTTTAGTATAGCTACTGACTCTTATAATAATATATATGTCGGTATTGATAAAATAGATTTAGATGAGTCATTTCTTGTAAAATATAATATTACTGGCAGCCAAACCTGGAATGTTTCATTCGTTGGATCTCATATTTCAGGACTTGTTATAGATTCAATAGATAATATTTATTTAACTAGATATTTAGAAAGGCATGAGGAAGGAGATCGTCAATTGTTCTTATTAAAATATAATAATTCAGGAGCCTTATTATGGAACCAGACTTGGAGATCAGGTAAATCGGATTATATCATGGATCTACTCATTGATTCTTCAGATAATATTTATATCACAGGATATAATCTTGATTGTCATGATTATTGTAAATGGGTTGAGGGTAGAGCTTATCTTTTGAAAGTAAATTCTTCAGGTCATTTGCTATGGAATAAGACTTTGGGTGACAATAGTTATTGGAGGATGGGAATGGATAGTTTAGAAAACATATATCTTACTGGATATGATGAAATTTATCCAGGAGAAAGAGAGGACATGTGTCTTGCAAAGTTCAATAGTTCTGAGAATATTGAATGGAACATATTTTGGGGCGGAAAGGGTAGTGAAAGAGCATATAATATAGATCTTGATTCAAATGATAATATTTATCTTGGTGGAAGTTTAGATAATAAACCCTTACTTGTAAAGAACCCAATTAATAAAACGGTAATTGAACCTCTCTCAAATGAATTTTTTATTCCTTTCAGTTTTCACTTCTTGAGTTTTACTTTACTAAGTATCATTTCCATAATAAGCGTTAGAGTTTTTAAATCAAGAAAGAAAAATTTTTTATTTGCTTAAACTATCTTTAACTTTTCTGACTTCACGTATAAGTCGAATTTCCGAATAAATCAAGCCAATACCTGATATAGAAAAAACTAAAGATATTGTTATTGAAATTATAAAGACCAAATTATTATATGGGTATCCAATCCCGACCTTGATTAATTTATACATATATGCACAATTGTCATTCGTCCATGTTACATTATATTGACCCGGATGTAAACTCCAACGTTTTTCTTTAGAATCGAAATCTCCCTCTGCCTTAGATAAATAATATTCAAACTCATAGGTTCTCCCAGAGTCTTGACTGGTAAAATTGATAGTCCCTGTATTTGAATAATGCATATAATATAAATTATAGAAATCAGCACTAACCCTCATAACATAAGCGTCTCCTAATACGGGATTTGGGGGTAATTTTTGCATGATATCCCCTCCATAATCTAGAATTTGTCCTCTATGTTCCCAAACAACCTTATCTCTAGTTAGTCCTACGAGCAATACATTTCCTAAACCAAATGTGATAAGTAATAACCCAATAAAGATTTTTCTATTTGTCTTCATAAAATCAGGTAATTCAGATTATCAATTGAATAGAATTCAATCTTTTAAATTGTTTCTATATTATTTATATTTTTCTCTCTACTTACAATAGAATTAAAAATTTCCTGAAAAGTAGTAACTTGCCTTTTTCATAGAGCATGAGTTCAATATACTCAAAACATAACATACTCGTAGTTAGAATAAACAGATAATATAGAAATTCTGGAATTCTTGAAATTTGTTTCCTTATGATTCATATAATGAACTTCTAATGATTTTTATTAATATTTCGTCAATATCTCCATTTTACAAAACTTTTTGCACAATTTTTTTCTGAATTTAAATAGGATTCTTAATTTCATAAAAGATTTTTATATAAATGAGTTATGTATAATATATTATTCACATTTTGTCAAAGGATCGAGATGTTAAAATCAAGTAAAAAGTATTTTCCTATGCTAGTAATTCTTTTTGGATTGGTAATTACTTATAATCCTCTTTATAGCTTTCAAAGTATTGATATTGGTACAATTCGTAACGTTAAGCAGAATAAAGATGATTTTACAATGAATGAATTGAGGATATCTTCAATACAGATAAAAAATGAGACAATTAATACAGATGAGACATGGAGTGGAAATATACTTGTGACTAGAAGCATTATTGTCTCTAAAGGGGCAACCCTTACTTTATTACCAGGGACTGTTGTTAAATTTAAACATTATAGAGGATATAAGACTCCTGAATTACGACTTAGCCTCTTTATTCTTGGTGACATAAAGGTGTTAGGATCATCAGATCAACAAATTTGGTTTACATCTGACGCGGAGCCACCGATTAATGGAGATTGGGATGGCATTTACATGAATGGTACTACCAATTCTATATTTAATTATGCTATTGTAGAATTTGGGCTTGTTGGAATTGTCCAGTTTCACTCTGAATCCATAATTGCTAATTCGATAGTTAGATGGGTCAATACAGAGGCACTTTACGCAGAATACTCCGAAGTGGAGTTTGTAAATAACACATTATATGGAAATGGTTATCATGAGATTGCATTGGAACAATTTAATAATGCAAATGTTACAGGTAATGTTTTTAAAAATGGGATAGTTGCCTTTCATTCAGAAAATTCGGAAGCTTATCTTTATAGAAATTACTTTGTTAATTATACCGGTGATCTTGTGTCGATTGCGGCTCACACAAACGCTACTTTAGAAGAAAACATATTTGATCCGTCATTACCTTATCCACGAGTTACTGTAACTCCAAATTCAAATATAACTCTAATTAATAATGATAATGGAACGATAATTACGTTACCTCTTCCAGTATATGATTATCAAGATTTGAGAAATTATACATTGGGCTATATTCCAGGTGATCAAGAGAAGGATCAATATCCTTACGTTTATAACCCATTAGATGAAACTAGAAGAGTTGTAAAAAGGTTCGGATTAGGATTAAGTTTTGGGTGGGCATTAGTGTACGCAATGGGTTATCTTTGGCGTTTTGATTTTTGGAATCCTACGATAGGAAGTGCTGAAAATTTCATAAGAATGGATCCAGATACAGGAAGTTATATTGAAATCCAAAATGATTTCATTGAAAATGGACGAGGTTTAGCGTGGGATGGTGAGTACTTTTTTGGTTATGACCATAGTCAGCTTAAAATATTCAAGTTTAATATTTCTGGAAACGCAATAAATATCGTTGATTCATTTGATCTACCGAAAAAGGAGGAGGGTGGTATTCAAGGTTTAACTTCCGATGGAGAATTTCTTTATATACCGAGTAGGGGAGGGGCTTTAGTAAGAAAAATAAATAAAACCGGAGGAATTGTAGAGGAAATTGATATTCCGGGAGAGGGTATTAGTGGAGGTTTAGTATGGACGGGTTCACATTTCTGGGGAGTTACTGGCGGAGGAAATCTAGCTAAATATTCTCATGATTGGCAGATGGTTGGGCAAATCTATCCGGTAGCAGATGGAACATGGGCAATAGCATGGGATGGGGACTATATTTGGACACTTCAGAGGACATGTGAAAGTTGGGTTGATGCAAAAATGTTCCAAATTGAGCCTTTAGTCTCAACAAGTACTAATTATTTAATAGTAAAGGACGATTCTATTCATATAATTACTATTAAATCTAATTCTTCCGATTATGGCCTTCGATTTAATGAGACTCAAAATCATATAAGTTTTGAAATCTATGGAAGAACTGGAACAATAGGATATTGTGATATCTTTATTCCTAAAACTCTTTTAATTCAGCCTGTTGGAGCATCTATTGATGGAGTGTCACTCGCCTATATTCTAAGTGAAAGAGAATCTGACTTTATAATTCATATTGAATACGGACATAGCTTTCATGAAATCAAAATTTACTTTGAATATGACTCAAATAAGCCAACTATCTTATGGATCCCTATTATTCCTATAAGTTTGGTATCTATAGTAATGTTAGGTATTTGGATAAATCATTTGAGGAAAATAAACTCATAATTTGAAAAATTATGTGATTAAAACATAATTTTCAAATCTTTTCTTTCTAAATCATTGGGGGGATAAATAATATTTTTATTTAAAGTAATGTTCAAAACTTTCAGCGAAGGCAGGGAATATAGAGATTCCGGAATTCTTGACAACTGGTTTCCTCTCAAGTTAAGTTCTTCCAAAAGCGAAAGTGAATCAATCCATTTGGGTAATAATGTGAGAAAATTCCAGCTTAAATCCAATTTTTTAAGAGATCTTAAGTTTTTAAATGATTCTGGTAAGCTAGATATTTGATTATTGGGAATAATTATGACTTCTAAAGAGTCTAATGAACTAATTGAGTCTGGTATAGTTTTAATACCATTGTCATATAGATTTATTTCTACAATTGAAGGCAAATAGCTAATCCATTCTTCGAGTATAGGTAAAGATTTATTTCCACCCAAACTTAATTTTTTTAGAGAACTCAAATTTTTTATCCATTTTGGAATACTTTTCAAATTATTTAGCCCCAAATTTAATTTTTTTAGAGAAGAAAGGGCCTTCATTGAAGTTGGTATTGAATCTAATTGGTTCCCATGTAAATTTAAAATTTCAAGAGATGACAAATTTCCAATTGAAGATGGGAGATTATTCAACTTATTGTGCTTTAAATCTAATTTCTTTAGATTGATTAATGTTCCTATGGAAGAGGGGATGCTTGTTAATTTGTTGTGCCTTAAATTAAGGATTTCTAATGAAATTAGAGTTTCAAACTTATCTGGTATTATACTTATATCATTATAACTGAAGTCTAAATGCTTAAGAGAATTTAAGGAAAAGATAGAATAAGGAAATTTCCCAATTTTATTGTTTTTTAATCTCAACTTTGTAAGATTGTTTATAATAGCAATAAATTCAGAGAGGTGTTTTAAAACTTTCCATCCATAAGTTTTATTTGCTACAAATGATAGATCTACCTCCACTACTAAGCCATCTACAATCTGGTACTTAAATTCTTGTATGATGTCTATAAAATAATTAATAACAATATAATTACGAAAAATTTCTGCTAAATTTTTAGTTTTTAAATTTTGAATATCATTTGTATTAACTAATTTACTCAAACTCTTGATGAATTTAAAATCATTTATTTTCTTTATTTTTTCAAAAAAGATTGTTCTAGCTTTTATATTGTCTAATTCCTCTATGATTGAAACTAGATTAAGTAATAATTGCCAGGAGTTTTCATGATCCAGAGCCCATGTTAAAGGAGCTAAAGCTTTTTCCTGAAAAATTGTTCTTAAACTTTTAGCAGCTAGCTCTCTTATTTCTAGGTTAGGATCAGATACTAGCAAGTTTTCTAAGACAGAAAATACCTTATCATTCTTAACTCCAACCTTTAGAAGAGTTTCAATGCATTCCTCTCTTAAATCGATTAAATCGTTATTTGAAATTAAATAGATTAATAAATCTGCTGCTGTTGTCTTATCAATTTCTCCCTTTATCAGGTCTTCATAAATTTTTTTAGGATTTAAAGTCATAAGAATGTCGAATTTAAAAATAAAAAATAGAAAGAAAATTTTAATTTAACTTTGCAACTTCGATTATTGCATTCGCTATAGCTGCCGGTTCAATTTCTTCAATAAAATGTCCCGCATTTTCGAAAACGTCAATATTCCCTTCTAATTGAGGAAGATTTTCAACCCATTGTTTCATAACTTCATCTTTTGCTGATGGATCCCATTTTCCTATGACTGCTCGAACACCAATATTCTGTCCACTTGGTCCCCAAAGTTTGGAAATATTTTCCTGTATAAAATGATAAAATGGGGATGTATCGCGATTACCAAGATCAGGTTCCTTGTAGATATTTCCATGCCCCCATACTGGTGTTTGAAGTACCAACCGTTTTGAACTCATCACATTTTTTTCTGATTGGAATTGCTCTCTGAAGAATCTTTGGACTATAGTTTCATTTTCTGAGAAACTTCCGGTACTTGCAGAATTAGCAAGCATTTTAGGGAACTCAGAAATTAATTCTTGTGGATCTTCGGGATTATAAAAAATAGCAAAGGATGTAAAAGCACCCCATAAATTGTTAGGAATAATATTTGGAGTATTAGCCCATGTAAATTGTTTTAATGGATAATTTTCATAGGTCATCCCTGATTGCGGGAATGGGAAAACAGTGCTATTTAAGATAACAAGATTAGATACACGATATGGATCTTTTAGGAAGGCACCAATACCGATGGGACCTCCCCAATCATGTATGACAAGAGTTACCTTCTTTAAATCAAGATGATTTATTAGTTGCCACAGATTTTCTGCATGATCCATAGATACCATTTCAAATGAAGCTTGATCAGATAATCCAAAACCAATATGATCCATTGCTATAATTCTGAATGGTTTTTTGACAATGTTTATTAGTTGTTCAATTACACCTCTATATGTATATGAAGATTCAGGATTTCCGTGCACAAATACTATGGTTCCTTCTGGTTTACCTTCACCATGATTACTATCTCTGTAGAACATTTTCTTCCCCTTATCAAATCCTTTTGGTAATTCGAACCAGAATCCGCATCCTTGTGGAAAATAATCTTCTGGAACATTAGTTACGGGTGTGTTACTAGGGATGGATTTCGAATTTGAGATTATGACCATTATCTTCACCAATTATACTTCAGATTTATCAATTATAACTAAAAACCTCCATAGGTTTGTCCTCTGATATTTTCTAAAACAAATTCATCTAATTCACTTAACCTTTTAGTGGATTTGACTCTGAACTTATAATTTAAAAATTTGTTTATAAATTTATATTTAAAATTACTTCTTTTCATATCTTTTCTGATATGTTTAGGAAGTTTATTTGGATATTCGGTAATATAGGGGATGTCATCATCTTTAATTGATTTATCCTTATTATAAAGATACCTTTTAGCAGGTTCCTCTCTTGGTTTTCGACCAAATGGGTCAAATAAATGTTTCATCTTGAATTTCACTGCGCTTTCCTCTACACTTCTTCTAATCAATTCCATCATAGGGGTTGGTTCTCCAATAAGATCTCTAAATCTTTCATCTGCTTTTTGAACTCTCCTTCTCACCACACCATTAGGTGCAAAACGATCCATTGCTCCTAACATACTCCAATTTATAACAGAACTCCGCTTGAATAATTCAGATCTATGTTCCTGCATTAAGAGATTATCAGAATTCAAACAATATTCATATCCATTAAGCGTAACTTCTAACCTTCTTAACATCGATGGACCCCAAGTTCGGTACATCAAATCATACCCATATTCTGTTAGATTCAAGGTTTCATGGGTTTCTAAAGAAATATTTTTTTGAGCTCCACTCCAAAAATGTACATCTTCCCATGGTACCTCACAGACACGTCCTTGTTCCTTTAGTTTTCTCCAGAGTTCAGTTCCAGGGAAAGGTGATAAACGAGTTATTTGTTGATAGGTGGGTTTACATGCTATGAAATAATTCAGATCTTCGTACATGTTTGCATGACTATGATAATCCCAACCACATATCCAGGCACCAAGAGTACGAATTCCCATCGAATGAAGCTTATGAAAGACTTCTCTGGCATCAGCTTCCTTAACTTTTCTGTAACCATGTTCACCTGCAAATTTAGATTCTACTCCAATGAATATTGCACCTATTCCCGTTTCAGGAATGGCATCCCATCCATAATTATTTGCGAAATGCCAAATGAAATCAACTGAACCAAAACCAGTCCAATCAACATTTTCCACGAGATCGGTGTTTTTTACCCATCTTTCCTTGGTTTTTACCAACCATCTGGGGTGACGGAAGTGATCTTCTTCGATCACGAAGACTGATGAGAGATATTTAAAGTGCTTACGATAGAGTTCAACATGGTCAACAAAATCGTCTGGAGAGAGTAGTTCAATTCGCTTTTTTCCAAACATTTCCGTGGTGGAGCAAAAATCACAACCACCTGGGCATCCTAAACCTGTTACAAGAAATCCAATGCCACCTCTAGGGTATTTATTGAGGAATGGAGGAGCACCACCACACTTAGGCATTAATTTTTGCTGGATTGGACGGTTTGTATCCTCGCCTAATAAATTTCGAAGAAATTCTACTCCTTCACCCAAAACTACATGATCAATATATTTTTTCTTAGTTTCTTCATCATATTGAGCTGCAAAAGCTTGAGCACCATAACTTCCGAGGAGAATTTTCGTTTCTGGAGATTTTTCTCTTATGTAATTAGCCATCTTCATAACCATATCAAGGTGTACAGGAAAGGCACTTATCCCTATATAAGCATACTGTTTGTCTACCTCCTCAGTAAAATTATGCCATCGAGGATATTCAAGTAAAGTAGCAGGTAAACTGATATTTTGCGCAAGAATATGGTTGGCAAAGCAATGTGTGTGAGAAACGAGTGAGAAGATGTCATCTCCATGGGTAAATCGTTGACCAGTAGCATCGGTAAGTGAGTCATTTGCAGGGAGTGTCGGATAGGGATAACATGGGGTTGTTAATAAAATACGATCTGTAATCATAATTTAATCCTTAATTTTATATCTAAATAATAATTTGTTTTTCCTTTCTTTTAATTCTATATCATAAGTTTATCTATTTAAAACTAAATAGATTTAAATTTAAGACTGGAATTTAAATAACTTTTAATTTTTTCTTGCCTTCTTTTTCACATGAGTAGTAAAAACCAAGAAACTTTGCCTAGACCGGAATATCCAAGACCTCAATTCGTAAGGAAAAATAAATGGTTAAATCTAAACGGGGAGTGGGGTTTTGCATTTGATGATGTTAACGTCGGTTTAAAGGAAAAATGGTACAGGGAAGATTTAAAGAATAATTTTAATAAGAAAATTGTGGTTCCATTTTGTTTCCAGAGCAAATTGAGTGGAATAGGGGATTCTTCTTTCCATGATGTCATATGGTATAGAAGAAAATTCAAAATACCAGAAGAGTTCAAAGAAAATAAGATTTTACTTCATTTTGGAGCGGTTGATTATAGTTGTATTGTTTATTTAAATGAAGAGCGAGTAGGTTCTCACGAAGGGGGTTATATTGGTTTCTCATTTGATATCACGAATTACATTCAAGATAATAATCTCTTAGTCGTGAGAGTAGAAGATCCTAGCCAATCTCTCGAAATACCAAGAGGAAAACAATATTGGGGAAAAGAATTAGAAAGAATTTTTTATCCTAGAGTTTCTGGTATTTGGCAAACTGTGTGGCTAGAATTTGTCTCTTCAACTTGTTTCTTAAAAAAGATGAAATTTTTCCCTGATATTGATAAATCAGAATTGTTGGTTGAATTTATAATCCATGGTAGTGATTTTTTAGATAAATGCATGCTACTAGAAGTTAATTTTGATTCTCATAGTATTATTCAAGAAGAAATTAGTTTAGATTTCTTAGAGAAATTAAATCAAAAAACATCCTTTCTTTCTGAACGAAAATTAATTCCTAAAACTGCGAATTGTTTTAAATATATATTAAAAATACCAAAAGACCTTCTTCACCTTTGGGATGTTAAAAATCCTAATTTGTATGATCTTTGCATTTCATTAAGCAATAAAAAATCAGGAGAGTTGTATGATAAGATTAAAAGTTATTTTGGCATGAGGAAAATCTCAATTTCAGAAATTAATCCTTCTTATAATAAGCAAATTCTGCTTAATAATAAGCCTGTTTTTCAAAAATTATTCTTAGTACAAGGATATTGGCCTGAAGGATTTTATACCGCACCTTCCGATGAGTATATAAAAAAAGATATTCAATTTATCAAGGATTTTGGGTTTAATGGGTTAAGAACACACCAAAAAGCTTTTGATCCTCGATTTCTGTACTGGTGTGATAAA
>JBHLLU010000017.1:75968-80261 GCA_048938895.1 Promethearchaeota archaeon
TCAAGGATTTTGGGTTTAATGGGTTAAGAACACACCAAAAAGCTTTTGATCCTCGATTTCTGTACTGGTGTGATAAATTGGGTGTTTTAGTATGGGGAGAAATTGGGAATGCTTTTTTATTCACACTTGATTCACAACTAAGACTCTTAAATGAGTTTATTGCTGAAATTGAACGTGATTTTAATCATCCATCAATTATTACTTGGGTTCCAATAAATGAGTCCTGGGGTGTTCAAGGTACAAGAAGAGATACTAAAAGGTTATCTTATACTCTTTCCCTCTTTTATTTAATAAAATCTATTGATCCAACACGTCTAGTAGTTGATGATGATGGTTGGTGGCATACAAAAACGGATATTTGTACACGTCATTTTTATTCTGATGCAAAAAAATTGCCGAAATTATTTGAGGATGAATTAAAGAGTCATAAACGATCATATCCTAAACTTTATTTAAAGCCCTTTTCTTACACGGGTGAACCAATTATTTATAGTGAAATAGGGGGCTTTGGATATGATCATGATAAGAAAATAGTAAAAAAATGGGGATATGGGGATTTACTCAAAAGTGATGGGGAATTATTTGATAAAATCTTAAATCTATTAAAAGAATTTGATAATAGAAAGGATTGGATACATGGATTTTGCTATACGGAGTTATATGATCAATTTCAAGAAATTAATGGATTGTTAACAATTGATCGAACGCCAAAATTCTCCCCTAGTAAATTAAAAGAGCATCTAGATAAATTGTTTTACTAAAAATTGATTCTACCTATTTGGATAATTCTTCTATTTTTTCCTCTAATTTAATAATCTTTTGCTTAAATTGTTCTTCTGTTTTTAATCTCTCGGTAATATCCCTAAAAGTGGCGACCATATACATGGGAGAAATTTGAAAAGCATGGACCTCAAAAGCTCCTTTTATTTCTTCATGATCATAATCTATTCTTTCAGTCCTCCACTCTTTTCCTTCAGCAGCAGCTTCACGATATCTTTCCGGTATTTCAGTCTCTGATAGCGGTGGAAATGCCTCCCCGATTGTTTGTCCTACGAATTGCATATTATCTACCTTAAGAATTTCATCAGCAGCAGGATTGGCACCAATAAAAACTAACCTTCCATCATCATATAAGTGATACATATGAATGCCAATTGGGATTGAGTTAAAGAGATTTGTCATTTGTTCCTGCGATTCTTTTAATTTTTCTTCTATTTCTGTGAGTTCTGTGATGTCTTCTCCTGAACTAAGTGATGCAATGACATTTCCATTATCATCATGTAATAGTGTATTTTGCCAGGAGATAAGTCTTTTATCACCTTTCTTAGTAATTATAGAATTTGTATAAAATTCGAATGGTTCTAAATCTCCATTGATTATCGCTTTAAAGACATCTTTCATTTCTTTCCGATTTTCTTTAGGAATACAAAAATCAAACCAGTTCTTCCCCGTTAATTCTCCTTCATTATAAGCAAGAAGTTTATAGCCTTTTTTATTAAGCAGAGTAATAATCCCCTCCCTGTTTATCACAACAATGATTACCCCTGCTAAATCCAAATAATTTTGCAATTCCTCTTTAGATTTCTCTCTAGGCTCTTGAATGAGAATTTCACCTTCCAAAGTTGTAACTTACAGTACTTTTTTTAATTTGTACTATCTACAATATTGTTAAAGAATTTATAATAATTTGCTAGAAAAGATCAAATAAGATTTACATTTATAAATTCTTGAGTTAAACATAAGTTTAGGTCATTTTGATGTCAAAATGATAATAATAATAAGCTATCTAAAAAATTAATAATTGAAAAAACTACTTAATTACATTAGATTATATTAAATCCAATCACAACAAAATATAATTCCCGTCTTTAATATGAGTAATTTAGGTATAGAAGAAATAAAAGATTTACTGGAAGAATTCCCATTACTTCAAGATAAAGAAATTATTTCAAAATTTATAGCGGGGGAAAAACTCTCTCAAAGAGAAATTCTGCGTGCTCTTCATATGTCCTTTCCGCTTTTCAGTCTTGTTATTTTGAATAAAAGATTTGAAACAAATAAACAAACCGCTGAAAATGCTTGGTCTAGAGCTAACATATACAAATTAGGTGATGTCGGAACTGTTAAAAAGTTAACGATTATGCCACTAATAGATTTCGATACAGAAGGTAATTTTTCTACAGAAGAAGGTGTTTCTTATTTTATTAAAGCTGATGAAATTGGTTTATTATTTGATACAGGCTTAAATTCTAAAGATGAACACCCTTCCCCACTTCTCAAGAACATGAACAAATTAGGAATCTCCCTCAAAGACCTCAACTACATTTTCATTTCACATCTACATCGTGATCATGTAGGGGGTGCCAAATGGGTTAGCAATAGAACTTTCTCACTTTCAGGCATGCAACAAAGTTTAAGCCATGTCAAAGTTTTTACTCCTGTTTCAATGGCACATCCAACTGCTACTGTCAATCAAGTGAAAGATCCTACTGTTATTGCTGATGGTATCATTTCTATAGGTTCAATTGAGAACCCTATGTTTTTCTTTGGGCAAACATTTGAACAAGCTTTAGCAATAAACGTAGAAGGAAAAGGCATAGTAGTTATTGTGGGCTGTGGACACCAAGGAATTCAAAAAATAATCGACCGTGTTGAAGCTCTTTTTGATATTCCCATTTATGGAATTATTGGTGGGTTACATTTACCAATCCCAGAATTTCCAAGTGAGGATATCACTTGGTCTGGGTTACCCATATATAAATTTATCATGACGAGAAGACCACCATGGGAACCATGGCATCCTAATGACAGAGATTTTGTTTTAGATTACCTTAAAGCCCGAAATCTTAAATTAGTCTCACTTTCTCCCCATGATAGCAGTAGGGAAAGTATTCTTGCTTTTAAACAGACCTTCAAAGAAGCATATACTGAAATAAAAGTAGGTAAGGTAATTAATATATAATTGGTAAAATAAGAATGTCTATGAAAAACAAAAATGAAATAACTCAGCAGAAAAACAGTTTAATTACTAAATTGGTAGCAGCTGCAAAGCAAGCTAAAGATCTTGGAGGAAAGCCATTTATTTTTCATTTTCTTACTACATTGCGGTGTAATTGCGATTGTGAGTCTTGTCTCTGGAAAGATAATTCTGTCATAAATGAGTTATCACTTGAAGAGATAAAACGTATTTATTTAGAAGCTAAAGATGCTGGATTTTTTATTTCTATTCTTTGGGGTGGTGAACCTACACTTCGTCAGGATATCACTGATATTATAAAGTTCGCTAAACATGAAGCCGACTTTGCCTTTATCGGTATAGTCTCAAATGGGTATCTTATCCCAAGACGAATTTCGGAATTTGGGGATGACCTGGATCTAATTCTTTTATCCCTTGATTCTCCTATACGAAAAGAACATGATGATATTAGGAGCTTACCAGGATTATATGACAATATAATGAAATCGGTCGAAATAATAAGACAAAATTATTCTCATATTTCTTTACAATTTAGTTTTTCTATTAGTAAATATAACATACATCGTGTTGATGAGATGATTGCACTAGGGAATAGGTTAGAGGTTCCCATAGCTTTTAATGTGATAAATACTATTCGTCATTATTCAACGGGGGATGTGGATGAAAAGGGAAATCTTTCCGCTAGAGAACAAGAAATTAGTGAAGCTTTCTCAAGAATATTAGAATCAAAAAGGAATGGGTCTCATATTTTAAATTCCGAATTGTACTTACAGCATTTTATTGGTGGAAAAAAGCCTTATCGATGTCATGCCAGAAAAGTATTCATGTATGTCAATTCTAACGGTGATATAGAAGATTGTTTGAGATTGGATAAACCGATCGCAAATTTACGAGAAATTTCGGTCAAAGATGCTATGAATTTGCCGCGTTTTCATCAATATTTAAAAGAAACAGAAAAATGCGACAGTTGTAATTCTCCTACTATGATTGATACAAGTTATGTCTGGGAGGATTGGAGTTTGATAATGAAATCCGGGGGAATTACTTTCGGATAAATATACGGATTTTAAATTTAATAAATGGAGTAATTCTAATGTCTGAAATTATAACTACTATATTTCAATCTAAGGGTGGAGAACTAGTATATCACAAAATAGTTGGTCAAAGTAAAGATTTGACTATTATATATATTCATGGCTTAGCTCCTATATCCCCTCTCTTTATAGAAATGTTTATTGAACAATATCATAAATTTTCTCTTTATGAATATTCATTTATAATCCCTAATTTAATAGGATTTGGTGATTCTGAAAAGC
>JBHLLU010000125.1:0-6086 GCA_048938895.1 Promethearchaeota archaeon
AATAAAATCAGAATACCATGTTCGATTATGGTCATCCTCTTTGAGTTTCACTTTTCCTTTATTTTCAAAAAACTCAATAGTCTTAAGCATAATATCCCTTGAGTGATCATCGGGATAGAAACGAACATGGTTTTTAGGATTCAATAACATTGTCATGATTGTCTAGATATGCTCCATCCTTAATTAACACTTCAACTTATTTCTAAAAATTCTTTTAATAATTGAAATATATTAATGTAGCATGAATGAACCAAAATATCTTAAGAAGGAAGAAATAGATAGACTCCTAACTTATCCTTTAAACGAAGAGGAAATAATAATTTGCCGAAAGAATCATCTTTTAACTAATGCTAGAGAACATATAGTAACAGGGAGTAGAGAACCAGGTTCAATTTACTTCAAGACGTATGATGGACAAGAAATTTTAGATTGTACTTCTCAAGCATGGGTATATAGTTTAGGCCATAATAATCCTGATATTAGTTATGCTGTTAGCTTGCAATCTCAGCATGTAACCCATACATGGTCATATTTCCTTACACCTGTGAGAGTAAGACTATTCAACAAAATAGCAGAAATCGCACCAGGTCAATTAAAAGGGGGTAAAGTAAGTGTAAATAACTCAGGAGGCGGATTAGCTCTTGAATGTGCAATGAAATTGACGATGGTTAACAATAAAAAGGGAGATCAATTTTTAATATTCCGAAGAGGATATCATGGGTCAAATTTAGTTATGATGGGTGCTTCACAGAGGTTGCCAATGCGATTTTCTGGTTTTGGGAAAGAACACTGGATAAAGAATTTTTTTCCATACTGTTACCGCTGTCCTTGGAATTATAAAGAAGGATTTGAAGGCAAAAAGGATAAATCATGCAATTTAGAATGTCTGGAGATGGTACGTCAGAATATAGAGATGTATCCTACAGGTACACCCATTGGGTGCATAATCGAGCCTATGCAAGGACCAGGAGGTCAAATCCCTGCTCCTGTAGAATTTTTAGAGGGATTAAAAGAGATTTGTACAAATAATAAAATTCTGCTAATCTATGATGAGGCACAAACAGGTTTTGGTCGCACTGGTAAAATGTTCGCTTCAAACTGGTATGAAGATACATATAATAAAGATATTTCACCAGATATCATGACTTTGACTAAAGGAGCTGCGGGTGGTGTTCCTATTGGAATTACAGTAGCTTCACCTAAGTTACGGCAATTAACTGAATTCGAAGAACATACTACCTTCTCTTCACCCCCATTGTCGATGGCAGCCTGCTTAGTAAATATCGAGATTCTACAAAAGAATAACATACCACATAATGTTGAAATTCAAGGGAAAAAAATTACCTCTTATATAAAAGATCTAGCTGAAACTATACCTGAAATTGGAGATATTAGAGGCCCAGGATTATTTATTGGGGTGGAATTTGTGAAGAATCCTGATACACGAGAACCTCACAATCAATTACTTGACAAAATGGTACATCTTGGATGGAAAAATGGAATTTTCTTTGGGGAACAAATGCAAATCATTTCTACAGCAGGTTATTTCATTCAAAACATTTTAAAAATCAAACCACCACTAATTATCAATGATGAAGAGACTCAAAAAGTCTGCGAGCTTTTTGAAAAAACTCTAAAGGAATCGTTAAAAGCAGTATAAACCTTTTAAATATTACACTTTTATTTAGTTTTGATAAAAAATTATTAATATACAAGTATAGATAAATCGTGATATAATGATTTATATGCAGAAATTTTCTTATAATTAATTAAACTAGGCATTGTTAGGGATGAAATAATTTTGAATATCATATTATCTTATTTTCATACAAGAATAGGCACTTCTGTGTTTTATTCTTTTCCAGAGTCTGATTTAGAAGGTGATATGTCGAATAGATTGTATGATATCATGACACAACAGAAAGAAGAAGAATTTTTCATTCATACTTTTGAAGATCTAAAAATCTTAAACTATTATTTTCAAATATATTCGGATTGGGCGAGAGGAAAGAGAGAGATGGTAATGATCTCAATAGTTATTAATCAGCAAATTTCCCCTGAAATTGAGGAAAGTATATCAGTTTTATGTAAAAAATTTGCAGAGAAGATGACTACAGAGGAAGAAATCTTTAAAGGATTTTATATCAATGATATAAAAAGACATGAAGAGGATAAAGATGATATAATGAAAAATGAAGTGTTGATCAAAAAGGTGGTACAAGATTTATATTGGGAAATATTGGAAGAAACTAAAAAGAAATCTGAAGAAGAGAAAATTACCTTATTATTAAATGACCGATATATCTTTGAATCATTAAATCTGATGTTAGAAGAATTAAGAACAATAAGTTCGGAAATTGAAAATTTAGAGAAACCTCCTAAAAAGGATTCAGAGATTAGTACAGCAATATCAAATTTACATAAAATTATAGATGACTTGTATGATGGATTCATGGAAAAGATGGCGAGAGTAGATATTGAAGATGAAACAGGGTTTGCAGAGGAAGATTTAGATATAGAGAGAGATAAAAGCAAGAAAGAGTTATTAGAGGTTCTTCAAGGCGAAATTGGAGAAAACAAGAAGAAGGAAGAAGAATAAAAAGAAAAGGAAGGTGGAAATAAAGATTAACCATCTTTTGAATTCTTCTTACTATTTAATATAATTAAATATAAAAACTCATCTTTCATTGTAAACAGTAAGTTATGAGTAATAAAAAGTTAAAAGTCATAGTTTATTCTGATTACATCTGTCCTTTTTGTTATATAGGTTTTCATCGAATTGAAAAGCTTAAAAAAAAATATCCTCTTGAAATCGAGTGGGAACCATTTGAACTCCATCCAGAAATACCAAAAGAAGGAATGGATACTGAAAAATTATCTTTTCCTAAGGGATATTTAGAAATAGTAAGAGCAAATGTGAAGCGCTTAGCTGAAGAGGATGGAATTCCCTTTAAATTTTCAGAAAAGTTGCCAAATTCACAACTGGCGTTATTTATCTCAGAATTTGCTAAAAAAAAAGGTAAATTTGATGAGTTTCATAAATTAGTATTTGATAATTATTGGAAAGAAGGAAAGGATATTGGAGACCCAGTTTTTTTATTGGAGCTTGCAGAATCAATTGGATTAAAGAAAGAAGAAATAACAAGTTACTTAGAAAGTGAAGAGCCTGTTAAGAAATTAAGAGAAACAAGTTTTGAATTAAGGAGGTATGGGATAAATGGGGTACCTACTTTCTTTATTGGGGATGAAATAGTTTTTGGGGCTCAGCCCTATTATGTTTTTGAGGATACTATTGAAAGAGTCTTAAAAAAAATGTAAGGCTATATTTTAAAGATTCTTCTGAAGATTAACTATTTTCTTTTCTAATTTTTTGATCCGAGATTCATTCCCATTAAAGTCTTCAGCTTTTTTAAGAAGGGCTAATCCTTGTCGATAATAATTGATTGCATTGATATAATCTTTTCTTTTTTCTGCTTTTTCCCCTGCATTAAGCGAATATTCAAGTTCTAATTCCTTAATTTTTTTATCAAGTTCTAGGATCATAAAAGAGATTCTTCCGATGTCCTCTTTGAGATCAAAACCAGAGGCCAAATAAAGAGCTTTTTCATATTCTTTTTGTGCTTCCTTATAGATTAAAGCAGCTTCAGCAGTTTCAGCCTTTTTAATAAAAGAATTAATAGAAATTCTAACTTCATCTTCATCCATAAATTTAGCTCTTTCTTTCAATTCATTGATTGCATCATCGTTTGTAATTAGTGAGGAGATCAATTCATTGTTAGCTATTCTTGTCGCTTGTGACTCTTGGAACTGGAGTACTTTGGTTTCTGCAAATTCGATCGTCGTAGGAATGATTACATTTTGTTCTAAAAGTTGGTAAATTTCATAGAGAAGGATATTAGCATCTATATCTACAATCTTTTGTACTTCATCAAGTAAGTTTATAATAAAAAAGAACTGCTTTGTATCTAATAGCTGCTTTGCAAAATCCATAATTGCTTTTCGTTTAGGATTTTTTGCTATTGAATCTAATATGTCTGGTAAAATAGTGTGAGTCAGGACCATAGGGAAGACTAATTTAATGTTAAAGGTATCAATAATGAAATCTATCGTATCTTTAAAACCAAGTTTACCCCTATTGATGTAATCTTCTAATTTATTTAGGTATCTCGCTTCATATTCTTGTAGGAATTCAGATACTAAAGTTTTTAAACTAGCTGATGCCTTATGATCTAAAACCATACAGGCTCTAATAAATTCACCATTTTTTAGTAAGATATTGAAATTTTCATATTGAAATTCATAAAATTGATGGTTTATATTTTCTTTAATACCATTAGAGAAAGTACCTCCTGATTCTGCGAATGCAACATTCGCTTGCATAAAACCAGTTAATAATTCCGTATTTACTCCTGAACCTGATACAGGATAATCTACTATGGGTAATCCAGAATGTTTTGCAATTAAAATGATATGTTTTATATTTAAAACATCCAAAAACTTGTTCCATATTATATCCCGAAACATTTGTATTCTTTTTTCTTCAGAATCAATAATTGTGAATTTTATATTGTGTTTTATATCTAATCCAAGTTTTTCCAGCTTGGATCTAACACATTCTTTACAATAATCTGGATATTTATCGCAATTTTCTTTTTCTGATCCACAATCGAATCCAACTGGACTAATTTGAAAATATACCATAAATAATCTATACCGTTTTTACTATTCTATAAGTTGAACATATGGTTATACTGAACAATTTCATTTGATTAATTCTTAATTTTCCCCGTATACATATAATGATGGTTAAAAGTTTATTATTCTTTCAGATCTAATAGTTTTTGTGCTAATGTAACGTAATTTGATATTTCTTTAAACAGTTGATATTTTCCTAAAATCAAAGGGTTTAATTATCTACTATCCAATTTTAGAACATTTAT
Source organism: Promethearchaeota archaeon (assembly GCA_048938895.1). Classification (GTDB taxonomy): domain Archaea; phylum Asgardarchaeota; class Lokiarchaeia; order Sigyniarchaeales; family SOKP01; genus Loki-b32. The sequence continues at coordinate 4,941 of JBHLLU010000125.1, forward strand.
AAATTCCTGTTAAGTTCCTAATTTTAATATTTTTTCTGAAATTTCATATTTACTGAAAGTTATAAATATGAAATCTATTATTGATATAACCAGATATTTAGTAGATGTATGAAAGTTGAATACATATGATAAAATCAATATTAGTTTGCGATTCTCAGGGGTACCCGTTCTATTCTAAGAAATTAGATCCGGACTTAGATGAAATAAGTCCTGCGATTTTTAGTGGTTTAATATCAGCGATAGGTGCGATTGGAAAACAATTATTTAAAGAAAATATGGCTACAATAACCTATGGTGAAAAATATGAAATAACTATTATAACGAAAGAATTATTTGGAGATCAAAAATCCATATATTTCGTATTTGTAGTTGAAGGAAATGCAGATCTCAAAAAGATGAAGCAGATTAGCACTAACATCTTTATCGAGACTAAACATGTTTTAAAAGATCCAACTGCTGCTCAATTAGATATTAAAGAAAAAGTAGATAGAATTTTAGCAAACTTATAATAATTATAATTAAATTTTTACTTCTAATTTAGAATTAAAATTAACATTTATATGAGAAAATTTATTAGCAAATTGAGTAATATTTTAATAGAAATTTAAGTTCAAAAAGAAAAAAAATGAAAGTCTATAACCTTAAGGGACGTCCTAATTTCAGTTCGGGCCAATTCTTGGGCTATGTAATGTGGAAACAAACTGACGGTTTCCATTTGAGATGGACTACAAAAGGGGATAAAAAAAAAACCTTTCAGGGAAAAATTTCATATCAAGACAAACTAAAAGTAACAAGAATCACGAGACCTGAAACTGAGGTTAAAATTCAGAAATCTACTAAAAAATTAATCCAATGGAGTACTACTGAAAGAGGTAAAATCAATGGTTTTGATTTTTTTGCCACTGGTAATTTCGCAGTAGAATTGAGAGTAAATAATAAAAAAATTAAACCGAAAAGAATATTTTTAGGTCAACTAATTGAAAGGCCTCGGAATAATCCTTTTATAATCTTTCAATATACTTCTGCTGATGAAAAGATAATAGAAAAAGATTTTATGAGAAAATTAAGGGAAAAAAGTAGAGATTTAAGAGAAGTCAAACCTGAACCTATTTATGAATCCATTTTAAAGAATCAATCAATTCCTGA
>JBHLLU010000062.1:0-22410 GCA_048938895.1 Promethearchaeota archaeon
GAAGCATTTTTAATAGGAGGGATATTAGGGGTGCTTCCTAATGCTAAAACTAGTTTATCATATGAAATTATTTTACTATTATCTTCAATTTCTATTGTTTTAGTCTGAGGAATAATTTTTTTTATACGAGTATTGAGATTTAAATTAATTCTCTTAGTTTTATACCAATTCTCTTTGAATACAATTAGGTCTTCTTTGGTAACTTTTTCTGAGATTAGTTCTGGTAATTTAACCCTTGTATAATAAGGATATTTTTCTTGGGTATATATCTCGATTCCTGCCTGTTCATTTAGAGATCGTATGTTTTGAGCAGTAAAAGTACCAGAGACGTTATTTCCAATTATAACAACTTTCAATTGAATCTTTTTCACCAAAATATGTACAATTTTGACTTTTTGTTAAGGTTATAAGTTTAATCATTTTATATTAAGCTTTTTATTATGATTTCTAAATATTTTAAGGTTTATAATGAAAAGAACATGTTCGAAATTAAAAATATAAAATCATCTCCATTTGATTTAATTATGACTGAAGTAGAGCAAAATTTAGTAAAAAGAAAAATTATTAAGATTGATGAAGATCTTTGTACAGGTTGCGGAAATTGTGTGGTAGATTGTGCAGAAGGCGCGTTAAAGGTAATTAATGGAAAAGCTAGGGTAATAAATGAAGTTTTCTGTGATGGTCTTGGGGCATGCATTTCTGGTTGCCCTGAGGGTGCACTTGAAATAATCGAACGAGAAGCATTAGAATTTGATGAAGAGGCAGTTGAAAAACATTTAGAGTCTATGAAACATGATCAGAAAGTAGAAGTTCAACAAATGAGACAAGTTGTTGCTGAACATTCAACCCAATGTGGTTGTCCCTCTGCACAAACAATGATATTTGAAGAACCTGAAGTACAAACAGAATTAACTGGAAAAGTTCCTTCAGCTTTACGACAGTGGCCAGTTCAAATGCACTTAATAAATCCTAGAGCTCCATATTATCAGGGTGCTGATGTATTACTTTCTGCTGATTGTGTTGGATTTTCTTATGGTGATTTTCATAGAGATTTCTTAAAACAGAAATCTATTGCGATTGCTTGCCCAAAACTAGATCAAGGAAAAGAAATATACATTGAAAAAATTAAATCATTGATAGATGATGCTAAGATAAATACTCTTACCGTTGTAATTATGGAAGTTCCTTGTTGTTCCGGGTTATTAGCTCTAGCTCAAGAAGGAGCGAAAAGAGCAAGTCGTAAAGTTCCTATAAAATATATAGTAGTAGGAATACAGGGAAATATTTTAAAAGAAGAATGGGTATAATTTTTTTTAACATTTTTTTTTTATTATTTTTTAAGTAAGACTTTTTTCTTAATGATTTTTCTTAGCATTACAGAGAGAGCAGATTTAGATTTACCCATTTGATTAGCCAATTCTTCTAAAGATATTTTTCGGGGTATTTCAAAGAATCCTGTAGAGATTGCTTTATCTAAAATATTTACTTCGTCCAAAGTTAGTTTATTTTTATCATCTTCTACGTTATAGGGAGAGACTCCAATTCTCAATAATTCAAAATTGATTCTTTTTTGTTCAAATAGAGTTAACAATTGATCTATTCCTTCTCTACTTGAAATTAATCTCCAGAATGCGTACCCATCCTCTACTCTTACAGGAAAGTCAATAAGTACACCACATTTTATTATAGCATACAACAAGTAAGGATCTTTTGTCTTTATATTAAATTTAACTCTGTTTTCTTCCTGTTCTAAAATGCTGAGCTCAAATACTGAAGGGTGACTTCTTATTTCATCAATAATCTTTCTTATGTCATAATGCATAATTTCAATTGCTGAATTTCCAATGGATTTCTCCAGATCATATGGAAGAAAATGTGAGATTTCCATTTTTATGTCTGGAAATTCTTTAAATATGTGAGATATCCATAATTGTTCAGGAAATTTAATTTTAACTCTTGCTAGACTTGTTTTACTTGTTTCCATCTTTTAATAGTAGTATTCAACAATTTAAATTATTTGTCAGAGAAGAATACTTAATAAAACAATTTAAATTGCAATCATATTATGGATAGCAAGAATTTATTATTAGGAATATGTGGTAGTCCTAGAAAACAAGGAACGGACTTTGCTGTCAATTATGCATTACAATATGCTAAGGATAAATTTGGATTTGATACAGAGTTTTGGTCTGTTAGGAGGAAAGATATCAAATTCTGTACCCACTGTGATTATTGCATTAGAGAGAAAAAGGGATGCATTAATGAAGATGATTTACAGGAGCTATATTCATTAATTGAAAATGCTAAATTTTTAATTTTAGGAACCCCAGTTTTCCAGGGAAATCTGTCTGGACAGTTAAAAACGCTATTAGATCGTTGTCGAGCGATGGTAGCTAAAGATCCAGTGGTATTTAAAAATAAAATTGGAGCTGCTTTAGCAGTAGGGGGAGACAGAAGCGGAGGTCAAGAAATTGCGATTAGAAGTATTTTAGATTTTTTTCAACAGAACCATATTTTATCTGTATCAGGAGGTGCTTTTGGGGCAAATTTAGGTGCAAGTTTGTGGAGTCAAGATTTAGGTTTAAATGGTGTACAATCTGATAAGGAAGGCCTGAGATCTATTCGGAAAGTCATCAAAAGAATGGCTGAATTTAGGGATTAATATTTCAAGAAATCAAGTCAATTATGTTTTAAATTAGTAACATTAATGAATACTTAATTATTTCCCTACCAAAATTTCATTTTAATTAATTAGAAAGAACCTTTGATGTCAGATCCGAAAATTGAATACAGGAAGGGAATGTTGATTGCACTACTATTCCTTTCTTTAGGAGTAGCTCAATTAGTATTCGTAATTTCAGCGCGTTCACAGTTGATCTGGAGATATAAACCAGGACCAATATCTGGTAATCATATAGTTCGCGTACCTGAAAGTTATTTAATACCCAACAGCTACGTTTTTACGATTGGTGGACTATTTCCACATATTCTAGACGAGAATGTAGTTGGCAATGTAACATTAGTACGCCTTAAATCTGGGAGGAATTACACTATTAATTATAATATTGAAGGCTATTTAAAGTATCAAAAACTAATACTTGATGCTAGGTTATTTAAGTTATCTCCTGGTAGATATAATATTTCGTGGGTAAATAATGTTAGCCGTTTTGAATATTACTTTACAACTCATGGTCTCTTTAATTTGTTTCCACAAAATGATAGATATCCCTATTTGTCAGAGACAGTTTTTCTAGTTATCTCAATATTTGGATTAATAGCTTTTTTAGTTGCTGCAATAAAGAAATACTTGAAGGTAAGACAAGCTTATGCTTTTCATAGATAAACTTTAATCTTTTTCTCTTTTTATTTATATCATAATGAGAATCTCATTACAACCTTGGTTTTTTTAGAAAAAAAGTAAAAAAAATTTATTTAGCACCAAATAGTTTTTTCGCTTCCTTTATTCTGAGGCCATTTATACCCCAAATTTCTTTAAACCAGTATTTTCCCTTATGAAGTACTGCAGGTGTATTTACTATACAACCATCAGCATCGCAGAAAGTTGTCAAGAAGTTTTTATCATTTAATAATTCATGAACAAATTCCTCATCATCAATATCTCTTTCAATATATTTTATATCGTTTTCTTTAAGCCAATCCTTAAGTTCATGACACCTATGACAATCTTCTTTAGTTATCACAATCGGAATATTAGCTTCTGCCATAATTAAATGATATTTCGTAGGTATATAAAATTTTCATCTATAGTATGTAATAAAAATATATGAAGATTGGGTACTTATCGGAGAAATGCTTTAATTAATTAATATTTGATAATTATAATCTTATTAATAATTGAGATTTTAAAGTTTTTTAATAATTTATTAGGAATAGATTATTATTGCTTAAGACTCTTTTAACGATAGGAAAATACTAATTTGTGAGATATTGTAATGTCAATCCAAGAGTTAATTGATAAGCTAGCGAATAATGTTGATGGTGAAAATGGAGCAGATGAAAATATTCTAGTTTTCACCTTATCGACATGTATGTGGTGTAAGAAATGCAAAACTTTTCTGAACGATAGGAATATGAAGTATAGATATATAGATGTTGATAGAATTGATGGAAAAGATAAATCAACAATTTTAAATCATCTGAAATCAAAGTATGAATCGAGAATTTCCTATCCTTTCCTTGTATGTGAAAGTGGACATGTTATTGGATATAATCCTAATCAGTATGAAGAGTTATTGAAAAAGTGAGGAGAGTTAAATGGATATGGAAACAAAAGAAGGAATGAAAGAATATATTAATCAGGTTGCTACCAAGAATAATTGGATTAATAACCAAGAAAAAAAAACTTATGAAGATTTAATTGAAGGATTGGTTGATAATAAAAGAAATTTAGGATATCAATCTTGTCCATGTCGATTTGCAAGTGGTAAAAGGGAATTAGATAGAGATCTTATTTGTCCCTGTAATTATGCTGCTCAAGATATAAAAGAATATTCAGCTTGTTATTGTAATCTTTTCTTGAGCCCTGATTTCTATGATAAAGGAGTAAATTACATTATTGTTCCAGAACGAAGACCTGTTGAAAAAGAAAATGCTGCATTAGAGTATATTAATCAATAAAAATAATCTGATTCGTACTAATAATCAATCCGTTCTCTTTTTTAATAACCTATAATTTGATTATCAATATTTCATAATCTAAATTTTTAAATACTGCATTTCCTCTTTTTTAAATATGACAGATAATGAAATGACTGATGAAGAACTCGAAAGGGAGTTAGATAAAGCTTTCAAAGAAAATGAAGCTAAACGTGATCACTGTGGAACACCAATGCCGTCGAATCAAGAGGTTGGTATTCAAAGAACAAATGTTAAACTAAAAAATGATAAATAGAATTAAAAAATAGTTGGATTCTCATTTTTTTATTTCATATTTTTAAACCACCCAAAGAATAAATAAAACTCTGTATATAATTATAACACAATATCTTGGTTTAATTTTTGAATTATATATCATGAAAGAGCGAATTAAAGGGAGAAAAAATTTTCCTACTGAGGAGGTAGATCCTGATAATTTCCTTTCTGATGATGAAGTAAGAAGCCTGATACTCAAAGGAAGAAATATTAAATTCACCCAGGATTTGTTTGAAAAATTGTTTAACTGCGTCCATTGTGGTGAATGCGAAACAGAACCTGAAAGATTCTTATTGAAACAAAAATTTGTTGAAGATGGTAATACTTTTGATGAATTTGATGAAATGCTCGAATATTTTCATGAGTACCGAACCCCATACCCCACAAATAAAATGAGGATAAAGAGACCAAAAGGGCTTCCTCTCAAGTCAGACACACTTTTTTTTATGGGATGTCTTTCTACAATAAGGATACCCAAATATACTGAACATGCCCTCCAATATCTTTTAAATCAAAATATTGAGTTCACAATATTAGATAAAGAAATATGTTGTGGGTGGCATTTACTTGCAAGTGGTTTAAAAAAAGAATTTGAACAAAGCATCAAAGAAAATGCAGAGATATTTAAAAATTATAAGAAAGTAATCTGTTTATGCCCTGCATGTTTCTATCTATTTAAAACGTATTTGATACCTATAATGGAAAATGATATAGAAATTAAATATATCTCGGATTATATTAAACCATCTAAATCAGAACATAATGGAAGAATTGGGATTCAACATTTATGCCAATTGATGAATAGAGGGAAGGAAGGTATAGATACACTAGTCAATACCTCTCTTAAAAAAAGTGGTTATGAGGTGATTGATGTACCTCATTGGTGTTGTGGAGGAGGAACTGGATGGATGGGAAGAACATCTGTAATTGAAAGTATTGCCCGTAAAAGAATGAAAGATTTCGATAGAGAAGATTTAGATTATGCTACTACCTATTGCCCCTCTTGTTGGTGGATTCTACGTAGGTTTAGCAAATTATGTAAAATAAAGCCAAAAGCAAAAGATTTATTTGAACTGCTATTGTAAGAAAATTCTTCTCATTTTAGTTCTGGAATTAAAATAATAAAATTACTTCCCTGTTCATAATCATTATTAACACGATTTTCGACCCAAATCTTGCCATTATAGCTTTTAAGGATTTTTTTTACAAGAGATAAGCCAATACCCATACCTCTCACCATTTTATCTCTCTTAAAGCCTTTTTGAAATATATTTTCTTTATTTTCATCGAAAATACCAATACCATTATCTTTGAATTCCAATTTAACATATTTCTTTTGCTCTATAACTTCTCTTAGTATATTAATCTCGATTTCGACAGTCTTATTTTTATTGTATTTAATGGCGTTATGGAGAATATTTTCAAATACATCTAATAAAAACTCATTTGCTAAAATCTTAATATCTTCGATTGTTTTATTAATTTTAATATCTAATTCTTTTCCCCTATTGCTTTTTTTAGCAAAGATTATAGCTTCATCTAAATATTGGTAGAGATCAACTTCTTTTAGTTTAATTTCAGTTTCCTGAAGTTTAGACAATTTTCGCACATTATCTATTAATTTAACTCCCCTATTGATTTGATTATCAACAATTTGAAAAATGTCTTCTATTTGATCTAAATTCTTTTGCTGTTCTCTTAAAATTGTTATCAATTCCATTGATGAGAGAATATTATGGAAGATGTTATTAATATCATGAGTGAAAATATCTTTATAAAATTCAGCTCGTTCATATGCATCTCTATATTGTTTCTCAGATTTTCTTAACTCCTGTTCAGCATGTTGATGCTCAGTTATATCTTTAAAACTCCATACACGTCCCACATTTTGACCATCATGAAATAAAGGACAAGAATATTGCTCAAAAATTCGTCCATCCTTGAAAAAAATCATGTCGTAAGCATCTTCTGAAGTCTTCCTAAGATTATACATTTTAAGTAAAAATTTGGATGGTTCTTTTAGCTGATCTACAATAAATTCTAATAATTTCTTAAAGTCAGTCTGTTCTGCTATATCTTCTGGGATACGCCACATATAGATGAATCTGGCATTAATATTTGTTATAATATCATCGTCATTTATCGCCAGAATTCCATCTGCTGTTGCTTCGAATGTGGCTCTTAATAATTCCTTGCTTTCTCTCAATGCAATCTCAGTATTTAGGCGTTCTATTGTATCTCCAAGGATTTGTGAAAAAATTCGTAGAATTGCAAAGTCTTTACCTTTCCATTGAGTTTTTTCCACTGTTTTACTAAAACAGACATATCCCTCAATGTTTCTTTTAATATAAATAGGAAATGCTAAAAAGGATTTAATATCTTGGTCCATTAAAAAAAGCTTAACCATTGAAATATTATCAGGTAAGGAATTTACATCTCTAATATTAACGAAACTTATTTTTTCGACTTGTTCCTTCCACCAGGAAATTTTTTCAATTTCCACTTTTTGTAAATTTTGTATTTGAGAGGAAGTACCATCGGAACACCATTCATGAGTATTCTCTATTGAATTTTTATTGCCATTAAAAAGAAATAAGGAGACTCTATTGGATTGGGATAATAAACCTAATTCTTGAAATGAGGAATTTATAGCATCATCCAAATCTATATTACCGACAAATCTAGAAGAAATAGAGGATATAACCTTTTCAAAATTTAATCTGCTTTCTAATGACACGTTCCTATCAACTATTGATTAGTAATCCAAATTATAGCTTATAACGATTAGCTTTAGGCTATTTAAGATATATCTGATAAATCTTATACTGCAATTATGATAGACTATATAAATTTAAATTTTTGGAAAGAATAAAGCGGTTCTCGAATGATTTATTTTGGAGAAGTTTAATTTACCTCGTTTAATTTTTTTACATGATAAAATTGAATTTGGAATCAGAATTCAACAAAGAATCGGACAATTTTTTAAAAAGGAAATTTTCCCTAAAAGAATTTGGAGGTGCTTTTGGTGATTGGGGAACATTAATCCCATTTATCATAGGATATATTTCAATCGTAGGCTTAAATCCTGCCGGAATTTTTTTAACATTAGGTTTGACAAATATCATTTTAGGTATTCGTTTTAATTTACCTTTACCAGTTCAACCACAAAAAACAATAGGTACTGTAGCTATTTCAGATGCATGGGATCCCAACATGGTTATCTCAACTGGATTTGGAACGGGTGTAATTTGGTTCATCTTAGGTTTATCAAAAAAACTAAACAAAATAGTCCAAAAGATTCCTACTATAACTGTTCGCGGAATTCAGCTTGGATTGGCAATAATATTAGGTTGGACAGGAATTATTCTCTTTATGGAAAATTATTTATTGGGAATTATATCAGTTTTGATAATATTGATATTCATTAAAAATAAACCCATCCCTTCTGCAATAATCCTAACTTTACTGGGAATTATTATTTTATTCTTTTCTCGAAATATATTGTTATCAGATATCGAATTTGGATTACCAAATTTTAGTTTTGGGTTCCCAACCTGGAAAAATTTTATATTGGGAATGATATATGCGGGTATTGCTCAATTATTTTTAACACTTACCAATGTAATGATAGCTACTGTCGTATTAATTAAGGATTTATTTCCTGAAAGAGAAAATGTAGTTGATGCAAATACATTAGCTCTTAACATGGGATTTATGAACTTAGTTAGTCCTTTTTTTACTGGAATGCCTACATGCCATGGATCGGGGGGACTAATGGCCCAGTATGCATTTGGTGCCAGGACAGGCGGTTCCATGATTATGGAAGGGATTATGGAAATAATACTTGGTTTATTCTTTTCAGAAATTTTATTTTTGCTTTTTTCTGAATTCCCACAGGCAATATTAGGAGCTATGTTGATTTACACTGCTTATTTATTGGGAAGAGTAGCTTTCAGAGATTTTAGTAAAAGAAAATTCCCAATTATACTTATATCCGCAATATTCTGTTATTTTCTGAACATCACAATTGGATTTTTTATTGGTTTATTCTTGTATCTTATCTTCAAAAAATTAATTGAGAAGGATGAAAAAAAATAAATTTTAACTGCTTTTGATCTTAAAAATTTTCGATAACTCTTCCACCAGGAAGGATTTTGTAGATAATTTTCCCTTCTTCTTCAATTTTTTCAACACATAATGCTTGAAGTAAAAAATCCATATGATAGGTAAATATATTCGAATCATCTATAACATCTTCATCATTTAACTTTTTTAGTAATTCCTTTTCCGGAATACTTTCGGTTTCATAAATTATTCTTAAAATTTCCCTTCGAATTGGATGATTTACAGCTTTTAAGTGTTGTGCATGACCTATTTTTCGTTCTGCCATCTTTAATACACTACTTTTTTTTATATTTTAACAATTTTACTGGAAAATTAAGGTTAAAGGTTTTAGAAAATAAATTTTAAAAGATTATTGATTGAAACAAAAAACTAAATATCGATATCTAGCTTTTGAATTATTAGTGTTAATTTATGGGATTTTATTAAAATATAACTTCGGTATAATAATTTTTATAATTTAAACGAAAAATTATTTTAAGGGTTAAATCAGATATTCATAATAGAAGGAATGAAGATGGTGATTGTTTAATGTATTCTGAAAATGAACTTAACAATATTAAAAGAGAAATGAGTAAATTAAAAAATAAAGTTGTTCTAAAGCTATTTACAGATTTCAAGACTCAAGAAGATGGAAGTAAAGTCAGGAAGTGTATGGCATGCGAGGGAGCGTATGAACTACTCAAAACATTAGAAGGGTATTCTAATGAAAAGTTACTTGTAGAAGAAGTTTCAACTGAAGAAAATGAAGAAGTAGCTAATAAATATAAAGTTACTAGAATTCCGACCATTTTGTTTGTTGACGACGATGGTAAGGAGATTATTCGTTATTTAGCACATCCAACAGGATCTGAATTTGTACCTTTTCTTAATAGCATTCAGTATTTTTCAGGAGTAAGACCTTACTATGCTGATCAAATAATTACTCATTTAAAAAAAATTAAAAATTCCAATATGAAGATTTTTATAACTCCTACTTGCCCATATTGTCCTGCAACCGTACCTGTTCTTACACTCTTCTCTATAGTTACAAAAGGGAAAATTTCGTCAGAAATAATTGATGTGAGCTTAAATCCTGATATTGGAGCACAATATCAAGTTCAGGGTGTTCCGATGACCATCATTAATGAAAAGGATGTTATACACGGTATGTTTACGCCTCAAGATTTATTAGATAAGCTTGTTGGATCGAAAAATAGAGATTTTGGAGGTATGTATGCATAAAAAGCGTGAGGTGATATTAAAAAATGTCTCAAAATAATGCTTATAGAGAAATAATAAAAAAAGAAATGGCAAAATTGAAAAATCCAGTAAAATTAAGAGTTTTCACTTGTAAAGAGAAATTACCAAGTGGAAGTCAGGTAAGAGAATGCATGGATTGCGGGCAGTTTATGGCGTTATTAAGAATATATGAAGAAAACTCTAATGGAATGCTAACAATAGAGGAGTCATGTATCGATGAGAATCCTGAATTTGCAAAAAGATATGACATTACACGAGTTCCCACTATATTGTTCATCGATGAACAAGGTCGAGAATTAATTCGTTACTTGGCAGCACCACAGGGTGGTGAAATACAACCTTTTGTTCAAGCATTATTCACGTTTGCTGGAGCTCCTAATTATTATGAAACAACATTAAAGCAAAACCTTAACCGTATTAATCCCTCTACAATTAAAGTAATGATAACGGAAACATGCCCATACTGTCCACAAGTTGTACAAATTGTAAATAACTTTGCAATTGCTTCCAATGGAAAAATCAGATCTGTAATCATCGATATCACAGCAAATCCTGACATTGGTCAATATTATGATGCTGCAGGTGTCCCGTATACAATTATAAATGATCAAAAAACATTAGTAGGAATGGTGGGGGCCCCTGAAATATTGAGAACTCTTATTGGTGGAAACATTCGGGTTCAATACTAGAAAAATATAATTATCCTTGAAAAACATGCCCGCTTCATATGTTTTTAACAAAATGATACGAACTGAGATGAGTAAACTCTCAAAACCAGTCTCTTTACTAGTTTTTATTGACAAAATTAAGCAACCTCAAAATTATGATTATACACGGTCTATTTTGAAAACTTATGAAGAAAATTCAAATGGGATGTTAAGGATTAATGAGATTCAGGTTAACAATAATGATGATTTGGAAAAAAAATATAATATAAAAAGAGTACCAACTATTTTATTCGTTGATAATGATGGAAATGAAGTCATTCGTTATTTTTCTGCTCCACAAGGTAGTGAAATTCAACCTTTTATCCAAGCATTGTTGGTATTCGCAGGATCCCCAAATTATTACGAAAAGGCCATTCAGGAAAATCTAAATAAAATACAACCTTCCATAATTAAGGTATTAGTATCTAATTCTTGTACATTTTGTCCATCTGTGATGGATATAGTTTCGAAATTTGCATTAGCTTCAAATGGAAAAATTAAAGCTGAAATAATAGATATTGAAGAAAATGCTGATATTGGGCAAAAATATAATGTTTGTAGTGTTCCTTATATAATAATAAATGAAAAATCAATATTAGATGGCATGTGTGCTGCTAATGAAATAATCGAAGCAATTATTGGAGAAACCAACAAGAAATAATATTTAAAAATAAATATAGAAATGAGGAATGAATGAAATGAGTAATATCGATATGGAAACATTTGATTTAAGTAAAATTTATGATTTGATTGTGCTGGGAGGAGGACCTACAGCAATAGGCTGTGCAATTTACGCCGCCAGATTTGCTATGGACGTTTTAATTATTGGAAAAACATTTGGTGGATTAATTGCTACAACACACATAGTTGAAAATTATCCTGCAATCACTTCAATTAGTGGTCAAGGGCTTATGGAAATGTTCAGAGAGCATATGAATTCACTTAACATCCCCTATATATCAGACGAGATAAGGGGTATTGAGAAAGTGGGTGATCATTTCGAACTTAACTCTTTCTTCCAAAAATTCAAGGCGTACTCAATTTGTATTGCTACGGGCTCAGAAAGACGGAAATTAGGCATTCCTGGAGAAGAAGATTTTGCAGGGAGAGGTGTGTCTTACTGTGCAACTTGCGATGGACCTTTTTATAAAGATAAAATTGTCTGTGTTATTGGTGGAAGTGATTCTGCGGCAAAAGAAGCACTATTTCTAGCTCAAAATACAAAGAAAGTGTATATTATTTATCGTGGTGAAGAGATACGAGCAGAACCGATTAATAAGAAAAGAGTCTCTGAGAATAATAAAATTGAAATAATTTATCAAACAAATATTACGGATATAAAGGGAGATGGCAAAGTTAAGTCTGTAATTTTTGACAACGGACATGAATTTGAAGTCGATGGTGTTTTTATAGAAATAGGATCCATCCCTAATTCAGAATTAGCAAAAAGAATTGGTGTAGAGACAAATGATAAAGACGAGATTATAATTAATCGTAAGTCTGAAACAAACATTCCAGGTATTTTTGCTGCGGGAGACGTTGCTGACGCCCCATTTAAACAAGCAATTACAGGAGTTTCCGAAGGCGTAATTGCTGCTTATTCTGCCTTTGATTATGTTAAAGAAATGAATATAGAATATTAAAGAAAACTCTAATTATTATTCTAAATCTAGTTCCATATAAATCCAATTTTCTCTTAATTCTTTTGGGATATTTTCCCCTTCAAATTATAAATCTTTATAAAAATAAAATTATAATCTCTAAATAAAGTGATAATAATGGTAAATAAAATAAAACCAATAACAGATCCACCCTCTAAAGAGGAATTACTTAATAGGCTTCAAAAAGTAAGGGTATTGATGAAACAGAACAATTTGGATTTTTATGTTTCATTTGACCCTGTAAACATCTATTATTTGACTAACTTTGCATTTTATGTTCATGAACGCCCTTTTATTTTAGTAATTCCTGAGGAGGGGTTTCCTAAAATGCTAATTCCTTTATTAGAAAAGGGTCACTTTGAACAAAGAGCAAGATGTCCTATTGAAGTTGCTGTATATTATGAATTTCCTGCTAAAAATGGTGAGAACTGGTTTGATCATTACCAAAAGCTAATATCAAGTGATTCTAAAGTGGGAATAGAGTCAGTAATGCCAATAGGAATTGTGAATAAAACTCCAGGAAAGAAATCTGTAATAGATATCATCGAAGAAGTTAGATTAATTAAAACAGATTATGAAATTGGGAGAACTGTTCATGCTTGCAGAGTTGTTAATAAAGGACATAAAGTAATTCTTAAAAAGTGTAGACCAAAAGTGCTCGAGTTCGCCTTATATAATGAAGCGACAAATGTAATGACGAATAAAGTTGTTCAAGACATAGCCAATGCAAATTTTCGAGTAACTGAGTCTACAGCAGCAGTTTGGCCACCATCAATCTCCCATGATCCTCATTTAATACCCCATATTTTTGCAGAAATGGAAGTAGGAGGTCCTCATGTATCAATTGTATCTGCTCAAGTCGATGGATATGGTGTGGAAATAGAGCGTTCTTTTTTCTTAGATAATGTTCCAGAAAAAGCTGTAAAACCCTATGATACCATGTTAAAAGCAAGATCCCTTGCATATGAATTACTAAAACCTGGTAAAATCATGAGTGAAATAGACAGAGAAGTCCAGAAGTTTATTAAGGAAAGAGGTTATAGTAAAAACATTCTACACCGTACGGGGCATGGATTAGGAATTACAGGTCATGAAGCTCCATACATAGCTGAAGGATATAATAGGGCACTTGAACCAGGCATGATAGTTAGTATAGAACCAGGGATATATATACCCGGAAATGGAGGATTTAGGTATTCTGATACGGTACTCATTACTGAAGATGGATATGTAAAATTAACAAGAGCTCCTGAAGAATTAGAGGATCTCACAATAGATATAACAAAATAAAAAATATTTTTCTTTAACTAATTATTTTTCGTTATTTCTAGGGCCTGGGTTTGGAATTACTTTACATAAAATTACAGAGTTAACAAATAAGCAATTTATACAATAAAAAAGAGAAAAATAAAAAGAATTTATTCAATATTTACATCAATACTTTTATAATCAACATCCTGAAAAGGAACTTCAATTTTTAAAAGTCCTTGTTTGTAGGTTGCTTTAGCTTCTTCTGGTTTCACCGGACAACAAATACCATATGATCCAATATAAATAGTATCTTCTGTCTCTCCCTTAATAAAGAAACTATCATCATGCATCTTAAGTTTTATAGAATCCTTTTCTACTCCAGGCAGTTGAATTTCAATTTTGTATGTTAAGCTGTCGTCATCAGCCCATGAACATACTTCTGGAGATGTTAAATACTTATCTTCTTCTTTAACTTCTGTCATAATTTTCACTTTATACTTTCATTTTTAATTGATTTCTTACTAGTTCTTTCTAAAATAACTGATTTAAAAGTTGTTTCTATAAACTATCAGAGAATAAGTCAAACTTCACTTAAAGACTAAAATGAAACCTGCATTTGTTTTTAAATTATAAGATAAATAAGAAGTATGATGAATAAACCACTTTTAAGGAGCTTTAATTAAGGGAGACCTTGATGATAATATCTTATGAATTTTAGTCCAATAGTCTTCTATCTCCCAACTTTGTTTAATTTTTATCTTTTCAGAGATTTCTTTAAAGACCTCTCTAATTTTAAGTGAATCTATATAAGTTATATTGGGAGCGATTAGAGACAACATATACTGCTTTTCTCCGAATCTTTCATTCTTTTCTGGATAAGCATCAAAGAATAAGTATCCTTTCTTCTTGATATTTTCGATGTTAAGTAAAACTCCTTCAGCTTTAGTTATCTTATCGTTTCCATAGATAGAAGTTGCGGCATGAAATAATTGTTGACCTATGGTCTCAATTGAAAAATGACAGGTTTTTTCAGAAGGATGACTTTTCTTTAAAACGGGACCTTGAATATCATCCCAAAATACAACAAGTAGGCAAAAAGGGAGCAGCTCATCCTTTTCAATAGAAGGTTCCATATCTATTAATAAGTCTTTCACTTTATTATTAATCAGTTCAGATTTCCGTTTTCGAGCAATTTTTCCGGAGATCGAAGCTATTAAATCTTCCTCATTAAATGGTTTGGTTATGTAATCATCAACTCCTAATAATTTACCTAATCGAATATCTTCAGGAGTAGATTTGGCTGTAAGGAACAAAAATGGGATCTGATTCCATTGAGAATGATTAGATACAGCATTAAAAAACTCAAAACCGTCAATATTTGGCATCATTATGTCGCTAATTATCACTTCAGGGATAATTTTAAGAGTAGAAAGAGTTTTAAGTGCCTGCTCTCCACTCCTTGCAGTTACTGTTTCATAACCTCTATTTTTTAGCAAAATTTTGAGGTTAAACAAAATATCCTCGTTGTCATCAACAATCAATAACAGGGGTTTAGAGTTCGGCATCTAATTTTTCTTATTATTACATTATTATTTAATGTTTCTCAAACTTATTCAATTTAGGTAAGAATATGATAAATGTTGTTCCCTTCCCTAATTCACTTTTACAGTAAATTTCACCATTATGAGCATCAATTAAATCCTTTGCGATAGCCAATCCTAACCCCGTGCCAGCTATTTCATTCACATTACTAGCCCGAAAAAAACGTTCAAAAATACGGGGGATCTCTTCCTTAGGGATACCTCGACCATAATCTCTAAATTTAAAAAGAACTCCTGGATCACCACTAGAATTATATTGACCTTTATACTCTTTAATGGCTTGAATTTCTATTTTTGAATTGTTGAGTGAGTATTTAATTGCATTATCGATAATAATTCGAAAAATTTGATCAATTCTTCTTGGATCGCCTTTTAATTGGAGATGCTCATCAATATTAATTTCAAATTGGATATTTTTTTCCTTTCCAATAGGTTCTAGAAGATATAAAATCTCATTAATTACCTCTAATGGTTTATACTCATTTAATTCCATTGGTAACCTATTTTCGTCTATCCTCATAATTAATAAAATGTCTTCTGCTAAATTGTTAAGTAAATGGATATTTCTTTTGATTCCATCCATTAATTTATCTTCTAATCCATTTTCAAGAGCCTCTTTATGTTTAGTAAGGAATTCTATTGACATCATTAAAACAGTTATTGGGGTTCTTAATTCATGTGAAACAGTAGAAATTAATTGCGATATCCTTTCCTCAGCCTTTTTACGTTCTGTTATATCCATTCCATAAATATTTACATAATCCGCATTTTCTACAGGAGTAATAACCATTGTGTAAGTTCGACCATTTAAGTTTATCTCAAAATCTTGGATTTCGTTATTTGTTAAGGAATTGGTGATGACGTTTTTTAATATCCCTGGAATAGCTCCTCCTTCATAAATATTAAATAGATTGCCTCCAATTTTATTAACATAGAGAACCTGTTCATTATTTACCCTCAAAACGGGATTTGGGTTTTCAGAAGGGAATTTTGATAAATTATGAATTTTTTCTTCAGCTTTCTTTTTCTCGGTAATATCTCGAGCGATTGTGGATGCTCCAATAATATTATTATGTGAATCTTTTATTGGTGAAATTGTAAGAGCAACATTAACTTTTGATCCGTCTTTTCTTATTCTTACAGTTTCAAAACCTTCAATTTTCTCTCCATTTTTAATTTTTGTTAAAATTTCAAGGATCTCATTATTATGGTTATGAGGTGATAAAAGTGCTATCGATTTGCCTAATACTTCTTCAGCAGAATAATAATAAATTTTCTCAGCAGCTTTATTCCAGCTGGTAATTATCCCATCTAAAGTTTTACTTAATATTGCATCCTCTGATGATTCTACAATAGATGCTAATCTCATTTTTAATTCTGTTGCTTTTTTTTGCTCTGTTATATCTCGAAATATTGATTGAAAATACTTTTTTCCAAATAAAGTTATTAATTTAGCTGTTACATAAATATCTTTAATATTTCCATTTTTAGTGCGAAATTTCGTCTCAAAATCATCTCTTCCCTCTTTTAAAACTTTTTCTATATGAGTTTTTGTCTCTGAAGTTACCTCTATTGCTTCATAATCATTTATTTGTAATTTTTCAAATTCTTCTCGTGTGTAGCCTAGGATTTTACATACAGCGTCATTAAATTCAATTGCTCTTAATGATTTAAGATCTATAATTACAATCCCATCAGGAGATTGTTCAAAAATAGTATGATAACGATACTCAGCTTCCTCTAGCAATTCCTCAGCTTTTTTCCGTTCGGTAATATCAGATGCAACACTTATTAGAGTTGAAAATTTCTCGTCAATATCTCGCAAGGGCTGTTCAACGATCCAATATGTTTTTGGACCTGATGGTAAATTTAAAGTCCTTTGATATGCTCTACTCGTTCCATTCTGAATTAATTTAAGAATAGTATTTAAATACTCTTCGGCTTGTTCTTTAGGAAAAACATCAAATAAACTCTTTCCGATAAAGTCTTCTGGTTTACCGCCTAATTCAATTGCAGCTTTTTCATTCACAAGTAAAAATTCCCCATTTTCATCAATCATAGTGATTCCTGCTCCAGAATTGGTAATTACGTTTTTTAACTTCAACTCACTTCTCCTGATTTTTCTAAATAAAAGATTAAAAGGTTCTTCAATCCCAATTTGAATAATTGCTTTATATAAAAGGTAAAAGGCTATGATTTTAAACAAATGACCAAGAACATTGGAAAAATCATATACGCCAATATAAAAAGTGAACGATATTTCAGCTATAATCGTTGCAATAATAGAACTAACCATTAAACTCAAAACTCTTTTATCAAATTCAATCTTGTGTTTAAGAATAATAATAAGACAGCTTATAAGTAAAAAAATAATTATATACTCACTTATTATTTTAAAAAGAGTGAGTCCATCACTATAACAAATAGGAAAGAATCCAAGAAAAATAAATTCTATTAGCAAAATTGTAATTCCTAAGTAGGAAAGAATAAGGAAAACAGCATTTATGGTTTTTTTAATTAGTAATGATGCTAATAAACATGAACTCGCTTGAAGATACCTAGCTGCGATCCATAAAGAAGTTGGAAGATTAGAGGTGAAACCTTCAAAGATATTCATACCAGTATAAGCAAGGGTATGAATTAAATCAATAACACCAATAAAAAGAGATGACACACCCAAGACTAAAAAAAAGGAATTTTCCATATACTTACGACTGTTCCAGCCAACAAAAAACACTCCACCCGCTATAACTATGCTAAAAATCTCAGCAATACTATGAAATAATAAAAAACTATATAATCTTGAAAGGAAAGTAAATAGAAGTGCCATTGAAAAGACTAATACTTCAAAAATTTCGGGATTTACTTTATGCGAGATTCTGTTTTTATTATCATTCAACATTTTCAAATATTAATTTCTATAAAAATCTAAAATGTACACCTACTTTAAAAATAACGTTAATTAAGTGATTGTAGATTTTTCAAAGACTGCATAAATTGATGTTTTATACATGGAATAAGCAAAATTAGGGGGAATTACCTCTTTTATCTTTTCGATTAATCCTTCAATGATAATTTCATTCAGTTCTTGAGTAAATTCTAAATCAGGATCAAATTTATGTAGAAAAATAGAAAAATCTATACCATTGAGATTCTTAATTCCAGTAACCATTTTATTTAGGTAATCAATAGCAATGTTATACCTTTTTACATCTTGGACGTCAAAAACATAAATGATTTTTTTTGTTCCTTTTAAGATTGTCTGGAGATTATCAAAATACTCATCATGATAGGATTTTTGCCCTCCTAAGTCCCATATAGCATATTTTGAATCCAAGGCTTCAAATCGCTCAATTTTTATTCTTCTAGTTGGAGATAAGGAATTAAATGCCGAAATTCCCTTTATCCCTTTCAGACATTTTAGAATTGAAGTTTTACCTCCATTGTCTAACCCAATTAATAGAATTTTTATTGAATCTTCTGATAAATCATCTTCATTTAGATTACTCATAAGTATCAAAAACTTAGGCAATGGAAATTGTAATTTTTGATTTTAAGATAATGTATCAATTATATCGGCATCCCTTATATCCTTTAATTTTTCCTTATTAATGTTGGTTGTAATTAAGGTTATTTGATTTAAAAGTTCATTGATTTTAACATTTAGATTTTGCTTATAGTACTTTATATTGTTCTTTTTCTTAAAGCTTATAAGGGCACTATCAACAAGCATGTTTAAATGCTTGGAGGTTGTTGATTGTGATCTATCTAATTTTTTTTTGATCTCCGAGGCGGACATTTCATTATCTTTTAAAAATTCCAAAATTTCAAGTCTAGTGGTGTCCGCTAAAACTTTTAAGAACTCAACTATAGATTTTCTAAATTTATCCTCAATACTCATTGATACCCAAAATCTTATTTTGTAAGAATGTGTTTTTACAGCTTTTTAAAGCTTCTTTTAATGGATTATTAATGTTCTATTATTAATACGAAAAACACAAAGATTTATATATTATGCTATCGTAGTATTCATATATCGTGGTATCGCGATATACGAATATTTATACCCTTTATGTCTATAAAAAGAGGATTAGAAAATGATAAGTGAAAAGATAGGAATTGACCAGATCGATTGTCGAATAATGGATTTAATTCAGAAAGCGCCAAATCTTACACATACTGAAATTGCGACTCATGTGAATCGAAGTCAGCCTACAGTGGGCATGCGAATCAAAAAACTTGAGAATCTTGGAGTTTTAAAATATCAAGCAGGTATAAATATAAAAGCTGCAGATCTTTGTTTTGCCCGAGCAGAAATTCAAACTAAGAACCCAAGACAAGCAATTGAAATTGTAAAGAACTGTCCTTTTATGTTAAATGCATTTCGATTGAGTGGTGACTCAAATGTTAGTATTTTATTAGTAGGCTTAAGTTTCAAAGATATTGATCATATTGTAAACTATCATTTCCGGAACGACCCAAATGTGTTAAACGTCCATATTGATATAATCGCAGATGTAGCAAATGATTTAGTATTGCCAATAGATTTGAATCTTGAATATGGACAGTTTGATATTAAGAATTGTGGTTGTAATAGCTGTAATTGTTAATTCAATAACAATTTTTTATTTAAATTTGTTTTAATCTATAGTAATCGCTTTTAATTTACATGCTGTAGTACACATATGACATTTTACACAGCGATCTTCATTATTTTCAACCACTATACATTTAGGAGTAGATTCTTTATTGATCACTTTATAAATCCCTCTGAAGCAGGCTTCTTCACATGAAAATTCTTTACACTGACTGCACTTACTCACATCAATATGATGAAATTCATAACTTTCAATGCTACTTTGATTTTCTGCTTCACTCATTATAATTGTTCAAATATGAGTATCCTTATATCTATTTAGATTATAGTCTATAACAATATATTTTAATTTTTCTTGATAAATTCCTCATTATAAAGGAAATTAAAAAAGTTATATGAATTCTGAAAAATTTCTCATTTTTAATTTACCTGACTTGTTGGAGGGTAGGTTTTTATCGAGACCTAATCGATTTGTAGGTGAAATTGAATATAATGAGCAAATTGAAACCGCACATATCCATGATCCTGGTAGATTAAAGGAATTGCTTGTAAAAGGTGCCAAGGTATTATTTACATATTCAAATGGGAAATTAAAATATTATATCAAGGCTGTTCTTATAAATAGTGAATGGGTTCTTATTGACACTGCTCTCCATTCGAAAATTGCCATGAAAATATTTGAATTTTTACCAGAATTTTCTAATATTAAGGAAATTAGAAAAGAAGTAAAAATTGGGAAGAGTAGAATTGATTTTGTTCTAGACGATATTCCGTTGGAAGTAAAAGGTGTTTCATTAATTAGAGATAATATTGCACTTTTTCCTGACGCACCTACCGAACGTGGTGCAAGACACGTAAGAGAAATTATTGAACATAATGGAATTTTACTTTTTTTGGTTTTTCGAAGAGCTAGAGTCTTTGCTCCTAATAAAGAAATGGATTTTAAATTTTCTAATAACTTAAGTGAAGCAAGGAGGAAAGGGATTAGAATTATTCCCGTTCAAATTAGCTTTGATGGAAAAGCAATCTATTATGAAGGAATAATTCCATTATCGGATTTCTAAGTATCTAAATAATTTATATTTAGTATTTGATACTTTCATTACACACAGGGCAAATCTGTTGATGTTCAGAATTCAGGTTTAATTGTAAAATTAAATCATCAGCAACATCAAAGATAACCTCCATAATGAGATTAGTGATATCAGGATTATTTCTGAAATGATAATTAACTACATTATCTATATCTTTATAATTTACTCCTGTAACAATAACGCTAAGATTCATAATTCCACTTAATCGAAATGCATTTAACATAAAGGGGCAATTCTTAACAATTTCAAATGCGTTTATTGGATTATTTGTTTGAATATCTACTCTCATAAAACAGAGATTGTCGTTTTTAAGTGTTATTCCTGCCTGAAATTTCAGAACTCCTAATTTTTGAAGCTTATTTATTCTCAATCCTACCGTTGGTTGGCTACGATCAATAATTTCAGCTATTTGGGTATGTGTGAGATTCGGTTCTTTTTGGACTAAATCCATTATTTTACAATCAATATCATCTATACCCATTCTTTCACTTAACACAATTTTTCACTCATTTTTCCAACTAGATCCATATTAAAACTATTATTCTATAGAAAGTAAATTAAAAATTAATAAAAATAAGATAGCAAATTTTACCCCCTTTTTATACTACTAAGATTTATTAGGGACAATTTTAAATTTCAAAATTTCTGAATTTTAATTCTGAGACCTAAACTAAGAATTTTATCTCTCTAGCCTCCTAAATTTTACTGTATTCCTTTGAGTTTTGTAACTTCATAATATGTTCGAACTCCCTGGGAAGTTTGTAGAGTTAAACTATATATGAAATAGATTCTAATTTAAAATTAACAAACAAAAAAAAATTAAAAAGAATTGGAGGAAAAAGCTATGTCGGATATGGAATATTATGATTTTTTGTATACCATCCAAGAAATTTCTCAAAAATCACATTCAATCCAGAAAAAGGTTATGTCTCGCGTGTTCGAGAATTATGATGTTTGTCGAGTTATCAATAAATTGAATCGGCAAATTGAACAGCTTGATGGATTACTATCTAACTAAAAATCATATCTAATAAAAAATTACAAAAACGAGGTGAAAAGAAGAATGTTTGCATTACTATACTACATTATACTTGTTATCGCTGCAGTATTCTAATAATATTAAGGAAACCATTCTAGTATTAATATTTTTTAAAAGTTTATTTATTATTTTTTTCTTTTTTTTTATTTAATATTTTGAATTGT
>JBHLLU010000126.1:0-6028 GCA_048938895.1 Promethearchaeota archaeon
ACCATTCGTCCCCCAGGTAGGGTCATTGCTATTAACGCTGCTGCTTTTGATTTTTCTTGACCAAACTTTTCAATTGCTCTTAATTCATCATGATTTTCTATAAATCTTATTAACTTGCTCTGGTAAGCCCAATCAGCATTCAAATGGTCTTTTATAGAATTTAGTTCACCATCATATAATCGTTCATATAATGTTTTATCATAGCAGAAATCGAATCCCTGTTGTTGAAGAGCCCATTCCATCCCCCAGTATACTTCTGCTATAAAAAGAAAATTAGGATATTTTGCTTTTATGTGAGGAATAATTTCTTCCCAAAAATCTTTGGTTGGAGGAGATCCTGCTCTTTCTCCCCAAGTTCTACTAAAGACTTTATTTGTCATTAACATTGCCATATCACAACGAACTCCATCACAGAGATCAGCGATAATCAGTAGAGTGTTTATAGCTTTTTGACGAGCAATTTCTGAAAAAGCATTAATCTGAATGACGTCAGACCAGGGTGGAAAATTCGGATCGCGACCATTTGCAAACACCTTTTCCCCAATACTAAAATACTCATAAGGATGGTTCATAAGATCACCTAACGTCCCTTTAATAAATAAATCTGGTTCAAAAGTCCATATAGAATCAATAGAAACATGATTGGGAACATAATCTAAAATGAGATTGATTTTTCTCTCATTTAATCTCTTTCGAAAGCTCTTCAATCCATCTATGCTTCCGATGTTTTTGTCTACATGATAATAGTAAATTGAGTAAGGAGATCCTACAACATCAACGTCATTAAACTCGTGCAAAGCTTTATGATATTCTTTTTGGAGTTCTGGATGTTCAAGAGCAATTTTTCTACTTGCTGGACTTCTTTCCCAAACACCCATTAGCCAAACGGCATCAAAATACTTTATCTCTTGATCAAACACATCCTCAGGAATATTATCTAATGTAACTGAGAAATTATAAATTTCAGATAAACTGTTTAACCATGGCCAAGTATTAATTTCATAAATTTTTGGATTCTTAATCCATTCAATTTG
Source organism: Promethearchaeota archaeon (assembly GCA_048938895.1). GTDB lineage: Archaea > Asgardarchaeota > Lokiarchaeia > Sigyniarchaeales > SOKP01 > Loki-b32. Next base: position 1,035 of record JBHLLU010000126.1, read on the forward strand.
AGGTTTATGCATTTTTTAATCTTTTCCATTTTGTAATATTATTCTGTTTCAATGATGACCCAATCTGTGAAGACTCCAAGGAGTATAAGAAATGCTAATATGACAAGAAACACTAGGACAATAATCAAGAAGATTCTTAAATACTTTTTTAATTTTGTTGCTGTTTCCTTGTTAGCCATCCTAATGGTTTCTCTAGATTCTGGGTGTAAAATTAATCCGACAAAGAGTGTAATTATGAATGCCCAAGCTAATATCAATCCAATTAGTTCCATAGCAGGATTAATGGTAATGATTGAAAAATATAATAGATAGGCAAAGATCCCCCAACTAAAAAGAGCTACAAATCCAAACATCAATAATATGGAGGCTATCTTTCTCTGAATATCTTTTTTTCCGGAATTTTGTTCCATTCCCAAAGTAATCAGTTCTTCAAATTCTTACAAATTAATAACCATTACTATTTTACCTTATTTATATATCTTGTTGTAGAATCTGTGTTAATACAAATCACACTAGTTTTAAGCACAGAAAACATAAATTTCAAGAAGAGGGATATTTTAAGATAAACACTAATCGAGGTTTGGAAATAAATAGATTTAAAATGTTATATAATCATATTATAATAGAAAAAATAACAATAGTTTTGGTTAAAAATGAGTGAAGAGAAAGAAGCCTTACGGAAGTTAATAATGCTGATATCTGACCTTCGGGCTAAAGATGAGGAACGTTACGAAGCTCATGTTAATTTTATGAATGAAACTATCAAAATGATAAGTGCTATTGAATCTCAAATGAATAAACATTGGAGTACGGTATTGGAATCATTAAATGAATTAAATGAAAGTATAAGCGCAAATTTAGATTCTTTATTAACTGGTATTAATCCAAAGGGTCTGCGAGAAACTTCAAAATCACTGAAAGAGATAATGGATACCATGAACAAAAGCGTACAAACCATGAATTTAGAAAAAGTTATGAGTGAGTTAAAAGTGTTGAAATCAGGAGGAGTTACTTATGTACCAACTCAATCTGTTGTAATAGGACAAAAACCAGAACCAATTTCCGCGTCTACAGGTATCAATTTACAACCCACTGGAGTAAAAGCCCCAAGTACGGGTGCTAAAGCATCCCAAGAGGCAGAATGGGTTGATCCTCACGAAAAAGCAAAAAAAGAAGAAGAAGATCAGCATTTATTGAAACCCTCAGATTTCTTTGGTTCATAAAAGAAGACAAAATCCTTTATTGAGTAAATAGACTCATAAAAGAAGAAAGTTTTACATTAAGCTCTTCAAGATTTTCACCAATTTTCCTGAATCCTATAATAACTGTCGGTTTTTTAAGTTCATTTCCAAGTTTGCTTTTTAATATTTCATAACAATTTGAATAATTTGTATGACAGTCTAATGCCTGATTGAATATGACTCCATTAAAACCCCATTTTTTAGTGTACTGTATATATGAATTAACTAATGCATCACAATTCTTTAAACAATGAATTCCTTTATCTGAAGCACTCAAAAGAAATTGTGCATAATCTGTGAGAGGATCTGAATCTTTAGACACTTGGATTTCTTCAAGCAACCCTAATATATCCCAATCTGCATAGATAACTCTTCCTCCGGATTTATAGACAATCTCATGAGTTTCTGGTTCCCAACCGTTAAATATGGGTGACACCAATAATCGAGGAGAGGTCGAAACATCCATTCCGATCCCTTTTTTTATACGCTCTCTCATTTCCTTAACCAATTGACTCATGTTTTCTAAGTACCTTTGAGCATTTGAGTTATAATCTTGGAAAGATATGGTAAGAAGCCCTAAAATTTCTGCAAATGTAGCGGGATTACAAGGATAAAAATCTGAGGTACTAATTTCATGCAAGATCGTTTTGTAGTATCTTTTTATTTGATTTCCAATACGAAACTGTTTTTTCAAGCTATTATCTGAAACTACATTACCAGTAAGATTCTCTAATTCATTAATCGCTTTATTAATATTTTCTCTCATAATTTCTAAAGAATTTTCCCGATTTTCATTTTTATAAGTCGGGAGATCTACCCAAATTTGATTTGGGATTATAACTTTTAATGATTCAGAATATTTATTCCACTCTTTACACCGAATTGTGAATTTCAAATTAGCATCGATATTTTCATATTGAGATTTATGCATTCCATAAATAGCATTTACTCCATAACATAAATTAGTGGGTTTTTCGTCTTTAATCCCTAAATTATACATGCTATTATATTTTAGATTTATTGTATTTAAGACATCATTAATAACTGAATCAACTATTTTTAAAAAATCCAATTGACGCGCAATTCCTAGAAGATTCGTAGTAATATTCCAACCAAATAAGTTTTTTGCAGTATTAAGGGCCAGTAAATAGAGATTAATCTTGAATTTTTCCATCCTTATTGGAAAAACAGGAATAGAATCAGCAGCAAAGACTAGATCAGGAAATCCTAAAGCAACTGAAATAATTTTCTTTTTCTCTTTTGTTTTCTTTTTCGTTAAATATTCTCTTCCAGTTAGAAAATTGTATGCTATTTTCAACACTGAAGTGAAGCTTACTACATCGTCAGCATAAATACTCATTTCATTTATTATCCTACTAATTTTACATTACAATATGATACAATAGAATCTATATTTTAAAATTAATCAAAAAACTTTATTAAAATTTATCGGAATCATAAGTTAAAGCCGATTTTTTTTAAATTTTACTTCAATAGAATAAGCTCGTTATTTTAAAAGGGCAATTTAAAAAAAAGTTAAAATTTTGAATTATTTTTCCGTAAATATTAAATATCCTAATTTTTTTTTATGAATTAGAAACAAAAATGATTTGATATCAACATATCGCAATTTTTCCTTTAAATAAATTTTGAATATTAAATAAAATATTCAAATGGAACCAAATATTTAATTTCTTTCCCTATTAAGGAAAAACAGTTTAAATTTTTATCCATTAATTGGTTTAAAGGTTAATTTAGAGATAAATTAATAATATTCTGCGGTATTCGCTATTAAACAAATTGTAAATATAGACAATGATTGAAATGAAGAAATATTACTGTACAAATTGTAAAAGAGATCATCATAGAGGTAAAATCTATAAAGAGCATTTAAAATTTAAAGAAACAGAAGAAAATGCTAATTGTTCAGAGACTGAGACTTTAAAAGTTGAATTCGAATCTCTTAGACCTATTGCAAAAAGACAACTAAATCGTTTACTTAAAAAGATTCATGAAAGTGATAGCAGCGAGATCTATAAAAAAGAGGTTATCAAATTAATAAAAAATGAAAAGAGGAAATAAATGTGGCAGATATAAAAGATTTGCATGAATTCAAAGAAATAAGATCAGAATTAGACTATAGAATAAATAATATTGTAGCAACTGGAGCTTTAGAGCTTGCTGAAAGGTTAGATCTAGTAAAAATTGCGAGGAAATTTAAAACCGCTGAATACTTTCCAGAAAGATTTCCAGGATTAATTTTTCGGCAAGAAAATCCTCGTTCTACCTTTTTAATCTTTTCTACAGGAAAAATGGTCATTACTGGACTTGAATTCATTAAAGATGCTTCATTAGCAGCTAACAAATTAAAAAAGAAGATGAGAAAGATCGGAATTAAAATTTCGGATCCCATTATAACCATTCAAAACATTGTAGCAAATGGGGATTTACATTCAAATATTGATTTGAATAAAGGAGCAATTTTATTAGAGCATGCTATGTATGAACCTGAAGTATTTCCCGGATTAATTTATAACATGAAAGATCCAAGGGCTGTATTTTTACTTTTTGCGACGGGTAAATTTGTCTGTACAGGGATTAAAAATAAGAATATAATAGAGGTTGCGATCCGAAAATTAATAGAAATAATTAATAGACTGAATCTTTCAAGGGAAAAGCTTACCAAAGATGAAGAAGAAGAACTAATCTTTTTATAATTTTATCAAATTCTTTATAAAATAAGATTTTAAGTTAGAATATTTGTATTTTGTAAAAGTGTGATTAGTTTTTGAAAACATACACTCAAGGGATTTTTATAGTTAATTTTAATAAAAAATTTATTAAATTCGTATAATCTCATACATTTTATGTACAGATTTGTAGTTATATCCGTAAATTATAAATAATAATGTTAATTAATATGATTGGGAACGATACAATGATAGATGCAATTGATCGTGTAATTTTAGAGGAATTACAAGAAGATAGTAGGAAATCATATAGTGCTATTGCAAATGTTGTTGGCAAAACAGAAGCCACTATTAGGCGCAGAGTTAAAAATATGATAAGGAATAAGATAATTGAAAAATTTACAATCGATTATGATATAAACAATCATCCCAAAGTACATGCAACTATTAAAATTGAACCTGAATTTAAGGATATTAAGAAAATTATTAGAGAGCTGAATCAAATTGAAGAAATAACAAACATCTGGAGATTATCTGGTGATTGTGGTTTGTTAATTAAGCTCGAAATACCGTCTATTGAAGATTTTAATCCAATTTTAGAAGGAAAAATCTCTCAAATCAATGGATTGAAAATAATAGAAACCTGCTTTATAACAGATCTCATAAAATAATCCAAGGTTTTTAATCTGAATTTTAAGTTTTAATTATTTTGAGAAAACTCAAAACTAAATATGGAGTTGAATAATAATTAAAGAACATAAGATGCGTCATATAAATAAAAACTTTCTAAGAAGATATGGAAATTTAAATATAAAAAGATATCAGAATAAAAAAAGAAAAGAGACAACCTCGTCAAAGGAAATTATTTTAGATGAAATCTATAAAGAAATCAAGGAAATAATTAGAATTAAGGAAACTAAAATAAGACGTGATGAATAAAAAGTGTCTGAGAAGTTAAAAATGAGAATAATTTCCAAAATAAAAGCGCGTTCGAAAAAGAAAAAAATTTCAAATGAAATCTCAAATGATATTGAAAAAATCAAATTAAAACCGAAGAATTTAA
>JBHLLU010000127.1:0-5894 GCA_048938895.1 Promethearchaeota archaeon
CTGACAATTCTGTTTGGAATTTCTACATTTCCAATTTTTTGAGGGCTAAAAAGTGTTTTTAATTCCATTTTATATTTACCAAATTGATTCGGTTAAATTCTGTACATTATTTTAAAGGTATAATATAATTAAATTTTTGAGGTATGTCCTTTTAGGATTGAAATCCTAAAATGCAAAATAAGTAAAGATGCAAGAAATTTTATGATTTATAAAGATAACAATTATGTTATTTTAAAAACAGAAATAATTGGTACAAATGACTCTTGAAAAATTTTTACATTGTTTGAGTTGTGGAAGATTACTTCATGATAAAGAAGAATTCCATCCCTACTGTTCAGAGTGTATATTAGATCTAAATTTTCAATTATCTGATATTGACCATAATGAATTAGATAAGAACCTTCAGAAAATTTTGAATTTCTTTATATCTGATGTAAGATCTGCTTTTATTAAAGATCCGGCTGCAAAAACTCTTTTGGAGGTTCTTACTAGTTATCCCGGTATAAAAGCCGTACTTCTTTATCGCATAGCACATTTTTTTAGTAAAATCGGCATGCCATACCTTCCTAGATACTTATCTGATATTGCAAGAGATTTAACTGGAATTGAAATTCATCCAGGAGCGGAGATTGGGAGTGAATTTTTTATAGATCATGGTGCAGGTGTTGTAATTGGAGAAACGGCTGAAATCGGGAATAATGTAACACTTTATGCGGGAGTTGTGCTGGGAGGAACTTCTTTAGAACATAAAAAAAGACATCCTACAATTGGCAATGACGTTGTAATTGGGACAGGTGCAAAACTTTTAGGTCCAATTAAAATTGGTGATAATGTGAGGATTGGAGCGAATTCGGTCGTAGTAAATGATGTACCTGCAAATTCGGTAGTGGTTGGAGTTCCTGGAAGAATCATTTCAAGAGAAGGTGAGAAAATCAAAAGAATAGATTTATCTCATGGAGATTTGCCAGATCCTTTAGCTATAACGCTCTCATCTTTACAATCAAGATTAAACTATCTGGAAAATAAATTACTAAATAAAAATGAGCATAAGGAAGGTGATATAGAAATATATTATGGTGAATATGGAGATGGCATATAAGATTATATGTACCGATTATAGAGATTAAATAATAACAATCATTTAGGTGTGGAAAATGCAAAAGATATATAATAATATTATAGAAACAATTGGAAATACTCCATTAGTAAGATTAAATAGGATTACTAAAGATATTAAACCAAATATTTATGCTAAAATTGAAGCATTTAATCCTGGATCTAGTGTTAAGGATAGAATTTGTATGGCAATGATTAATGCTGCTGAAAAAGCAGGAATTTTAACTAAGGATACGACAGTTGTTGAACCTACTTCAGGTAATACAGGAATTGGGTTAGCTTTAGTATGTGCTGTTAAAGGCTATAAATTAATTCTTACAATGCCTGAAAGTATGTCTATTGAAAGAAGGAAGATTTTAAATGCCTACGGTGCTGAATTGGTATTAACACCTGCATCCGGAGGTATGAAAGGTGCCATAGAAAAAGCAGAAGAATTGAGCAAAGATAATGATAAAGTATTTATTCCCCAACAATTTAAAAATCTAGCTAATCCAGAAATTCATAGAAAGACAACTGCAGAGGAAATTATTAGAGATTTAGATGGCAAAATAGATGGTTTTGTAGCGGGAATTGGAACAGGAGGTACAATCACCGGAGTTGGTGAAATTTTGAAGCAAAAAGTTGGTGATCATGTGAAAATTTATGCGGTAGAACCTAAGAATTCTCCGGTTTTATCTGGGGGGAGTCCAGGACCTCATAAAATTCAAGGTATTGGTGCCGGATTTGTTCCTGATGTACTTAATACAGAAATATATGATAAAGTTATTCAAGTAAGTTACGAAGATGCAGCAGAAACTTCTAAAAAATTGGCGAAACTGGAAGGGATTTTCGTTGGGATTTCTGCCGGTGCTGCAGCTTGGTCTGCGATTAATGTGGCAGCCCCAAACTTTGAAGAAGGAAAAAACATTGTTGTAATTCTACCTGATACAGGAGAAAGATATTTAACAACAGATTTATTTTCTGCTTAAAGATAAATTGAATAATCTATTTCAATACAGGAAATTCTGTAATTCTTATATTAGAGCAACCATAGGGTATTAGCTCTATTTCTTCAATAGTCCCTGTTCTTACTTTAGGATTGGACGGTGGTGGAGAAGCTGCTTCAAATTCAAGTCCCCAATTTGAAACTTCAACTGCTTTTACCTTTAGTTTTAACGGAGGATTTAGATTACTAAAACATTGGAATTTTTCGATGTTATCTTTAATACTTATGATTTCAGCTGTTAAAGGTTCTACGAGTGCATATTGCCAAGGAGTTTTTGGAAGGATTTCCCAATCTTTTACTTGAGATGGTATATCCAATGTATAATCCTTCCTTAATATTGCTACTCTACTCCCTTCTTTCAATTCATGGTGTTCTTCTTCAGGATTATAGGAAAATACAAGAGGACCTCTTATTATTGCTTTTGCTTCATTATATCTTGTTGCAAATTGAATATTCATAGGGAATATCAATTTAATCTTATCACTATCTTTCCATTCACGTTTTATTATACAAAAATTCCCTGGTTCGCATTTAATTGGAGCATCTTGATTAATTTGAATTGTGGCATCAACAGCCCATTTCGGAATTCTAAATTTCCAAGAAAAGTTTTGAGCATCTTTTAAATGGAGAGAAAATTCAATAGAATCAGAAAAGGGATAATATGTTTGTTCTTCAATTTGAATCACTTCTTCTTTGTCGTTTATATAAATTCTAGTTGATATTTTGCACGGTGAATAGGCTAGGCATACGATTCCATCATCATCTTTTGCCCATAGACCATATTCTGTAAATTTTGGCCAACCTTGGTGCATATTCGCAGTACAACAACCATAATTTGGTTCCAGACCATAGATATTTGAGTCTTTATCGTTTGTGGAGTATATTGGTTCTTTTACTAATTTTGCTTGCACTTGATTTACTTGTTGATCATATTGATGTGCCCACATATCCGGTAAAAAAGTCGCTGGAAGCGCATTAAAACAAATCTTTTCTAAGCGATCAATTAATGATATGCTCTCAGGGTTCGGTCCTAAAATAGGAATTGATGTTTCTAATGAAAACATGTATTCAACAACTGAGCATAGCTCTGTACCCTGAGAAGGATTCTTTCCGACTAAATATTCATCTCCTGAGGTCACTCCTGTAACTTGCCCATGATAATTATCTAAATTTGAAATTGCCGTAAATATAGTTTGTTTATCAGAATCAAGACCGCTCTGTCTAAACCATATAGTTGAGGATTTAATTCCCATAACATTATTTACAACATGACTTCTCAAATCTAATTTTCTCAAATTACGTTTTGGTTTACTTTTTAACGAAATTTCATCTGAAATAACATCTTTACTATAAACTATAGGTAGTACTCTTTTCCCAGAATTCTTTTTAAAATTTTTTTTGAAATGATTGTAGAAAAAATTATCAAAGTGGTCTTTCCAATCATATCCTTGATTTTGAAGTTTTTGGGCAAGTGAATAAAGGAAGACCGTTTTATCACTATTCTCATTCAGATTCAGATAATCAATTAACCAATGTATTCCCCAGACTCCATCCATCCAACGCATTTGAGCCCATCCCATACTTAATGGATAGTCATCGAGAACTTTATTCAGTTTATGGTAATAGGATAACAATGCTGAAATGATTCTCTTATCCCCACTCACATCAAAATATTGGATTAAAGCTTTACAAAAAACCATATTTGGCCAAGGATCATAATCAGGAATAGGCTGAAACCCTGATTCTTTTCCCCATTTAGATGGTCCAAGCCATCCATCCTCTTGCTGATGATCAAGAATATATTTGAGATATCCTTCAATCCGCTTAATTAATTCGTGTGAATCTAACAGAAAAGCTAGAGGGATCACCCCATCCAACCAATATGGATATCTTTCCCATCCTTCAGCTTTTCCTCCAATCCATCCACTATCCATGACATCTGGCCAAAATTCATCCAGATGTCCTGATAATCCATTTAATTGCGTACTTAATTGGTTTTTTAACCATCCGGTTGGTTTTACTTCTCCCAACTTCAAGGGTTTTAATTCTAGAGGTACTAACGTTTTATTCATGGTTATCATTCAATTTTTATTGGTGAAGTGGCTTCAAACAATCCACATATTCCTGTAATTTTGAATTCAGATTCTTTTTCAAGAATGTTTATGAGTGCCTCTTTAATTTCTACCTTTTTTCGTTTGAAAATAGCTAAATCTTCAAATGAAAACATTGATTCAATGTACTTCATCACTGGATCAATGGAGTAAATTTTTACCTCATTAATATACTCATAAAATTTAATATCTGAGAAAAAGGATTTTAAGATTTCCTCCCCGGTTTCATTTCTAAATTCACTGAAATGCTTTACCCAAATCTTTTCCCCGGAATATAGTCCAAAACCAGAAAGAAAATCTTTTAATTCTTGTAAATGTCTTTTGCTAACTGTTGTAGCTATAAATCTACTTTCGGGTTTCATAATCCGATTTATGGATTCTAGAGCTTGGTGAATATTTGGAATGTGATATAACATATGGCAAGCTATTACAACATCAAATGTGTGATCTGGATATGAAATTTCTTCAGCATCAATTATTTCAAACTCTATGGGAAGATTGAGTGATTGTAAATTTGAACTTGCTTTACTTACCATCTCTTTCGAAAAATCTGAGAGAATTATGGAACAATTTGAAGGAACAATTCTGAAATTTTCAAGCCATAATTGCCCCGTTCCACAACCCAGTTCTAATACTCTCTCATATTCTTGAAGGTGAATCTTTGAAAAAATCCATTTCTGTAATGATACTGGATTTGAACCATAGGACCAAAGATTCATTCGAGCATTTAAATTTTGAGAGGTTTTATATTGTTGCTCAGCAAATTCTTTGATGTTTTTCTCATTGCTCATGTTGACGTAAAATTATGCTAAATTAGTAAGTTTTTCTATCATTTTTGTTAAGATTGCTGTCATTAATAAAGGTGCAAACTATTTTATAAAATTGAAATCTATGGATAAATGATAATAATAAAATTCGAAAAAATTTGAGTTGAAAAGAATGAATCACTTTGAAGAGTTTAAGGGTAAAATCGGAAGAACTCATAAAGAATCAATACCATGGTGGCCCAAACCTAAAGGATTTGGGAAGGAATACCCTAATATCGTAATAATTTTGTTTGATGATACCGGATTCTCACAATTTGGTTGTTATGGTTCATCTATTGATACACCTAACATTGATCGGCTTGCTGCTGGGGGATTGCGGTATACAAATTTTCACACGACTGCTTTATGTTCCCCTACTCGTGCTTGTTTACTAACTGGAAGAAATCACCATACTGTGGGTGTACGTGCAATTTCTAATTTTGATACAGGATTCCCACATATGCGAGGATTTATTACACCACATGCCGCGACCATTGCCGAAATTCTTCGAGAAAATGGTTATACAACCTTAATGTCGGGGAAATGGCATCTAGCACCGATGGCTCAAGCATCAGCAGGCGGTCCTTTTGAGAATTGGCCTTTACAACGTGGGTTTAATCGGTATTATGGATTTATGCAAGGTGAAACTGATCAATTTTATCCCCAATTAACATATGATAATCATCCCGTAGATCCGCCAAAAGGACCTGAAGAAGGATATCATGTTACAGAAGATCTAATTGATAAAGCTATTAAATTCATACGTGATCATAAATCAATATATCCTGAACAACCATTTTTCTTATATGTAGCATTTGGTGCTACTCATACACCCCATCAAGCACCTAAAGAGTTTGTTGATAAATATAAAGGTCG
>JBHLLU010000063.1:0-21202 GCA_048938895.1 Promethearchaeota archaeon
ACCTATTGAACCTGAACAAATTATTCCAAACTTTAGTCCACCACAGTCATTTTGTTATGTTGACGATCTTGAGAATGTTAAAAAAATAACTAACTTTTTATGATAATAATCTTCTTTTCCAAGAGGGGGCACCACGGGGGAGGGAGGTAATAGATGGAGAAAAATTATAATTACGGATAACTTTTTATTGTTTTTGATTCATGAACCTTCTTCGGAAAAGGGTTCAGCATGGTAAAAGACAGGGCACTTATGCGGAAATATATTACAATCATATCTATTCATGCTCTTATTTGGCTTGAACTCGTCTCCCATTGTTCCGTATGGACACCAGAATAAAATATGACATGGTTTTTCAACATCAGTAGCAATAATCTTTTTGTCATTAAAATTGGGCCAGTTTTTTATATTATCTTGTAATTTTTCATTTCTAAAGGAGTAGGTTGAAGATTTTTCATTTATATTTTCAGAAAGATAAAAAGCTGGACAATCATGACCATAAACTTTACATAAAATAGTTGGACGTTCTCTATGACTATAAAAACACTCAACTAGTGCTCCAAATGGACACCAACCCAAATTATAACATGGTTTTTCAATATTATCTCTAACAACCACACCCTTATTAAATTTATACTTCGGATCTCTAAAAGAGAGTATTTCTTCATAACAATCTATGCAATACCACCTCTGAGTCTCAGGATCATAAACCATATCTTTATCATTTGCTCTACAAAATGGATATGCACATTCGCATATAGAGTGAAGATCAGCAAGAGATTGCATTTCTTTCCAATGATCTGAGAGTTCTGGGCTGTGTTTTATTTCCTCATCTATTAATTTAGATAAATATTTAACTCTCTGTCTTGTTGCTTCTAATAATAATTTCCTTAAATTGTTCCTAATATTTCTTAATTGAGGACTCTTAATTTTAATGATTCTTTTTCGTTTCATTTTTGTTATTTTCAAACGTTCTAATATTGTTATCAATATTTAAATAACCGATGGTGTATAAGAATTATATCTTAAGGGAAAATACTCTTTCATAAGTTGTGGATAGAAATGGTTAAGGAAAGTCCATTTACCATATTTTTTATAATAATTTAGTTTATTAATGAATGATTCTTTTTGTTTTTCATTCCAATGTTTTGGCAAGCTATTAGTAGGATCTAAACTTCCATCTACAATTTTCTTTATAATTCTTTTAGTTTCCCATGTTTTAAAGAAATAATCATGGTGTTTCTTTGTTAATATGGGAATAGTCCCCGGAACTCTTAGATCATGTCCAGGGTTCATAGCCACAAGATATTTAGTTAGCCATAATTTTCTGAGATAAGGAAGATGATGTAACTCCAGATTACCATCTAGCAAACTTTCACCAGTATCTAATTCTGTTCCCATCTGTTCAATAAATAATTCTTCAAAATAAATCCTTTTCATACCAACAGATCTATATGCAAGTGTATAGCCTCCCGCCTTATCAGGAGGATCTGCATAATAATAGTTATCGTATCTCATTAATTCTTCTCTAATATTAGCAAATTCCGCTCCACTTAATACATTTTTGAAAAATCCTAAGTCCTTCTTACTGTAGGGTTCTCCCCATATGAAATGATTGTATTCATAATTTGGATGTAAATCTTCCAGTTTTGTACTAGCAATTCCATTTTTATCAGCATATGAATGAGCAATATTCCAAAGAAGAATAAATTCATATACTCCTAATTCAATACTCGCAAATTTTTGTTCAAATATATAGTATCTAATCAGACTTTTAATTTGTTCTTTTAGCTCCACTTCAAACTGCCTACTTCTCATTAATTTATATTCAAGTTGAAATAATAATTCTATTTGTGAACTTGGGGATAATACAGACAGAGCGAGTTTTTCTATTGAAGATGTTAGTGGAGCCTTAAATATTTCGCTTTCAAGAAATTGCCTTATTGTATTATCTATGATAATCTCATTTGGTAAAATATCTTTTATAGTTTCGATTATAAGCTCAAATGGGCGATTAAATCTATTCTCGATTTCTACTTTTTTATTAAAATAGATACTTAAAGATTTCTCTAATGAAATCATATCAATGTCTAATAATTTCTTGTATGTATTAAACGTATTGTAGATATTATAATCAATGGCTCCTCCTCTTTGTGTTGATATAACTGTTATCGCACTGAATTTTTGCTGAAATTCTGTTCTAATATCCGAAATCATTTGCATAGGATCAAATATAACTGACCCTACTATTTGATCTATAGAAGCTTCCATTTTTTGAGATTTATCTTTTTTCACTAAATTTTCATCGAAACGAGACATTGAATTGACCTTTCCATTCAAATTTCACAGAAAATTGGGACAAAATTTAAAAAGACTCGAACCTTGTGTCTCATAAAACGGAGAAAAATACAAATGAGCGAAAAATCGAAACCAAACCAAAATAAATATGCCTATAAATATATCCAATTTACAGCCACACCAACCGAAAAAAAGCAAATTAAACATTTTGCCAATAAAGAAAACTTTAAAACTATTTCCGAATTCGTGAGAAGAATTGTATTTGACTATATCAGGAGACAAGACAACCCCGAACTATTCCACTCCGCTAATACCAATTCTATAAATCCACTTCAAATGGAACGGATAGCCAAAAACATCCGTGAAATTATGAAAAACCAAGAAATCATATTGCAGAGAGAAGATACCTTAGAAGAAATGAAAGAGATGGTTATGAATCTCCATAAACTAGCGGAATCCAATTCATTAGCTAAAGAACGGGAATTAATCATTCAGTTATTTGAACATCATGACTCTTGTTCCCTGCGACAGATTCAAGAAGAGACCAAATTAGCGGAAGATATCATCTTTAAAATCATATCCGACATGAACCTATTCAAAATTACAGCTACAGGAAGGTTTGCCTTAAGATGACTGAGATAACCAATCAACAAATCATAGATCGCTACTTAAAGCGGTTTTCTCATTCTAAAGCATCTCAATCCATGCGGAAGTATTGTATTCAATACTTTTTCGACCCTCAATTTTTTGGTTATAACGGACACATGTTCAACCTCAAAAAAAGGGATGTAATTGACTACTTTGACTATTTAAACCACTTAGAAAATATCTCCCTGCAAACCAAAAAAAACAAGTGGAATATATTCCGCTCTTTTCTGCAATTCATCATGGAATATTACGATGATCTTGTCATTATCATCCCCCATTATAGCATACAATGGAAACCATTGCATAAGAAACCGGATTCTAATAAAGATGTGGTGATGGAAAAGGAGGAAGTCAAACAAATCCTTGATCACATGTATAATCGGAATTATAATTATTACATCCTTTTCAGGTTGCTAGCGGAAACAGGGATGCGAATTGGGGAGCTTATCAGCTTAGATTGTGAAAATGTGAATGTGAAGAAACGATATGTTGAAGTGGAAGGAAAAACGGGGAGAAAAGTATATTACTTTTCCGAAGGCTTGGCAATGCATCTAACCGTATACATGAAAGAACGGATGAATAGAGAAACGGATACTAAAGCATTATTCTTGTCTATTCAAAAGAAACGATATGCACTTAGAACCATCAATCATTATACTAGGAGATGTGTTATCCGCTTAAATATTGAAAAGTGGATTTCTTGTCACACTTTTAGGAGAACATTGAATACACTTAGAAAAAAGATGGGATGCCCAAAAGAAGATCGGAAAATCCTATTATGCCATAAAGTCAGCGATGTGAATTTCAATTGTTATGTGAAGCTCAATTATTACGATTATATTCAATTGTATGATAAGTGGAATCCGTATAAGAATATATTGGATAATTAAAATCTAATTTTAGTTTTTTTTAAACTCCTTCTATATTATATCATTTACTCTGAAAAGAATCATATATTATTATATCCGTTTATTTTAGGATTCACTAAAGTATGAGAACTGTGGTATGATCATACCCCCCTTCATTGATTTTCCCCTCAAAAAGCATTCTTTTTTTGAGAACGGGTAACTAAGGTACTCTGTGAATTATTAGGACTTTTTTAAGAAGTTTATTCTTTAAATCTAGTAATAATGTATTTCTGCTGAGAAATTTTACAAAAAAAAAGAAAAGTAGGATTAAATGTACTATTTTCCTTCTTCTATATATAAAGAAGAGTAAAAGGAAAATAAGAGAATTTAGAAGTTGATTAATCGATCGTCCGCAATTTTTTGCCCCTTCCCTTCATACTATTAATCTTACCAACGTTTTCAAGTGTGTCAATTGCTCTAATCTTGTCTTGCATCTTCCCTTTGATTCTCTCATAGATCTCACTCTTAGTTAAATCTTCAAAATCTCCACCAAGCATTTCTGCTCCCATTTTCAAACTGTTTAAATTAATATAGTCTGTTGGTTCGATGACATCCTTGAGCGAGTTCGATAATAGATAGATTTTCTTGCTTTTATCTCTTATAGGACGAATTCGATGCATTGCTTGGAGTTCCTCTGCTTTTTCAAACCATTCTACTTCTTCTAAGTTATAACCTCTTAGTGTTAGCAACTGTTGAACTGCTAGCGTTAGTCCATATCTTCCAAAAACAATGATATTTTCGCAATCTTCATGCTTATTATAACCCCTGCTGTCTCCATAATGACCAGTTTTCACTTCAGGGAATTTCTCACTGAAATAATCTTCAAATTCTTTCTTCGTATAAATTAGGGTTTTATTATCCATTGGAATATTCAGAACCCTAAAATAATCTTCTGCATTTTCCAGTTCTTCTTGAGTTTTCGCTTTAGTCATAAGATCTTCTAATAAAAATATCCTGTTTTCAAGCTTTTCTCCATCCAATATTACGATCTCAAATTCCCGATTAAAAATTTTCTCTGCAACTGAAATTGTTGTTGTAGCACAGTTAAAAACAACGGTTTCAACTTGTTGTAGGAAATCTAGAGGAGTATCTCCAATAATAACATGATTTCCGTTGTCATCTTCTACGGCATAAATGTTATCTAATGTGTCATAATTAAACTTAAAGAAATGTTCTTCTAGAGATTCGGGTTCAAAATCATTCATTTCAAGTGTCTTATAAAGAGTAAAATAACAGCCTCTTTGTCCTCTGTATTCCTTTCGCCAGTCGGGACACTTACTTCTAAAAATGCAGGTATTACAATTAACTCGATCCAACCTAGCTTGGGGTTGTAATCGTCCAGGTATTTTTATTCCTTTATGGGCAAGTTTTTCAATGCTTTCGTCAATAATTAATATATCAGGATTAAATTCTTGAACTAAGTACAAATGGTGTGGGACAATAAAAATTACTGGTATCTCCTTGGCTATAGCAAATTGTCCGATATATAGGCAACTGGTTTTATATGTACAGTTTGTACAACCGATCAAATAAGCATTTGCTTCATTTCTTAGCTGACAATAAGCAATTTTACCCCATAATTGAATGGCTTGCTCTCTATGGTCTATCATCCTATTCATGAATTCTTCAATATTGTCATGAGTCGGTAAACAAACCATCATGTTCATATCATGTGTTATGCCGTATTCTATGATCTCATAGATCTTTCGGCTTTTCCCTGTTCCACATGTTTTATTATTGAAAGTCCACTTCCCGATAAAATGTTCCACGGGATATTCAGCCAATTCTTCTGATGTTAAATAGATTTCATCCATTTACATCAACTCCCAAATATATTTAATTGTATGCTTTAGCTTTCCTTCAATTGAGGTTCCCTTAGTTCTTGCTTCAATTTTAATAGCTTCATTTAGAGCATTATCTAGTTCTTCTTTTCTTTCTAAAGCATAAATTAGGAGATTTTCTTTTACATCTAATAAAACTATCATTTTTGATTGAAGAGATCCTTCAAAAGTAGTATTATTTTTACTCTCTTCAACAAGATTCCAATGCTTAATATTCTTATAAATCATTTTTGAAGAGATATAATAAATTATATCTCCTTACTATATAATATAAAATAGAGTATTTAAATGTTTCGATTGGAAAGAAAATTTAGGATATTTTCTATATTCTGGTGGAAGAAAATTGCACACATAATGTGTGCAACAATTTCCTCACGAATAGATAGTTTTCAACCCACATTTAGTGTGATCAGATCGAGGAGAAAGTTACTTTTTCATTAGATAATGTATTCAAAATGATGATTATTTCGTATTTTTTCTTCTGTTGATGTGAAGACAACTATTCGTCCCCATATAAAAACAATAATTTGATATTATTTCTACATAATTCTTGCATTAATTATTAATCCTTAAATCTCTCCTATTTATATAACTAAATTGTGTTATAAATCATAGAATTATAGATTTTAAGATAAGAAAATAATTATTTCAAATCATATCTAAAAAATACCATGAATTCTCGCAGAAAGTTGGATAGAAGTACTTCAGGTTATAATAAATCATTTCATAGCCCACAATATGAGAGATTTGATAACCTTGACTATGATATTTACTTCCAACCTCTTAATATTAAAAAATATCTCAAAAAACTTATTAGAATTCAAAATCTAGAGAATGAAAATTTTTTCCCTAATGAAGAAGAATATATTCAAATCTACTTTGATAAAAATTTCCAGAATTTTAATCATAATAAAATAAAGTACACAAATAAAACTGATTTAGATTTAATTAGTATTATTTTGACGAATATAGGAAAGTCTGGGTATGAGTTCATCAAAAGCACATTACAATTAGGGTATATCAATAAACCTGTATTACTTTTTTATGGTATTGAACATTTATCAGCCTTTTTTCTTAATTTACATTATAATTTTACTCAAGAAAATTCTAGTTTATCTTCAATAATGACAAATCAATATTATTCACATGGAATTGATTCCAATCAGTTTAATAGAATTAATATCAGTGATAATCTGTCTAATCTCCTGAACTACAAAATAAAATTGACTAAACAAGGATTTGCATCAAGATTTTTCTTATCTTTAGGTTTTCCTATAAAAGAATTTTTTATCCTACAAAAAGAGATATCACTTATAGAATTAATTCAAACGTTCTTTCTTACAACAAGAATAGGTATTTCACCTAAAATGAAATCTTTAATGATGGAGGATCTATCTCCTTATTTGAAAAAAGAAAATGAATTAGACTATGATGAAGATATTGATCTATTTGTTTTCTACATGTTAAGTTTTATTTTCAGCCACTTAAGTAGATATAAAATGTACACATGGCAACAATTAATCACATCAGATGATTACAATATCAGTTTTTACTTGAAATTCATCATTAATACTATTAATGAATTATATATAAGGAAAATTTTCTCAATAATTGAATATCATAATGAACGGATGACAACACATCTGAGAAAATTAGAAAAGAATCTCTAAGTTAAGAAAACTTTTTCAAGAGGGAGCACCACGGGGGAGGGAGGTAAAAGAAAAAAAAGTTGAATAATGTTTTTATTTATTTGTATTTTCATTTCTCTCTTCATAATAATATGCTTCGAATAACCATTTTGTTAGATCATTAATGTCTTCATCCTCGATTTTAAAATATTCAACACTAGTTTTTAGAAGATTTTTTATATAGTCTATTGGTGCTTCTATGATTGATAAAATTGGACTTGAAAAATACCATTTTATTGCTGGGATTAATTTTTTACCTACATATGATTTTTTGATTTTCTCTATTTGTTGTTTGTATTTTGCTTTATCATTTGCAACTTGTTCTTCGGTTTTCTTCAAAAAGTAGATCTTTTCTTCTTTCCAAAATTCTGGATACAACAATTGATATTCCTTCGTTTCGTAATTGAAAAGAAGTTCTTGGCCTGTGGAGCATTTTATCTGATACCAGTTTTCGTAATCATCCGATGGTGCATCTAATAAGTGTTCGAGACCTTTAATTGGATAAATTTTGCTAAAATTCCGGATTACTTGTTTTGGATTAAATCCCATTTCTTTATTAAGGATCTCTGCACAAGATTCCAAAATATCTTTTATATTATGTTTCAATTTCCATTCCATTTTATTAAACACCTTTGTTGTTATTTAATAGATATTGGTTGTCTTTTCTATTAAAGTAAATGATAATCCCCTAATTTAATTCGTTTAAGAATATAATCTATACTTAATGGAAGCTTATCTGGAAGCTTTGCTTTGATGAATTTTTCAATTTGCTCCCTAATGTAAGCCTGTGGATCTCCGTCTTCAATTATATTTTTAGTTAAAACAATTAATAATACACGATTCTCTCTGCACCGTTTTATTTTATCTTGATCATTTTCTATGGTTTTCTGGTCATTTTGATGTGATTCATGAATATTATTTTCAAAGGCAATTTTGCATATTTTATCCCCTATTCTAACTTCTACATATCCATCAAGATCCATGTAATCTCCATGTCGATTCCTTAGCCATTCGAGTGTTCCTGCTTTATACTCATAAAGCCTTACGCCTAATAGATTTTCAAACATCATTGTAACTCCTTTTTCAAATGGATTTTGTTCATGTAGATAGATACCCTTATGTTTGGACCTATATGAAAAAATTTCTGCGAGTAGCGCAGTTCTCAGTTTATTGTTAGCGATTCTTCTGATATTTTGCTCCATCTCATATAAAATATGTGGTGTTGGATATTTTCCGCCATCTTTGAGGAATTTATCAAGTCCTTGACGATCATTAAATAAAACTTGAGATAAATCTTCTATTGAACCCAGATAATCTTTTGGAAATTGTTTGAATATTTTTTCAATGAAAGATATTCTCCCTCCTCGGCTCTTTTTATTTCTAATGGAGTTAAGTAGGTTTATATCATGAGATATCTCATTTATTAAATTTATTTTAGCATCTTTAAAGGATTTGGCATTATTACATTCCTTTTTGTAAAAGATTTCCAGCAATACTCTGATGTGATGCTCAGTTAGACTTTTATCCTGCATACTAATGATATCAATAATCTGCTGTTCGCTTAATTTACTACTAATTAATCTCTTTAATGCATCATCAGGGAGGGGGAGGTTTTTATCACCGCCTGCTCTCATACTTATATCAGAAGGTCTTTCAATACCATATTTGTCAAAATAATAGTATACATTTGTTATCCTGTTATCAAGAAGAGGATTATTATGTTTCTCCTCAATGATAGTTTCAGATTTTTCTTGTAAAGTTTGACTTAATTCTTGTAATCGTTCTATAAATTCATTGATCTTTTCTTTAATGGATTTTTTCACTAAATTTCCTAGTAAATCGGACTCTGATTTGACCTTTTCGTATACAGTCGCAGATATTGGAGATCTGGGAATTGAACTGACTTGAGATATCTTCCTTTCATTTGCCCAAGCTATCCATGCGGAATCAGATTCTTCAGCGGGAGTATATCCTGCATACTTGCCTACATATTCACCAAACATTGATTCTCTTAGAATAGACTTTCGAATCTCAAAACTCTTGCTAAAAGAACTTATTGCAGAAAAGCTCATGACAAGGGACGCGCCGAAGAACATTGGACCGCCGATACTGACCATAGCAGTTCCGAGTAGAAGTGAAGCACCTGTCTTCAATATTGAACTCCATTCTACTTTTACACTTCTAAGCTTTTGAGTTTCCTGAATGTTACTCTCATGTATCTGCTGTTCAGTCATTTGAATTTCATTATAAATATGCTGTGTGTCCACAATGGAGCTTGTACTCTGCTGTTGCCCAAACAGGAACGTTGACATCGGACCGGTAAGACCTTCACGACTACCCTCCACTAGTGCACTAACAAACACTTGCCAAACGACATCTCCCCCGAGGTCGCTGACTGTTTTAGACACAATAATTTCAAGGTAAGGATCGACAAAGATTTCTTGTAAAGTCTCAGTAATAGGGGAGAGTGCCAATTTTATCATCTGCCATGAACCTAGAGTTGCTCTAGCTGCGAAATAAGAAATAAGTGATTGGGTAAATGTTGGAGTGGCTACAGATCCTATGTTCTGTCCTGTACTCATTAAACTTATAGTAGGAATTGAATCAAGGGCTTTTGCCGCCAATCCTATACCCAATGTTATTGCTGTCGTTATACAGGTGCTTATCGAAGTAACAAAGAAAGTATAGAACATCTCAGAAAGTCCTTGCTGAGTTTTACATCCGTGGGTGTATTGATACATGTACTCAAATATGGCTTGTTCTACAGCTTGCATGGTTGCGATGTGTTGTACTTCCTCTTGAGTGTATCCGGTTAAATCGGTGATATCT
Organism: Promethearchaeota archaeon; assembly: GCA_048938895.1. Taxonomy (GTDB): domain Archaea; phylum Asgardarchaeota; class Lokiarchaeia; order Sigyniarchaeales; family SOKP01; genus Loki-b32. The sequence goes on from JBHLLU010000063.1 coordinate 10,210, forward strand.
CTATATTTTTCTATTTTTATTTCAAAAATGTAATAATAATCAACGTTAGGATTTTGGAGTCCTAATAAAGAAAGAGTGGTCTGAAATGCACTAAAATCGGGATCAAGAGTTAATATACCAGTTGCAATAGAGAAATCGAAGAACTCAGGACCGTAAGATCCAATAAATTGGTTGGAATCCATATCGCCGTCTTTTGCCTCGACTAAGTACACGTCTATTTCTTTAACCGATGCGTGTAGAAAGTGAACACTGTCTTCTGGTATGAGTTGTATATCAAGTGAGCTTTCTGTATCAAAGACTTTATAGATGGTATAATAATCCTTATCTAAATCTTCATAAGCGTTTGAATCAATAAATATAGGATACTCATGATAGAATTCTGGGAGGGGGAAATTGGCATTTTCCTTGGTAAACTGGAATTTTGGAATGTAGGTACCTTTGGCATAGATGATATAAGGATAAATGGTGGTATATTCTCCATCAGTCTCTTTTGCGATAGCGTCTTCCAAATACATGATGGTATTGGTCATGTAAAGGTAATCATTATCTTTTGCGTAAGTCTTAGTAGTACTACCTGTGCTTGATTGAACTCTTCTTGTTTCAAAGAAATACCATGAGAGACGAGGATCGTCAAAATCAGAATAAATGATCGGACTTCGTGTCTGCATCGCATAGTTAAGTGCAATTGGGATGTTTTGAGTACCACAGAATCCTGTCTTTTTTATTCCTTTCTTGGCAAGAACGATGGTCCCTTTAAAGAGATGTTTGTCGGTCTCTACTTGCACGTCCGTGTAGGTCCCCGAGGAGCTGAATCCAGTAATATCAGGCAAGGTGCCACCCCACATCTCATCATACGCTCTTTCACTGGAAAGGGTGATTTTACCCTCATAGTCTTCATTATGGAATGTCTGAGAGCGAACGAGATGCTTCTGCTTCTCAGCATCGATTGCCGCTTTAATAGAAGTACCAATTGCGTACACCACAACATAAGCAAGAGCTCCTAACACAGGAGCAAGAGGTCCTGTACTGGAAGCTGCAGCTGTAACTATGGCAGCAACAATAAAGGCCGCTAATTGTATTCCGACCTGACACCAAATTTCATCAACAACCCTATCACTTACCGCTTTTATGAACTGGTTGGAAGTAATTGACATTGCTTCTTTAATAAGCTTGCTTGAAGATTTTGTATAAACTGTTTTCTCATTTTTTCAGAATCATTTATGATTCTCACGAGTGAGAAATTACAACGACAAAGGGCATAAATTTTAAATAGGGTTTCGATATATTATTTTCTCAACATACATAAAATTTCAGGTAACCATACTTTATGAAAAAAAATTCAGTAAACTTGTTACTCTTTTTTGTGACGATCTCCCTTCTAATTGGGACTATTCCGCTCCTTTCTGAACGAAAAATCCAGAAAACGAACAGTTTCGGTTTTAATTTGGAGACTAGTGATGTGTCGTGGGATGTCTCCGACTACACCGAATTTATCGGTCCCGCTCTAAATACCACTAGCGAACTTGTAAAATTTCGCATATACATTCGCGACGATGATCCTGAGTACAATTGGACGAAGACTGAGGCTGAAAACGAGTGGTGTACTGGTTCAGGGACGGAAGGAGACCCCTACGTTATCGAGAACCTCTATATTAATGCTTATGGAGAGGGTGGAGGACTATATATCAGAAATACCGATAAACATTTTATTGTACGTAATTGTTGGGTCAATAATTCTGGTCCTGCTGAAACTGATGCGGGAGTTCTTATGCGATATACAGAGAATGGAAATATTTCCAATAATATTTTTAGTTATATAAAAAAAGGGGTACAAATTGAATATTCATGCAAGGACATTATTATTGAAAATAATTATATGATTGGAGACCCTGCAATGTATTCCCGAGCCTTTGAATTTGCATATGATTGTGTGAATATTGATATCATAGGAAATAAAATCTTTAATTTTTATGAAGGAGGATACTTCGACCTAAACATTGTTAATTTAACATTAAGACGAAATTACATTACCAATACAGTGTTTAAAGAATGGGAAGACTCTCCAATGCACTTTAGAATGGTTAACGATAGCAAAGTGATCTATAACACATTGGACGGTGTTTATGCCCAATCTGGAGTTTTCGTGGATGTGTTAGGCGGTACAAATAATACTGTGTTTAACAATTCCATAGTAAGCGGGGGTGGTGATAAACCTACAACACCCCTTCTAAGCAGCGGACTGCATATGAGTGCGTCAAACCGCGTCGCCATGAATTTAGAAGATTGTAATTTCAACCTCGTCGCTCATAATCGTATTTTCAAGGGTTCAGCACTAGACATCCCTAGTTATGATTCCTTTATTGTTATTGGGCTCATTGGAGTAATAAGTGCCACACTTATAATCAAGTTTTCTATCAGGAAGTTAAAACCCTAACTTTATTTTTTTATTTTATTTCTTTTATAGAAAAGGAAAAAAATGGAAGACTCAAAAATTATCTTTAAAATTAGCTATACGGGACATATAACCAAATTTAGTGCTAGCTTTGGGTTTTCGCTTTCTAGAAGAGATATAAAAAATCTGAAAAATGCTTTTCTTTTACCTCATTCTGAGAAACTAGAACAATATAAAGCGGCAATTGATAGATTTATCGTAACCTCTAGACAATTTACCAAGATGTTGGATCACTCAGAATCCCTCTACAAACGAGTTCCTTTCAGACGAGATAATGGTAATAAGCTCCTCTTAGATCATAAGAATCAAATGATTAAAAACTTGTTAGAAGCACATCAAGAGGAGTCAACAGAGCTCGAATCTTTCACAGAGCTTACTGAAATTGAAAAAAAGAGTATTATTAAGGATAGAAAACTGAATCTTATAAAACAACAGTCAGAAATTCAAAAAGAAAGGCAAGAAGGAAAAGATTCCTTGGAAAACTATAATAAAAGCCTACGAATGAAGTTTATAAACCAACAGTGGAGAATATATAACCATTTTTTCATGGAAAACTCCGCATTTAAAAAAATTGTTTCTGAGATTTTAAAAGAACGCTTAGAACAATACTATTCTCTTAGAATTATACCTTCAGACTTTTTAAAAGAAGAGTTTATGTGGCTAATTAGAGATAAAAAGACTATTATCAAAAGATTAAGGGAACGCGAAATAAGATTTAGAAAAGACCTGCTTGAAAAGATTGAAAACTGGGAAAATAATGCTGAGAATCTTTTTTTTCCTTCTATATTTACCAATTCAGAGTTTCATATTCAAGTAAACCGATCTTCATTTGAGATAACATTCAATCATAAACTGTTGTATGAAAACATTCTACGATTCGCTTACCAATATTACGGACTGGATTACGAACAAAAAGAAATTATTCTTTCAGAAGATAATGAATATTTCTTTAAAAAAGATGATTCTCTTTTATCCAAATTGCCAGATTTTCTAAAAGCAAACAATATAGACCATCTTGTAACCTATTCAGCCGATAAAGGCTCATTCAAATTTCACTTTGATGGAATGTTAAGAGATCTATGCAAAAAAACCGTTCATGAAAGAGTAACCTTACGACCAGCTCCTTTATCTTCAATTTCATTGAAAAAGAAAATAATACAAAAGGTTAAAGTAGGAATTCCTCTGTCGGCTATTATCGCGGTCATAGTAATCATTTCTTTCTTATTCATCAACATCCCTTCTGTTAAAGTAGAAAAATATGATTCTGTAAGATTAGAGTATACCGTATGGCTTTCAGATGAGGATGAGAATTATAATGCGTTTAATCCAGAATTAGACACGGTTTTATGGGTGAAAGTAATTCCTATTACAGAGAATGACACGACGGGTTTAATGCTTGGGTTATATAATAATCTCTTGGGAAAAAAAGTTCAGTTTGATAGTGGTCTTATATGGCTTAACAAATGTATTGATCAGAATAGAGACGGGATAGATGATAATACCGGTCAGATAGCCTTATCTTATGGCAATAGTACTGATTTATACTTTAACACCTGTCTCATGATACAGTTTAAAGTGTTGGATATCGAAAAAACCGCTCCCTCGTTTTATTGGGACTTGAATGACAAAATTTTTATACTTATCGGAGGGATAATATTAGCAGTGATTCTCGGAATCTCAGTAATCACCTTGGCGGGATTTGTGATAGCACATCGTATACGAAAGCGGAGATCAAGACCGAAACTCATCTCAAGGATAGAAAGAAGTCGAAAATATAAGATTTATCGATATGTGTCATTATTAGCAACTATTCCGCTCCTCTTGCTTGCGGCATTAGGCATCATAAACATAATGACACCCTTCAATGAAATTGTTCTTGCCAGTAAATATGATCACTTAGTACTTCTCTCAATAATTATGCTATTGTTAAGTATTTGTGTGATATACACTATCTTCTTTCTTGTAGTTTCCAATATAATTTATGATTGGCAACAGAATAAAAGAAAATAAGATATAAAATTCAATACTAAAATTTTAGACCATTTATAGATTTATATCTTGATTAAGCTGCTCTGTATACAGGATTATATGACCTCACTTTTCCTATTTATCCAATTTAATGATAAAAAGTATTTATAATCTTTATCCATTAATATTAGTACTGATGAAAGGATTAGATATTGGGAGGGATTTCTTTCTAGATTGGGGACTTTCCTTTCTGAAAAAGGAATTCCCAGAACTTACATTACGTATTTCAGCGGGTCGCTTTCTAGGATCAGATGTAATCGGAGCAGATGATAAAATATCAAGAGATCACGATTGGGGACCCCAATTCACATTATTTCTTTCAGAAGATGACTTTTGTAATTTAGGAAATCAACTATCAGAGAGAATCAATAGAGGAGCTCCCATCAATTGGAAGGGATACCGTTTAGAAGGAGCGGATAGCTACAAAAAAAGTGTTTTTATAGAAAGTGTTCCTCGCTGGATAAAAAAACATTATAGTTTTTCAAAACTACCACGATCAGACGAAGATTGGGGGTTGAAAGTGAGAGAGGGACAGTTTGTTGTGATTCAAGAGGATCGGGAGTCTCCACTATATTTTCTCAAACATGGTGTGCTTTGGCTTAGCAATAATGATGAATTAAACCAGTGGCGTAAAGCTTTAGAATATTATCCTAAGAATGTGTGGTACGGACGTCTTTCACAAGAATGCTTTAACATTTGGCATTATGGTGAATACAATTTTGTTCAGCGGATCTCCAAACGAGGTGATCCAATTACACTCCATCTATGTTTAGGGGAGTTCGTCAAGGGAGTGATGCGAATACAATTTCTGTTGAAAAAAGACTATACTCCTTATTGGAAATGGCTTGCATATGAATTCCGAAAACTTGACTGTGCTCAACATTACATCCCTCTTCTTGAATCGCTACTTAGATCTGATAATATTGATAAAAAAATAGAAATCGTCAAACTCATTTGTCATGATATTCATCAGCAAATATTATCAACGCGTCTTATTAGTGGCAAAGGTGCAAAAGAGTATGCCAAGTATCTTCTACCCCTACTCAATGACCATGATGAATTTCTCCAATTGATATTGAACTCTAAAAACCGTATTAGAAGATGATTTATTATATTAAATAAAACGAAAATGTTAAAGTTTAAGGGAAATTATTATATCACATGAATTATGTTGTTGGAAACATAACAGAGCCATGTTTTCGTCCCCCCTCAGAACATAATGCACTTTTAATTGCCATAACAAATGGATGCACTCATAAATGTACATTCTGTTCAATGTATAGATCAAAGAAGTTCTCTATTCGTAAAGATATCGAAGAAATAAAAAATGATATTAAAAGAGCTGGTGCCTTTTATGGGAATCGAGTACGTAAATTGTTTTTCGAGGATGGGAATGCTTTTGTAGTGAAACCTGAAATTCTTATGGAGTTAACTGAATATGCTTATAAAATACACCCAAACCTTGAAAAAGTTAGCGCATATGCTCACGCAAGAGATATCCTTAGCAAATCTGATGAAGATTTGAAAAAGTTAGCTGAAAGTGGATTTACAATGGTATACGTAGGCATTGAAAGTGGAGATAATGAGGTACTACAAGCTTGTAAGAAGGGAGCTACACAAGACGATTTTGCTCTTGCTGCTCAAAAATGTCATAAAGCAGGAATTGCATGGTCTGGAATCTTTCTATTAGGTCTTGCGGGAAATGATCCCCAAAAAAGTAGAAAACACGCTATTGAATCTGCGAAGTTGATTAATAGAATGGCTCCTCCTAATCCAATAGAATGGTATATTTCTCCACTTACTTTAGGTGTTACTCCTGGAACTGAGTTATGGGAACAGAAATCAACAGGAGAGTTCAAACCAATGACCAGTACAGAAATTCTTCAAGAATTATATACAATGATAGAACACACATCGGATGATTTGCAAAAATGTGTCTTCAATTCGAATCATGCATCAAATTATGTGAGTTTAAAAGGAGAATTAGCGGATGATAAAGAAATGTTCCTTAAAGTTGTTGAAGGAGCTATCAAATATCCAAGCTTACGTCGACCGGATTATCTTCGTGGTTTATAAGAACATTATAAATTTTAATTATACTAATTATTGAGTAACGAAAATGAGTGAAAAGGATACTTCTTTCAATTTTGATCAGGTTATTGATCGAACCAGATCTGCTTCAGCAAAATGGGATAAAAAAGTTTTAGAAAAAGGTTTTGGTGATCCTAATCTACTACCTTTATGGGTTGCTGATATGGATTTTAAAGCACCACCGCCAATCATTGAAAAGTTAGTTCAAACGGCTGAATATGGCATATTTGGCTATTCAATCATACCTCCTTCATTTTATGAAGCTGTTTTAAGTTGGTTCAAGAGACGATACGGGTGGGAAATCGATAGAAAATGGATAAGTCAAACTCCAGGGGTGATTCCTGCTTTGGATGTCGCAGTGAATGCTTTTAGTAACCCTGGTGACAAAGTGATTGTGCAAAATCCTGTTTATTATCCTTTTTATCGTGTGATTGAAAATAATGGTCGGAGGATCCTTTTAAATCCATTAGAGTTTGCTAATAATCATTATAGAATGGATTTTGAAGATTTGGAGGAAAAGGTCAAAGACCCAAGAGCTAGAATGATAATTTTATGTAATCCACATAATCCAATTGGTCGGGTTTGGAGTAGGGAAGAATTGGAACAACTTGGGGAAATTTGTATTAGAAATGATGTTTTAGTCGTCTCAGATGAAATTCATTGTGATTTAATTTTACCTGATTATGAACACACAAATTTTGCTACAATCGATGAGAATTGTGCCCAAAAATCAATAACCTGTACGTCTACTAGTAAAACCTTTAATCTAGCTGGCTTAAGAATCTCGAATATTGTGATTCCAAATGAAAAAATACATCAAACATTTGTAAATACACAAGCAAATCTAGGAGTTGGGGGACCAAATCTTTTTGCTGTAGCAGCGATGGAAACTGCATATAAAGATGAAATCTGTGAGAAATGGTTAGATGCTTTACTATTGTATCTCAAAAGTAATTTAGATTTTTTAAAAGATTTTATCCAAGAAAACATTCCGCAAATAAAAGTAATAGAAACTGAGGGAACTTATCTTGTTTGGCTTGATTTCCGAGAATTAGGATTAGAACCTAAAGAACTGGAAAAATTTATGAGAGAGAAAGCAAAATTAGCCTTAGATGAAGGTTATATTTTCGGTCAAGGAGGGGAAGGATTTGAAAGGATCAATATTGCATGTCCTAAATCAACCGTAGAACAAGCCCTAAATAGAATTAAAGAGGCCATAAATTTGTAAAATTCTATTTTTGATACACTTACAAGATTTTTTTAGAGTTCGGGTTCCTTAAATCCAAATGGTATCATTTCATCCAGATATGATAGAATCGTTCCTAATTCAGGTTCTTTAAGATCAGAATTAATGAGATCAACAACACTCTCCACAGTAAGTATTTCATTTAAATAGGAAATCCTTAAATCATCAAAATCAGCGTCAAAGACAAGAATTTTGTCTTTTTCTTCAGTATTATCCCAGGGATACCAATAAGGCAAACCTTCTCCGTTTGGATTTCCCGTCCTTGCAAAATTAGCAAGATAATTCATACACAGATCTTTTAATCTTTCCCGTCCAAGTTGATTACGCTTGGTGTGTGTTTTTCCAATCAGCATAGAAATAGAACTTTTACCCATCCCTAGAAAGAAAGGAATTTCTGCAGCATGATGAGCACCTAAGTTGCGTCCCATCCCTTTCGGTAGAACACTCACACCATCTTTATCGGGACTTCCCCAATCAAAGCGGTAAGCATAAATGGGTAAATCAGTCTTGGAATTCATTTTATATACTAAGGAATCCAGACCATACACACGCCAGAGAAGTGATCGATAATCCCAAATTAAGTTATACATTCTTGTATTCTTAGGAGGGTCTTTTCTAAAATTGCCAAAAAGCTTTACTTCATCCTTAGTGCAACCAATAATTATTGGCACCTTATTTGCCCAATCTCCAGATGAAAATATAGAATACCCTTCTTTGGGTATTACTAGGCCATCAGTGAAAATGGCTCGCCACTCGGCCATTCCAAAATCCATTTTGGGTATACATTTCAAGATTTTAAATGCAGATTTTGAACGAAGATACTTATCAATTTCTTTATCCGACATTTTTTCTATGATTTGCCCAGCTTCTAGTTGATTTTTTGCTTTATGGTCCTTAATGAGGAGATTGATAAGAAGAGCGGTACTTTGAGTCTTGGCGGTGTTAGTACTCCCAATAAGAGATAATCCGCTTTCAGCTATAGCATGATGGAAAAGTCCTTTTGCATGAGGAGAAATAAGGAGTGATAGCACATTAAAAGCACCACCGGATTCCCCTGCAATTGTAACCTTATTAGAATCCCCTCCAAATGCTTCTATATTATCTCTTACCCATTCTAAGGCCTTTATCAAATCAAGTGTTCCAAAATTCCCACTTTTATCTTGCGGAGAACCATTATTTGTTACTGCAGGATGTATAAACCAACCCATAGCTCCAAGACGGTAATTAACTGATATATACAATAAGTTTGATTTCTCTACAATCGCATTACCATAATATGAAACCTCCGCAGATGAACCAATTGAATTTCCTCCTCCATGGATATATAAATAGACTGGCAATTTTGTCTCTGGAGTTTTTGGACGCCAAACATTAAGACAAAGACAATCCTCTGAACCAATTGAACCTATAAAAGGCATAACTTGTGCTGCAGAACTCCCAAACTTTTTTGTTTTGCGGGTTCCGTTCCATGGGGTAAGGTCAAGTGGTGCTTTCCAACGAAGAGAACCAATTGGAGGTTTTGCATAAGGTATCCCCTTCCAGCACCAAGATCCTTTATCTGAAAAACCAGATATGAAACCATACTTCGTTTTGACAAGAGCATCATTATTCCACGAACTTAGTTCAAAAGTTGTATTAGATGGCTCTAATGCGCGAAAGCGACCAATATAGAGAGATACCCTCCTCTTAATCAAATTAACTAATTTAATAAAAGGACTAAACAAATATGCAAGCTTTATTAGTAAACTCATTTTAGATCACGAACCCCATTGAAAGCCTTTATAAAATTCTAACTATTGGAGTAAATAATAATTTATTTCTAATTAAGATATTTTGTGGATCTAAAAAAAAATAATAAGATGGAAATTAATTTAAATTTTTGATTAATAGAAATCAGTTATTTTTTTACCATTTTCGAAGATTGCTCTAACTTTTTCTAATTCATCAGGGATTTCAATTTGCTGAGGACATTTCTCTAAACATTCACCACACTGGATACATAAATTCGCAGATCCAATGTCTTTCTTACCAGTTTTTTCTAATTCTTCAGGAGTTTTGGGGAGAGATTTATAATAGCTTGTAAATCCAGCTCTCTGCCTTTCACCATATTGGTAAAATTGATTGAGTATATTGAAGAGAGTTGGGATATTCACGCCCTGAGGACATGGCATACAATAACGACAAGTCGTACAAGGAACCACGAAAATGTGTTTAGCAAACGCTTTTTTTAACTTTTCAATAGTTTGTAATTCTTCCTCTGTTAGAATGTTAATACCTGAATTACTCGCAGATTTTATATTCTCAACTACTTGATTCATAGCACTCATTCCAGATAGAACAACAGAGACCTCCTTTTGATTCCAGACATATTGTAAAGCCCATTCTGGTAGACTTCTTTTTACTTTCGATTCATCCAGAATTTTTTTTATCTCAGTATTACTCTCAATTAAACTTTTTTCATCAATAAAGAGTTTTCCTCCTCTAAGTGGTTCCATAACGATAACTGCAATTCCTTTTCCAGCTGCATATTTAAGTCCCTCAATACCTGCTTGAAAGTTAACATCCATGTAATTAAATTGTACTTGACACGCATCCCAATCATAAAAATCGATTATTCTTTTGAAGGTATTAAAAGAATCGTGAAAAGAAAATCCCATATGGTTTATTCTACCGTCTGATTTAGCCTGTTCCATTTTTTTAATAATATTCAATTCCTTAACTTTTTCAAACGACATTCTACTTAAACCATGTAAATGATAAATATCGAGGTAATTAGTCTGCAATCTCTTGAGTTGGGTATCTAATATTTGGTCAAAATCTTCTGCTTTTTTGACAACACCTTGACCAATGGGCAATTTCGTTACAAGGTGTACCTTCTCTCGATAACCATCTTGCAAAGCCCTTCCTACTAATTCTTCACTCTTTCCATCCATATAGGGCCAAGCTGTGTCCACGTAGTTTAATCCATTGTCAATTGCATATCGAATCATATCAATCGATTGTTTTTCATCAATAACATTCTTTTTTTCACCATCCTTTTCAACTTCTATTGTGGGTAATCTCATTGCACCAAAACCCAATGCAGAAACTTCCCATTTAATTTTATTTCCCATTTTTCGATATTCCATTGTTATCACACATAATAATTTTCTAATTTTCTAGTCTTAATTCATGGT
>JBHLLU010000018.1:0-75281 GCA_048938895.1 Promethearchaeota archaeon
GGTTCATCCGCCATTTTTTGAACAGATATCTTTTTTTCAGTTTGGGCGGGAATCTTCATAAGTTCATCATAAGCTTCTTCAACTTCTTCTTTAGTTTTTAAATTTAATTTAACTGCACCCGTATCGGATTTATGTACAATATCTTCAGCCATAAGTTTTAATACCACAGGAAAACCAATTTTTTCAGCAGAAGATATTGTTTCATCTTTTGAGGTCGTTAAATCTTGACCTGGAATTTTTATTCCAATTTCTTGTAGAAGCTCCTTTGATTCAAACTCGGTTAAAACTGTTTGATTTGTATCAATCTTATTTTTTAAAACTTCAGCAATGTTCATTACTATTATCTCTTTTACGGATATTGAACTTTTTAGTTCTAATTAATTAATAGAATTATAAAAAAAATATAAAATTAATTAAAAAGTATTGAAATCTTAGGATTAGAATTAAAATTAGAAAATAAAAAATAATAATAAATTGAATTATTACACATTTCTAAACGTCATTCTTCTCTTTTTCCGCATTCTATATTTTCTTACCTCATCAACTACAGATACACTAAATGCCCCTAAAAGAACAGCAATCCAATAATAAGGATGGAGCAAAGGTATAACATGAAAAGCTAATCCCATTGGTGTGTATAATATAAGTAATTGTAAACCCAAAGAAAGGCCAGTTGCCCAGAACAGATGCTTATTTGGAAATAGATAAAATGGCTTTATGTTTGAGGTACAAGTGTAAACGAACATTAATTCACATAGTACTAAATTAGAAAATAATATTGTTTGGGCAAGTGAAACGGCATAAAAATTCGCATCTGGCCAAAAATCCGGATTAGAGATAGTTGGATTAAACCCCACTAATTTGGGATCTACTCCTGTAGTTGACCATATAGGGATAAGTACACCCCATAGTAGCAAATACAATGAAATATCTGTAATTGATGTGTAAATTCCCAAAAGTAGAACAGGACCTTTTATTTCAGGTAACAATGTAAATCCTTGTCTAGGTTTATCCTTCATTACATCTGGATCTGTGGGAGTTAGGCCAAGCACCATTGCAGGGATTCCATCTGTAGCAATATTTAACCATAAAATCTGAATAGGTGCGACTGGAATAGCCAAAAATACATTTGAAAAGAGTTTAATCACGATATATGCAACAAGAATTAAAAAAATTTCATCAAAATTAGTACTTAACATATATCTAAAGAAACCTTTAGTAGTTTCAAAAATACCTCTTCCCTCTTCAATAGCATTAACAATTGTAGCATAATTGTCATCAATTAATATCATCTCAGATGCTTCTTGAGTCACTTCGGTTCCCTTTAGTCCCATCGCAACACCCACATGTGCACCTTTCACCGCAGGTGCATCATTTACACCATCACCTGTCATTGAAACTATCAAATCTAATTCTTTCAATCTACGTAATATCCTTAGTTTATGTGTAGAGGTCACTCTCGCAAAGACATCAACGGTCTTTACTCTTTCACGGAGTTCATCATCACTCATTCCCTCTAATTCAATTCCAGTGATAGCTTCACTTGATTCTGTTAATCCTATTTCATGAGCAATTGCAATGGCGGTAATCTTATGATCTCCAGTTATCATTATAGTTCTAATACCTGCTTGACGAGCTTCTTCAATCGCATCTTTAACCTCATCTCTTGCTGGATCAATAATCCCAACCAATCCTAGATAAACATAGTCAGTTTCAATTTCTTCTTCCTTATAACCTTCTTTTATAGGTTTGTATGCTAAGCCTAATACGCGAAGTGCATTTTTAGCATAATCTTCATTTTTTTGGAGGATAATACTTTTTACTTCCTCTATAGGCTTTTCTTGTCCATTTATAAGTCCTCTGCTAGCATTTTCTAATAATACATCTGGAGCTCCTTTAATCAAGGCAAACAATTGATTATCTATTTTTGATACTACTGACATCATCTTTCTATCAGAACTGAAAGGAATCTCATCAATCTTTTCAGATTTTGTGTCTAAGTCCATTTTCATTGCTAATACTTTCATTGAGATTTCTGTTGGATCACCAACTACATTTGTATTATTTGTTCCATCATTTTTTGGAGATACGTTTGAATTATTACAAAACATGCAGATTTCAAGAAATTTTCTTAAGTAATCATTATTTTCTATTAAAACCTGTTTTTCTGTATCATCTATAATCTTTCCTTCGAGAGCATACCCTACTCCTTCAACATTATACTCTTTTCCTCCTAAAAACACTTTTACTACAGTCATTTCATTTTTAGTTAAAGTACCTGTTTTATCTGAGCAAATAACATTAACCCTCCCTAAAGTCTCGACTGCAGTCAATTTACGTACCAATGCATTGCGATCTGCCATTTTACGCATCCCTAAAGACATCACTACTGTAATTACAACTATTAAACCTTCAGGTACGGCCGAAACGGCTAGACTTATTGATATTTCAAAGGCTTCTATAATATCTTCAAGACTTCCCCCTGGAAGGGCTATAACTATTATTAACTCTGTTAAAAAGACAACGCCACATATTATCAGTATTACAACACCAAGAAGCTTTCCAAATCTGTTTACTTCTTTCTGAAATGGACTAAGTTCAATTTCTTCTTCTTGAAGGCTCTCTGCTATTTTACCAATCTCAGTACTCATACCTGTTCCTATAGCGATTCCTTCCCCATTACCACGAGTGATTATGGTATTCATATATCCAAGATTTGTTCTATCAGCTAGAATCATTTTCTCATCAACAGGTTTTAAATGCTTCTTTACTGGCTTTGATTCTCCCGTCAAAATTGCTTCATCAACATAAAGAGAAAATTCTTTAAAAAGCCTAAGATCCGCAGGAAATTTATCACCTTGTTCAAAGAGTATAATATCTCCCGGAACAACTTCCTCTACACCTATTTCTATAACTTGTCCATCTCTTCTAACTTTAGCAAAATGAGGAGCAAGTTTTTTAAGGCTTTCTAAGGATCTTTCAGCTTGATACTCCTGATAAAAGCCTAATATTGCATTTACAATTAAAATGGCTGCAATTACGATAGCATCTGTATATTCGGAAGGCCAAATATGACCAGTTTTATTCGATTCATAAACTCCAATCAGAATTGAAATTACTATCGCGAACATCAAAAGATATATTAGAAAATCTTTAAACTGCCCTATGAAAATCTCCCAAGCAGTTTTACCTTTTTCTCTTTTTAGTTCATTTCTTCCATATTTTTCAAGACGATTTAGTGCCTCGTTTTCAGTCAAACCATTTTCTATAGATGTATTCAGTTTGGTTGCTACTTCAGTAAAATCAATCGCGTGTGATTGAATATTTTCCATTTTTATAACACAAATTTTTGTTTATCCTATGATGTTTATTTAAAAGAAATATAAACATTTAAGGTCATTATTTGATTTAATAAATTTAAATTCTCTTATAGGTTTTTACAAAAGAAATACTAATAAGTATACAACGTTTAAGTATCAGAAATCTTAATGAGAACTTTTTGACATTTTATTAAAATTTGAAGACCTTAAGAATTAAAAATGTAAAATTTATAAAGATCTTAATAGTAAAAATAATAGTTATAATAAAAAACATAAACTTCTCCCAAATTAGATTAATATGAGACCATCTAGAATTTTTAGATTATTAATTCGCATATTTATCTTATTACTAACTATATCTGTATCGATTGTTGCTTTTCTAGGTGGATTATCTGCTGTTATGATTCTATCAAATCCAGATAACTTTGGAATTGATACAGGTAACGCAGAATTCAATATCGATTTTAATAACTCTACTCTCAAAATTGAAAATATTAACTTTACTTTACCTTTTAACATTACTAATGCGGGATATTTCGATTTGGAAAATCTTCAACTAGATCTTCAATTAGGATTAAATTATAGTCATATAGATGGAGGAGGTCCGGGAGTGAATGAAACTAGAATTGTCAAAATTCTTGATAGATCACAATATTTTGGTGATATTGCTAAAGGAATAACAGGAAACTTTACTTTTTACGGAGATAATAGCAGTTTCATATATTCAAATTTTCCAGATCCACTCACTGAAATAGATTGGTTTAGGGGACCCCCACCATTAGAATTTTATGCCAATTTTACCATAAGCTTAGATTATTCTATAGGTATGCAATCTATATCTATTACAGCAATAAATGTCTTTGTTGGCGATTTTACACCTTAGGAGGTTTTTAAATTGGGCGCTGTTAAAAATATGGTAAAAGGTTTTGTTTTTACGGGTATTTATGTGGTATTTACAATTATTCTTCCATTATTATTATTTACATTGATTTTTAGTATTGAAAATTTACCCTTAGAATGGGAACAGCAAGATCAAACAAATATAAAATTCTGGTTAGTTGCTTTTGGATTATTGGTAAGTGGATTGGCATTTTTTAAATATTCTAGCCCAAAACAATCTATAAGAAAAGCAGTGTTTGCGTTAATTCAAGTTATTGTAAATTGTTTGTATATCTGGAGTTATAGCTATTCTGGTGCTACTGAAATAACATTTATAATCTTTGATTTCGGTTTTTTTACTTTAGATCTAACACAGATGATTTTAATATACATGGGAATTTATTTTCTGACTATTATTTTAAAGGTATATGATGTTATTGATTTTACATTAAATAGAGAGAAAATTCGACAAGACCGGATGAAAAAATAATAGAGGTGGAATATAAAAATGGACTTTTTAGAAATATTAGCAGAAATAGTCGGTTCAATAATGACGTTTTTAAAACCAATTATATCCCCGATAGGTGCCTTTATAGTTGATTTAACGGTTGCAGCTACGCAATTTTTCAAGGATAACCTTGGTTCGAGTCTTGTATTTTATATTGTAATCTGTGTCATACTAGTAACCTCTGCTATTATTGTTAATATTATTTGGCCAGGAGATAGACCCGGGACTATCTTCTCTAAAGGGGTAGGAAAACTTGATGATTTTGATGATAAAATCGATATTTCTGATGATGATTTCATTGATGAAATAAAGAGATGTAAGGATTGTGGAAATCCTGTTGGTGATTCAGAAATCTGTCCTTTATGTGGAGCCCGCCAGATTTAACCAAAACTATTCTCTAAATTTTATTTTTTGAAATAATTTAATTTATTATTCTTTTCACCTGTTCCTAATACCATAATTTGAAGATATTATTTATAATTTGATGCAATAAGAAGAGAGAACTCGAAAATCAATAAACTATAATTAAGATAAACAACTAGTCTTTTAAAATGGATATTATCTAAATGTAGATATTATAAAAATAAATTAAGTGTGATAAGATAATGGATTTTTCTTTGACTGAAAATCAAGAAATGTTAAAAAAGATTACAAGAGAATTTGCTGAAACATATCTGGTACCTGTTGCAAGAGAAAGTGATGAAAAACAAGAATTGGATCAAACAGCTTTTCAAAAAATGAAAGAAATGAAATATTTTGGAGCTTGTATTCCTGAAGAGTATGGAGGAGCTGGTCTTCATAATGATACTATTGGTTATTGTATAATAATTGAGGAGATTGGTCGTGCTGATGCCGCTTGGGGTCTTTCAATTGCAGTTCATAATAGTCTTGCTACTTACCCGATCTATAAGTTTGGAACAGAAGACCAGAAAAAAAAATTTCTATCAGATCTTGCTAAGGGTAATAAAGTGGGTGCTTTCTGCCTTACAGAACCAGATGCAGGTTCAGATGCAGCTGGAGTTCAACTAGTAGCAGAAAAAGATGGCAATGATTACATATTAAATGGAACTAAGATTTTTTCTACAAACGGTGGGATTGCTAATACTCTCCTTGTGATTGCAAAAACAGGTGAAAAAGATGGTAGGAAGCAACTAACTGTTTTTATTGTTGATACTGATACATCAGGTTATTCTGTTGGTGCAAAAGAAGATAAAATGGGAGTTCGTGGATCCAATACATCTGAACTAATATTTGAAAACGTCAGAGTTCCTGAAGAGAATATTTTGGGTGGAATTGGAAACGGATTTAAACTTGCTATGCAAATTCTTGGATATGGAAGAATCGGAATCGCTGCTCAATCTGTAGGTTTAGGACAAGCGGCATTAGAAGCTTCAATTAAATATGCAAATGAAAGAGTCCAATTTGGGCAACCAATCGGAAGATTTCAAGCAATACAATGGAAAATTGCGGATATGGCTTGCGCAGTAGAAGCTGGACGGTATTTCACCCTTAAAGCAGCGTATATGTATGATAATCAAATGGATTATGGACATGTTAGTTCAATGGCAAAATTAGTTGCATCTGAAGCAGCAATGCAAGCAGCACACAGTGCAGTTCAAATTCACGGAGGATATGGGTTAATGAAAGCATATCCTGTAGAAAGATATTTCAGAGATGCAAAGATGGGAGAGATTTATGAAGGAACAAGTGAGATTCAGCGAATGGTAATTGCTAACCAATTACTACGTAAAGGAGTTTAGTTTAGATTATAAAAAGTTATATAAATGACCATTTAATTCAATTCCTAATTTTTTTATTAAAATTTCCAAATTTCTACTTTATTTCTTTTTAAAAGCGGTTAACATATTTTTTAAGATATTTATTAATTAACTACTGCTAAGTTTAAATGTGTAATTGATCTATTTAATATGTAATAAGAATATTTATTTTCATTTTTGTCAACTAGATTATGAATTTCAATAATAATCTTGAAAGCTACAAGAATAAAAAAGATCTTGTTGAAGAACTTAATTTTTATAAATCAGCTATTCTTAAGAAAGTAAAAAGTGGAGATTATAATTCAGCATTGGTAAAGGTAAGATCCGCTCTAGTGTTGCTTGAAGAACATAAAAGAGATTTTAGACTAGAGAAAGAATTTATTGATTTCTATGAATTAAAAGAACAAGTAAAGAAAGAGTTATATTCTCATCGAATGAAATATGAACGTCGGTTTAATAATCTTTTAAGGGAAAAACTTAATGAATCAAACATTGAAAATTTTTCACGACTTTTAGCTATGCTTAAAGCTGAAGTTGATCAAAATTTAGATAAATATAATCTGGAAGATATTAGCATAAATATAACTAAGTATTTCAAATTCATAAAGAAGTTATATGAGATTCTTAGTTGCTATAAAGTACTGAATTATCATGATGCTTCTGGAAAGATATTTGATTTTGTTAAAGATATAAAAACAGAAAATTTTCCTAATTTAAAATTGCTCATCTCATTAATATATCAAAACTTATTAAAATATAAATTATCAGAATATTCAAAGGAATATGATAAACTCTCTCTCTCCTTTCTCTCTAATAGATTAGCAATAAATGAGGGAAAATTAGCTGATTTTATAACAATTATTATGAAGCAACCCAAAAGCCCCATAAAAAGTTATCTTTTAGACACAGGTGAAATTTACTTTAGAAAGCAAGGATTTTAAATTTTTATTCATCCTCATCTTCGACATCATCAGGTTTCTTTGGACAAGAGTTTAAATGTCTTCCGAGTCTTACAAATTCTCTTCCACAATATGGACATTTCTGTTTTTCTTCACTCTTATCATCAGAACTTTCTACTTTAGATGTAGACTTTTTCTTTTTTTTTTTATGTGTAGGCAAAATATCATCAACTGTAACATCATCAGGAGCAAATTCACAGTTTTGTACATGCGCTGGAAGGTCATCAAACAATTCACCGCAGAATGGGCATTCTACTTCAGCAAATTCCTCTGAATCCTCAAGATCCTCTTTACCCGCTTTTCTTTTTTCGAATTTTAATGGAACCTCATCATCTTCTTCCTCAAATTCGTCGATTGATAAATCGATTTCCTCATCAGTTTTAATGGCAGCAAGTTCAAATTCTTCCAATTTTATTTGTTTCTCTCTAATTTTTTGTTCCGCTTTGTTTTTGCTCTCTTCATATACGTCTGAAAATCTTCGGTTATTTTTCACTGGATCATAAATGTTACAAACCTGACATACATATGCTCGAGTCCCTAAAACTAAATTTCTTGGAGGACAGTATGCTAATGATTGCAAGCTATTCCCAATATCACCTTTTGGTTCAAGATATTTACAAACTATTTTTCTGGAATATTTTATTTTCTGTTTTCGTCGAGGGATTTTTCCATCACCAAAAAGAAGTAGTTAAGATAGTGTTTCTTAAAATATATTTTTTTTGAATTTATTAGTAAAATCATTAAAAATTATAGCTAATGCTTTTGAGATCATTAATTAATTTCTTTTTAATCCCAACATTATCGAGGCTGGGTAATAATTCTTCGACTATATCTCTTAATTCAACAATTTTTTGTATAAGTAAATCTGGTTTATTCCAAAAAGATGTCCGTAAAGGATGCATTCTTGCAATTGCCTTATTATAATTTTCAATAGCAGCTCGATAAAATAAACAGGCATTTTCCAATTTGTTTAACCTTGTTTGATAAATATTACCAATCTTATTAAAACACATTCCTGCTCCTGCATAATCACCTTCATTTTCAAAATCAACTGCTGCATCTTGAATTTTAATCAAGCCTTCCTCCAAAACATCATTACTCCCCTTCTTTAATAAAATATATCCTAATATATAATTTGAAACACCTTTATAAAATAGATTTTTATGTTTTTTTGCAATTTTGAATAAATCTTCACCAAATTCTCCTGCGAATACTAAATGATCATTAGCAATACATTTTTGGGATACAGTTCTTAATAAATCCATGACTTTTTCTAAATTCTTTAATTCTTTGTAATGATTGATCCCCTGTCGGAATTTTTCTATACCACCAAAAGCATCCTTATTATTGAAAGCTTGATTTCCCTCGTATATCAATCTTTCAGCAAGTTCCTTTTTTGTTCTATCCTTTTGTCTTTGTTCTTCTTTTTGTGCTATGTCATCAACTTTGAAGTTTATATCTTCTTCCATGGGGATTTCGGTTAAGAGGTTATCATTAGAAGCACTGCCGATGTTAAAGTCAAAAGGTGAAAGGTTTTCTGCTTTTATTTGGTTTTCCCCATAGGCTGCTTGTAAAGGCTTTCCTTCAGAAACGAGTGCCGATAATTCTGATAGTACATTAGCAAAGAAATATTTGTTCAATCCATCAACAATATAATCTACTTTATGATAATTATTACTATATTCAGGAGCGTTTATATCCATAGTAGTATCTGTAATTCTATAGATTTCAAAACCAGTGTCATATTTTGTGATTATAAATTCTGAATTTTCTTGTCTTTCCTGTTTTTTCTTTCCTAATAACGTATGATCAAACACTAAACCTATTCCATCTTCATGGGTTTGAAAAAAAACTTGATTTCTAAGATCTATATCTGAAAAAAAAAGCCCTAAACCGGGATGGGAATGAAACCAACCTACAATGTAAAGATTTTCTCCTTGCGAATCTAACTTATCTTGTATTTCAGCTATGAATACATAATGCCTATTATCTAAGATAACATCTGTATCATGCCCAAATGTTAAAGCCTCTGCCCCTACTACATGAACAAAATCATCATCAGTAAAACCTATTAAAACACCATAAATTTCTTTCCAATTCTCAGGTGGAATTGATCTGTTAGAATATCTACTTGCATATAGAATAATAGTTTTATATGCCTTAGCAGAAAGTATTACAGGCTTACCTGGCATTCGCTTTTGTTCTTCTTCTGCTGGATTGATCTCTTCTTCTTCGTTTTCATATTTTTCTTCTTTTTCTTCATCGTTTTCTTTTGGATTTTTAATTTCTTCCGACATTTTAGATTTTCTCTTTATTTATTATGTAATTCCTCAAAAAATTAATAGTTCTTTGCGTAAATAAAATTTTGCATGTCATTTAAAACCATTTTTCACCCCTAATTCATTTAATCATTTTGAGATGGTTTTAATAAACCTGGTCTTAAGTTGTTCCGGTTTTAATGGTACATTTTCTACTTGAGCATTACCTGGTAGAGTGTTGATTTTCACAAAATGACATCCTTTACCCAAATTTTTTAATAAGGGGATAATCTTGTCTTCATTAGAAATAGTAATTATAGATTTAAATCCTGCGCCTTTAGCTATAGTTTCTAAAGAAGTATTTTTGCTGGTATAGGTTTTCTGATTTCCAGTTGATCCATAAACCCCATTATCAATTACTATCAAAGTTAAATTATTAGGTTTGTTATTTGCTATGGTGCTTAGACTACCTAAGTTCATAAGTAAAGAACCATCACCATCAATACACCACACCACTTTATTTGGTTTTGAAATTGCAATACCAAACGCAATGGATGATACTAATCCCATTGAGCCTAGCATATAAAAATTTTCATTTCTATCTTTAATGTGAAATAATTCTCTGGAGGGAGCACCAAGATTACAAACTAGAATTTCATCTCTAACAGACTCAACAATCCTACTAATTGCTTCAAACCTTTTCATACTATCTCCCACAATGTCTTCTTTAAAAGAATTCCTATAGGCATTTCAGATGATAAACTTTTATCTACTCCATTTTGTATCTCTGTTAAATCATCTTTTGAATTAATGACAAATTTTTCAATTTTCAATAAATCAAGTAGATCTGGTGTTAGTTCCCCCATAGGTTTTTGTGCCAATATTTTCTCACCCTCAGCGCCTCTGTGACTCATAATAAAAATTACAGGAATTTTATATAATTGTAAAAGTGACTTAATCGCATTTATTGAATTGCCAAGACCTGAGTTTTGCATTAAAATTGCTGGAATTTTTCCTCCTAAATATGCACCAGCTGCTATGCCTACACCTTCTTCTTCTCTTGTAACAGCAATATGGTCAATTTCTTTCTTTTCTTCTATGAGTTGTAATACTCCCTTGAGCATAATGCAAGGTACTGATAGAATTAAATCAATTTTTGTTTTTTTAATAGCTTCATATAAAAATATATCTGCATTCATTATGCATTTTAATGATTTCATAATTTTAAGAAGCTAGATTTTTTCATAAAACTACCAACCATTAAAAAAATTTAATTAGACTTAGTGATTACAAATTTTATGTGATTATATCTTTTAAGGTGATTATTACCATTATCGAAATAATAGCATCAATATATACCATTATAATCGGAATAGCAATGCTTTGCATGTGGATTTTTTTATTAGGGAAGAAAGAGGTGCCAGAACTCTCAACTAAGCCAACACAAATAACTTTTCATCTTATCGCTGAATTTCTGACCTCAATTATTCTAATAATCGGGGGATTTGGGATGTTCACTAATCAACCCTGGGGATCTGTATTATTCTTTATTTCTATAGGGATGATAATTTATTCTACTATCAATGCTGCGGGATTTTATGGAGAGTTAAAAGATTGGCCGATGTTTATTATGCTTCTAGTATTTACAATTGTTTCACTTTTATTTGCTATATTATTAGTATTTATCTAATATCAAATTCTATAAGAAAGCATTAAAATACATCGCGTTTTTTAAAATCTCGAATATTTTGATCACTATACCCAAGATTTCTTAGAATCTCTTCATTATTTTGACCTGGTTTAGGTGCGATACTTCTGGGTTTTAATGGCGTCCGAGAATATTTTATAGGTGAGGCTACATATTGTATTTTTCCAAATTTAGGATGAGGCATTTCTATTACCATTTTACGAGCTTTTATTTGAGGATCCTCGCAAGCTTCTGCGAAAGATTTTACAGGCATTACACAAGCATCAAGATTTATAAAAATATTCATCCATTCCTTTTGTGTTTTCTTTGAGATTTCATTTTGGATTTCTAGAAAAACTTGTTCTTTTCCTTCCCCTTGCTCAAATTGTCTTGGTAATAAATCTTCACGTCCCAACCCTTTGCAAAACTCTCTCCAAAATTTTACTTCTATAATTCCAACAGATAAAAACTTATCATCTTTGGTTTTATAAACATTATAAAAAGGAAAATCTCCATGTAAAACATTTATACCCTCTCCTTGATCTTTAGCAAAATAATATGATGCAACAAGAGGCATAAAGGAAAAAACAGAATCTGTCATTGATATATCTATAAATTGACCTTTTTTATCACTATTGTTATCTCTTTCTATTATTGCACCTAATATACCTATTGCTGTTACCAGTGCACCTCCAATATCTGCAGCTTGAACTCCTGGATTTATGGGTGTTCTTATTTGTCCTTCTCTTCCATAGACTTTTCTTTCCTTTGTCATGTCCAAAATACCACAAATACCTATATAATTAAGATCATGACCAGCTATTTGTTCATAGGGGCCATTTTGCCCATAACCAGTTAAAGAGCAACAGATTATTGAGGGATTAATTGAGGCTAAAGTCTTATAATCTATACATAATTTTTCCATTACTTTCGGTCGAAAAGTATCAAGTACAACATCGGCTTTTTTAACTAGCTTATAGAAAATTTCTCTTGCTTCAGGTTTTTTCAGATTTAGAGTTATAGATTTTTTGTTTCTCATCAAAATAGAATGAAACGCACTTTCACGATAACTTCCTTTTTGGTAAAAAGGAGGAGGATTATCATAAACATAATTAGGCATTTCTACACGGATAACTTCAGCCCCAAGATCACCTAAAATCATAGAACAATAAGGACCGGGTAACATTCGGCTTAAATCAATAATAACTTTACCTTCTAAAGGCAATGACATAATAAATTAAAATTAGGAATTCATAATTAAATGTTTTCGATAAAATTTGAGAAAAAAAAAATTTAATTAATTAAGAGAAAACCTGTCTCCTCCTTCTTTCAATCCATGATATCTTTCCAGATTTACTCAATAGAAATATTTCAAATTCATT
The DNA here is from genome assembly GCA_048938895.1 of Promethearchaeota archaeon. GTDB lineage: Archaea > Asgardarchaeota > Lokiarchaeia > Sigyniarchaeales > SOKP01 > Loki-b32. The sequence continues at coordinate 12,772 of JBHLLU010000018.1, forward strand.
ATTTTTCCAAATTATAATCCAAGAAGACTTTGCAAAAAAATTTATTGGATTCTTAATTAATTTCAAATCTTTAAGTACAGTCTGAGATTTAAAAAATTCAGGCATGAATTTGATATCTATTAAATCGGTTTGGTTTTTACCAATTGAGTTCTTTTGTGATTTGTAACTGTAGAAGAAGTCGAAAGGTGTGTTTGACAAATTATTATTTTCAACGTTAAAAAATTCAATGTTATTTAAATTCTCTATATTTTCTTTAATTGAAATTCTATTGAATCCAAGATACAAATGCTCTAATTGATTTAATATTTTTAATTGTTTAATTGCTGTTATTTTATTGTTCCGAAGATCTAAAAATTTTAATTTTTTTAGGTGATCTAGCCCATTAATTTCAGAAATTTGATTATGACTTAGATCCAAAAATTCTAGATTAGTGAGATTATCAAGTCCTTTAATTTTAACTATTCTATTATTACTTAAATCTAATCTTTTTAAATTTTTAAGACTGTCCAGCCCTTTAATTTCTTTAATTTCGTTATTCCGCAGATTTAAAATTTCTAATTTTGATAGGTGATCTAAATTTTGTATTTCAGTAAGGCGATTATCATAAATCATCAGTGATTTCAAATTAGAAAGATTTTTAATTCCTTTAATCTCATGAATTTCATTATTATTAAGGTATAAGTATTCTAGATTTCTTAGATTTTCTAATCCTTTAATTTCTCTAATTTTATTCCATTGAAGTTGTAAAGAATTTAGATTATTTAATTTATCCAAACCCTCTATTTCTGTTATTCTGTTAAAGTTTAAATTAAGTTTCCTTAAATTTGTTAAATTTTTCAAACCTTTAATTTTTAATATATTATCAATACTTCTACTGCTTAAATTAATAATTTGATAAACTCCAAAAGGAAAAAACAGCTTACCCTCAAAATTTATATATTCGATGGACTTCAATAATGATTTTAATTCAGGATTACCGGATTTTTCCAATGCTTTTATTATTAAAATATTACAAGATTCTGATTTTTCATGTTTTAAAGCCCATTTAATGGGTTTTATTGCTTGCTCAGGGAAGTTTTTAATAATAATAGAGGCTGCGTTTCCTCTTACTAGTTCATTAAAATCAGAAATTAACAGATTCTCAAGGAAGAAGTATATATTTTGGTCTTTAGAACCAATCAAACCTAAGAATTTAACACTCGAAATCCTACTATGAATATTTTTTTCAATAGGATTTTCAATAACAGAAATTAATAGATCTGAAGCTTCACTTTTATCCAAATTCTTTTGTTTATAATTTTCATAAATTTCTTTTGGTGATATGGCTGACATTCTATAGCTCAATTATCTCTGCTTCCATTTTATCTGTATCTATAATAGCAAATGTCGATTTTCCTGTCAAATAACCACATAATTCTCCAGGATTTAATACTATAACACCATTCTTATTTTTCTTATTAACTAAACTATGAGTGTGTCCAGTTAATATAATATCAAACGCCCCAGAATTAGCTAATGCGTTTATTGTTTCTTGTTTTGGCATATGAGATACAAATATTTTCTTTCCTCCTAATTCTAAAATTAATTCGTTTCCATTTTGAGCAAATGTACATATTTGACCTAAATTTTGCTTTAAAAATAGACGTTCCCCATCATTATTCCCAAATACCCCAAAAAAATTGCTCTTAACAACATCATCTAGTTGATCAAACCATTTTTTAACAAATGGAGCAACATAATCCCCACAATGTATAAGGGCGCCGGCTTTTTTTTCGTTTATAATTGAAACTGCTTTTAGAATATTATCCATATGATCATGACTGTCTGATATACATGCTATTTTCATCCTTAACATTCTCCTATAGTATAAAAATAATAGGAATTAGATATAATTAAATTCAATTATTATATGTTTTATATTAATACTATTAATATGATTTTAAAATGATAGAGGAATTCTTTAAAACCGAGAAAGCTCTTATTGACGGAGAACTAGAGAAATACTTTAATCAATTAAATAAAATTGAAAAAGATATTCTTCTCAAAGATTTTATTACTCAACTAAAAGAATTTATTTTAAATGCGAAGGCAAAAAGAATTCATCCTATTTTATTGAATGCTGCTTTTTCTGGCATTGTAAATCCAATGTATTGGGGAGATCAGATCGAGCAAATTCGAGAAGTTTCTATTGCGGTTGAGTTATTACATAGTGGGCATTTAATACATGATGATCTATTAGATAATGATACAATGAGAAGAGAAAAACCCACTTTTCATATGCAGCTAAAAAATGAATTAAATCAAATATATAGGGATGTGAATGTTCCAAATAAGGACGAGATTGTGAATCTATATGGAAGAGATATGTCAATTTTAGGTGGAATGCAAGGATATCTATTAGGATTAGATATATTGAAATCAGGTAAATTCCCAGAGCAAATTAAATTACTAGCTATCAACGAATATACACAAGCAATGGACTATTTAATGAAAGGGCAATTAATTGAAGAATACATGAATTATAATAATATTACAATGACTTTGGAACAATATCTAAATATTGCTGAATACCAAAGAGCAAGATTGTTTGAGAAATCCGCTAAAATTGGTGCAATCTTAGCTAAAGGTAATATTCATTATCAGATTAAACCTTTAAGTGATGCATTATTAAGTATTGGGCAAGCTCATGCAATCAGAGATGATATTATAGATTTAGAAGATGATATTCGAGCAAAAAATAGATCCAAAATAGTGTATATTTTAGCAGTTCATAATACAGATGAGGAACAATCAAAAATTCTAAATGAATTATATCATAAGGAAACGCTAACTAAAACTGATGTTAAAAATGTAAAAGATATTTTTACTCAAACAAATGCATTAATCATTGCAGAACATTTGGCTAAAAATTTAGTTGAACAAGCAAAAAATAATTTAAAGGATATATATCCTGATCTTAATAAGAAACAAAAGATATTTTTTAATCAATTTTCTGATTTCGTCTATGAGAGAGAATTCTAAATCATTCTCCTATTCCTTTAAGCAACAACATAAGGAATATGGAGTTTTCTTAACATTATATCATTTAATTCTTTAAAAACTTCTAAAACATTATAGTTTTCTAATGATGATGTTCTATAAAATCCATCTAATTTATGAGCTTTTCTATATTCTTGAATTAAGGAATTTGGTACAATTTCTGAATTAGTCGTCTTATCAAGTAAATCACTTTTACTCCCTACTAGAAGAATTGGTATTTCAGGATTCGATGCATATTTAATGATTTGATCATACCAAAAATCTAACTGATTGAACGTTAATCTCTTCACTAAATCAAATACTAATAATGCTCCGTTAGCACCTTCTATGAATCTAGGAAGTAAGGGTTTGAAACGTTCTTGACCACCAAAATCAAAAATAGAATTAACAACAAAATTTTCCTTTTGTTGGTTTGGATTTTCTTTTAGGTTAATTTTTATATGAACTGAATGAAAATTTATTCCAATTGTAGGTGATGTATCAAAATCAAATGAATTAAAACAGTATCGATTGAAAAGGCACGTTTTTCCAACAGCATTTGCTCCACATATCACTATTTTAAAGCTATAAATAACATCTCTTCCATTATATCCCATTGGTTTAAATCCTCCCATAAAAGTGAAAACGATATATTGATTTATTTGAAAAATTATTCCAAATTTAAATATATTATTTGAATAATCAAAACTGACCACTATTAAAATATTAGAAACGCTATTATTTTAAAAACCTACAGCTTGACCATCCTTACGCCAATCTGATGCTCCCAAATAACCATTATCTAGCTGATAAATAATTTGACCTCCACCGAATCTTGTATAATCTTTTTCAGATAATTTATGGCCTAATTGAGATAATTTAGAAATAACCTCCTTCTTGTGCCCCACTTCGAGATAGACATTTAACCCATGAGAAATCCGCCATCGTAGAGCATCAAGTGCCGTTTGGGGATTCTGATGATAATCGAAGAGACGAACCATTAATTGACAATGTCCCTGTGGTTGCATAGATCCTCCCATAACTCCAAAGCTCATTAAAGGTTTACCCTTGCAAGTTACAAATGCAGGGATTATTGTATGGAAGGGGCGTTTATTTGGTCCAACTTGATTAGGATGTCCTTCTTCTAAAGAAAAGCCATTTCCTCTATTTTGAAGGCTAATTCCCGTTTTGGGAATAACAATACAAGATCCAAAACCAACATAATTTGATTGAATATAAGATACCATCATACCATCAGAATCTGCTGAGGTTAAATATACGGTGTCTTCCATCCTAGGAGATTTAACTTCAAAATTTTTGGCTTTGTTTAAATTAATCTCATCTGCTCTTTTTTTTAGGTAATTGGGATCTAAGAAATCTAAAGGGTCAAATTCTAACTCCTTTGGATCTGCAATATATTTATATCCATCAATAAACGCTATTTTCATTGCTTCAATTTCAAGGTGCATTAATTCACAGGAATCTAATTCTAATGAAACTAAATCGAAATTGTTGAGGATGCCAAGCATAATTAAAGCAGTTAGACCTTGACCATTCGGGGGGAGTTCGTGTAATGATACATTTCTATAATTCAATGAAAGTGGATCTTCCCATGTTGCTTCATGCTTCTCTAAATCTTCTTGTGATAAACTTCCTCCTGTGTTATTAGCATGTCTAATAATTTTTTTAGCTATTTCTCCATGATAAAAAGCATTACCCTCTGTTTCTGCAATTAATCTGAGTGTGTTTGCTTGATCGGGAGCTTTAAATAATGTTCCAGATTTTGGTGCTTTCCCATTTGGAAAAAATGTCTTGTAAAAATCAGAAAATCTTTCTTTAAAATTTGAAATGAATCGTTCGTACGAATCGAGTTGAGATTGCCATATTTTAGATGTTATCGGAGAAACTAGAAATCCTTTTTCAGCATACTTGATTGCGGGTTTAAATAACTCGCTAAAAGAAAGTCTACCATACTTTTTTGATAATTCAACCCATGCAGATACGGCTCCTGGAACAGTCACAGAGTCCCACCCAATTAATGGCATTTCTTTTCGATTAGAGAACCTTTTTGGATTCCAGGACTTTGGAGATCTTCCTGATGCATTTAATCCTATAAGCTTTTTTCCATCCCATAATAACGCAAAAGCATCACTACCAATTCCATTCATTGTGGGTTCAACGACTGTTAATGTTATTGCTGCAGCGATCGTAGCATCAATTGCATTTCCTCCTTTAAGGAGCATTTGAAGACCTGCCTGAGAAGCTAAAGGTTGAGATGTAGATACAATATTTTTAGCCAAAATTGGCATTCTTTGAGAGGGATACTTAAACTCCCATTTGAATTGTGGATTCAAAATAATGTCCTAATTTTCAAATAATTGTAATTTATAATAATAATATCTAAAAATTTATCTTTTTTTTATTAATCTATATCCCACATAACTTTCTTATCAATAAAAATGTATGAAACATCCCCTCCAGAGCAAATTATTATAAGACCTCCAGTTGAAGCTTATTCCGTTCATATTGCAGTTACAGGAGGATGTTCATGGAATAAATGTAGATTTTGTGGGACTTACAAGGGAATGTATGGATTTATCCAAGAATATTCATTACGATCTTTGGAGGATATTAAAAAAGATATTGATCAAGCAGCTAAATATAATTATCATGGCTTCCCTGTATTTTTAGCGGGAGGAAATCCCACCTCAGCTCCCACGGATTATTTAGTTGATATTCTTAAGTATGTAAAAGTTAAACTAAAAAATATTCCACAAATAAGTTGTTATTCAAAAGCATTAGACATTTTAAGAAAATCCGATGAAGAATTACAAATATTAGCCGAAGCTGGATTAGATATTGTATATATGGGATTAGAAAGTGGTTCTAATACTATATTACGGTTAATGAAAAAGGGGACTAACGCTGAATCCTTCATAAAAGCGGGTAAAAGACTATTAAGTGCAGGAATTAAATTATCTCTTTATATCATTCTCGGTTTAGGAGGACATAAGTATTCTGAAGAACATGTCAGAGAAACAGCTAGAGTTTTGACCGAAATAAATCCAACTATTTTTCGATTTCGAACATTAAATATTTCCCCTAGCATGCCACTTTGGGAAGATTTAGAGTCAGGAGAATTCACTTTATTAAGTCCTCTTGAAAACTTGAAGGAAGAAAGAGATATAATCGCAAATTTAGGAGAAAATGTCACTTCCCAAGTATTTAATGACCATATAAGCAATTATTGTTCAATAGAATCATCGAATATAAAAAAAGACAGAGAAATGTTTATTAGAACGTTAGACTCATATTTAAATGACCCAATTATCAAAAACATGCCGCGTAAGAACCTAACGCGTATGTAAATCATTTAATTTCATCATCAATGGCTTTGAAAGATTTTTTATATTGCATAACAGCATCTGCAAAATAATTATATAATTTTACAAGTTGATTATAACCCTTTTCATTTTCCAGAATTTCCTTATTCTTTTCCAATTCTTCCCGTAATTCTACCAATTCTTCTTCCCATTTAATCATCCTACTCAAAATACTTTTACTGAACTTAAGTAGTATCAAACCCGCAGATTCAGCAGTATATATTAATTTACCTTTTTCAGAAATCTTCTCTTTTTCTATTAATTTCATTTCCAAAAATCGATTTAATTCCTCTGAAACTTTCCCTGCTGATAATCCCGTTATCCTTTGAAGTGTTTTTTGAGTTAAGTGTTTTCTAGTCATAAATAAACCTAAAATCTTAATAAAATATGGATCTCGGCCAGCGAACATGGGTGTTGATTCGAGTAGGTTTAAAATCTCATCCTCTATTAAAAATACTTCAGGATCAAATACAATTTCACTCATTTTTTTTCTCTTAATTATAATTACGTTTGTGGTAATGTTTTCTTATAAAATCCTGGAAATACTTCCTTATAAAACTCAAATATCTCCAATAATTCACCTATTCTCTGAGCAAGGTGTTCAGCACCTTTTTTATTCAGTGATTTTAAATCTAAAAGTTGCTTTTTTTTGTTTTCCAAATAGACACCCATAGAAGTAAGACTATTCATCATCACATCTATGCCTCTTATTGTTAGTTCTGCAAGGTCTCCATAATATGAATACCGATATGTATGAGTTTTTGGAATTTTTTCTTTTTGAAGTCTACCCATACCTAGCATTACTGACAAAATTGTAGATATGGTACCCATTGATAAACCTGTAAGCTTTTTTAATTCTTTTTGTGTCAGAGAGCCATGGATTAATAAATAAGAGGATAATTGGAGCATATTGTTGTTCACTCTTTTACGTGTACCGATATCTACAAAAAATTCTGCTAATTTATCTTCATATTTTTTTAATTTCTCACTAAAAAGGTATATCTTGCCCTTTGTCTCCTCTGTGTTATCTTTATTCTCAGTCATTTCATATATATATAATATTCAAACAAAAATAAATATTTTCTCATTTCGAGCTTTGTGAAAAAACATTTAAATAGGTAGTTTCATATATTGTGTATGGTTTCATAAATTTCATGAGATGTGAAACCAAAAGTTAATAAATTAGGTTTGCCTAATTTATTGTGAATAAAATTAAATTTAACAAAAAAAAATATATAATTCTGAATAAATATTGGTGTAAAAAAACTGTCCAAAGAAATGGTAATTCAAACAAAGAATTTAACGAAATATTATGGAAAAAGTAGAGGAATAGAGAATTTAAACTTAGAAATCTTTAAAGGGGAAATCTTCGGATTACTTGGACCCAATGGTGCTGGAAAAACTACAACTATTAGAGTTTTACTAGATTTTCTTAGGAAGACTTCCGGAGGAGCAAAAATCTTTAATCTCGATGTTCATCTCGATTCTGTAGCAATTAGACAAAGAACTGCTTATTTACCAGGGGAATTGGGATTGTTTCAAGAAAAAACTGCTCGCCGGAATATCGAGTATCTCCTTGGATTATATCAGAATGATATTCCAGACCGACGTATAGATGAATTGGCAGTAGTATTTGGATTAGAGCTTGATAGAAAAGTGAAGGAACTAAGTAAGGGCAATAAACAAAAAATAGGGATAATACTTGCACTTGCTCCAGAAGTAGAACTTTTAGTACTTGATGAACCTACTTCTGGCTTAGATCCTCTTATTACAGCAGAATTTTATAATATCCTTCATAAACAACAAGAAGAAACAGGTTCTACTGTGTTATTAAGTTCTCATCTTTTAGGTGAAGTTGAAAGAGTAGCTCATAGAGTTGGGATTATCCGTGAAGGTACGATAGTCGAAGTAGCAACCATTCAACAATTAAAACGTATGGCTATGAAAGAGATCAATGTTGAATTTAAATCTGCAAGTGATTTGGAGAAATTTTCAGAAAAACTTCCAAGTGAGAAAGTAGAGAAGGTTGTACTAAATGATACTCACGCTTCCTTTTTAGTATCTAGAGAAGAATTATCAAAAGTGCTTAATCTTCTTTCAGAAGTGGATATAATTGATACTGATATTACAAGTCCCGCATTAGAGGATATTTTTTTGAAGTATTATACTGTATCCCCTATAAAGAGTAAAAATAACATTAAGATAAAGGAGGAGGTGGGATCATAAATGAAACAGTTTGTTACAAGCATAAAAGAATATCTCCTGTCTAAAAAATACATCATATTAATATTAGGAGGGATAATAGGTCTTTTAAGCTATTTCATAATATATATGGTCGAAGATATGGATCTTAGTGCAATACAAGATATCATATCTGCTTGGCCAGAAGGGATGCTGGAATTTTTCGGTGATGTTGAAATTTTCTCCAATGTTTATGGATTTTGGAGTTTAGAAATTTTAGCTTTTATATGGTTATATGCAGGAATTTACATCATATACATGGCTAGCGGACTTCTTTCACAAGAAGTCGAAGAAAAAACTATAGATCTTACACTCTCAAAACCAATCACTCGTTATAACTTCCTCGGGGGAAAAATTGCATTTCTTTATATATTTATAATTTCCACAATGGGAATATGCTTCCTTATAACTATGGGAGGAATGAGCTTTTCTTCCGTATTTCATGAGGAAGGATTATTCTTTGATAGACTATGGCTTACTTATATAATTGTTGTTCTTTTCTTAGGTGTTCTCGCAATGTTTGCCAAGTTTTTTTCTACAATTTTTCTTACATCTCGAAAATCAATGGCATTTGGTGTGGTAGTATTATTCTTAATGTTCTTTCTTGGTGAATTCTATATTTACATGGATGAATCAATCCAAAGTATTAAATACATGTCAGCTTTTTATTATTTTAATCCTGCTGAATATTTGGTTCACTCAGACTTCCCCCTTTACATAAGGGATCTTATTGTATTAGGTTCAGTGAATGCCTGCTTGATAACAGCAAGCCTACTTGTCTTTAATAAAAAAGATATACCTATTTAACCCATTTTTTTCCTATTTTTCTAGAGAAAACACACAAAGTTTTATATACTAAATTTTCTTTAATAATAAAATTCAAAATTTTTTACTTTTTAAATCGAAAATTCATGAGTTCCTCGATTAAATAGTAAAATCTTTCAGAACTGGTGATTTCTCATGTCAGATTATTATAGAAAAAAAGTTCACTCAAGTAAGCTTATTGCAACATTTGATGATGTTCTAATACTACCTGGTTTTACCAATTTTTCCCCAAGTCATGTAGATTTATCTTCGAATTTGGGAGGAAAGTATCATTTTAATCTTCCTATAATTTCATCTGCGATGGACACAGTTACGGAACAAAATATGGCAATAAGTATGGCATTACATGGAGGTCTTGGTGTTTTACATCGGAATTGTCCTTTTGAAAGGCAACTTGAAATGGTTCGAATAGTAAAAAGAGCTAGATCTTTTGTTATTGATGATGTTGCAACCATTAGTCCAAACGCTAAAGTTTCAAAAGCAAAATTTATGATGGAAAATTACAACATTAGCGGAATTGTTGTTACAGATGATGAGAATAAGGTTTGTGGAATCTTTACAAAAAGAGATATCCCTTTTCTTGAACATGATATTAAAAATGGAGCTATCAAGGATTATATGACTAAGGATGTTATTTCTATTAAACCAGGTGCTTCACGAGAAGATGCCTTAAAGATATTATACGAATCACGCAAAGAGAAGCTTCCAATTATTGATGAAAAAGGATTTTTAAAGGGATTAATTACTAAGAAAGATTTAGCACCAGAATTTCCATTCGCCTCCAAGGATGAAGAAGGGCATTTATTATGTGGATTAGCGTTATCTCCTAGGTTTCCAGAATCTTCTCATGCTCAAACCTTACTTAAAGAAATAGATAAATATGTAGATATATTTTTTATTGATGTCGCTGATTTTTATAAGAAAGATGACATTGAAGGTACTGTAAAACTAATGAAATTTTTGGAATCTGATTTTGTGTTAGGTAACATAGGCACATATCAAGCAGCAGAATATTTAATATCCAAAGTCGATTTTGTTGAAGAAAAATTTATTGGATTAAAAGTTGGAATGGGTTCAGGTTCAATTTGCACCACTTCTCAACAAACTGGGGTAGGAGCACCGACTCTTTTTGCTACTGCCCAAGTTGCTGATGCGATTCAGGATTATAGACCAAATCTATCACTCATTGCTGACGGTGGATTTAAGAATCCTGGTGATTTACCAAAAGCATTTGCAGCAGGTGCGGATTTAATTATGTCTGGACATTTTTTTGCTGGCACTGACGAGTCTCCTGGTTTTATAGATACCATAGCAGGAAGAAAGGTAAAAGTTTATAGAGGAATGGGTTCAAAAGAAGCACGAACATCAGGATACATTTCAGATCGATATGTAGAGGGATCAAAAATGCTCACTGAAGGTGTATCTAATTACGTACCTTATGTAGGTGATGTTCTTGGTGTATTAGCAACTTTAAAAGAGGGTTTAGCTAATGGTATGATTTACGCAGGAGCAGAATCAATTAATAAAATGAAAGAAGCTCCTTTAGGTATTGTTTCAGTTGTAGGCCAGCGTGAAACTGCACCCCATGATCTCATCGGAAAATTTTAAATCCCTTCTTATGTTCATTTAAGAGAATTATTATTAAATCTCTATTAATAAGTTTTAAACCACAATAAACTTTAGTTTGTTATTATCATTAATATAATCAATTAAGAGTAAATAAATTGATTGATATGAAGAGAATTGAAAGAGCAATTGTAAGTGTTTTTGACAAAAAAGATATGTTAGATTTTGTTAAAGTACTAGTTAATGAATTCGATGTAGAAATCCTCTCAACAGGAGGAACAGGTACTCTATTAAAAGAAAATGGAATAAATTTTCAAAAGATATCTGAATTTACCGAATCACCTGAATTGTTTGATGGAAGAATAAAGACATTGCACCCTAAAATAGAAGGAGGATTATTATATCGTAGACATATGCAGAAAGATATTGATGAGGCTACTAAATATAACATTAAACCAATTGATATGGTTGTTTGTAATTTATATCAATTTAAAGAAGCTATTGAAAAACCGGGAACTAATATTGAGGAGGCATTAGAAATGATAGATATTGGTGGACCAACAATGATACGTTCCGCAGCAAAGAATTTTCCTGATGTTATAGTAGTTCCAGGACCAGAACACTATAGTAATATCATTGATGAACTTAGAAATAATAACGGAGAGATATCTGAGAAAACTCGGCTTTATCTTGCCCAAAAGGTGTTTTCAATCATGGCTGACTATAATGGTACAATAGCAAATTATCTTCAGCATTATTACAACCCTGGAGCTATTTTACCAGAAACAATTACTAAGGTTTATACTAAAGTCCAAGATTGTAGGTATGGAGAAAATTGGGACCAATCAGCCGCGTACTATAGAGATCTTTCAGTTAAACTAGGATTACATAACTTCAGGCAATTAGGCGGTAAGGAAATTTCATTTAATAATTTTCTAGATATTGATTCTTGTGTTCAAATGTTACTAGATTTTGATAAAGAAAACTATGTAACCGCAATTTTAAAGCACACATCTCCTAATGGAATAGCTATTGACAAGAAGGACCAATTAAGATGTGTTCAAATGGCTTTTAAATGTGATCCAATGTCTGCATTTGGAGGAGTCTGGGGTGTAAATAAAGAATTAACTGTTGATGTGGCAGATTTTATCATTAATAGGGAAAAAATCTTAACAGACGTTATTTTAGCACCTTCATTTGATCCTGAAGCTCTTGAAATACTTAAACAGAAAAAAAATATCAGAATCCTTGAAATAGGTGATTTTCTTGAACATAAAAAGGAAATTTATAGAAATTTAGAATTACGTTCAGTTCTGGGTGGAGTTTTAATTCAGGAATATGATAACAAATCTATCATTAAAGAATGGAATGTCGTAAGTAAAAAGAAAGTAACCGAAAGGGAGAAGGAAGCACTAATTTTTGCTTATAGAGTGTCGAAATGGGCAAAATCAAATTCAGCCTGTTTTGCACAAGAAAACAAAGACGGATTTTTTACAATCGGAATTGGTGCGGGACAACAAAGTAGAGTACATGTGGTTAAATTAGCGGCCCAAAAGGCGATTGAGTTTGGCCATGAAGAGGAATTGAAAGACTCAGTAATGGGTACTGACTCTTTCATGCCTTTTCCTGATGCATTAGAAGCTGCAGTAAAAGTAGGGACCAAAGCAATTATTCATCCTGGTGGGAGTATAAATGATGAATCCGTTATTAGCCGTGCTGATGAATTAGGGTGTGCATTAGTATTTTGTGGTAAAAGAGTATTCCGACATTAAAGAATTTTTAGCCATAACTAATTTCTCCTTTAATATTTTGATGAAATCATGCTTTCGGGCAATTATTTTCTGGAATAAACAAAGTTTAAAAAGATGTTTGCATAATTTTATAATACTCAAAAAATCAATTTTACTTTTTAATTTTATAATTTAAATGAGGAGAGAATAAGTAATTAGTTTCTTTTAAGAGGCGCTCTAGTAAAAATGGACTTTTTTATGAACAACTTGAAAGACACACTTGATGCGATAAATAAATTAATTGATAACAAGATATATATTGTAAACACGAAAAGAATCAGAAGATGTTTTAACATTAAGTCATCAGAACGCTCTAAGATCAATTTTATATGGAGATCCTTGAAATTCCTTGAACAAGAAGGAATATTATCATTAAATGGTATTACAAATCCAAAAACTTATAAAATTTTGGCGGATCAAAAAATTGATATTAACAAATTTCTAAATCAGATAGAAAAAGATAAAAAGCGCTGATTTTATACTAATTTTAATTCACGTGATAATTCCAATAATTTTTCTTGTGAATCTTTGTCATCTGGATTGTTAATTAGACGTTTTTGATAGAAAATAATATTTGAGTATTTAACTTCAATTCGATTAAACAGTTTCACCCATGAATCAAAAAGGTTGACAAGCTCATATACTTCAGGATCTTCTTCAAATGATTTTAATTCGTTTTTATCAATGGATGAAAAAAGTTCTTTATAACTTTTTGTACTTACCCCTTGGTCTCTTAAGAATTTTTTATTAAATTTACGAACAAAAGCATCCAGCCCACTACGCCATTTTACATATTTCCTATTTATTTTATCAATAATTTCTTGTATGAGCTTTATCTCCTGAGGAAAAATAGTTTCTTCCTTTTTAGAAAGTATTTTTTTAATTCGTTCAAATTCCAATTCAAATATATTTATATAATTATTGACATTTTTCTCAAATTCAAATAAAACTGTATTATAATCTTTAGCAAACAAGATCTCCTCGCTTGAAAAAGTTAAGGTTGCTTCATCAAATGTTCCCTTCAATTTTTTTGTCTTCACTAATTCATCAAAAACTATTCTCAAAAAATCAATTTCGTCTTGTCCTAATTCCTTTTCATAGAATAAATCATTAAATGAGAAAATAAGACTATTTTCTAACATCAGATTTCGAATTCCTCTTTCAGTATAAAATAATATATCCCCTTCATATTCATAAAATATTCCTTTCAGTTTTCCATCTTTTTGTAAATCTTTTATAAGTTCTTCAATTAACTCAGATTTGATGTCCAAATTTCCTAACGTAATAAAATCTTCTGATTTTGATTTATCTAACAACATATATTTAATATCATTTTTAGCCTCTTCGATTTTCGATAGATTGAAAATAAACCAATCATCCTTCTTAAAATAAGTAATACCGATCTCATCAATATACTTCATAAATGAATTCATATCCATACCAGTTTTCTCGAGGTATGTACTCGCTCTGATTTGGTCCTTATTTTTAATTTCTTCAGCAATTGATCTTAAGTTCTCATCAATATTTGTAGTTATTAAATTTTCTTCAATTTTTAATTCATTTGCTAATAATTTAATTCGATTCGATTTTTCTACTTCATCGGTTATCTGTTTAATATCTTCAATTTTCTTCGTTATGTAATTTGAATAATAGAAAATCTCTCTTTTCTTATCCCAAATCCCACTTCTCTGATCAATAATTTGGTCAAATACATCTAATAGCAGAATCTGATTGATATTCAATTTTCTTGAAATTTTGTTAACATCGAAAAAACCAAACACTTTTGAGTTTTGAATTTCATTTGATATTTTAAGAGTTCCTAAGTTGGTTAACCATTGAGTTCCTTTATGATATCTGGTCAAAAAATCATTAGGTACATTCTTAATTAAATTAAGAAAGTCATTTTCTGTAAGTCTTTCTCTGTAAGATTTAAGATCTATTACGTTATTTTTAGCAGCTTCTATATTTATTTGTTCAATTATTTTTTTTTGTGAATAAAATGATTGCTTTTCCTTTCCCATTAATAATGAGTCTTTTTGATTCGTCTTAATATCATTTATGATATTTACCATAAACTCAGGTGGTAGATAATTATATTTTCTGATATTAATAATACCCTTTTGGATTAAATCATCTTCTAATTCTGATTTAATGTGTTTATATGAGTAGAAAATTCCTAAATCTGAGTAATATCCATTAATTATTTTAAACTTTATTAAAGTATCAATTAAAAGTTTTAACTCTGAATCGGTGTGAATTATTTGAGAAAATGATTTTTGAATTTTTTCATTAGATATTTTCAAGGCTTCCTTGAATAATTTTAGTAGTTTTAATTTTTCGAGTTCGTAAATGAAAATTAAATTATTTTTATTCTTTGTATAGAAAATTATCTTTTTATCATTCAAACCTAAATTTTCAATTTGTTTTATATAATCCCTTAGCTTTATATTAGATTTAGATGATATCTCTGAAAAATTGGTTTTTTTCATAAGACTTTGTTTATCTAATAATTCCAACAATTCTTTTTCATTAGTTGCATCAACGTTAATTTCTTTTAAATCGGGAAAATATTTAGAAAGGACTTCCAATAAATTAGGAATGATATCTGATTTAAAATCATTAAAAAATGATGAAATTAATGATTTTGAAATTTCTCTTAGAGAATATAGCTGGTTAAAATTCAATTCTTTACAGAAACCAAGCAAAGAAATCAATGATTGCAAATTGTCTTTACTTACTTCCTTAGAAAGACTTTGTAATAAAAGATCTTTAATATTTTTAACCAAATCTGGCTCTTTCTTTACTAATTCCTGTAAGAAGAAATGAACATTATCTCTAACGTCAACAGATTTGTCTTTTAAGAATTTTGCAAGTTTTTCAAAATATTCTTTTACATAATCATGATTTGATAAGAGTTTGAATCCTATAATAATAATTGAATTAACTCGCAGTTTGGGATCATTAGATTTGAGTAAATTCTGAATCTTTTTAAATATTCGCTCAGTTAAAATATTTGAATCATATTCTGCTAGAACACTTAATATATATGTTGTAGCTACAACACTTTCAGGTGCATCTAATAACTGCTCCAATTTTTCTACAACAGTAACCACTTTTTGAGATTTATTTTTACTAAGAAATTTGTTTAGTTTATCAACTAGTGGTACAAGAACCAAATCGTTTTCAAAATCCTTTAGATTAAACATTTTTTTTAAAAAATAAACAACTATAATGGAAGGTAATTTTTAATCTAATAAGAATTTTTTGAATGGTTGAATTTCTAATATATCCTTCATGTCTTTAATAATAAAGGTAGGATTTGAATTCTCTAGACTTTTCCTAGAACCATGGCCAGAAAGTATAGCTATGCTCTTAATTTCAGCGTTCTTTGCGCACTCAATGTCTGGGGGAAGATCACCGACATAGTACACATTGGTTTTATCAATTGAAATATTAAGATTTTTCTTTATTCTCTTCAAAGCAGCATATATTGGATAAGCATCTGGTTTTCTAAAGGGGGTATCGTCTCGAGAAATAAATACAGAAAAATATTTAGTTAAATCAAATTTCTCTGTAAAATAATTTAGGCGACTTCTGCTTGTATTTGAAACAATCCCTAAAATAAAATCCCCTTCTTGAAATTTAGTTAAAACAAATTCAAGATTCGGTCTTAAAGTATCATATATCTCATATTTGGGATATGTTTTCCTAAATTTAATAAAAAAAAGACATCTCTTCCATAAACTTGGAATATATTTCTTGTATACTTTATTAACTCTTAATAAAGCTTTTATTCTATTTTTTGAATCTGCTTCTTCAAACATTCGAGCTAAATCTATTAACCGCAAGTTTTCAATGTTTTTCCAATTGTAAAAGCTCTTTTTCAAAAATATAGATGCTGTATACTCTAAGGCTTTTTGTGTAATAATAACTCCGTCAAAATCAAAGAGTATTATTGGTTGATGAGTCATATGTGTGTTTTAAAATAAGATTTAACACTTAAATTTATTCATGTAGATTAAATAATTAAAGGTAAAATATTAAAAAAAATGAATTAATTTGTATTTAATTCTTTTATGAATCTATCTCATCTGGTTCAACTGACACATGGGAAAGCAACCAATCAAGTTGTCTCTCTTTTTTGTTGACATTGAGAACTGTAGGTAAGATCATGACCTCATCAGCCTTACCGGGCATTATTGTGAACTTTCCGGCCCTAAGCATAAAGAATTCAAAAACATCCGGAATTTCCTTCTTAAATCTTAAACTTTTTGCAGGGAATCTCTCAGCTGAAGTGAAAATACCTGATTTATGGAAAATTTCGTTTCTTTCGATTTTATAGTATTCAAATCTTGTACTAAGTACCACTATCCCCAGTATAAACGCCAAGATTACTGACATAACCATATAGAATTGCCACGGTAATCCAAGATCTATTTTAATTCCTGTAAGATCAACTGAAAAATTTGGTAAAACTAAGAAAATTACAAGCAAAAGAATTATAAGAACAGCCAGAATTAAAAGGAAGAATTTGGTTGATGAAAAATCAAAGGCAGTTACGAAAATATTAATAAAGAAGACAATGAACCAAACATATCCTAATGCTGAAGAATGTTCTCCCTCATTAAGAGTAATAAGTACCTGAATTAACCATAGTATTAACGAAGTTACCAGCAAAGGCCAATAAAAAATTACCTTAGGATAACTCCTCAAATATATTTCAGTTGGACGTTCACTTTTTTTTTCAGACATAATAATTCTTCTCTACGTCTTTTATTTTTTAATTTAAAGAGGATTATTAAAATAATAGATAGATGTGTTATTTAAATATTAGTATATTATTGATTAACCTAAAAAGCACCCCAAAAAATGTTACTAAAATTTGGTTAATAATAAGTTCCCATTGATTTTACCATTCTATATGAGAGTTCGACAGATCTATTCCCATTTTCACTTATTCCCATATGACCTGGTAATAAATACTTGATGTTTAAGGTATTTACAAACTTTATCGATTTTATTAAGGTTGGGAGTGAACCACCTGGAAAATCATACCTTCCAAAATTCCCTCCTACAAAAACTAAGTCTCCAGGAATTAAAATTTTTTTCTCTGACTCGTAATAACAAATAGAACCTGGTGAATGACCCGGAGTATGGTAAATTTTAAAATTAAATTCAGGAGTTATTTGAATTTCTTTCATATTTTGTAAATCAAGAATTTTTAGAGGTCTAATCTCAATTCCGAATTTTTTTGAGGTTAGACCAAACATACCAGGTAAGATCTTTCTTTCTTCTCCCCTTTCTAAAATTCTAGCAGCCTCACCGTAAGCGTAGATTTCAGGAGGATTATCCTTCAAAATATCTAGTAATTTGTAGATCCCTAAGACATGATCAACATGTTCGTGGGTCAAAAATACTTTTGTAATGTTATCATATTTTAGATTAAATTTTTGCATTCCCTTGAATAATCCATCAAGTGAGATTGCATTTCCAGCGTCAAATAAGCTTAACTCGCTTGTATTCCCATTTACTATAATATATTGATTGCAATCAAGCATTTGATTTTCTGAAAAGTAATAGATGTTGTTTAATATTTTTCTTCCTAATTTCTCAGAATCATCTTTAGAAAAAAACATTGTAAATTAATTTTGATCCTTTTTTAAACAAATAAACTCAGCTTGATTTTAATTTTTTTCTTTTAAAAGCTATAATTATTAATATTCAAAAAACCAATAATAATTATGATTAAAGAACCCAAAATTGAGGATTTAAAACGTAAAATCAATTTTGGTATCAAATTTTGGCTTCAATTTGAAAATAAGAGTATTTTGGGTAGTGGATGGGCAAATTTATTAAAATGTATTGAAAAAAATAAAGAAGGGTCTTTAACTCAGGCAGCTAGAGAGTGTAATTATTCCTATAAATATGCTTGGAATATTTTAAAGAGAATTGAGAAAAGAACAGGGATGTCAGTTGTAATCACAGGCAAAGGAGGTCCCGGAGGAGGTGGATGGATTAAACTCAATGAATGGGGGGAATACCTTTTAAATACTTATATTAAGTATTATAAAGAAATTAGTAAAATTGAACAAAATCTTGAAGGAACTATGAAATCTACTTAATAAATAAATTTTAATTTAAAAAATGATTAATTTCATTAAGATTAGTGCAATGATATAGATTTTTTTTGAAAAGGGGTTTGAAAGAATTAGAGGTATGAGGTTTTAATATGGGTGAAGATCGTTTGCAAAAATTTGGTAAAGTCAGAGTATCTCAGATTATGATTAAAGATCCCTTGTCTATTACCCCAAATGAGAAAATCAGTGCAACAGAGCTTTTAATGCTAAGGAAAAAGGTGGGTGGCTTACCTGTAGTTAAAGATCAGAGAAATAAGGAATTAGTTGGAATTATAACTCAACGCGATATACGTCTGGCTAGGTTTGCTATGAACCTGGAATCACCAAATACCTCTGTTAAAGATTTAATGACCTCTGAGCCTTTTACTGTCAAAGAATATGACACAATAGAGAAAGTTTTAGAATTAATGTTTGATAAAAATGTACAACGTTTACCTGTGGTAAATGATTTCAACCAATTGATTGGTTTAATAGTACAAAACCAAATCTTAAAAAAACTATTTGATTATATGAAAACATAATAAATTTATATAAACTATTAGATCATAATTTTTGTAAAACAATTTAGATCACTTAAAAAAAATAATCACTGATTTATAATGGCATTACCCTTACCTGGTACACCAATTATAATTGATATTGGATCTGCTTATGTGAAGGTCGGATTTGCAGGGGAACCAAGCCCCAGGTTTGTCTTTCCATGTATAACAGGTACTGAGAAATATAAAGCTGTAATGGTTGATGTGAGTGCAAGGAGCATATACGTTGGTAATGATGTTTCAAGGATGAGGGGTGTGCTTAAGATCAAACATCCCATCGAACGTGGCGCAATTATGGATTGGGATAGCTTCTACGAAATCCTTAATTATATATTCTACAGTCTGCTTAGAATAGAAAATTTAGCTGAGTATCCCGTATTTTATTGTGAACCCCCTTTCATGAATAAAGAAACTAAAGAATACATCGCCAGACTTCTATTTGAAACTCATAGAGTTAGAAGTCTAATTATGATGCCAACACCCTTGCTATCTCTCTTCAGTGTAGGACTGACAACAGGATTAGTCGTTGAAAGTGGTGATGGATTAACTTGGGTATGTCCTATTATAAATGGTCAAATGGTTCAACATTCTGTACAAAAACTTTCTTTAGCAGGAGTCGATGTTAATCACAATTTAAAAAACCTTCTAATGCGAGAAGGAATAAATATAGCCTCCAGTGCCGCAGATGAAATTATTCAAGAAATAAAAGAAAAAAATTGTTATTTCGTTCTAGATCCAAGAAATCAACCAAGAACGAATGATATGTTTAACGTTCCTATGCCAGATGGTTCAACCATAAATATTCCTAATTATATTCTTTCTCAAGCTCCAGAAGTACTTTTTGAACCGAGTATGTTAGGATATAGTACCGTTATGAACATACCCGATGCTATTATTGCCAGCTTAAGAGTCATAGATAATAATTATTGGCATGAACTATTATCTCATATAGTAATTTCAGGAGGAAACCTCTCTTATAGTGGATTCGAACAAAGATTTGAATCGGAATTAAATAATGTTCTACCTCAACTTGGTTCAATCCCGAGACCAAAACCAACATTATCAGTAGTAAAGAACGAATTAATTCAACTTCAAGTAGCAGAAATGTCGAAGAAAAAGCATGATACATGTAGTCATTGTGGAGCGTTTATAGATCTTTCTTCAGGCATTGAACATTGTCCTTCATGTGGAGGTAGATTAGCCTTACCTGAAATAAAAATAGGGTTAACTTCTCAAAATGGAAAACCAAAACCTAAAAGTGGAATCTGTCCTTTTTGTAAAAAAGAAATTGCTGATATATCATCTCTTTTTTGTCCGTATTGTGGAAGATCAATAGAAAGTTTAGAGGATTCGGAACTTAAAGAAGCTAAAAAGAAAAAAACACAAGTAGAGGAATTTACTGAATATATGGAAGCTTCAAGCAAAATTTCAAAATTTTTTGTACCTGACAATCTGCAATTTACAATTTTTAATGGAGCAGCTATACTAGGAAGTTTACCATCGTTTCAGAATCTTTTTATTACCTATGAGCAATTTCAATCTAATAGAGATTTATTATATAGAGACATTAGCGAAATCCTTTAAAACTAAAATATTTCTATTTTAATTCTATAAAATAAATTTGTATC
Source organism: Promethearchaeota archaeon (assembly GCA_048938895.1). Lineage (GTDB taxonomy): Archaea > Asgardarchaeota > Lokiarchaeia > Sigyniarchaeales > SOKP01 > Loki-b32. Next base: position 33,899 of record JBHLLU010000018.1, read on the forward strand.
TATTTTTAAGAATATCTTATTTAAATGTTCTATTTATAGATAATTTTTAATTCCAAGGTAAATTTAAACAATTAAAATTTTATTCATAAAGCCTAGGTTTTTTATTTGAGGAACAAATTACGCTACTTTACCATAATTTTTCTTGTGTTTATTTTTACATTAAATGTAATTCCAATTGCATTGGCTAAAACACGAAAAATCTATTTGACTGATTTTCTATATAACAATGAAATTAATGGTGAGGGATTTAAGAATGGGATAGATGGAACAAGTGTTCTAATTGAAGCAACAGCACAAGCATTAGAAATTTTAGATCAATATAATATGAATCCTCATGATATTGAGGATTTAGAGTCTAAACTAAAATCGGATTTAGAAGAAATGTTTGATAATGATGATGTAGTACTTTACGATTTATATTTCTTACTGAAAGCATTAAATATTTTAAAATATTCTATAGACGCACAGTTAATAGGTAGAATCTATGGATATTTAAACCAAACTGAACAAATTGGAGGAGGTTTTTCATTTTCAAACAAATCTTCATTAGCAAGTCTAAGTTCTACATATTTTATTGTCCAAGTACATTCCTTTATAGATAAACCTGTACCAAACGCAACAATTCATAGGGATTGGGTACTTTTATGTAATAATAGTGATGGCGGATATGGGGGGAATGAAAGTCTATCCTCAACTTTACTCAATACATACTACGCAGTTTCAATTTTAAACAATTTAGGTTTTATAACCGACTTAATTGACGAAAACCAAACTCTAACATATCTCAACACATTTTATATACAGAATCCATCTGATAAAAACAACTATGGTGGTTATCTCCCTGATATAACAGCAAATTATGCTCTGTTAAGTAGTACATACTATTGTATAAAAGCAATTTCAATCATAGATGATACTCAACTCAATAACAATCCAACTACAAGGTGGGTGTTAAGCCGTCAAAATTTTCAAGATGGAGGTTTTGCTGATATATCTGTGGGAACAGATCAAATGAGTTCTTCTGTAATCTCATCGTATTATGCTTTTAATACTTTAAAGATATTAGATCCTTCCTTATCCAAATTAGCTTCAGAAGTTTTTATGGTGGAATTTAATTACTGGGTACTGGTAATTATAATGGCAACAATAGGATTAATTGCGGGATTAGGAGTTGTAATTTGGAGAAGAAGAAGAATTTAAATATTAAGGCTACTTCAGGATGAAGAAAATTTATTATACCCTTTATTAATCTTGTTTTAAGGATAAACTAAAATCATGACTGATAAAATTCTGGATGGAAAAGCTTTAGCAGATAAATTGAATTTAGAGCTTAGGGGAGAAATAACTCTTGCTGAAGAAAAAACGGGAATAAAACCCAAATTAGTTACTATTATAGTTGGCAAGGATCCTGCTTCAAAAGTATATATAAATATAAAAAAAAGAACCTGTGCTTTAATTGGGATGGATTCTGAAGTATTAGAACTTGATGAGGGAATCTCAAAGGATAAACTCTTAGATGAAATACAAAAGTATAATCAGGATCCTAATATCCACGGCATCTTACTCCAAAAACCCATTCCTAAAGCTTTATTTAATTATTCTTTAGAATTTTTCCAGAAAATTCTCCCACAAAAGGATGTAGATGGCTTGAATCCATATAATAAGGGGAAACTTTTTAATTATAACGAAGAATTAGCAGCTTGTACACCCAAAGGCATTATTGCTCTATTGGATCATTATAATATAACATTAAAAGGAAAGGAGGTTGTAATAATTAATCGCTCTGATCTCGTTGGAAAGCCCTTAATCTTTATGATGCTAAGACGAAATGCTACAGTTACAGTTTGTCATACTTCTACTGTTAACATTGAAAATCATATGAGAAGAGCAGATATACTAGTTGTCGCAATACGACAACCTAATTTTGTAACCCGTGATAAAATAAAGGAAGGTGTTATAATTATAGATGTAGGGACTAACAGAGTCAATGGAAAACTATGTGGAGATGTAGATTTTGATGATGTTTACGAGAAGTGTAGTTATATTACTCCATCTCCCGGAGGTATCGGTCCCCTTACGGTTCATTTTTTACTCCGCAACAGTTTTACAGCTTATAAAAACCAATTAGGATACATCTAGCTATAATATTTTTAGATATTAACTTTTTATAAATCTAAAAACCATTAAGATTATATCTAAATGAATTTTAAAAATAGATAGTAATAAAAACTTTCATTATTACTAATAAACAAACTAGCGAATTTTATTAATTATTTAATAATAGAAGAACGTTCTTAAGAAATAATGGCAATCTTAGAAGTTGGAATCAATATTGGTATGAAAAATCTAATCGAAATCAAGTACTATTCATCTTCTGATGATGTATTAGATCCTAATTTACGTGCTGGTTTTCTAACTGCATTAGAAAGCTTTACTAACGAAGTTTTTGGAGATGACATAAACGTTATATCTCTTGCTAGCTTTAAATTAGTCTGCTATTGCGAAATGATTCAAATACCTGGTGATGAAGCAGAAAATATGCAACCACTATTATCATTTGCCATTATAGAAAAAGGAACGGAAGTCCCAGTAGTTAAAGAACAACTTAACGAGATTATAACTTATTTCTTAAACCGTTACTCATTAAATGACATTTTTTCTAAAAAACCCAAATATTTCATAGATTTTGAATCTCGAATCAATGAAATTTTAGGTGACTTAAAATTAAAAACAGAGGATCGTTTTAGAAGTATTTTTTAAATAAATAATCATAGGGATTGATTTTTGAGTTCAAATATTGGAGCAGAAGCCAAAGTAAAATACCAAGAATATTTAGATGCAGGATCTTTAGAACAAAAAATTAAATTGTTAGAAGAATTCATCTCTTTAGTTCCTAAACATAAAGCAACAGAGAAAATCATAGCACTAAATAAATCTCGAGTTTCTAAGATGAAACGCGAACTTGAGGAACGAAAACAAAGACAAAAAACCACCCAAAAAGTTATTAGTCCTTTTTCAATAAAAAAAGAGGGGATTCAGATTGTTCTTATAAGTGCTTATTATACTCCAGGTACGGGCAAAACCTCCCTTTTAAATTATTTAACTGGTGCTGCTGATGAAAAAATTGGAAAATTTACTGCTTTACCTGAAATAGGAATTTATCGATATCAAAAAATTCGATTTCAAATTGTAGAGATGCCTTCTATAATGAAAGGTGCAGCGGAAGGTATAGGAAATGGAAAAGAAATACTTTCTCAATTAAGATCATGTGATCTAATTTGTGTATGTATTGACCTATCAAGATCAGTTGAAGAACAAATGAATTTACTTTTAGAAGAATTAGACAAAGCAGAAATCAGACTCAATGTAACTCCCCCCCCTATAAAAGTTCAAAAAACCGGCTCAAACAAGATACAAGTCTTATATCTAACGGGAGATGCTAAAAAAGTAGAAGATATTGAAGAGTTCACTGAAAAAGTAAAAGAAATTGTATCTGAAAATGGAATTAGAAATGCTATTGTGAAAATTCTAGGACCAATCTCGCTTAATGATCTTGTAGATGCTTTAACACCTTCTGTTGTTTATAAGCAAGCTCTCATCATTGCTACGAAGGGTGATCTACCTCATACTGAAGAGCAGTTCGATAAATTAAAGGAAAAATATAGTAAAAATTTTACAAAAATAATCGGGATTAGTGTACATACGAAAAATTTCCCTCATGATTTTGGAGAACTAATTTTATCATATCTTAAGAAAATAAGAATATACACAATGAGCACAAATGGAAAAATTGCTGAAAAGCCACTTATTATGGATGAAAACTCGACAATAAAAGATGCAGCTATCAAAATACATAAAAGTTTTTTTGAGTCTTTTGATCATGCTGTAGTTATTAGAGAAGGTGCTCGTCAAAAACGTAAGAGAGTAGGATTAGATTATCATTTAAAAGATAAAGATATCATAGAAATTCATACGTTGTAAAATTAAAAATATCGATGATCAATACTTTATCTGATCGATTAAATTAGGAATATTTATTACCTCACTTTTATAATTTGTTCCTAAATCATAAATCCCTTCCAAAATACTTTTTATACTTTCTAAGCTATATATTAAATTCTCTAAATAGCCAATCAAATCTCCCTTGTGAATGATAATTTTATATTCTTTTTCAAAATAGTCACATATCTGTTCTATTGTTAATTTCTGATTTATTCTTAAATCAATTATCATTTTTTCAAGGTTTAATCTTCCACAATCACAATATGGGGAATCTTTACAAGTGCATCTGAAAATATCCGTTATCCACTTTGATACGAAATCAATAAACTCTTGAGAAAATGTTTTCCTTTTTCGTACATATTCAGCATTCATTAATGACAGAACACTGCCGCTAAATAAATTATTACTCCGATATCTCATATTAACATTTTTAGATAAATCCGCAACGATTCCCTTAGCTAGATAAACATTTTTAATAGGTTTAAGATCCAGTGCAACCTCTATTACAGATTTTTCTTTATCTTTTAAGTTTTCTACAATTTCTAAACATTCATCTATGGTTAAAAATGATTTTGCAATAGCTTGTCCTAAATGGGTTGGTTTGTAGATAAAAGTTTCTTTAATTCTTATTAGTTGCCTTTCTTGTAATTTTTTTAAAAATATATCTAATTCATAATTATTGTTAATTAAAAAACTAAAAAACTTCTCAATAACCTCTCTTTTTATGCCTTGATTGAACATTGAAATTAAAGCTAATAATTCTGTAAGACTTTTACTTTCATTAGGGATCAATTCAAAGTCTTTAATCTTCCCATTTAGTAATCTAATGGCAATTTCCTCTTCAGTCATTTTCATTTTAGGGGAGTAAACTTTTCCTGGTTCAACAAGAAGATATGCTAATCCCTTTTCATGCTTTTTCAATCTTCCACATCGCCCTAGCATCTGCTCAAATTCAGCAACTGACAACCATTTTATACCCATTGCTAATGACTCAAAAATTACTTGGCTCGCTGGAAGGTCTACTCCTGCTGCTAATGCTGCTGTAGCCACTACACCTGCAATCCTTTGAGATCGGAAATTCTCTTCAATAACTTGTCTTTCTTCATTTGTTAGCCCAGAATGATATGCAGACACATTTATTCCTTTTTCTTGCAGATTTGAAGTAATAGTTTCACACTTTTTCCTAGTATTTGTAAATACTATCGTCTGTCCTTTAAATCCAAAATGTGATTTTTTAGTATAAGCAGCTTTAACTAATTTTGAAATTTGTTTGTATTTTTGAGCTTCAGTATTACATAATAGGAGGTGTCGTTCAATGGGAACTGGTCTATTGTTATATCTTATCAATTCACAACCTAACTTATCCGCTAATATCTTTGGTTCCCCTAATGTTGCACTTAAATAAAGAAATTGGGCTTCTGTGTAAAACAATTTTAATCGAGTAATAAAACCATCTAATAAGTAACCTCTGTCAGAGTCTATTAAAGTCTGGATCTCGTCGATAATGATAGTGTTTATATTTCCCAAATAAGATATTTTTCCGCTCCTTAAAATGTAATCTATTGCTTCATAAGTAGCTATAATTACATCTGCATTGGTTAAATCCTCAAGAGTTATTTCTTCACTCTTTTCAAATAAAGATTGTCCTACCTTTTTTACAATCTTTAAATCCAAAGACTTATATTTTTCTTTAAATTCTTCATTTCTTAAATTTGCTAAAGCAACAATGGGTACAAGGTAAAGCATTTTATTATTTCGATTTTTTAATAATTTAGAGATCCCCGCTAATTCCCCAATTAATGTTTTACCTCCTGATGTTGGTGCCATTATTAGTTGATTTGAGTAATCTTCTATTAATCCATGTTCAATAGAAATAGCTTGAATTGGTAACAAAACATTCAGCATTTGCTCTTTTAGAATAATTTTGAAAGCTTGAGGAAGCTCTAAATCTTCAAATTTTTGATTTAAATACCTTTTACTAACAGGAGATCTTTTTTCCACATCATAAAGAGTAAGATTCTTATTAACTACTGGATTAAAGTCAACTTGGAATGCATTTATAACTCTTTTTATATCTTTGAACTTCAGTATCATATGTGTAAAAAAATTTTTCAATTTTGGATTTATCCGTGATTGATTTATAAACCCTCGAAGCTTTGCTTCCTTTATTATGATGTCATACGCACAATCAGAACATATCATTTGACCTTTAAGAGACTTTATTTGAATTTTATCATCTAAAATTGTGAATTTTTGAGTTTTTAGACAAGAATAACAGAATGTTAAATTTTTTATTTTATACTCACTTATTTGGAAATTTTTGAGCATATCAATCATTGAAGTGAAATCCTCATTAGACGATTGATTTGAAAAAGCTATAAATTTATTATTAACTGATTGTAAAAATTTTTTAAAGAGACGAGGGTCAACTGGTGTAATAGAACTATTTTTTTCAATTTTATTAAACTGTAAGGGACGAATCCGATTTTTGAAATCTAAACCTAAAAGTAATGAGCCTTTAAAAAAAGGTTCATTAATATAAGAGAATTTAAAATCTTTCTCTTTATATCTCTTTAAATAGAAAAAATTGATATTGAAATTCAAATCTTTCTTAGATTTATGTTCTCTATCTATTACAATAAAAAAATTCCGTGAGGGTATGCTCAAATATGAAACCTTATAAAAAATTCATTTGCATTAAAGATTAATGAAAAAGTACACTTCAATTTTTCGAAATAGAATGAAAAGTGTCTTTAAAATTGCATAGTTTAAAAGAATAGGTGTTTAAAATCCAAAAACGCGTTTTATTTTATCATAGACTTCTTTTATCTGTTTAAGTTTTCCCTCATCCCCTTGATTTAAAAAGTGTTCAATCCATTGTCCAAACGCGCCACCTTTAATCCATTCTAGAAAGTACTCAACTGATTGACGTTCCTCTGCTGACATTTTTTATTCGGGTTCTTTCTAATTTAAGTTTTTGATACTAATTAACTTTTTATAAATATAATAAATTATACCAATTTATAATTTAATAATTCTAAATCAATTAAATAAAGTTATTGAAAATTTTAATAAAATGTTATATGTGATGATAAAATGTCAGTAAGGATCAAAACACCTAATCTTGATGATATCTTCGAAAAATGGAAACAAAAAGCAGCAAGAATAGATCGGAAAAAGATGGAAAAACAGTTTGGAACAAAAGGAGCAGTTTTCTCTTTAGATGCTATTAGTGCTGCTGAGTATGTTAAGGATACAATGAAGGAAGCAGCTATTTACTTTGCTGTTAAAAAATCTCTTGGACCCGCTCCTAAAGGGAAAGAAGAAAATATTGTTACAGCGCCTCGAGTGGGTAGAGAGCAATTCTATTCTTTTAAGGGTGCTACTAAAATAAATAAGGAAAATTGGAAAGGCAATGAAAAAGTTCCACAATATGAATCTATTCAAGCAGTTCCATGTAAGAATTGTAAAGGCAAAGGATATTTAGAAAATAAATGCAAAACATGTAAAGGGACTGGAAAAATTGAGGAAACTATTACTGTTTTAGTAGGCGAGGAACAAAATAAAGAAAAAAAAATATTTTCTTATTCTTGTGGTGCATGTTATGGAACTGGAAACAGAACAGAGCCTTGTAAAGAATGTGGAGGACATAAAAGTATGTATAAATATGAGACACTTCCTGTTCCCTTCAAAACAGTAATAACTGGAGTTCCAATACTTCATAGTAGTGCCCAAACAAAATATGAAAAAGAAATTGGGGATGATCTTCATAGCATGATTGAAGATGTTGAGGGCATTAGATTTAGTGATTTCAAAGAATTAGAATCTAAAGCAGAAGCTTCATTAGGTTATATGAACAAAAATATAAGTAAAACCATTGGTGCTGCTAGAAGTGATTATAAAAAACATGAGAAAGACAGTGACGCACAGATCACTACACAAATTTATTTGTTCCCAATGATACAGATGTTTTGCGAAACTAAAAAAGGCCAAAAATTTGAATTATATAGTTTGGGCTCAGGAAATAAATTTATGACTTATTCTAATTTCTAAACATTTTTTCCTCTTTATTAGAAAAAGATTTTATCAAAGACTTGAGGCAAATTTTCAATTATTTGTTTTCTTGTAGCAGCTATTAAAGTAATAGCGATAATTCCTCCTAACCCAAATTGGATGATTCCATTCAATATTAACTCGTATACAGCAGCAACTACTCCGTAGATGAAGATTTCATATAGGAAATATCCATATGCCATTAAAAAACCTCCAGCTATTACACCTAAAATGTCTCTGTAATTAATTTTTTCAAAATTTTTTTTAGGATCAGCAATTAAACCTACTAAAAATCCTTCTAGACCTTTAATTACTAAAGTTCCAGGAGCATAAATAGGGTAGGCTAATAGGATATCGGCAAGACAAGATCCGATTCCTCCAGATAACCCTCCTATCAATGGACCAAACATCAATCCACAAATCATGACTCCAGCATCACCGATGTTGATGTAACCTTGAGTTGCAGGAATTGGAATTGAAATTACTATAGTTAATACACAAATCAATCCTGAAAACACACCAGTTATTGAAAGAGATATGATTATTCTTGGTGTAAGACGTTTTCCATGACTACCACTTCTTAATGAGTTATTACTTTCTACTATTATTATCGCCATTGTATTTGTTATCTAATTTCTTGAATCTTTTAGTCTATATAAAATTAATTTACGCAATAAGGATATAAATAGATGAAGAATATCATTTGATTTTTTTTTCTATAAATAAAATTTAAATGGAATAATCTATATTTATTAACTGATTTACGATGGATCGTAAATTTAAGAAAAACTAATGTGATTTAAAATTCTTATATGGGTTATTCTATTTGCCATTTTAGGAAGTGTTGGAGCAATAATGGCTGCTTCACTCTTTTTGGTCTTAAATGAAAATATTCAAAAAAAAATCATTCCCTCACTTTTATCATTTGCAACGGGTGTATTATTAACTGCTTCTTTATTAGGATTAATTCCAGAAGCAATTGAAAGTTCAGGTGGAGAAGCCCACGTAATTACACCAACTGTTCTTATCTCAATATTCGTTTTCTTTTTCTTGGAAAAAATTATTGCGTGGAGAAATTGTCGTGATAACTCCTGTGAAGTTCATTCTCATGCTACAGGACCTATTATTCTTTTAGGTGATGGGATTCATAATCTTACTGATGGTATTGTTATCGCTGCAGCATTTCTCACTGAATTTAATCTTGGAGTGATCGTTGGTATAACAATATTGTCTCATGAAATCCCACAGGAAACGGGAGATTTTGCAATTTTACTACATTCAGGTTATTCGAAAAAAAAGGCAATATTATTTAACTTGCTTTCTAGTTCCGCAACAATCCCCGCAGCAATCCTTTCTTATTTCTTATTAAATGTTTTTGATGTATTTGTTCCTTTTTTACTTGCTGTATCAGCAGCTAGTTTCATATATATTGCTTTAACGGATTTAACACCAGAATTACATAAAGATACTCAATTGAAATATACTATTCGCCAATTACTGCTTATAATACTAGGGATTGCATTAATGTGGTTTTTATTATCTTTGGGTATGCATGAACATTAACTAATAAAATTTATTTCAAAATGATAGATATAGATTATATTGTATTAAAAACTCTTATGAGATCGGAAGGAGGATTAAAAATCGGGGAAATCAAAAAGATATTAGATAATGATTGTTTTTTAACCCATTTAGAAATCTTTCATGATAATGGTATCTCACATTCAACATTGGGAAGCTGTATTAAGAGACTTAAAAAAAAAGGTTATGTTGACTATGAACCCTATCATAAAGCAATTTTAACTCAATATGGTTTTGAGCTCGCAAAAGAATTAAATAGACACAGTCGTCTTCTTGAAGTTTTATTATTCAATGAATTGGGTTTAAGTTCAAAAAAATCTCATCAGGAAAGTGAAAAGTTAAGCTTTCTTTTATCATGTGAAATAATAAATAAAATTTGTGAGAAATATGGTCATCCAAAAAAATGTCCTTGTGGAGAACCAATACTAAATTCACAAGTATGTGCTTGTTCTGAACGGGATCTATAAATCAAAAATAAAATATTTACCCTCTTTTAGAGCCAACCATAATTTTGAAAAGTTCTGTTCCTTAAGTGGTGCCGACTAATTAGGTCCCCGAAAATAGTGCATCCATTTCTATATGGTTATGGATAAAATATTAGATAATTTTTTGCAAAATGTTGTTTTTACCACACTACTCATACCTATAACATTTATCTTTAACCCTATTCCAATATTTATCTCTCTCGATAGAACGATTTAAAAATTATGGCTCAAATTTTTTGCCGCTAATCACTTTTTCAATTGCTACTAGACACGCTTCCTCCCAATCATCGTCAGGATCAATACTTTCACTACAATTAGGACACCAATCATCAGAATACCCTTCATCAAAATCATCATTTTCCATATCACCATTTAGGGTACCACCACAATAAAAACAAACACCATCATCATATCTGTCTAATATTTCAGAAATTATGTCAATTTTTTTTTTTGCATTCATCTTTACAAAAGATTAATTATTTAAAATATAATAAAATAAGAAAAAAAACAATATAAGTATTAATTAACTAGATATTAATAAACAAATGAACTGGCTTCTTTTAACCTCTTCTCAGCAATTGTAACAATATCACTAATTATTTTTTGCACACTATCTATAGAGTCAATAACTCCAATACTTTGTCCTAAAAGAACAGCACCCTCCTCTATATCACCATCATATGTCATTTCATAATGCTTTTGGTCTTCCATTGCCATTTCAGGAGTGATCTGGGCCTCTAGAGCCATCTTTTCCTCTTTAGATGATACAACACCATGATTTAATGAATATTTATTTTTCCATAGACGAATTGGTCCTAGAACTCCTGTTACCCACGTTGTATCACTTGCTTTCGCGGGAGGTACAATATTTTTATATCTATCATGAAATTCACTCTCCTTCGAAGCGATAAATCTGGATCCCATAGCAATTGCTCCCGCGCCCATAGCTAATGCGGAAGCCAGACCCTCCCCACTAGCGAACCCACCACATGCTACGACAGGAAAATCTGGGTGCTTTTGCTTAACTTGTTGGAGAAGTACTAATGTACTTACTTTTTCATAGCTCTGGTGCCCACCACCTTCCCAACCTGTTACTACTAGACCATCCACCTCTGCCTCAACACACTTGTCCGCTAACCAAAGAGCTGGAGCTACATGAAAATGTTTGATTTGTGATCCACTTTCTTTTAATTTCTGAAATGTCCTTGACTTAGGTAAAGTTCTTGACGAACCTGCGCTTGTGATGGCATATACACATTGTTCTCTGAGTTTTGGGTTATCCATAATAAATTTTGGGATTTGGCGACACAGATTTCCTGCATCAAGTTGTAACCTTGCTGTTCTGATGTTAAATCCAAAAGGTTTATTTGTATGTTCTATTACAAACTCCATGTCTTTTTTCATTTCTTCGATACTATTCTTTCCAAACATATTTGTATGGCTTAAAACACCTAAACCTCCTGCTTCGGAAACAGCTACGGCTAACTCTTTAGTATAAAAAGGTCCCATCGGTGCGGAAATTATCGGATGCTTTATCCCCAACATTTCTGTGACTATCGTTTTTATACCCATTTTCCTTACCACTTTTACTTCTATCAATTTTAAAACAAATTAGAATTTATAAGAATTGGAACTTATAAAAAGTTTTTAATTCTTTATAAAGAAAGCGTCGAAAAGATTTAGCACATAATAATTCAAAATTTCGAATATCTAAGTATTGACATAAATTGTTTATATTGATTCATTCTTAATTGAAACTAGGCTCGTTCTAAATAAGTTTAAATATCTGTATCCTATTTTGTTTTTAAGAATTAATTTGTATTTAATAATTTATATCAACCTTTTTTCAAATTTGAATCTGATAAATAAGAAATGCATTTTTAGGCGATTTTTAAAGTGGGAGACGTCATTAACTTAAAATTGATTGTTCTCGGGGAAGGAGACGTAGGGAAGACGTCAATAATAAACGCTTTTCTAGATGAGGAATTTTCTGAAAGCTATATGCCAACAATTGGGAGTGTGACGACTAGAAAGGAGTATCTCCTAAGCGAAAACGCTATGTCTATTAAATTAACGATATGGGATCTTGGAGGCCAAAAATCATTTAATCCCTATAATCCTGCTCATTATTCTAATGCTGATCTTGCTATATTGGTATTCGATTTAACGAAACCAGAAGATACACTAAAAAATCTCAAAAAGGAATTTGAAGAAAAATTAGGTAATTCTAAAGAAGAATGCATATCTCTTTTAGCTGGCAACAAATTGGATCTTTTTGAAGAGAATTCTACCATTAAAAAGACCTTACAAAATTTCCTTAAAGAAAGAGATAACTTCATTTTAATGTCAGCTAAAAATTCTATAAATGTTAATGATTGTTTTGAGCTTCTCCTATATACTTACTTAAAAAGAGCAGAATTATTAGCATCTGATCTGATTCAAGAGGGCACTGCGAACGATTTCTTAAAATTAATAGCTAAAGATGAAAAATTTTTACAAACAAAATTAACAAATATAAACACCATTGAAAGTGTCATAGAAAAAATGAGTTTAAAGTCTGAATCAAAAACAATCGATTTTACTGAAGATGATACTAATGAATTGAAATATCAAGAATTTTTACAACAGGAAATCTATAAAGTTCGTAATCAGAAAAATGATATATTTGATCAATTTTTAATAAATCTTTCTGAGTTTGAAAAAGCTCTAACTCATATAAAGAAGACCCATATCAAATCCACAGGAGAAATGGTTGATGCCTTACGAAATTTATTAATTACATCTAAAAATGATTTTGAACAAAATATTAAGTTAATTCAAAAATTAAATCTAGAGGAGCATGAGTTAATGATTATCAACTCCAAGCTCAAAACTGAAAGTCAAGATATAAATAGTAAGGAAATTCTCCATCAAGATAATATATATAATATTTAATTTAGAATGGGGGGATAAAAATATCAAATACAGAACCAATTTCAACAAAAGATTTACAAAATTTGAAAGATCAAATGAAGAAAATTGATCAGAAATTAAATCAGCAAATAAAAGCACTTGATCAAAAAGCTCTTGATCAGATGAGTAAATCTGAAAAAAAATTAACTGATCAATTGAAGAAAATCGAACAAAAAATTGACGAGGATCTAAATAAACTTAATCAAACGTTAAGTAACCAGATCACTAAAGTTGAACAGAATTCATCTGAAAGGTTAGATAAACTTGAGAAGAGTTTAAACGAGCAAATTAACAGTATTAATAAAAAAATTGAAGATATTACTAATATTTTTGATCAAGAGTTAAAAGAAAAGTTTAATATCTTAAATGAAACAGTAGAAGGTAACTATAAAACATTAATCGAAGAATTAGAAAATTCTTCTAATAAGCTTGATACTGATATTAAATTTCAAGTCAGTAATGTTGAAGATAAAATAAAAATCATAATTGAAAGCATACAAGCTGTAAATGATGATTTCTCCCTAAAATTTCAAAGAATGAAAGAGGAATTTGATACTAAAGAGGAAGTTCTGAGAGATATGCTAAAGAAATTTGAAGATGATACGAAAGATTATAGAAATACTCTTAAACCTGAGTTAGAGGAGATTAAAAGCCAACAAGATTTATTTAAAATAACTGTTGATGTACTAAAAAAGCAACTATTTGAAAGTGCTAAAGAATGGATTGAAGATGAAATTAAGTTAGCATGTAAAAATAAAGAAAGAGAAATTTTGATGAATTTATGGGTTGATGAACTTAAAGATGTTATAAATAATTTAGATAAATTAAAAGAATCCAATCCTAAGGAGCTTAAACTTCATTTAAATGAAATCTCAAGCACCATTGAATCGTTTCGGCAGAAATTTATAAAATAAAACTATTCTTACCATTGTTTTCTCATTTCCCCCTTATAATTCAATTGTCTTAGATACCATTAAAACAATAGACTTGTTTTTATTAATGTAGAAATTAATTAACAAATGAGGATTAAATATAAAATTTAGTGCCAGTGCTAATGACTCCAAATATTATTTCAATTGGTGAATTATTAGTAGAGATAATGCGAACAGAATTAGATATCCCACATGGAATTACTGGTGAAAAATATCAAGGTCCATACCCTAGTGGAGCTCCAGCTATTTTTATTGATTCTGCTTCTCGAATGGGAAATCCCTTTAATTTGACTGCAGGCTTTATAGGAGTGGTAGGCAATGATGAATTTGGGGACTGCATAATTAACAAGCTAAAAAATGATGGAGTTGATGTATCCCAGATTAAAATATCTGACTCAGAAGCTACTGGAATTGCTTTTAACCAATATAACTCAGACGGTTCACGGAAATTTATATTTACTCCTGGAGCTGCCGGGAAAACCAATCCATCAGATGTAAACGATTTTTACTTTAAAGACATAAGATGTTTGCATATTACGGGAAGCGCTCTTTCAATTAGCAATACTTCACATGAAGCTTGTGAAAAAGCAATCAAAATAGCGAGAAAAAAAAATCCTAAGGTAATCATCTCTTTTGATCCTAATTTAAGACCAGAAATGCTTAATTTAGATTTGATCCTTAAAATCTGCCAACCTGTTTTAAAAAAAACCGAAGTTTTACTTCCAAGTGGAGAAGAGGCAGAAATACTGGCAAATTCCAAAGGATCTTTTAAAGCCTGCCAAAATCTTTTGGAGATGGGACCGAATATCATAGTTTTAAAACAGGGAAAAGAAGGCTGTATAATATTTACAAAAGAAAATTATAATGGAATTAAAGTTAAAGGTCTAAAAGTTGATGAAATCGATCCAACAGGAGCTGGAGATTCATTTGGAGGAGCATTTTTAATTGGTTATTTAATGAGATGGGATTTAATTAAAATCGCTCGATTTGCCAATGCTGTAGGAGCGTTAAAAGTGCAAAGTTTTGGACCTATGCCAAATACTTCTTATAGAGAGGTTATCGAATTCGTAGAAAAGCACTATACCTAAATGGATTAAACAGATAGAAAGATTTTTTGATTCTTGAATATTGGAACATTAAATAATCCTTAAAATTGTTTGATAATGCCTTTTAAATAAATTTTATCCACATTTTGTTATTTTAAATTCGATAAAGGATTGTAGGACATTGTTTTTACATCGGTAATATTTAAATTTAATCATTGGGTGTGTCCAAATTCCCAGAAAAAAAAAGCAAAAAATCAAAATTTAAATAGCAAAAATAAGTATTATTCATAAGAACAAATTGATGTGCAAAATAATGTTCTATTTATATCGAAAGCTATTTGAACAAAATAGATATTTTTGCAATCACAATAATTAAATTTTATAGTTTCTAATCCTAATTCTATATGAATAAAGATATTTTATATCCAAAAAGTAATAGTATGACAGACGAGATCGAAGGAGAGGAAAAGGAAGATAAATCGGAAAAAGAAATTGAGAGAATAGATAAAGAATTTCTCTCAAAAGCTAAAAATTCAAGAGATATGATTGATAAAAAGTTGAGAACATTCGAAGATACTATAGAAAATATATCAGAAACAATAACTAACGGCGAGAAAGAAGAAGATAAGGGAGAACGTGAGAAAGAAATAGAAGAAATTAGTGAAGAAATAAAAGAAGCACAACTTAAACTTGATTCAATATCAAAGAAAATTGATGATAAAGAAGAATACCTTGCTGCTATTGAAGATACGATATCAGTGCTTGAAGATAAATACAATCGAAAAACAGAGGAAACGAAAAATTTAGAGGAAAGGTTTGAAATTACACAAGAAAGCAAGAACAATCTTGATGAAGAATATAAAGAATTATTAAGAAATAATGAACAACTTGTAAAGACTTATGAAAGTAGACAAGTAGACCTAATTGTTCTTACAGACTCCGTTAAAGAAAAAGTTGCCACTCAAGATGAATTAAGAACTAAAATTTCAAAATTGAATCAAGAAATTTTGGAAAACGAATCAAAACTAGAAAAGCAAAGAGAAGAATCAGAAGCATTAGAAAAAAAGATAAAAAGCCAGAGTGCTGAAAATGAAACATTAAGATTTTATCTAAATAAGAATAAAGTTGAACTAGAGCATTCTAATTCCGAAATTCAAGCAAAAGAAGAAGAAAAGAAACTTTTAACAGAACAGATTGAGAAAAAAGAAACAAGAATAAAAGAGATTGAACAAAGAATTGAGGACTATCACGATGGGTTTCCAGAAATGGAAAAACAAAGGGAAACCTACGAAGAACTACTGGCTAAATATAAAATACAACTTGCAGACAAACAACAACAATTGATTGATATGGAATCTCGAATTCAAGAATTAAAAGAATCTAATGAATCTTTAAATGAACAAATTACTACTAAGCAAAATTTAATAGAAGTAAATGAGAAGAGGATTGAAGATCTTAAGAAGGATATTGAGACCTCAAATATAGAATATCTTGAAAGAGAAGATCGACTTAATGCGTTAACTGAAAAATATAAGCGTATGGAATCAGATCATGAAAAATTAAAGAAAGCTAAAGAGGCAATTGAAAGTAGTACGAATGATTCTCGTATTATACTACAACAATTGAAGGAAGAATTAGAAAATCAAGAAAAGGAGATTAGAGATAAAGAAAGCCGGATTCACAGATTAGAAATTTTATCAGCCATTTATAGAGCATCTAAATTTTTTGGTGGAATATTGATAGGAGTTGGAATATTTTTTGCGATATGGATTATTGGAATATTCTTCAATATTATAGATGTAGGAGAAATAAATGTGAATACATTCTTAATGGTGATTTTTCTTTTAGTGGGATCTATTCTCTCAATAATATCTGGGATATTCCACCTTGAAAAATCATAGTTTAGAATTATATTATAAAACTCTAAAATTTAATAATTTAAAATTGACTGAAAAAGAACAAGAAGGAATTACTCCCTCAAAATCGATAAGCTTATCATCAGGAATTCTTTATGGAATAGGTTGTGGAATTGGGGGATCAGTATTTATATTATTAGGAACAGCTATAGATCAAGCACAATCTGGTGTTTTGATTAGTTTGATTTTGGGAGGCATTTTAATTTTTATCACTGCTTTAAATATTAGTGAATTATCAACTAGCTTACCTATCTCTGGGGGCACCTATAACTTTAGTAAGGAAGCTTTAGGTGGATTTTTAGCATTTATAATTGGATTTTTTTTATGGATCGCTAATATCGGAACATTTTCTTTTTCTGCTCAAGCTTTTATAGTTGTTCTAGAAGGATTTTTTCCATTACCTGTAATGAAAAATATTTTTATTATCATAGCAATTTTATCAATTTTTTTTACAGTTTTAATTATATATAGAACTCAAAAATTAGCTATGAAGACATTTATAAGTTTAACTATAGTTTTGTTAATCTTATTCAGCATTTTTATCGTATCTGGTCTTTTTATCGCCCCTTTTAGTAATTCTTCAAATTATGATACAAAATTTTTAACTTCAAATACAGATTTAATAAGCGTCGTTCTTATGTTCTCTCTTCTCTTTATCTTTTTTGCCAGTATCATTACAAATTTAGCTTATTTAACTGTTAATCTGAAAAATCCTTCAAAGAATATCCCAAAAACAAATATTTTTGCAGTCCTTATAACACTTGGTATCTATTTACTCATTACAATTGTGTCATTGATTAATATTGGTAGTAATTCTGGAGACTCCCCAATATTTTTAGCTTTGATTCTTAATGATATATTGGGATTTTTCGGATACTTATTAATGGGTATAGCTTTCACGATTTCGATCTTTATTGCAATGAATGCCGCTTTAGGATCAGCTGTGAGTGTATTACATGCTTTAGCGAGAGATCACTATGTATCCCAAAAACTATTGAAAAAAAATGAGAAAACAGGTATTCATACGTTAGCATTAATAATTACTTCAGGAATTGCCTTTTTTTTCACTATTTTAGCAATAGTCTTCGCTGATGTAGGTTTTACAGCTAACATTACAACTTTTATTTACTTTTTTGGATTAGCTTTTGTTAATTTTGCGGCAGTGAATCTTAGATATAAGAGAAAAGAGTTAGATCGCCCATTTAAAGCCCCTTTTTTTCCATATTTACCATTAATTGTAGGTTTTGCTTGTTTGATTTTAGCTTTTGTTCTGAGTATTAATGCAGTTCTTTTAGGATTAATTATTTTTGTAGTGGGTATCACATATTATTTATTGACAATTGCAGATCGACATTCAGTAATTTTTACCTTAGCAGGTATGAAATTTTTCGCATTTATTATTGTAGGAATTTTTATCTGGATTGTTAATAATCAAAGTATATTGATATCTCCTTCAAGAGGATTTGTGAATATTTTTTCTTTTGTTCTATTACGTATTCTTATTTTCATCTGCATATTTTCAATCGCAACGATATTTCTAGATATATTTCCACTTAAAGAATTAGTATTTTTCTTTATAAAAAGAGTAAATAAGAAGGAAGTAGCTATAGATGTAGGTGTTGGTAGGATTATTGAACTAAAGAAACTTAAATCAAAATTAATATATTACATCAATTTAATTATAGCCCTTATCCAGATAGCCTCTTCAATTTTTATTTTTACTTTAATTTCTTTATTTTCTTTAGAAATTATTTCTATAGATAGTGTTACTTTTGGTACCACTGAAATTCCTCAGAACACAGCTGAATTCCTTTTCAATGCAATTCTATTGTTTTTTGGTACAACTTTATTACTTGGCGGTGTTTTTAGTATATTTCTAAATCGAGAAACAAAATCCCTTGGCATTTAGACCATCACCGATCTATTCCACAAAGGAGAAGTTATATATGAAAAAATTCCCTAAAATTAACCTCCATATTCATTCCGATTTCTCTGATGGAAAAAATAGCATAATGCAAATAGTCCAAAGTGCATTAAAATCAGATTTAGAATATATTGCGGTAACAGATCATTTCACTGATTCTTGGAAAGAATGGGTGTCAAGTTTAAAGAACGAAGAAAAAGTTTCAGAATATTTAAGAGAATTATTTCAAGCCCAAAATTTCTTAAAATTTAAAAAGAAGAAATTAATGCTTCTTAAAGGTCTTGAAATAGATCTTTCAAGCTCTGAAAATTTTATAAGAAAGATTCACCCTTCCAGATTTGATCTAATCTTATTTGAGTACCTTGAAAATGTTGAAACCTTAGCTTTTTTAAAGAATATTCTTACTTTTTGGAAGAAAAAATCAAGTAATATGGTGAATTTTCCAATTTTAGGATTAGCACATTTCGATCCATCCTTTTTTATCTACGACAACTTAGACATATTAATTTACTTTCTTAAGGATAATAATATATATTTTGAATTCAACCCAAGGTACCCCAATTATTATTCACGTAGAAATTTAAGATTCTTCGAAGAAATAAAAGATGCTAATATCCCTGTTGGAATAGGATGTGACTCTCATAAGAATATTAATTTAGATCATATACAGGAACCGCTAGAGATGATTTCTTATTATAATTTAGAAAATAACTTTCAGATACTTTTAGATATTTTGAGAAATAAATTTAATGTTTTTGCTGAGAATAGTAGCTAAGAAAGAACCTAAACGCTCTTTCAAATGAAATATCAATCAGATTTTCATCTTTATCTTTAGGATTTGATACAATATCCTTTATAAATCCTTTACCGATACTAAATATTTCTTTTATCGCATTTAATCTTTTACTGATTGGCATAACTGCTATTTTTTCTATACTATTATTATATAAAGATTCCCATTCTCTCAAAGCTTTCAAAGCGATACCTTTCATTGCTAACTCAGGAATATCTATAAACTCACAGATAATTTTGGATAATCCCCGAATTAGTTTTGAATAAGTACCTGAAAATAGATCCCTCTTATAATCTTGCTCAATACTCTTAAGTGCAATTTGATCAAATTTTACTGCTTGAGAGATTATAATCCCCAACTCCTAATTATCTAAATATATAATCTGTGACTACAGAGATATAAATCTGCTGATTTTTTATTTATATCAATATATTTAAACCACTTTCTTTTCATAGTTCAAATAGCTTTGAAGCATTTCAAAAATCTTTTTAAATCCTTTTTATTTAATGTTTTTTATGAGTTTAGAAGAAAAAATTGATCTAGCATCAAAATGGATCATAGAGTCAGAACGGTTAGTTGTCTTTACTGGGGCAGGGTGCTCAACTGGAAGCGGTATCCCCGATTTTCGTGGTCCAGATGGATTATGGACTAGAAGAGATAAAGGATTACCCCCTCCAAAACCAAAAGTTCCTTGGGATCTGGCGGAACCTAATGCTAATCATTTTTCAATAGTAGAGTTATTGGAAATGGGAAAATTAGATTATCTTATCTCCCAAAATATTGATGGGTTTCATGCTAAATCGGGTATTCCCTTTGAGATTATGAGTGAACTTCATGGTAATCGGTTTTTCATGAAATGCCTTTCATGTAATAAGAAAATGTTATTTGAAGAAGCGGGATGGGATAAAGATGTTTGGGGTCGTGGAATGAGGAAGGATCCTGTCCGAGAAGGGCAACCAAAATGTCCGCATTGTGAAGGAAGGTTAATTAACAGTATTGTAGACTTTGGCGATCCTTTACCCTACGATGAGCTTCAAGAAGCTATTGTACGTTCTCAAAACTCTGATGTGTTTTTTGTAGTAGGATCATCGTTAGTAGTTAACCCCGCAGCCAGTATGCCAGGAATTGCTAAACAAAACGGGGCAAGACTGATTATCATTAATAAGGGTGATACGCCTTATGATATGGTTGCAGACATCAAATTTGATGAAAAAATCGAAGATGTTCTTCCAGGGATAATGGAACGAGTAAGAAGTGCTGTAGAAAAAAATTAATATTCCTTACTAAAATATTTAATGTGCTATTTTTGATGAGATCCCTCGAGAAAAATCAAGGCAAAAAGATAAAAAAGTTTATTTATAACAACGGGAGACTTCTTGAAAGAAAACTATTTTCATATTTTTTCGAAAATGGAAAAAAGATTGATGTTATCAATGCGTTAGTGGCATATCAGAATAATGATGGAGGTTTTGGGAATGGAATTGAACCAGATATATTATGCCCAGATAGCACTGCTATTGGAGCTGAGATCGCTATGTATATTCTTGATCTTCTTGAATGGAAAGACAATGATATTACAGATAAATTAATTAATTGGATTATTACCAAACAGAATGAAAAGGGATATATTAATCATCCTCCTAAGAATATGTATAATTATCCCTATCAAGAATGGTGGGGTGGTCCTGATGATATTAGAATACTCGCTATATCTGGATATCTTAAAAAATGGGATTTGAATATCCCTGATTTCTTCGGAAAAGTTAAAACTTTTTATTCTAAATGCTCTATTCCCGAAGAATTTAAACTCTATGATTATCCTTACTTTATATATCTAAAATACTTAGGGAAGGGTAAAGAGGAGAAAGAGACATTTCAAACGCTTATTACCCAAATTCCCAGTATTCTTGAAAAAAATAAAGAACATTATCTTTTATTTAGTAAACATTGGTATGATTCCCTTGAATTTTTAGATAACGAAGTAATAGAAATTGAAGTAAATAATTTCTTTAATGGTCTTCAAGACGATGGTGGTCTTAAAATAGTTTACCAGAACTTACCTTGGTGGAGACCTATATGGACTTTAGACGGGTTAATATTATTAAAGAAGTCAGGTATGATTGAATTTTAACTTATAATTAATTTTATTTTAATTTAGCAAATATATCATACCTTTCAATAATAAATACTTTTTATGAACCAATTAATCAATGGAATTTTCAGATTTCCTACAAAAATATATAAACAACTATAATAATAATTATTTTAATACTAAGAAATTCAATTTACAAAAAAAAATGATTAGACTATGACTAAAAGTTTTCAATTTGCATGAAGAAAATGATTAGATCATGACTTAACATTTCCATTTAACATAAAAAAAATGATTAGAACATGATTAAAAACAAACTTTTGATTAGTATATTGACATTTTTGTTAATAGGCAGTATTATTATCCAAATTGTATCACTTCCAACAAATAATTATATGCAAACTAAGATTAAAGAGAAAGATGACATTCCGATAAATGAAATTGAACCAATAGACCTTGGGATTCTCCAACGAAATTATAAAGCTGACGGATCAATTATGGAGGTAGAAGAAGGTATTAATCAAGCAGATTCAACAACCCCCGGTGTTGAATTGGGAGATCATCCATTAGGGATAGATCAAATTCGATTTATTCCTAATAATGAATTAGCATTTGTTTGTCCAGGATTACCAGATTTTGTTAATCTAAATGATGTAAAGATCAAGCTACTTGAAAATGGAATTGCTTCACCCCCTTATCAGAATATGTTGGATATACCTTGTAGTTATGAAGCCACAGGAGGACAAGTTGTGGATGCAACAAGTGGAGATGTTGATGGTGATATGAAAGATGAACTTGTAATAATTGATGAATACGGAAGAGTCCGGATTTATAAATACAATTCGACTTTAAAGAAGTTTAACATTACTCAATATGATCTAGATATAAGTGAAGAACATTATTTTTATAGTCTTTCTCTGAATCAATTTAATACAGATCTAGGTTTAGAAATAGTAATTGGATGTGGTTATGGAGAAAAAATCCAAATCTGGGATCCAGTGAATGCTGTAGGCAATTATTATAGCCCAGGTGTACAAACAACTATAAATGGAGAATACGGTGGTATTGCTGAATTCCATATTACTGAAAATACAAACCTTATGGATTTAGAAACTGGAGATTTTAATGGAAATGGGTTCCCTGATATTGTTACTCTCGCAATGGATGGAGATTTATTAGCATTTGAATTTAACTCAGGAGTTATAAACCAATTATGTGGAGTCGAATTGAGTAGTGGTGATTGGCAAGGTTATCCCCATAATTTCCCAATGGGTCTAGCTACCGGAGATTTTAATGGAGATTCTCGGTTAGATATAGCTGTTATGGTGTGTGATGTTGCAGGTAGTCCTGAGGATATATATCATTGTGAATATTATTACGTTCAAACTGTTTATTGGAAAGGATTTTCAGCAGGAGGTGAGGACTTTGTGGATTTAGGTGAGATGGATATGGCACTTTACAATGTCTTTTTTCCTTCAATTGGAGCGGGTGATATTGATGGGGATGGACTATCTGAAACAGTATTAGTTGGGAAAAGTGGATATGGTATAGAAGGGGAGTCATGGGTCGTGTTGATTTTTGATGATTGGGCTATTCCCCAAACATCTCCAATAGTAACCTTTTCTGGTGAATCACAATGTCCTTGGGCTGCAAAATCCTTCTCTTTTTCTGATGTAGATTTGGATGGGATTGATGAAATTTGTTTTTCAAGTGTCGAGAAATATGGAAATATTTACGAGGAAAAATATTTAGAACAATTAGAAGGAAGAAATACATCTGTAGTTAAAATTAATACAGAAACAAATCCATGGACTGCTACGGTGTTATTTTCAAGTACAGATATAATCGGATATCCCGTTCCAGGAGATTATGATGGGGATGCGGTTGTAATAGAATATTCTGGTCAACATTTCCCTCGAATAACACCTCAAATCCCTATTTTTGTTTTGGCAGCACCACCTAATTATTTTGATCTAAATGGTGACGGTAGTGGTACTGCTGTATCAAAAGAAGAAACCACTTCAATGGATGTGACCGAAAGATTTAGTGTTATGGCGGGAATGAGAGTTTCTTTTGAAACCGGATTTGAATTATTTGGCACAGGGTTAAAATTTAAAACTAGTTTAGAGGTCAATTATCAATTTTCTCAAACTCAAACTACTACACAAACTGAAACGATAGGTGTACGATATTCATCTGGTCATATGGAAAATCAGATCATTTGTAATGCAATTGATTATGAATCTTATTTATATGTGGTAACAAAGCATCCAAAGTCAGAAATGATAGGAAAAAATATGTCAATAGATGTACCTATAAAAGCATCTATCTATAGTATTACAGAGTCTTTATATAATAGTGGTAATTCTACAAATTATATTGGTTCTGAAACTTATACACATACACCAGGAAAACCTGAAACTTATCCTACCCGAGAAGAAGTAAATGCATTAGTAGGTGTTGTGAAGATTATTGACAAAATAGAAGTACCCCAGGGGACTGGTACCAGCTGTGGAAGTACATTAAAATATACAAGGGAAAATGCGAAATCTGTTGAAAAGGAACGTGCAATGCAACTAATTTTCTCAGCGGGTATGGAAGCAGGAGGCTTTGGGCTTGATATAAGTGTAGGTTTTGGTCTTTCTAGGGCTAATAAAGTCACTTATGGTGAAAGTATGACATATGAGGGTACAGTTGCATGTATCTCCGATGCTAATGATTGGATGAACCATAAATATTCATGGGGTCTCTTTATACAAAATATTGAACCAGATGAAGGTTTTTCATATCAATTGGTCCACTATTATGTAGAAGATGTTCTTAGTGATGGTACTCCTTCCGAAGCAGTTCCAGGTTACAATCCAATTTTAGTTATTGGAGTATTGATCATTTCACTTATTGTCCTAATATATTTTAAAAAACCGAAAAAGTAAAATCTATTAACTTTTAATTCTTTTTTTCTTCTTTTTTTGTTGGATTATTTTTATTTTCCCTTCATAAAGAAGAATATTCAAAATAAAATTCACTAAATTATTCCTTATTAAATTTATTGGTAATTTAATTAATAGACACTAAATTTTAAAGAAATTTGGAGGAAAAATTTTAGAAATAGGATTTTTAATAATAATATATTAGCAAATTCAAATAAAAACTTAGGGTTAATTATGGTAGTCTATTTTGCAATTATTGCAAAAATAAATGGAATAATAGATTTTAAATAAATTATGGAGATTTCAATTTAGCAAAAATTTCTTTATTATTATTTAATTCTTTTAATATCTTTCTTGCTTCTTTGTTTGATAATGAAAGAGAAATATCACTATTACGGCTCAAAGATCCTGTGAATATTTGTTGATTATCAGCATAAATTACAATATTTTGGCTTGCAAATTCTGGGTTAGCTCTGATAATTATTTTTTGTTTTTTTACTTCAATATCCAAATCAATCCTATTATCTTTTTTTGTTCTACTTGATGGAATTCCTCTTCCTCTTGATAGATGCTTAGAACTAATTGGATTTACAACAACATCATTACCAAAATTATAAATCTCGAACTCCAGTCTGTCATTTTTGAAATCCCTAACCTCAACTACAGGTCTAGCTAAATCTTTATCTCTAAAACCATGAGGAACTTTCACTGTCATTCTTAATATTAAAACAGTTGAAATATCTCCTCCTTCAATGAAAATTATCGTATCGATAATAGAAGGTAACATTCCTAGTTCTATACGCCCAATAAATCTTTGTATTGCATCAATTGCCGAAGAAGAGTGAACAACTCCAACCATACCAACACCAGAAAGGCGAAAATCTGCATAAATTTCGAAATCTTTAGTTGTTCTAACTTCATCAAAGATGGTAAAATCAGGCCTTACCAACAAAAGTATATCAGCAGAATTTTCAAGATTACCCTCCAATTTAGTATATTGAGTAATTTCAGGTCTAACTTGTAAATCTCTTACACTTTCTAATGTTTTAACAACTTTATTTTGTTTTAAATAATAATTTGCCAATGCAGCACAAAAAGTGCTTTTACCAGCTCCAGGAGAACCACACACGAGTATTCCTTCCGCCCTTTCCAACCTTCTTTGTAATTTGGCATCGATAGAATAATCTGATAATTTTAAATTTACAAGCGGACGAACCGCTGTTATTTCTACCTCATTAGAAAAGGGAGGACGAGTGATAACGATTCTAAATTCTCGTAACTGAGCAACAACAGCGCCCATTTTCTCGATTTCAATGAATGAATGTTCATCTTCTCTTACATTTTCAATGATTTCAAGTGCAATATCTTCAATGAGTTTTGGAGAGATTATTTCACTATTTATTTTTTCTAATTGCCAATTACCAGGAGATCCTCTTTTCGCATAAGCAGGCAAATTTTTCTTTAAATGAACACTCATTGTTTTGTCATCAAAATACTCTAGTAATTTGAGTGAAAGAGCTTCTTTTGGTCTATGGAATCCACTTTCTTTTACAAAAAATACTTCTAATCCTTCAAATATTCCTACATCTCCTTGGATTCTATCAGCAGTTATAAGTACAGCATCGTTCTTCAAAGTAGTTTCTCTTATCAATGCATCAAGTTCTCCTCCTGGTGCCATTTTAATTTCTTCCCTTGTAGGACGATTTCCCACTATTTTTAACTTGATTTTATTTTCTTTATTAAATTCTCTTAATGCTTTTAAAACATTTAAACCAAGAAATCCAATTTCTCTATGGATATTTGTCCTATATTCAATTTCAGCAATAACTATGTTTGGTATTAATATCTCAGGTTCATCCCCTAACTCACCATTTTCAATCAAATCAAGGATAACTCCGTTAAAAATTACAGATGTATCGCATACAAACTTATCTCCCATTATGAATTACTTTCCTCTTTACTTAATAATTGAAATTTCTTTACACTATAATAGATTGGTTTACTTAATCTATCAACTGTTGCAACAATTAAATCTTTGCGTGAACTTAATGCAACCCTGGAGATCTTATCAAGATCTCTTAACTCTATAGGATTACCCTCAAATACAGGAAATATTAAGAATTGAGCACTATCCTTCTCAAAATCAGCACCTCTCTTATAGACTCGAAATTCTATCCCATTCCCATATCCCATTCGAACAATATAACCTCTTTTCCTTAA
This sequence comes from Promethearchaeota archaeon, assembly GCA_048938895.1. Lineage (GTDB taxonomy): Archaea > Asgardarchaeota > Lokiarchaeia > Sigyniarchaeales > SOKP01 > Loki-b32. The sequence continues at coordinate 60,825 of JBHLLU010000018.1, forward strand.
ATCCATATATATTATATATTTATGCCATAAACGGTTATCGAATTTTGTAAAATAGGTAAGTAATCCTTCGAAATCATAAAGTTGATTATTTTTATTATTTTCCTCCCACAGATTTAATCTATGTCTTTCTATTAAGAGTAATACCTCAATAGCATCAAGAATTAGTACATTTTGGTTATCACTATCTTGTTCAATTGTTCCAATATAAGAGCTGTTATAGAATTCTTCAAATCCTCTACTATCAGTAATAAAGACCTTATCTTCTTTAATCATTCCCTCTAACTGAATCTTTTCAGTTTTCTCATTTGATTCTTCATTCATGTAGTATTATAAAGGAATTTTTAATAATTAATGAATTTATCTCTGTTCTTCAATGTTATAGGAACTAACTAACCAACTATTAAAATCAAAAAGATAAATAGGTAGTAGAAATTTTTTAATCTAGACAACCTGATTAAACCATTATATACCATTAAACCATTAAATAATTGTTTACCATGAAAGAAATTAGATCAAAATTGTTAGAAAAATTAAAAAATTCAAAGAAAATCGTGTTCATGGGTATCGGGGAGGAGAAACTCTCTGATGATGGAGTTGGACCATATATAATTAGCGAACTCCTGTCTTTTTCTAATGAAAAATTTCTATTTATTAATGCGGGAGTTGATCCTATGACCAGATTAGATGATGTCGTTAAATTTCAAGCTTCTCATCTTGTTATTTTAGATACTTGTACATTGAGCAAACCTCCTGGGACTATGGCAATAATCGAGCGTAAAAATATTAAAGAATCTGTACCAATATCTTCACACACAATTCCTATCCATATTGTTATTGATTTATTGGCAGAAAAATTGCCTAATATTAAAGTTTTTATGATAGGTTTTGTACCGAAAAGTCTTGAGGGATTTACTGATTTAAATTTATATAGAGAAAATGAAATTACACTAGAAGAAAGGAGTGAAAATGAAGATCTTCCCTTTTTTGAATTTAATCTTACAGAGACTGTAGAAAATTCAGCAAATTCATTAATAGAAATTATTAAAGAAATACTTACTCAAATTTGATTGCTATTTCTTCTTCTCAGAAAGTTTTGTAACTATATTTGTAATAATTTCTATAACTCTATTGACTTCGAGTATTTCCTCATCATGTAGTTTTTTTTTTAATTTATCAAGAAATTTAATTACATCATCAGCTTTTCGAATATACCTAAGATAATCCGAACCTTCTTTATTAAGTGAACCTCCCCATGCCATAATTTACTCAAATATTCCTTCATTACTTTTTTAATTCAATACTTCCTAAAGTTGTTAATTGTTGATTAACTTTAACCTCGTCAGTCACTCATCTATTTAATTAATCTTTCATTTATGGAATATCTAAAAATACTGGAAGAAATTCGAAAATCGTATGACTCAATAATTCATTATTTATTTGAAAACGTTTAATTTAGTCGAAATTAAATAAAATAGATTTTGAAAACCAAAATTACGTTATTAAAATCACTATAAACGATAAACGATTTATCTCATAATTCTTATTTCTATATTAAATTTTAATAAGAAATGTTAAAAATTTTAATAATCTCCTTCCAGATTTAATACTTCTGATAGTGTGTATTTTTGTAAAAGTTTTATAAATGAATTTTTGATAAAAATAACTAATCGTTTAATTTAATAATTGAAGATTTAATTTATTCGATTCTTAAGTGATGCAATATGGTAATAGAAACTGATATTACAAGAATGTTGGGAATTAAACATCCAATATTAAGCGCTCCAATGGGTCCTTTTTACACCACAAAATTGACTGTAGCAGTATCAGAAGCAGGAGGACTAGGAGTCTTAAGCCATGTTACTGTACATGGCACAGTTACATTAGATGAAATGAAAAAAAGCATGGAGTACGTTGTAGAACACACAGATAAACCTTTTGGATTTAACATCAGAACAGCGAGGTTACAACCAGATGCGATAAAACTTTGTAGGCAACTTCCCCAATTTATCATGGAAAATCCAAGAATTAAAGAACAATGTGTTTATTTAATCACAAGTGCAGGATCTCCAAGATTAATGTATAACAAACACTATGAGAAATTAAAAGAAAGTGGTTCAAACATCAAACATTTCCATGTAGCACCCTCGTTATATCTCGCACAAAAACTGATAAATAGTGGTGTAGATGGATTAGTGATTACAGGGGCTGAGGGTGGGGGACATCAATCATATGAAAATATTAGTACTTTAGTCTTATTACAACAGATTAGAAAAAATTTACCAGATGTTCCAATAATCGCTTCAGGAGGTTATGCAACAGGTGAAGGATTAGCTTCTGCTATATCTATGGGTGTGGGTGCTATAGCAATGGGTACTCGTTTCATATCCACTAAGGAATGCGAATTTCACGATAACTATAAGAAAATTGTTGTGGAATCTAAAGCCTCAGACACTGAGTTAAAAACAGGAATTTTTGGACCAGCTAGAGTGTGGAAGAATGAAAAGACTGAGAACCATAACCTTGTTGAAAGTAAAAAGGAAAAGCAAGCTGCCGAGACTTCAATGTCGAACGTTGAAAGAGAATTAGCCGAATTAGAAAGAACTTATGAAGGAAATGTTGAAGAAGGTATAGCTTTTTTAGGACAAAGTGCTGAACTTATTGATAGTGTTGAGTGTGTAGCTGATATAATAAATAGCATTGTAAATGATGCTGAAAAATGTCTAACTGCTGCCTTTAATAATATTAAAAAAATAACGATTGAACAACTTACCTAAGAATAATTTTTTTTGAATTTTCTTTTTTTCTCCAATTTTGTACTTTAAGAGTTTATTTTGAAGTAAATAAATTCTAGAATAAAAGTTTAAAAATCTATTATCCCATAAGTTATGTGAAAAATCTTACAATGTTTTATTTGTAAACTCTGTAAGAATGCTAAATAATTTTAATAACGGGTTAATAACTACAAAATGATTCAAGAGTTAATGATTATAAATAACGCAGGAATAGCTTTGTTTTACCATAGTTTCATTGATGAAAACAAAACTGATGATCATCAATCTTTAGCAGGATACTTTGATATAATCTGCAGGTTTACAAAGAATAGTTTCAAAGAAAGTCTAAGAATGTTGACTCTCGATAGTTTTATCTTCTTCTTTTTCACCCATAGAACTAAATATCATTTAGTTCTTAAATGTTCAAATCAAAAAATAAATAGTCCTTTACTTGAAGATATCGCAGAAAGCATATTGGACGCTTTTTTATTCTTATTTAAGGATAGCCTTGATAATTTCGATGGAGAAATATCCCATTTTAAGTCCTTTTCCACTACTATAGAGGAACTCATAACTTCAAAATTAAAGGGTTATAAAGAACCTATTTTTATTGAGTATTAATAAATTCTCAATAAGTACATCTAAAACAATAAAAATAAAAGAGAAAAAGTTGCCGGCTTTTTTCTCTTATTATCCCCGTGCTAACCCTGTTATACTTTTATGAAATTAATGGAACAACTAGGCTCCACCAGCCTGTGTTGCCATTACCGTGATTACGTCCTTCTTTGGATGAATTCCTATTTTAGCAAACTTTAATTGGTCTGGTAGAACCTTTCCCTTAAAAATAAATTGGATTGCTAATATTGGGTTTAATTTATATTCCCTTTGAACAGTTTTTTTAATTTCTGCTATTGAGTTATTTGGATCAAGCTCAATAAGCTTGATAGCTTGGTCAGGGGGAACACCTGTTAGACGAAATCGATATTGAGTCATTTTAATTCAATTTTTTTTTTAGTTTTTGTTGATCATTATTATCTTAAAGAAATATTGGGTCATTTTTTACTTAAGGTCTTTGGTATTTTATGCTAAACTTGAGTTTGATGGATTTTACAATATAATTTTTGAGATATTAATACTATCCTCAGATTTAATCAAATCGAAAAGGTTCAGGAGGGCGTCCGGGAGGTCCTGGAGGACCTGGAGGTGGAATTGGTTCTGGTTGTGGGGTTGGGCGAGGTGGGAAACGGCCTAGTCTGCTTTCAATATATAAAAGACGTTCTTCTAATTTATTTAATCTATCTTCAATTATTTTAATTCTATCTAAGATATTAGGATTTTCTAACGACATATTTTACTATTATCTTGAAAATTTTTTGATTTTAATTCAAGTTAAAAATTACTTTCCAGATTATAAAATTTTATCTAAAAGCTATTATTAGAAATATATACTTTTTTCATAATGCTTAGTATTTCATATATTTTTTGGTATAAGTTTAGTAAAAAAGTACAATTTTATATAATTAGATTTATAATTGAATATTATGGAAAGCTGGAATATATCAAAAAAGTTAAAAAATGAATTTTTAAAAAAATCTAGCAATATTGAGGATAATAGCAGGAGAATCTTATTTATACTTAGAAATTTAGGTCCACAAAGATTCACTAACATAATAAAATATTCGGGATTAAGCAGATCTACAGTATCCAAATATTTGAATCTCCATAGAAAATACAAAAACATTGAACAAAGAATATTTACAGATAAACAAACAAATAAGCAATATCGTGGGTATGTAATTACTGAGAGAGGAATTGAAAAACTTGGAGAACAACCTTTAAAGCTAAAAGAGGAGTTATTTATTGTAAATGAATTAAAAGAAAATGTGAGAAAACTCGAAGATTTAATATATTTCTATAAGGAAATAAGTGTTGAGGATGCTTTTATTATTCATATCGTAAGAATCATTTCCAAAATTGGGGACAATTTCTTTGAATTACAGCAAGATAGAGATCTTTATTTATCACTTTTTTATATCTTCTATAATTCGATCTTAGGGCAAGGTGCTTTTGCCAGAAAGTATTGGCATTTTGATGAACCAACCCCTGAAAAGTTTGTTGGATATAAATTAAATTTAGAGCAATTTTGTGAGGTATATAAAGTTACAAAAGAAGCAATTAATTACTTAGCTAGATCTAAATTAATCAAAAATGAATTTGGCTTTTATTTAATTCAGAGAGAAGATACAGATTTTTTTTTCCACGAAGAAGATTTACTAGGAACTACTGCTTTAAGACTTATTAAAGACAAACTAATTGATGAAATCATTAATCTTCAAGAGGGAATATATGATATGATTTATGATTTAGACATTATGGCTGAAGAGATTACAGAACAACTAAAAGAAATGGGATTGATATGGGATGCTATTCAATCACAATTTCAATTATTGGTCTTAAACCAGGTTATTAAGAATGCCATTGAAATGGGATTTTTAGATATTGAACGGGAGAAAATAATGGAAGGTGTAACACAATCCCAAAAATTATTACTGTCTGAAGAGGGAACAAATCTTAAAGAATCAATTCTGAATGGTAATAAACTTGATATAAATTTGAACAATCTTACTATAATTTCAAATCAAGAAACTCAATTGGGGTAGGTCTTTAAAAGGATTGGGATTTTAATTGAACACACCTGAAAATTAACAAAAATCCTAATTTATTTGAAGACATGATAAAATCTCAATTAATTTGGTTCTCTATTTTTTCTGTAATTATCTTGTTTCTAACAATTAGGCAACACCAACAAATCAAAGAATTCATAGTTAACGATTATATCAAATTAAAACTTGAAAATGGACAAACAAATATCTACGTAAAAAATCGACGTTTTATGCAATGTATGTATTTATTATTGAATCTTCATGTTGATAGAATTGAAGAATATGATGAAATTGAGTCAATAGATGATGCTGTTGTCAAATTAGATCGTTCAATGGAAAGAGATCATAATCAAGTTCCCCCTGAAACAGAATTTTGGGGACATTGTTCTAATCTGCAAGTTTGGGCCGAAAATGGCTATGACACTAGAATTCTGCATCGAAATCTAGCTTTTCCATTATTAAAAAAACTAAGTGAAGTTGGTGACCCTATCGCAAAGAAAGTATTTTCTGAGGAAATTGCAATAAGACTTGCAAGTAAACATTCTACTGTAACTCAGTATTTAACTCAAAATGGGTATTTAAAATATTTAAGCTCCGATGAATTTGAGAGTATTTTAGATGACATAAATCCTATTATTTTAGATAATATAACCGCTGAATTAAATCAAATTTTTGGGCAAAACCAGAATTTAGATCTATCTGGCTCAATCATTTATATAATAAATCGATTACTTGGGAATTTTGGAATTGAACATGTTTCTCTACTAACCTCAAAAATCATAAATGAAATTCCTGTTAAATATAAAAAACCATTTGTTGAATTTGTATATAATCTTCTGAAGACAAGAAACAGGTTTCCATTAATTCAATATCTTAATAGACATATGGAATATTTTAAAGATTTTGAATTTGAGCATAGTTTTATTAAATATGATAATAGAATAATCGGAATCTTTAAAGATGAAAGGGTTTATTTAAATAACCAAAACATCCAATCTCTCAAAAAATTAACTGTAACCAGAGAGAAATTAGAAAATGTAAAGAATTTAGATTTAAGTAATAATCAAATTTCTGAATTAGATGGAATTGAAAGATTTCCACACCTAAATGTGTTAAAACTCAATAATAATAAACTTGTAAATATAGATGGAATTGGTAGTCTTAAATACTTAGAAAAGTTATTTCTAAGAAATAATCAGTTATGTGATATAACAAATCTTAATAAGTTATATAACTTGAAACATCTTGATTTGTCTCATAATCAGACGATAACTGAAATTCCTGAGGTTTTGAATAAATTACCTAATTTAAAAACCATTAAATTATGGAATTGTCATATTGAAAAATTTTCTAATTCTACTGAGAAATACTTTTGGATGAACCAAAATTATAGGTATTTCTCAGGATATGATGAAAATGACAAAAATTTTTATGAGAGTAGATACAATAGAGTTACTTCATCTGATAATAAATTATACAAACATTTTGTAGAATGGATTCTAAAAATGAGGAACATGATGACTCAATTTAAGTTTACTTATCAAGATGTCAATAGATTTAATGAAGAAACATTAAAAAATGCGATTTGGGCAGGAAGATTAACAAATGATTTCAAGAAATGGTTATTGGATAAAAAATACCAGAAGAGAATAACTTCATTTTTTTTAATCTAAGAATGTTTTAACATTTCTTCAATTGGTTTTAGTGCACGGGTTGCAATCTCAGGAGGCACCTTAACCTCGAATGATTTATCATCTAAATTTTCTAGAAGGTATTTAATTAACTCTAGGTTATGTTTCTTCATGTTATAGCAAATCAATTTGTTTTTTGCTAAATAAAATTTCTTATTTTGAAAATCTTGTGCCATCCGCTCTACTAATCCCTGCTCAGTTCCGATAATGAATTCAAATTCATCCTCAGAACTATTCTTAACGAAATTATACATTTTTTGTGTTGATCCAACGAAATCAGCTAAAGCCCTTACATCTCTAACACATTCAGGATGAACAAGAAGTTTTGCTTTAGGATAACGTACTCTTATAGTCTCTATATCCTCAACAGTTATCTGAGAGTGAACATAGCAATGTCCGTTATTAGGCATTTTTATTGTTCTAATTTTTGAAATTTGTTCAGTATAATCTGCCAAATTTGCGTCAGGACCGAATAAGACTTCTTGTACTTTAAATTCATTACTAATCCATTTGGTTATTTTTACTGCATTTGAGGATGTACAGCAAATATCTGATTCTGCTTTTACTGCAGCAGTAGAATTAACATAGACAACAGCTGGTACTCCAGGATGTTTTTCTTTACAATTTCTAACCATATCAGGGGTAAGAAAGGCTGCCATTGGGCAACATGATTCATAATTCGGAATTAATATATGTTTATCTTGATTTAAAATCGAAGCAGTTTCAGCCATAAAATCGACTCCTGCAAATATAATATATTCAGATTCTGCCTTTTCCTTTGCTGTTCGAGATAATCCGAGGGAATCTCCTTTAAAATCAGCGATTTCTTGAATTTCTATGGGTTGATAATAATGTGCTAAAATTAGTACATCCTCTTGTTTTTTTAAATTTAGTATTTCTTCCTGTAATTGTTTTGTTGTCATTTTTCATTAAGGATTTAGTGTGTTATATCATTATAAGGTTCTAGAAAAAATAAGGTGTTGGATTATAAAAAATTGTTATTTTGGAAGAAAATCGAGATTAATAAAATTATTAAATTCTAATGATTTGAATTTAATATTATAGGGGTATAAACATTATGGATTTTGTTTATAAAGAAGAATATTGGTATATCAGTTCATTTCTAAATTCCTCTTACCAAGATGGAAAAAAAAGAAGTAAAGACATTCAAGTAAAAATTATAGAACGTCTCAACAATATACAAAAGGAAGATATTTATTTTAAAATCCGAGATGAACTTGGTGATGATATTATAGATATGGCTAAAAATATCTCTTTATTGTGTACTTGGGTTCCTTATCTGGAGAATTTTCCTTATATTGATGAAAATAATCAAAGAGAGTATGATACATTAGGATTCTTCCAATTTGATGTCGATTATTATGGGAAAACTCCTTCTAAAAAAGAAATTATAAAATCGAATTATATTCAGCAGATACCTCAAATAATTATGACATTTTTAAGAGAATATTCCATAAAGGAAGAATCTAAGGGGATTCTCATTGATTTAGAAAGTCCTATGTATATCTTTGTTGTTTCCAATAAAGTGAAACCAGAGGAAATCTCCTGGACAAGAGAAAATATCGAAAAAAATAAAAAGATTATTAGTTATTGGACAGCTGTATATTCAGGACAGTGGGAAGATTACTCAGAGAATTTATTTGACAAACGCATTGAAAATAATTTATCTAATCGGCTTTCAGAATTGCACTTTATTCGTAGAAATTCCGGGTTCATATATATGGCAGAAAATAATTATACTAACTTCTTTGATTCATATATGAAAGAATATGTACTAACTCCGACTCCAAAAATGAGAGCCGTTCAGTTTGCATTAAGAACAATGAATGAATCCTTAGATCTCCTATTTTTGAAGACTCAATTAGAAGAATTTAAGGATGTCAACACGATTGAAAAAAAAATTCGGAATCTTCGACTTCTTAGAGGATTAATCCAAACGAAATTAAGTTTGGTATATAATGAATTAGATTATAATAGAAGAGAGCACTATACAGGAGTTTTAAAACATCTACTTACAGAATTTGAAATTGATGATATTGTTTCTCGGATAAATAAAAAATTTAATATAATCTATGACTCAATAGAAGGTCTATATGTGAAAAAAAATGAAGAACTTCAAAAGAGAACCGAAAAAGGGCTTAATCTACTTAATTTACTTTTTGGTGCAGGAATTCTAGCAGATCTGGGGAGCGTAATTATGATTGCACTAAGTATGCAGGAAGGTGACTTCAGTTCAATATTGTTAAATAGTATCATCGCGATTATAATAAGTGGAATTTTGGTAACTACTGTTATTTTTTACATCTATACCAAAATTCAGATTAAAAAAGAAGATATTATTCATGCTGTAGATGCAATTATTGAAGATGAGAATGGAAGTATTGTATTAATAAAGAGAAAGTTTCCTCCTTATCAAGGTTTCTATGCATTACCTGGAGGTTCAGTTGAAAAAGGTGAAAGCCTTAAAGATGCTCTGATTAGAGAAGTTAGAGAAGAAACAAATCTTCATGTAGAACCGATTGAAGAAATTGGATTATATAATGAAGAAGGACGAGATCCACGAGGTAAAGTCTATAGTACTGTTTTTAAATGCAAAATCTTAGGAAATGTTTCAGATATAAATTTGGGAGAAGAAACGACTGATGTGAATTTCTTCTCAAAAGATCAAGTAAGTGTAATGGAATTGGCTTTTGATCATAAAAAAATGCTTAGAGATTCAAATTTCATTTAACTAAATTAAAATCGTGATTTATTTCTCATAAATTTATTATTTTTAGCTAAATTCTTCAGATTCAAACAAAATTAAAAGGTGAAGAAGTATAATAATTATACCAAGTCCAGAAACAGGAAAAGAACCTCAAATTCATGAATCCGTGTACATTGCTCCAACAGCAGTTATCATTGGCGATGTGACTATTGGAGAAAATTCAAATGTTTGGTTTGGAGCAACTCTTAGAGGAGATTGGGGTTCTATTAAAATTGGAAAAAATACAAGTATTCAAGAAAATGTAACCATTCATCTAGAAGCCGGTAGTCATGTAATTATAGGAGATGATTGTATTATAGGTCATCATGCAAATTTTTGAAGATTTTACTTCAATCTGCAGAATGATTCACGGACCTTGTACAATTGAAAATGGTTGTGTTGTAGGTATAGCATCAAACGTTTTGCATCGTTCCAAACTCGGAGAAGGTTCAGTTTTAGCAGCGGGAGCAGTGCTTTTAGGTAAAGAGATTCCTCCTAGAAGTCTAGCGGTAGGTATTCCCGCTTCTATAAAAAAGGAAGGAATATACAAAGGAAAACTTGAGGGTGCTAAGACATCCAAATTATATTCTAAAAAAGGTCAAATGTTTAAACAGTATTTTGAAAAAAACGCTAAAAATAAATAAGCTATTCTTTTATTTTTTCTATTTTCTTATTTTGAACAAAAACAATCATCATTCTTAACAATGTTGATAATATTAAATCTAAGATCAAGCAAATTAACCATTAAAACTTTGTTTTCTAGATTAGGGAGTTCTAAAGCTGTTTTAATTACTTCTAAAGCTTCTAAGGTGCCTAATATACCGGGAGTAACTCCTATAACTGGTAGAGGACCTTCTTCTTTCTGAGATTTAATTGGTTCTGAAAACACACATTGATAGCAAGCTGTCTTTTTCGGATTAATCGTTATAATTTGACCATAAAAATCTTTAATACCTGCAATAACACATTTTAAATTATTTTCGATGGCTATTTTATTAACTAGAAATTTGGTTTTAAAATTATCACTACAATCGACTATAAAATCATAGTTTTTCTCAGTTAAATATTTCTTTATTGAATTCTCATCTATATAATCCTTAAATACATTAATTTGAACTTCAGAATTCAATTTTGATAATATTTCTTTAGCAGAATTTACCTTGTCTTGTCCAATTTGAGATTCATTATAGAGAATTTGCCTTTGCAAATTAGAGATATCCAAAACATCGTTATCAATAATTGTCAATTCATTAATACCCGCTGCAGTCAAATACATTGAAAATGGTGAACCTAATCCACCACAACCAATCTGAAGTATTTTAAGGTTAGATAATTTCTCTTGTCCCTTCTCTCCAATTTCAGGAGAAATGATTTGCCTAGTATACCTTTCCTTTTGCTTTTCAGTTAGCATGCTTTATCACTCTTTTAGCAATTTCTTTACACTCTTAATTGTTTCTTCAATCTCTATAAAAATGAGACCCAAATTTGTATTAAGATTTATTAGCGAAACCATAATTCTTTGATCATCTATAACCATAATGATAAGCTGAAAATCATTAAATTCTACAGTGAGATTATTTATTAAATTACTTCCTAAATTAGATACAGCTGTCTCAGTAGCACCAAACATTGTAGCTGCCATTGCGCAAAATTTTCGATCATCAATATCTCTTGGTAATCTTGAAGCAATTAGCAAACCATTGCGATTAACAATAGCCGCTCCAATCATATCACTTATATCTTCCAACTTTTCTAATTCATTGTTGAGATCTTGAATTTTTAAGTTATTCATGTCAATTCAAAATTCGGTTTCACATTAAGTTCAAATAAGATATGAACCATATAAAGATATCTATTTAAAAATTGTACATTGGAGGGTATTTATCTATATATCTATTACAAGAGTAATATTTTCAAGAAAAGAATCATCAATTATAGAATTTAATATAAAAAAATTAGTCATTAGATTAGAACAAGTTTATCTCAAAGTGTTAAGTAATTGGGATGGTGAGCTTGAGACATTCAATCCAATTAAAGATATCTTAGGAGAAATTTTTTCTGAATAAAAATTCAGACTTTTACTTTTTTCTTATTACTGTAAAATGATTTTTGACCATTAAAAGGTGAAGTTCTATTTCTCCATCCTGGTTGTCTGAGTTTGGCAGTTTTTCCAAAACCGCAATAAGCACAATATCTTTTCCTTCGATGATAAGAGTGCCTTCCGCATCTTCTACATGTCTTATGACTAGCTGCTTTATTTTTCTTTCCTTTACTCGGTGTACCCTTTCCCATTATATTTACACCTCTTCGACTTCTTCACGATGCATTAACTCTTCCTCTGAATCCCCTGAAAAAACTAATCTTTCACGATCCTGACCTATAAAGATAACACTCGCGCCTCGTATCATGACTGTTCCAAGGTCTTTGCTCCTCTTTCCTCCGCGACCGAAGTATATCTCTTTAGCATCTTTTACAATTAAATTCATATAATTATCGAATTTTACAAGCTTTCCCGTTAAATAAGTATTCCAAATCTTTAGCTTAATATTCACTTCTGGCTTTAAAATTGCTTTTGATAAAGTCCTGTGTATAGTCTGTTGTGACATATAAATAAAATCTTAATGAAATAATTCTACGTTATGTTTTTAATTACAGAATCAAATAAATATTTTTTTAAATATTTAAGAATTTTAAAGAACTATTATTAGAATAGGGATATAAATGAATAAGATTGCATATTTTGACGCAGCTATTGAGACGCCTATTGAAATAATCATTGCCGCTGGCATGGTTCCAGTTAGACTTTTTGGCAATCCAAAAATAGGAATAGATAAAGCTAATGAGCATATACCTCCAACTCATTGTGTTTGGGCAAGAAATATTCTTGAACAAGCGATAAATGGGCTGGATAAAGATATTAAAGGAGTGATTACAACTCATGGATGTGATTGTACAAATCGTGAATTCGATATTTGGCTGGAATGTGTTAAGTTGCCATTTTTATTCTTTTTAAATGCACCTTTGAAGCGGGATAAGAGTGCCCTAAACTTCTTTGTAAATGATATAAAGGAACTTATTACCCAATTGGAAGAACATTTCAATATCAAAATAAGTTCTGAAAAAATTTCTGCTGCAATAAAGAAAACCAACAAAATTAGAGCACTTTTAAGAGAACTTTCAGATTTTCGAGCTGAGATGAAATTAAAGGGTTCTGAATTTCACGCTTTGGTAAAAAAAATAGAACAATCAGAAGAAGAAGATCTAGTCAAATATCTTGAAACAAAATTAACCGAAATTAATGCAAGAGCTCCTTTTACTAAGAATAATCATAAGAACATTTTACTTACAGGTTCAGTAATAGATGATACAGAATTCATTAAATTTCTAGAAGGAGTTGGTTTTCATATTATAATTGATGATTTAGATATAGGAACAAAATATTTTTGGACAAATATAAAAGAAAATGGAGATCCCCTTGAGGCAATAGCTAATTATCACCTAAACAAACCAATTTATTCCACTAAATTCCCTTCGTATACAAGATTTGAAGTAATTAAGAAATTAGCACAAACTTATAATGTAGAAGGTGTTATCAATGTCGCTCAAAAATTTTGTGAGCCCGTTTTATATACTCATCCATATTTTAATAAAAAGTTTAAAGAACTAGAAATTCCATACCTTTTTATAGAAATGGAATACAATAGAGAATCTTATAAACAATTAACAACCAGATTTGAGGCATTTAGAGAAATAATTTAATAGAGGATTATAAATATGTCAAAAATGAAAAAAACCGGGAAGATGTTAAACGCAACTAATAAACTAAGAAACGAGATGGGAAGACATTTTTTAGCAATTGAACAAGCATATCGAGATGGAAAACCAACTGCTTGGGCAACTGCAGGTACTCCTGTTGAACTTCTATATACAATGGGTATTCAACCAATGCTTCCAGAAAATTCTGCTACAATCTCTGCAGCAATGAAAAAATCCCAAAATTTTATTGAACTTGCCGAAGATCAAGGATTTTCATATGATTTATGTTCTTATTTCAAAACAAATGTCGGTGCTGTGCTTAGCAATGCCGAAATGAGTGAAGGTGGTACAAGAAAACCAACATTCATGCTTTCAAGTGATGTAATATGTGACACACATGTTAATTGGTTTCAAGTACAATCTGAAAGAATGGGTGGGGTACCTCACTTTACCATCGATGTTCCCCATGTAGTCAGTAATACCAATAATAGACAACGAGAATACTTTAAAAATTATATCAAAGAGCAACTTTGGGAATTATTAGAATTTATAACTGAGGTCACTGGAAATGAATATGATGAAGAAAAGGCACGAGAAGTGGCTCAGAATTCATATGAAATGGGAAAGATATGGCAGGAAGTTTTTGAATTAAGAAAGAATGTACCTTGCCCAGTTTCAACAAGAGATACATTTGGTGGACTCTTCCCATTGTTCACAATGACAGGGTTGAGATCACCTATAAAACTTTATAAAAGAATGTATAGGGAAGCGAAGGAGCGTGTAGATCATGGTATTGGTGCTCTAGAAAA
>JBHLLU010000128.1:0-5629 GCA_048938895.1 Promethearchaeota archaeon
GGACCACCACTTTTCTCAACAGTGTTATCATCATCTTCAGAGTGGATTCTTTTTAAGTCAATGTCTTGATAACCAGGAAGTACACTAAGCATTCTTCTCATTGCAAATTCGACATCCTTAGCAGAAGCAATGAATCTACCCACGATTAATATGTCAGCACCTTGATCCAAGGCGTATGCTGCAGAACTTGGCTCAATACCACCAGCTACAGCGACTAGTACTCTATCTCTTCCTGAAGCTTTCTTTTGACCAGCATATAACTCTTTAATTTTTGGTACTAATGCCCATCGCTGTCTTTGCTGAGCGTCGGGAGATTTATCTCCTGCTGCAGATTGTTCTACATCAATTGCTCTATGTATGATAACAACATCAGGAGTTTGTTTAAGTGAACTTAGTTTTTCAATTGGATTCTGGACTTCCATTGTATCCACAAATGCGTGAATCCCTAATCTTTGTGCCTCTAATATAAATTTATCAAGCGATGCAGCAGCAGCAAGACCACTTGCTACTACAGCATCAGCAGTAGCATCAAATGCAAAATCGACTTCGAGTTTCCCAACATCTAATGTTTTTAAATCAGCTACAATAAATTTATCTCTAGCGACTTCCCGAATCTGTTTTATCGACTCTACACCATATTTCTTTAAAAAAGGTGTTCCAATTTCTAAGATTATTCGGTCACTTTTTGGTAGTTCTTTAACAACTTTCATTTGTCTTTCCAAAGCTGGATGATCTAATGCAACTTGAACATAAGGGGGTCTCCATAATCTAGGAACTCTTATACCAGCAACAGGATGCTTTGCCCGATCTTTATCATAGAAAATCTTCTCTATTGGAGGATATCCTTTTAATGCTCTCTGAATTGCTAATTTGGTTGCTCCATAATTATATTGATATATTTTTCTATAATCTGTAGCGTTTGGGTGAATATACACACTGGCAATTATAAGCCAGTCATCAATTTTATTCATAGGGATTAATCCTTCTTCAACAGCATCTGCAATCCCTTTAGCTACCGCAGCTTGTGCAGGACCAAAAATTTTACTGGCGTCCTCCATTTTAGCAACGGTAACCTTTGGAACGATAAGTGAAACAGGCTTTGCTAGTAAATTGGGACGTATACCTGCGAGTAGCCCCCCATGACCTTTAGAAGGTGTACTAAGGGCATTTGCAAATGAGACTCCTACAGGTCCATCTTTAGAGCCAATTATTAAATCTATGTGTGCTAAATTTGGGTCTTGGGCATCACCCACTAATGCTTCTCCAATAAAGTAATCCGGTTTTGCCATATGTTTTTCCTTTTAAATTTTAAACTTATCTTTTTATAATTTTGTGGAAAATACTTATTTATAATAGTGTATTTTTGAGATAACACTACAATTATCTAGAGTTAATCTTCTCTTAATAAAATTATTGATTGGACTATCTCGCAAAGAATAAAAAAGAATCCAAATTTTATCGTTTAAGTTCCGTAATTAATTCATGTATACGGTTAAGTCCTGAAGTAAGATAATCATGAGGTAATCCAAAACTAATACGGAGGAATTTATCCATTCCAAAGTGATCCCCCGGTACGAGAAATACACTCTTCTTCTTACGTAAGCGCTCTGCAAATTCAGTTGAATTGATATCTAAATGGTAACGAACGAAGGCTATAGCAGCAGCTTGTGGTGGTATAACACTAAAAGTCTTTTCATGACTATCCATCCACTGTTGTAAGATGGGATATCCTTTTCTTATATAATCACGAGTACGTTTTATAATGCGTGGGCGTACTTTGGGAGAAAGCGCGATGGCAGCAAGCTTGTTTGAAAGCATCGTAGCACTAATAGTTGTATACTCATGTCTTTTCCAAATTTTGTTTATCATATCCACAGGTGCAACTGCCCAACCTATACGCAGTCCGGGTAGTCCATACGCTTTACTCATACTTCCAATCGCTATGACTTTATCATATCGTCCATAAAAAGAAGATGTTTCAGCATCAGTTATTCGTTCAGCCCCGCTATATACTTCATCCGCTAAAATCCATGCTCCTGAATTTTTTGCAATATCTACTATTGCATCCATTTCATTCTCGGTAAGAATATAACCTGTTGGATTATTGGGGTTGCATACAGCAATTAATTTAGTGTTTTTTGATACTATTTCGTTTAACTCATCTAAATCAGGAGCCCAACTGTTTTCTTCCTTCAAGTGGAAGGTTTTTATTTTGAAATTAAAGTTTTTTGCAATACCCCAAATTTGCATGTAATTGGGGAGCATGATAACAATTTCATCACCACTATTAAGTAATGTATGGGTTGCGTTATAGTTTGCCTCAACTGCTCCTGTTGTAACTAGAATGTTCTTTATTGTAGCACCGTCATATAGGTTTACTACATTTTCTCTCAATTCAGGTATACCCTCAACATAAGGATAATTAAGATCAGTATCAAGGAGCTGTTTAACATGATCTGGGTCGTCTGCTAACAAATCTTTAAGCACCATTGGGTGAACTCCACTTTCAGATAGGTTGAAATCGACTTTTTGCTCATATTTCGACATCCATCGTTCCATAAGGAAAGGCTGAAATTCTGACATTTTTTTTTTGTTTTCTTAATTAAAAGATTGAAGAGAAAATATGAAATATAGTATAAAAGGATCATTCAATGGATTTAGAAAATTTCTAAACAATAATTTTATATATCCAAATTGACATTTATATCAAAATATTAATTAAGTTACATTCAAAGAAAGGGTGAAATTTTATTACATATACAATGGCAGAAGGAAAATTTCCTAAAAAGCCGGAATATGGCAAAATAGTAATAGCGTGCAGAAAAGATTTTAGAAACTTTAAAGAAGATAATGGAAGTAGATTTGAACAGCTAATAAATGAACAAGTTATGCAATTTACTCAGATTGGTTTGGTTCCTGAAGAATTTAATATCCAAAAGGATAACTTACAAAACATCAGGAAACTTCTAACTGAAGGAAAAGAAGATGCTGCGTTTTCAGTATTTTTTAGGACATTTCCAACCTGTTTGCCTCATAGGTAATTTCTCTAATCTAAAGACTCTTAATAGAATCTATATCCCAGAGATATTTCTTCAAGTCAACTTTAAAATCATCAACAAACTTAATACCTTCTAGTTCTAATAGCTTCTTATGATATTGTTTATCTTCGATAGAGACCATTGAGAGTTTACCGGTTGAACTTATCACTCGATGCCATGGCAAATGATATTTCTTACTTGAAGAATGAAGAACCCATGAAACTTGTCGAGCAGCTCTAGGATTTCCAGCTAATTTAGCTACACGCCCATAAGTAAGAACTTTTCCCTTGGGTATGTTTTTAATTACGTTTATAATATTTTCTGTGAAAATACTTGGAATATTCAAACACCTGTATAAAATTCTAGTTCAATCTTTTTTGCCATAGAATATAATTTTTCTAATTTTATTAAATTTAAATCTGGGGTTTCAAATATAATGTGATTACAATCATACTTAGAAAAGTCTCTTTCAATGATTTTAATACCAAAATCATTTCTATTATCCCATAATTGGGAACCGGGATAAGGAGTTGCTACAAAATAATCGATTTTATCTTCTTTATCTAATGATAATTCCTTAATATACTGTACAGTTTCATTAAAGGTAGTTTCTGTTTCCCCTGGTAAACCTAACACAAAATAGGCTTGTATAGGGATATTATATTTTTTCAAATTTTTTATACCCTTCTTTACCAGATTTGGATCTTGATATTTAAAATTCTTTGTTAATACATTTATACTTCCTGATTCTATCCCTGTTGCGATTAATTTGCATCCAGCGTATTTTAATAGGTAAGCGTCTTCTTCAGATATTGTATCTACACGAATTTCACATCCCCAAGGAATAGATAGTTTGTTTTCTATGAACATGTTGCAAAAATCTTTGAAGAATGAATGATTAATATTAATATTATCATAAAAATTGATATAGTTGTATGTTTGAAGAGAGATTATATCTCTGATTTCAGATAAAATTGATTCAATGCTTCTAATTTTAGTTTTTTTAAACAATTTCTGTCTTGAACAGAAAGAACATTGATTCGGACACCCCCTATTGACGATTACATTAGCTACTGTGTAATAATAGTATTCATGAGAAAGTTTATAACGTGCAGGTAATGGTAAAAGTTCTAAATTAGTTTCTAAAGGTGTTTCTTTCACTGTAAGATTTCCCTTTGAGTTATTAAAGGCAAGTCCTGGAATTGAGTCTAGCTCATTGTTAAAATTTTCTAAATCTTCTTGATTTATTAATAAATTAACTAATTTAAGAAAAGAATTTTCAGATTCCCCAATACAGATGAAATCAATTAGATTCTGATTCTTATTATCATTTTCTAGAATTTCCTTATACATGAATGTTACATGAGGACCCCCAAGTATCACATAACTATCTTTGTTTTGCTCTTTTATAATATGGACAATATCAAGAGCTAAATGGAAAGTATTGGTTAATGAAGTAATGCCAAAGATTTTGTATCCCTTTAACTTTTCTTTAAGAACATCTTTTAACTCCTCCTCACCTAAATCTATGAACTGCTCAAGATCTAAGATATCGACAGGTATATTATTATTGTCCAAGATTGCTGCTAAATATAGTATACCTGAGTTAGGCTCACGGAAAAAGGGCTTTTGGACTTCGGAAGATTTTGAAGTTTTTGGATTAATTAGGAGTATCATCTTTAGATGAGGATTCTTCCTCTTTTTCTTCGGGTAATTGGCTTGGAATTTTAAAAGCTTTGATTAATTCTTCAACTGAACCAGGTTTACTAAATTTTTTTTCATAAATAACAGGTACCTTTAGTTCTAACGGTTCCGATTTCTCTTCTTCCTTAACAAATAACTCTATACCTTGAATTTTTCGATCTTTAATAATTAGCCTTGTAGAGTAATTTTGATCTCTAAAAAGAGTAAAACCATTATTTAGGCGTCCTAATTTCACCGGTCTAACCACATTTATTTCTCCTTTTACAAAAGCTTCTGTGATTTCTTCATCTGCAAAAATTTGTCCTCCAATTATTAAAAATCTTCGAACTAAATTTTTAGGTTGGGGAAATTGACCAATATATTCGATTGCTTTTTTTATTTGTGGACTATTAATTGAAGTATCTATAACATACCTGCTGGGGAGTGGCGTTGAAAAGTCCTTTTCTTCAATGATTTTCACTCGCCCTGGACCTATTTGCTTATTCATTAATTCTTGAAATTCTGGATCTCCTGGTGAAAACATATTTAAAAGATGTGTCCTGTAAAACAATTTTAATTGTTGTCGGACCATTTGTGCTAGTATCGCTCCATATACTTGAATTTTAGGTATACTCTTAGGAGTGTTATAAGTCCAAATACTTTTAGTGTCATGATCTACCAGTAAAAAGACCTTTCCATTACTCTCTTCATTTATTATTTCGCTAACTAATCCCCCATCTACAATTTCTTTCATTTCCATATATGGAAATTCTGGTAACTCATCTACTTCGAAGATCTGCATAATGGCTTTTATATGAAATTCCTATATATTTTTTATAGGTTGTTATGATAAAAATAATTTTCATAAAATGTAAATAAGGTGAAAAATATTCTAAATCCTAAAATAG